>NZ_VDCQ01000099.1 GCF_006265175.1 Paenibacillus hemerocallicola | reverse complement strand
TATCGCATTGGGGACGAGCAGGGGATCGGTTCCGCCGGAGATCTGGTGTTATGTCCGCCGGAGACGTCGTTTCAGCGCAGCATCAGGATGCCGCTGTCGTTTCATTATTTTCATTTCGATTGGGTTCACCGCGATACGGGAGAAGTGGTATCTGCGGCGCTGGCCGAACGGCATTTGCTGCCTTGCCATCTGCCGCTGGCGCGTACGAACCGCCTGCAATCCGTCTTCGGCTACTTGCGCTCGTTCCCGCACGCCAGCGTCCAGAAGCCAGTCCTTCGATGGGTCGAGCACATGGTTGACGATTTGCTGTTTATGTTTATGACGGAGCGCCATCTTGTCCCTCTTCGTCTCGACAGGCCCACCACAGACCCGCTCATGGATCAAGCGGCGCTGACCATTCGTCAACACGCTTTCGAAGAGCTGAACCTGCACAGGGTCGCTTCTGCCTACGGATTGACACCCGTGCAATTTTCCCGGCGCTTTACGGCTGCCTTTAAAATGACCGCGCATGATTATTTGACGACCTTGCGTCTGGAACGAGCCTGCAAACTGCTGCAGGAAACGACCCTGAACCTGGAAGACATCGCAGAAAAATGCGGATATCGCAACGGCTCGTACATCAGCCGGCTGTTTGTCAAAAAGCTGCAGACGACGCCGTCTGAGTTTAGGGCAGCCCATCGCTTGTAAACTCGATGAACCGGGAAAAGAGCGCAGTGGCGCGGCCATGTACCGCAAGTTTCTGGGATTTAGCTTCACATTCCACCATCAGGCCACGATTCGGTTGGCGCCTTGGACCATCTCGCGATTCAAAGAGTAGGTACGGGAGAAAACCAACCGAACTAGGCCGATGTCGATGGAAGACCGAATCTCACGGCTGAATCGCAATGTGACGGGATGGATCGGCTATTTCCAACTGGCCTCAGCCAAGTCGCACTGCGAACAAGTTGACCAATGGATACGCAGACGCCTCCGCATGTGCCTATGGAAACAGTGGAAAGGAGTCCGCACGCGCATCCGTGAGCTCCGAGCTTGGTGTACCGGAGTGGGCCTTCTTCGTGATGGCCTACTCACGCCGCGGAGCTTTGGAAATGTCCCGGAACACAAATAACGCCCTTCCGACTTCCTACTGGGAAGCGAAAGGGCTGAAAAGTCTACTTTCTCGTTACTTGGAATTTCGTTAATCTTTTGGAACCGCCGTATGCGGACCCGCATGTACGGCGGTGTGGGAGCTCGGGGGCTAGCCGCCCCCTGCTACTCGATTTATGTAGAATAGAGCATTAGTTGTTTGATAATATTTAGTGCTCCGATGTTGCTTCAGTACAGTAAACACAATACCCCATTCATCGATCCTTCTTTTTCTCAGAATTACAATTGGATGGCATTCGTACCCTCGTGTCCAATTTGGATTCGACCTCGCATGTTTAGTCGGCACAATATCGAGATGACAGCCAAATATCCGGAGCTGCTTGATCCTCCGTTTGACTCCGGAACGATTATTGACGGCGAGCATATGTTGACGGACGAGAACGGAAAGCCCGATTTCGAGCTTTGCATGTCGCGTTTCCATTCCAAGAAGTCGAAGCTGCGCGTCACATTCGTTGCTACCGTATACCGCCGCCCGCGACCTCCCGCATATAGCCCTTGTACTCGACGATGGAGAAGAAGCACGTTGCCGCATCGTAGCTCATGCGCCGGCCCCCTTTCCGGACAAGCGCGCCGCCTCGTCCGCGGTCAGCACGCCAGCGAACAGCTCGACCTCGCGTATGACGCCGGAGAAGTGGCATTGCGGCCCTTTGCCGAGCGTGAGCGGCAAGCCGGCCAGTGCCGCGCTGTCGATCGTTCCGGCGTCGCAGGCCGCCTCGGACACGAGTGCGCCATCCACGTACAGCTCAAGCTTGCTCCGGTCGTATGTCACGACCGCGCGATGCCAGCCGTCGGCGAGCGATGTGTCATGCGTCGCCAGCGGATCGCGGCTCAAGCTCCACACCTTGCCGCTCGGCAGCGTGCCGGCGAACAGCTTGCCGTTGTACACCGCCATCGACCAGACGCGGCGGTAGCGGATATTTGGGTCAGGCTCCTCCAGAACGGCGATCTTCTCCCAATTCCGCTCTCCGTTGTAGCGATACACGAAGCCGCCCGGCAAGGTGCCGCCGTACAGCTTGCCGTTGAACACCGAGACGCCCATCACCTCGAGCTCCTCGTCCATCAGCCCGTAATCGCTCCACTCCGTGCCGCCCTCGTAACGCAGCATCCGGGCTTCATGCCAGATGCCCATCAGCAGCCGGTTGTGGAACGTCGAGAAGCAGTACACCTGCGAGCAGGTCGGCACATTGCCGCAATACGTCCACGGCTCGTCGAGCTTGCGCCGGTATACGCCGCCGCTGCTGTTGCAGCCGATGTACAAATCGCCCTGATGCGGCGCCAAATTGAACGTGCGGATGTTGCCCGCCGGACCGGGCGCGCCAAGCGGCTTGCAGTTGCCGTGCTCGTCGTAGGCGAACACGCCGTGCGGGTAAAACGACATCGCGATCAGTCGATCGTCATAAACCGTGAGCGCGCCCACGCTGTCGTTATCCGGCACCGGCAGCTCGCCGAACAGCTCCCACTCCTGCCCGCCCTTGTACCGATACACGCGGCCACCGGGCTCGATATTCGGCGAATCCGGCAAGGACGAGCCGCCCGCCCGGTAACGCATCGTCCCGGCGTACAGATGGCCTTTGAACTCGGCGAACGCATAGACTGAGTTGCTGTCGTCGGGATAGCCGCAATCCATCCACTCGCCCGTCGCATTGTCCAGACGAAACACCCGGCCGCGGTTATCGACGGCGTTGTCGAACGTGCCGGCGTACAGATGGCCGTCATGCACGCACAGCGCGCTGATCATCCGGCCATTGCCGGGGCTGCCCCAGTCGCGCCAGACGTCTTCACCCTTCGCCGTACTCCAGCCGAACTGCAGATTGCGCCAGTTGGACTGGGTCGATGTCACGCCGGCTTGCGTCAGCACCGACAAGTGCCAGCCTTCCATCTTCTCCACCGTGTACACGCTGGCGAGGCCGCCCGGCAGGAAGCCTTTGCCGTCCTTCACCTGAAACTGCAGCGACAGGCTGAACGGACGGCTGCCGTTCGTTTCCTCCGTTACCGGCAGCGACACCGCCGAGCCGATGCCGTCAAACACCGCGCCTTCCTTGTTAAACGTAACGGCCTGTCCGACTCCGTGACGTCTGTGTTCGGTCACATCGTCCGTATTCGTTCGCAACGGCCAGTATCCGATACGTGTTGCCTTTTCCGTCATCGACAACCACTCCTTGTTTTCCATATATGCCCCTCCCTTCAGCGCGTTGCCGCCAGCAGGAATTCGACCGGTGCAGGCCGAATGGTTACGTTAGCATAGAGAGGGAAGGACGAGCCTTCATGTCTTACCATTCGGACAACAGCCTGTCGTACGAATCTTTGAAGATTACAGCGAACATCGGCGATCTGCGCCTGGAGCTTCTGCTGGATGCCAGCTTCGGGCCGGACCCTTTCAACGTTTGGCCGAAAAACCATAACCATTATGCCTTCGAGGTTCACTGCTTTTTATCCGGACGGGGCAGCTGCATCGTGGACACCGACGAAATTCCGGTCCAATCCGGCGACGTGCTGATCTTCGGACCCGAAGTGTATCACCGGTTCAAGGAAGCCCCTAGTCATCCCATCCGGCGCTATATCGTGCAATTCAACTATACACGGGCAACCGGCTCGGGCCGTCGCGGACTCGATCCGGAAACGCGTGACATTGCCGCCACCTTGGAGGCGATCCGCCATTATCGGTTTCAAGACGACGGGACGATCGCGGGACTGCTGCATGGGTTGAAGAAAGAGCTGGATACGGCTTCGCTCGGCCGTTATTCCTGTATTCAAAGTTTGTTCGTGCTGCTGATCCTCCATCTCGTTCGATCGGTCAAGCTGGAAACGTATCCTTATCAACTGCCGAACAAACAGAAGGATGACATGCGGACACGCATCATCGACATGTTTTTTCACGACCGCCAGCCGATCGGCAGCCTGGAGGAGCTTGCCGCCCAATTAAACTTAAGCCCCCGGCAAACGAACCGGGTGTTGAACAAATACTACAACACCTCCTTTAAGCAGAAGCTTTTCGACACCCGTCTGGAAATTGCCAAAGACTTGCTGATCAATAGCGACCAAACCGTGCTGCAAATCGCGGAGGAGGTCGGCTACTCCGGCGCAAACAACTTTAATGACATGTTTGTCAAAAAAACCGGCGTAACGCCCGCCAAATTTCGCAAGCTGCACCGTCCCGACCCCTGATGCTCCTAATTATAAGGATCGGACAATCATATCGACAGTATGAAACGAGACGACTTTCCGCGCAGGATGTCTGGTTTCATATCGTTTGGCTTTTTTAAATGCACCTCTGCTTTTGAGCGCACTTGAGGCTCGCTCATCACGCCCCAGCTCAGGCTGGAAGGGAGGGATCTGGGAAATGGCCGGTTTTGAGCGCCAATATGGGCCAACGGAACGAGGCACAGTTGAGGGTCAAACTCATAGCCCGTTGCAAGGTCCTCTGAAATAACCCCTATTGCACTTACTTTGAGGATCGAGAGTCGATTCTTCACGTAAGTCGCTTTCAGTGCGGCATTATCGCCCTGGCGCATGCGGAGGAAGGACTGCAGGGCTTTCTTTTCCTTGTCCTCTGCTGCTATACTCTCGTTTTTTCTAATCCAGATCACGCAGATCCAGCTCCAGGCTGTCAGAGAAATCATAGTCCAGATAATTCGTCCCGACGACTCCCTCCTCCAGGAAATGCTGCAGCTGTGAATTATCTCCCCCATAGGTGTATCCAGTCAACCAATACCTCCACAGGCTCGTGCTGCCATGAGGAATCGACGACCCATAGCTCGGATAAATGGTGCGGAAAGTATCGTTCGTCTTCTCATGGCAAAACTCATTCCAGATGGTAACGCGCAGCTTGCTTCTCATTCGCACCCGCCTCCTGTTCGTTCCGCTTGATCGTTGCAAGAGCTTTCTTCTCCGGACGCTAGTCCGAGCAAATCCCGTACGTCAAGTACATTCGTGATGAGAAAATTGGAGGGCGATTACGGTTTCACTTGTATTAGAACGGCGTGCTCGAATGAGACCAACTATCCTGCCGTTAGCGTAATGAAGGCTGCCGACCTTTAATGGGTAAACTGCCTAAAATATAAAATTAATACTTAGGCTTTCGCACAATCAATTAGTTCTTAGCCCACATAGCATGCAGTACGTTTGAATTTACCATGATGAATACCTATTTAAAGGAGTGGAAATCAATGATGTTTATACCACAACCTCAGGTGTCCATGAGGCAACCACAATATCCCCCACCTGCATTCATCCCCCCAAAACCTGATGTTTCATATGTAGTTGATTGTTTATATCAATACACATATGTCTGGCTCCTGAATGGCGACAATTTCTGGTTTTATCCAACTCGCGTAGAGTACGGTGAAATTTCAGGTTATAGGTGGAATGGAGCATTTTGGATGTTTTATGGCATTGATTCAAGATTTGTTGATGCTGTAGCGTGCCCCCCTATTCCTACCCTTTACTGAAGACGAGAATTGTGTATGTAATTGCCGTTCAATTTATTTACGTTCGCAAGGCTTCCTCACTGATAAGTTGGGGCTGGTCGGTATGGTCCTCGCTAGGTTGGCTCTGGCCCGCTCCCGCCGCATCGGCTGACCCGACCATGGTGCACCGTGTTGTGGTTCCTGCCCTTCCTGGGGTGTTCCGGTGGCACAGGGACTGGCTATGATTTTGAGAAAATTAGAACTAATGCAGTTTGATGGATGCTCATCTTGATTGCACTCAGCGCCGATTTATCGTCGGAAATGAGATATTTAAGACCCGGCAGGTAATCCTATCGAATTCTTTGAGGCTCCAAGCAAATGATGGACAGAACATTATCACATTAAAGGCCGTGTAAATCGCGGCTCTTTTTAACATATAAGAGCTTTCTGCTGTCCCTGAAGTGACAGCCATCATCCTAGATCTGGTCGATCAAGTGACCAGCTACGTGCTCCACGACTGCGTAGCCGCCAGGGACGATAGCCTGTCGGTGATTATTGCAAAGATGCTGGGCGGCAAACCTATCTTGATCGAGATGGAAAGGTGGACGTTAAAAATTCAATATAGAAAGTGCCGGTACCGTCATTGATCGGACTGTTATCGTTGACGGAGGTCAGATCCTTGCAGCAAAAATAGGCACACGGGACAATGTCGAAGTAATATTCTACATTAATCTATTCACGAGGAGCGCTTACCTTTGAACAGGACATTATCCTTCGATTACATTGTTGTTGGCACTGGACCGGCGGGTGCCGTAATCGCGAAGACGCTTACGGATGATAAAAAAACGTCGGTGCTTGTTTTGGAAGCGGGCGATCATAACGACAAAGACAAACCCATCGCGGATTCCGCATTTGCTTTGGAACTTGAGGAAAGCTACTTTCCCCAATACTTTTGGCAAGGGGAGGGCATCCCCCAAGCCAATCTCGACAACCGGTCCTTCGAATGGACGACGGGGCGCCTCTCCGGCGGCGGGTCCTCCATTAACGGGGAGCAGTATGTACGACCGACATCGGCTGTATTTAAACAATGGGAAGCTTTACTCGGCCCTCTCTGGTCCCCCGCAAGGACAATTCGGAGGTTTAAACGATTGGAGAAATATAACGGCGAAACACAAAATCCCGGAGCGCGCGGATATCATGGCCGAATCGACATCAGGCAGGCACCGGTCACTCCGACGTCTATGGCCGAAAAGTTGACCGCCGCGATTGAGAGGGCAACCGGATTGCCGAATATTGTCGATTACAACGATCCGGAAACTCCTTTAGGGCCGTTTACACGATGGCAATTGTACCAAAAACCGGACGGTCGAAGGGAAAGCTCTTCAACCGCGTTTTTATCCTCGGATATTATGACGCCTTCCGGCCGGGGAACTCATGGTCGCAAACTGACCGTTCTTTTTCGAACAACGGCCCTTCGGGTAATTTTTTCTCGCAAGCGCGCCATCGGTGTGGAATATTTGCAGGCAGGAAGTTGCGTCCGCGCTTACGCACGAAAAAAAGTTATCATATCTGCGGGAATCAACAGCGCCCAGTTTCTGATGTTGTCCGGGATCGGACCGGCCGAACAGTTGAAAAAGTCGGGAATCCCCGTTATTTTCGACAATCCGCATGTAGGAAAGAGACTGAAAAATCATACGCTGAACTTTGCCGTTTTCACTGCCAATCGCAATGATCGCGCGCTGCCGCCCGACGATCCGAACGCCCTTTACACTGGCGGAGCCTTTCTGCCCGACCCTACGGGGGAAAGACCAGCTCGACGAGCCGTCCAGCTGATCGGCATCGGCTCCGACGAAACATTAACGGTGGCGGTCCTTTATTTGCGACCCGAGAGCAGTGGATCGATCGCAATCCAAAATAAAGATCCGCTCAAAATCGTGCTGGCCGATGAAGGGTTTTTGTCCAATTCGAACGATTTGGATGCCGTAAAAAATATTTTCAAAATCTATATTAGGAATATCGCTTTGGAACTGGAGCGAATCGATTCCTCCTATCGACTTGTATCTCCTACACTCGACGTTATTGATGACGATGTAAAGCTGGAAAATTTTATTAAAGAAAATTTCGAACATAACCATCATCAGCAAAGCTTTCTGCGGATGGCTCCGCTCGAAAAAGGGGGGGTTGTCAACCGTTCGGGGCGAGTTCACGGGGTAACTGGTCTAATCGTAGCCGATGCTTCCCTCATTCCGTTTACAGTGGACGGCAACACATCGGCTGCCGCATATTTGATCGGCTATACGATCGCAAGGAAATTGCTCAAAAACCCGTCGCGACGTAGAAACATGGGTTGGAAGGAAGATGAAGAATAACTGTTCGGCGGACCGGCCGCGAGGGGCTCAAAATGGCCCCTCTTGATACAATGCCGATCCTTCTTCGAAGAGCCCCTCATCAAGGCAGCAATTTCGTACCGATCATAGATTGAAGCTTAGCCCAAGAAAGCGATGGAAGCTTTGCTTTTTCTTGCAAATGCGATAGGGTTGTCGATGGATTCCCAGTGAATGTACATCAATCGAGGACTCTCATTCAACCAGTGGTTATGAAGGGCTGTAACCGTAATGCCTTTTCTTTGAAGATTACGGATTAATCGATTGGCTTGGTTTTGAAAGCATGCGGTTTCCCCCAAGCAAAGGGCACGGCCCGACCGGTCCAGGGATTCAAACGAGAAAAGCTGGTAGCGAACTAGAGGCGAAGTCGTTCGCCTTCCCAAAATTGTCGCTCTTAACCTTCTCGCCCGACTTACAAAACAGACAGGTCCGGGATCGATTTCATGTTCGCCTCCTAATATCCTTGCAAATTGATTGCATAACCTTATAAATTGCGGACTTGCTTTCGCGTTCGCCATTATTGACCTCCTCATGGTTTTGAAACATTGTATTACCGGTCGGAGAATGGCGTATATGCATATGCCCTGTTGGTGGAATATTATGTTAGCTGGCATGTATACCTTTTGCCTCGAACCTTTCGAGGATGTCGATCGACCGATCGGAGAACGATTGGAATAGATCCGACTGCAATTGATCAATATTTCAGATGTGGCTTATCACACGTTTGTAGCGGGTACGATGGTCACGTGCGCCATTATATATTTGCGCGGAATGAGCGATCGTTGTCGACGAAACGCCGATTGTACTCTTGGGAAAAATCATCGGACGCATGGAGATCTCGCGTCTATAGCCCTAGATGATTACAGGGTAAACCGCTTTTTTCATATTTTTCATGAAGCAATCTTGCCCTTTAACGCAAACCGGCTGCCGATCGCCGGCAGCCGGTTTGAGCTGAAGTACCCGTTTAGTTTGGTGCGAAGTACCTGCCAGCTTTCCAAAATGATACCCTCTGTCTCCTAATTACTCAAAGTATTTTCCCATTTCTCTCGAATCGAATCTTATCTGAAGTGGTGTTTTTACTTTCCATGCGAGGATGGCGATTACCGGTTTCATTACCCCTTCCTCCTCGAAATTTGCTGAGATACAAGCAATGCTCAAACAAGTGGGCCCACGAATTGCGGCCTGCCGATTTCATGGAGGGGTGTTTAAAAATCGTATGGCCTGGCTTCGCGTTCGCTTCGAACATCCAAACGTTTCCCCTACGGTCTAGCCCGATATCGAGCCCCAACTCTCCCAACGTTTCTGGGCATTTGCGCTCGACCGCCTCCGCCAGCTCGATGACGGTTTTTTTTGCATTGTCCAGCACCTTCCCCGCCCGCGAACCGAACACTCCGGAAAGTAAACGCATCGGCATTATTAGTTTTCCTCCATTGCGTACATGCGTCGTAACGCTCCCCCTCCCCGCTTTCTTCGCCCCAATACCGGAAATCACCCACTCGTTATTGCCATTCTTGATCATATGGAATCGGAAATCGACCGAGCAGCCGTCGAGTTCGATCAAACGGACGCCTTGTTGAGCGACGTAGCGACTCATATTGCTTCGCTTCTCAATCATGTTCATCATGACATCGAACCGGGAGTAACGGATTTGCACATTTTTCCCGCCGTGCCGATACCGGATATAATAACCGTGCTTCGGGACGTAGGCCAGACGATAAATGCCTCTGCCTGCCGAGCCGTGGGTCGGCTTCAAATAGATAAAAGGGTATTTCTCCACTAATTGCTTAATCTGCTTTGTGGAAGGACTCACTATCGATTCAGGGATATATTTGTATGCGGATTCTCCTTCCAACCATTTGTAGACGTCCCCTTTGTCGAAAAAACTCCAATTGAAAACGGGAATGCCTTTGCCTAGGAGCCGTCTCTTAAAACGGTCCATGGACGACGATCGCTCCTCGTTTCGGTTCAGGAACCGGTTGTAGACTACATCGGGCAGCGGAACTTTCCGGCGCAACCAGCCGCCGGAAGGCTGGGGAAAAGAGCCGATGACTGTTTCATTGCCCCAATCCACATCATTTTTGGCGAAGGCGAAGACGAACGATCTGTCTTTACCGGCTCTCATCAGCTGTTTGATCCCTTCGCTCCCTCTTCTGCCAGAGCTGTCCTTACTTCCAGATGCAGTTAGCATTCCGATGAGCGGACCGACTCGAATTTCATTGTTTTCCTGGCGAGAAAGGAGACATTTCCCCGTGAACGGAAGTTTCAAAAAACGAGCTACGGATGTAGGGATTCGCAAGGAGTGTCCTTTTGTACTAAATGACTTTACAATTACATCTGTCGACTTGCTGCCCAGTGTCAGCCGAATGCTTCGCGCATCTTCGATTCTGAGCGACCGCAATAAGTCGCGAGAAGCGAAGACGGTCTTACCGGTTCGGTCATTTGCTTTAATAATACAGCTTATTAGGCCCATCTGCTCCCCCCGCCCCGTGAAACGGGATTCGTTTGCTTCAACAGCTTATGGAGGATCGTCATGGAAGGTTATAGGCTGTGGACCAAATCTGCTTAGCCCAAATATTTAAGACTACCGTCGTCAATCCTAACACGATCGCCCGCGGGCAGCCCCTTTTTTCACTTTACATAACAAAAAGAAACCGTCTTTTGAAGAGGACATTCCCCAAAACCTACCTCGATTGTGTTGTGAATGCCGCTGTGAACCGACTCAGCGACAGTATTTTTGCTGACGCTTCCCCCGGTGCTTGGCGAGCAAGCAGAAGATTGCAAATGTTTGACTAGTTTTCTTTGCATAGTAAAAACCCGTTTTACGTGGATTGCACTTTTTGCCGGTAAGCGGACGGCGTTTCCTCCGTCAACGCTCTGAATTGCCGGCTGAAGTGAGAGGACGATGTGAACCCGATCATATGGGCGATATCGGAGATCGACAGGTCGGGTGTTTCGCGAAGAAGTCTCTTGGCTTCGGCCGTACGCTGCAAGAGTACATATTGATAGAAGCTGATTCCCATCTCTCGGGTAAAACTTCGGGTCAGATGCTCTTCGCTGAGGGCAAATCGGCGCGCAACCGCTCTCAAGGATAAGTCGGCTCCCAAATTGCGACATACATAGTCTGAACACATCTGTAGCAAATCGATATTTCTCGACGCTGCGGAAGAGGAGGCGACATGCTCCGGGTCAGTCGAACTACGCTGCAGGAAAACCGTAATCTGCAGCACATGGGCCAGAGCCATTCGTTCCCAACCGATTCTCCGCTCCTGCAATTCCCGCTGAAGCGACTTGCACAAACTCTCCATCTCCACAGATTCCTTGGGACTTAACGTGAAGCTTAAGCAGGAGTCTTGCGGAATCCATGAAAATTCCGCCAAGCGATGCAAGTTCGTCGTCGCGTCATCGTCGCCAAAGTCGCAACTGATGACCGTGCGTTTGTAGGACGACTTCGAAATCATCTGATGAGGCACCATACCTCGAAAAACGAGTACCGATCGGGGAGCTTGCAGCAAGATTTGGCGGCCGACCACCATCGTGCCCACCCCCTCGTTCGTTACATGTATCTCTAATCCGGGATGATAATGAAGACCGGTTCCCTTCATCCATTGGTCGCTGTGCAGCACAATGGGAAACCGGCTTAGCTTCGTCTCCATATCCCGATTCCAATCCGGCTTCTCGTTTGTTAACAGATTTTTCATATCCATAGTCGATGTCCCCCATCTGAACAGTTCCAATTGCCCTAACTATGTCACAAAACAGGGACGATCTCAACAAACAGAAGCATTCGACCTCCCATATGTTGTCAGGTTAAGCGAATCGCGGTTGATCCTCGCTTGCAACGATCCGCTCTCCCCCATTTTTCAAATTGATCAAACTATCCACAATTAACGGTCAACAATCGGATATCGCATCAATCGCAACATCTGTACAATTGATTTAGAAACTTTGTTGCTCTTGCGATTATTCGTTCATATGGAGGGAATCACTCATGGAAACGGCGGATGCTGTACAGCAGGATAAGTCGATACGCCCTAAAGTAAAAAAATCGATCATCGACTGCGATATTCATCATTACACGGGATTGGATGTGACGAAGGCGTATCTATCGAAACAATGGCGCGATTCGCCGCCTCCGCCCGCCCCGCAAGGCGGGGGCCATCATTTTAACGGCGGCGTAGGCGGCAGAATGGTCGATTCATTTCCGCCCGAGGGAGGTCCGGCAGGCAGTTCGCTTGAATTCATGCAGCAGCATCACCTGGACCCGCACCATGTGGAATATGCCATATTGACCGGCGAAGGCGGAGGCGCCAATCGATTGCAGTATGAATATGAAGCTGCGATCTGCTGCGCTACTAACGACTACACGATTGAGCAATGGCTTTCGCGAGATGCGCGCTTGAAAGGTTCTATCTATGTTACGAAGCACGAACCGAATTTGGCGGCGAAAGAAATCGATCGGCTCGGCAAACATCCCGATATGGTGCAGGTGCTCGTGCACAATGGAGCGAGACTTCCGTACGGCAATCGTTTCTACGATCCGATCTACCAAGCCTGTGAACGCCATAATCTTCCTTTCTCTATCCATGTCGGAGCTGAGGGTGGGGGCGTCAACAGTCCGACGACAAATACCGGTCCTGTATCCCATTACATCGAGTCACGCTCCGCCAGGCCGCAAGTGATGATGGCGCATCTGGCCAGCTTCATATTCGAAGGTACTTTCGAACGATTCCCGACTTTGAAAGTGCTGCTGCAGGAAGCTGGCGTACTGTGGGTCGTTCCTTACTTGTGGCGACTGGATCAGATTTGGATGGAAGAGCGGATTCAACTGCCATGGATGAAGAAATCGCCGAGCGAATATTTCCGCGAGCATGTTCGGATGTCGACACAGCCGTTCGAGGCAACGCCGAACCGCAAAATCTTCGATCAATCGATGAAAAGCATGTTTGCCGAGGAAACCTTAATGTACTGCAGCGACTATCCGCATTGGGATTTCGACTCGCCGCTGATGGCACTGCCCAAGATGGACGATGCGCTGTGGGATCGGGTCCTATACTACAATGCGGCTGAATACTACAACCTGCCCGATCGTCGCGCCGATCAAGATAAGAAACCTCATCAGTAATGAAGCACCCGTCGTTAAGTTGCCTATACAGTAGGGAGGAAACATTCATGCATGCTACAGAGAGTGCGACCAGTCCATCCGGAGCCGCGAATCAACCGGAGTTGCACCGGGCCATCATCGATTGCGATATTCATCATTTCACCGGAACGAAAGCGATCAAATCATACCTTCCGCTTGCGCTCGCCGACCTCTTGTCGGCATACGGCGCCAATTTGCCCAGCGGCACCCCTAACGGAGGCCCCGCGTGCAGTGTAAAAGATTTGGCCACCTTGCAGGAAAACCACCTTAATCCCAATCATGTTAAATATGGTATTTTGACCGGCGAAAGCTACGGAATGCAGGGCGTCGGCAATAGCCACTACGCGGCCGCGATTTGCTCGGCAATCAATGACCATACGAAAGAGCAATGGCTCAGTCAGGACAACAGACTCAAAGGTTCGATCTTCGTCACCAAGCAAGCGCCGCAGTTGGCTGTCAAGGAGATCGACCGGTTGGCCGGAAGCGGCATATGGGCTCAGGTCATTTTCAGCAACGGCGCGCATCTCCCATTCGGCAACAGCTTCTATTACCCGATCTATGAAGCGTGCGTCCGCCATAACTTGCCCGTGATGATTCATGCGGGGATGGAAGGCGGCGGTATGAACAGTCCGACAACAGGAGCAGGTTATGTCACCCATCTGGCGGAATGGAAGGCATCGCAAACGCAGGCGATGATGGCGCATCTGGCCAGCCTCATCTTTGAAGGCACGTTCGAGACATTCCCGGAGCTGCGGATTGTACTGAATGAAGGCGGCGCATTTTGGCTTGCCCCCTACTTATGGAGATTGGATTTGGATTGGAAAAGCTTGCGTGTGCAAACGCCATGGGTCAAGCAACTGCCAAGCGAGTATTTCCGCAAGCATTTCCGAGTCACTTCGCCATCACTGGAAAAAACGCCGGATGAGGCGATCTTTCATCAATATATGAACAGCATTCACGCTCATGACACGTTGATGTATTGCAGCAATTACCCCTACCATGAAGTCGATGCTCCGTTAGCATCGCTGCCGAGTATAGATGAGACGTTGCAAGAGCGCATCCTGTATCGAAATGCGGCGGAACTGTACAAGCTGTAAGGAGCAGTTGAACACAAAGCGACCTTGGCTACTGGAGGTCGCTTTGTGCATAGATAAGATCGGATTGACCGGAATAGGAGCAGACTCGTTCTCGGAAGGAGTTGCGATCCATGAGTCATTTTGCAGAATCTCTACGAATTTAGCGAAGATGACGACAGCTCTGGAAGAAGAAGCAAGGGAATCCACTCGCCTCATCTCTGCCTGCGCCGTCTCCGGGCAGGCAGCCGTGCGATCATCCACTATCAACCGGTTCGGGATAAGTATCCGGGAGCAACCTCTCTTGATCCGGGTTATTGTCAACGATCTCGTGGAAAAATCTCGACGATTCGATTGGCTCCCCAGGACATTGATGACCGCTACTTTAATGAATGGAAGACAGGATAATGGCGAACGGAGCCCTGCATGGGCTCCGTCTTGTCCTTTTACTATTCCTGTTTACTGATGATCCCGTACAGACGTAGAACGAAAGCATCCGTAATTTCGCGCTATTTGCTGACATTCACGATCAGCTTGTCGCTTGACGTAAAGCCCGCCTCGTTAACCAGCTCCGCCCGGTACTCATAGTTGCCCAAGCCTCTGTTTGTTATGTTCGTTACAGCCGATTGCGCGGATGGCGTACGTTCCGGCAGCATCTGGGTGTCGATCAGAACTTCGTTCTCGTACAGGCGATACGTCACTCCATTCGTTCCCCACCACAGGTCCATGTTCACCTGAAAGCTGCCGTCTCCATCCCAGTTATTATGGGCCAATGCCGGCTTGGCCGGGGCCGCTTGCGTAACCGTGACCACATGCGTATCACTGCTCGTGGCGCCATACGCGTTAACCAGTTCCGCCCGGTATCGGTACGTGCCGTTCGGCTTGCCGCTGATCGCAGTGACTGCTGTCTGCGCGGCGGGGCTCTGGGCCGTCAAAACTTGCGTATCGACCAGCACCTCATTCTCATACAGCCTGTAGATCCCGCCATTTTCTCCGTGCCACAGGTTCATCGTGATGCTGTACATTCCATCCTGTATCCCGTGATCGTAACCATTGTTGTCGGCAAGAACCGGTTTGCCCGGCTTGGCCATGCTCCTCGCTGGGCCAACCACCTGGATCGTCACACCTTCCGATGTGAGTCCTCCATATGTCGCCGTCACGACCGTCGTGCCGGCGTTCTTGTACAGGATGAGCCCTGCAGCCGATATTTCGGCAACGTTCGGGTTCGAACTTGCGTAATTCGCCCAGGCAGTAACATCGACCGTCGTGTTATTGCTGTAAGTGGCCGTTACGACCGTTTGCTGGGTCGTACCTGTCTGCGCGGGTGTTACCGCCCCGTTCAGACTGATTGATGTCATCACCGGCGCCATGTTTCCGAATCCCGATAGTTTATCCGACAGGGGCGTGCGGTTCACAGCAACCGTATATTCCGTCTCGATCGGAGCCGGGTGGCCCGAACCGTTGCCGATAACGACCCCGTTTTCATCGGCATGGTAAGGTTCTACGAAGGCAAATCGTCCGCTGGACGTATCTCTGCCAACATAAGCGTGGTAGGCGATCCACTTCGTTCCGTCTGCGTCCGTAAAGAAAGAACCATGCCCGCTGCCGTTAATCGTGTCGGACAGCGACAAAATCGGAGTCGGGTTTTTCACCCAGTTCGACGCCACCATCGGATCTCCGCCCAGGAATTTCATATACCCGAGCGCATAATAAATGGTCCAATATCCGCTTCCGGTATAGACAAGATACACCTCTCCGTTCTCTCCGTATACCGCAGCGGCGCCTTCAACAACTTTCGGATACCAGAGATTGGGGTCGGATGAACTTTGACCGTAGCCGCCCATCTCCCATGCATATTCGGGAACAACCAATACAGTAGGCTCTCCTGTAAGTGTCCACGGATTTTCGAACTCGCTGATACTGATGGTCTGGTGGAAATTCGACGTACCGCGACCTACTTCGCTCACGTAGGTCAGATAGGCTTTCCCGCCGATTCGAATGACGGATGTTCCCGCGACGAAATCTTCGTTGTTAAATTCCGGGACATCCTCATTGAGTAATTTGAGCGGAACGTTCGCCTCTCCGGTGACCGGATTGCCCCAGGGGCCGATCAGATTGTCCCCGTCAAGCGCCTTCACCACATGCTGCCGCTGATTCGCCGTCGTCCCGTCATCGAATGCGATAAACATATACCAGCCGGCATTCTCCTCGCCAACCTCTGCGGCCGAGAAATAATGAATTTCAGGAGACCACAGATTCTGGCCGTAAGTCGGTCTGAGAATGGTATATCCCGTCGACGTCTTTAAATCCGCAATGTTGGCTACTTTATGCAGAATGATCGAAGTAGCGCCCGTTGAAGTATAGTAATAATATCCGTTGTAGTAGAACATATACGGGTCCGCGCCGCTGCGCATATAGTTGGTGAACGTGATCGTGCCTTGAGGTTCCGCATCGATATCGAAGTTAGGCCCGACAGCCAGAAAGCTGGTCATGTCGCCCTCGTACTCCTCCGTACCGCGGAAGTCCGTCAGATGGCTGAAATCGCCTCCGTTCAGGTTCACGTGAAAGGTGCCATCCATGATCGTTGATTTGTTGCGAGCGGGAGCGATCATCTTCCAGAACTCGCCGCCGTTGATCGTGAACTCGACGTCATACTCGCCGTTATCCATGCTGCCATCCTCAACATATTCATGCACGACAAACAATCCTTGCCTGAACACGCCTCCGTTCACCGTAAACTGGATGGTGCCCGAGCTCCGGTCCCTCGGCGCGGCGGCGACATAGCTGTGGAACGTTCCGCCGTTCACCGTAATCTCAATGTCCAGATTGTCGGCTTGCGCCCCTTTGTAATTGGAACCTCCACGCAGCACGGCCCAGTTCCCGCTATTCACCTCAAGACGTATTTCCGGCGTCACTGTATTGCGGTTGTGTCCGCCAATGAGATTGATATACGTTTTATTCCCCAGCGTGAGCGTGGTGTCCACATCTTCACCGATCGTCAGCGGATGCCCCATTGCGAATATAACGGCGAATGCCGGAGCGTTGAACTGGAGCTTCTCAATGGAAGTCTCTCCCCCAAGCAATAAGTCGCTTCCAAGGTCAAAGGCAGCGCCGCCCGCTCTGTAATCCCGGTCATAGTCGTAAGACGTCAGCGTTACATGATGATTGTGTGCGTTTACCGAATACGCCGAACTAATGGTGTACTTGCCGCTAATGACGACATAGCCGTCATCACCCAGAAGGGCGATAGCTGCGTTCAGATCGCCGACCGGATTGCCGGGGTGGCTGCCGCTGCCAGTGCCGCCATCCTCCAGATAGACGAACCGATCCGTGATCTTGTTGTCAAACAACGCCGCAACTCCCGCTACGACTGATGCGTGGGCAGGCGTGTAGATCAGCGTTCGGACCGCCTCTCCCTGGCCCCATTCCGATGCGGAGATCTGATTGACCTCGGCATCGACCAGCCGCAGCAGCACATCCCCGTCGAGCCGGTTCATCACAACCGAATTCACACTGCCGCCGTACAGACGCAGAACGTAAGCATCCGTAATATGGCCTGCGGAGGAGTGAATCGTACCGATGTCTCCGCCGTAAACCGAGGTTTCGGCACGCGCAACCGAATACGCATCGGTTGTTCCGGACCAGAGCAGGCCGATCGTTCCCCCATAGACCGCCGTCACGACCGTACCGGCATACGCGCCGTCCAGACCGGCCACGCCAATGACCCGTTCGAACGAACCGCTATAAATCGCAAGAGAAGAACTGCCCGCGCCGCCGGACACAGTCATGCCTTCGGGATCGTCCGTGACCACACCGTCCCCGATGACAAGCTGGCTTCCATCGGCATGCAGCGTAACGCTATCTTCATGCCGCAGTTCGATGTTCTCGAAAGTGACATCGTTTTTAAACCGGACATAGGCGTCGCTAGGGAAGACAATGATCCCCGATTCGTCGCTCGTAAATGTCACTCTCCCATTCGCCAGCGGCACAACAGGATCAAAGTCCCAAAGGACGGAACCACTGACACGGATCACCCCGCCGGCGACCCGAATAAACTCGTAGGCATCCTGCAAGCTGCCGCACGGCTCTTGTACGGTGCAGCCGGTTCCGGAGGCGCCCTCGCTCACATACACATGAGTGAAGTTCTCTGCTCTGTCGAATATTTGTTCCAGATGCGTGATCTGAGCTGTACTGTAATGCAGCGCATTGTATCTTGCGATCTTTTCGGAACCCGCTTGTACGGCAAGATTTCGAATCGCTTGCGAAGCATACGTAACCGAAACGTTGCTGTATGTCACCCCATCAAGCGTAAGCATCGCATCGCCTACCACGTTATTCACATCAATCGTTCCGACCGTGCCTCCGAGCAGCTCAATGTCCGCCGTGCCATCCAGCCGCCTGGTTACGTCTCCTCCGGCGCTGACCTTGCCGATGGTGCCCCCGGTGACGCGAATGACCGTACTGCCGGAGAAGTGGTTGTACAGAGAAGCTCCGTATACTTCCGAAATGTTTCCCCCGTTCACCGTAATATGCGATGTGCCGGTATAAGTCTGTGTCGCAATCCCTCTCGTTCTAGTAAAGCCGCTCACCGCATAAAACGTGCCGCTGTCTATCGTAATATGCGAATCCAGATTAAGTGCAAGGCTGTTGCTATGCGGCGCCTCATACCCGCCGACAACGAAGATTTGTCTGGTTTCGTTCGAGACCGTGCTTACCGCGGAGATGCCTTCCCCGAACACAATCGGATGAAACTGTGCGGCGAACACCGTCCAACCGGTGGTCACGATCGTCAGATTGCGGAACTCGGTAGGTCCCGACAACCGGTACACTTTCTGACTGGAACCCGGAAAGGAAAGCTCCGCGCCATAATCTTGAATGCCGTCATCCGCTGTCAATGTGATGACCCCGCTATGCACCGGCTCGGTATAATCCGAATTCAGGGTATAATCGGAGACAAGAACAACCGTTCCGCCGTCTTGGCCAACTTCCTGGATGGCACGGTCCAGCGTCTTAAAGGCCAAGGAGGCCGATCCTCCGGTATTCGAGTCCTGTCCTTGCGAGGCATCCACATATACCGTCTCCGCTTCTGCATAAGCAGGAGACATCATCACGGCCAAACATAAAGACAACGTAAGAAACGAACACATTACCAAGATACGTATAAATTTCCTCATGAACTTCACCTCACCCCTAATATGTAATCGCTTCCACGCTTGTCCCACGCAGCTTCTCTGTCCAAACTCCATGCATACACCATCCCGATCCAATCTTTCACAAATAGAGTAAGCGCTCACCCGGTCATGAAGCGCTTACTCTTATCACCATGCCTTATTTCGATTTCGCCTGATCTTCCGCGATCAACTTGTTGATTTGATCATCCATATTTCTGAAAGCGGTATTCAAATCGACGTTGCCATTTACAAGATCGGGAATCGCTTTATCATAGATAGTACGTATATCATTTTCATATTTTGACTTCGAGGTAATGGGAGCATAGTTCATCTTGACGATGGCCTGTAAGTTTTTATTTGAGTATTTGCTGTTTTTCCCAAAAGCGGCCTTCACCTTTTCATCCTTCAAGATGGGAATGACAGCCCTTTCGGACAAGCTCATTTGCGATTCCTCCGACAGCAAGTAGCTTAACACCTTCATCGCCGCATCCTTCTGCTTGCTCGCCGATGTGATGCCGAACAGCGTAGGCAGCGACTGCGGACCTATGCCCGGCTTATCCTTGTAAGAAGGATAGGAAACCAGATCCCAGTTCAATGCAGACATGTCGTTATTGATAAAGATATTGGCCAAGTCGATCGACATCGCTACTTTGGGGTCTTTCACAAAGCTCAATGCTTTGTTTTCTACCGTCTTTTTCATCTCGACAACTTCGCTGAATAACGTTTTCCAGCGGTCATCCGTTAAAATGGTCGGTTTCCCTGTCTTTGCATCGATCGAAGGAACCGAAAGCGGACTTAAGTTGGCGTGAGGCTGAATACCGCCCCTCATCCCGTAATACTGTACGCCCCCGTCCGATCGGTACAATTGTTTGGACAGATCAATCGCACGGTCCCAGGTCATCCCGTCCACCGGATAAGCAACGCCGAACTTATCGAAGAGATCCTTATTGTAATACAGAACGGCGGTATTATTGATAATGGGAAGCGCATACATTTTGCCGTCGGACATATCGCGGATTGCATTGACGGCTGTCGGCTCCAGATTCTGAACGGGCACATTGTGGCGTTTGATCAACTCGGACATATCGTGCTGAAGTCCGTAATTCAATAATTGGGGAATTGTATTGTTCACATCATTCCATACAATGTCAATCGTTACGCCTGAGCTTATCACTTCCTCAATCGTTGTCCCTTTGCCGTTGAAAATCGCTTGGATCGTGTAATTCGGGAATTTTTTCCTTAAAGCATCCCCAAATCGCTCGTTGAACGCTTCTTGACTCCAAACCGCGGTGGAATAAAAGACGAGATTTGCCGGTTCATCGTTTTTTTCTCCTATGTCACCATTGGTTTGTCCGCTTCCATTGCCTCCGCTTCCATTACTGCCGCAGGCGGCCAGCAAAGCCGGCATCAAACCTGCGAGCAACCACTTGGACCAACTGTTAATGGCATTCGTTCTCAATCAAACAACCCCCAATTTCTATTATTTTTCTATCAATGCAAAAACACCATTCGCTCGCATCCGGTATAGCGCTTACTTTTTTCAAAGCACATGCTACAACCCGTTTTATTTCCATTGTCGGATACATCCCCCCTCCCCATTCTCGACATTTCATGCTCAATTTCCGTCTGATCAAGATCATTATAGCTTTGCAGGAACGCAAAAGATTGCACATGTTTGACTGCTTTATGTGCTAGAGTTGACCACTTTCAGACTGGATCGGCACAATCGCAATATCGCCGCGAAAGCCCCCATACCGCGCTTCATACGGAAATGGAGGCTTTCAGTTACAAGAAAAATCAAAGTTTCTACATATGCACGACGACTTGGCCTTCTTCCACGGTTACGCCGAACGTTTCCACCGTTACTTCATAGGTTTTCGTCCGCATCGCCGGATCCACGATCATGCAACCCGTCTTCATATCAAATTCCCATTGATGCCAAGGGCATCGAACGATTTCCCCTTCCCGCTCGTACTCGAAGTGATCCGGTCCTTTCGAAACCACCAGCGGCTTGATCAGACCTTTGCACAGCTCGGCTCCTTGGTGCGGACATACGTTGCGCAGCGCATAAAATTGTCCATCGTGATTGTAAACACCTATGCTCCGACCGCCCGCTTCAACAATTTTCCTCGAGCCGGGGGGATTTCCGATACTGCTGCAACAACATACTTTTGCGATGGCGCCTTCGGATGCGATTGCGTCAACGCATGACTCGAAAGCTCATTATAGCCGGGAGGGGAAACAAAAGATTGCAGATGTTTCAGCAAGTAACCCTGCGCCCCTTTTTTCAGCGTTAGTTTTGGCTGGAATCTACATTACTTCGCTGTCAGCATTTTCGTCATTAGGAACGCCACCTATTTACTGATCCGGTGCTCATAGCCGTTGTTAGAAATCGACAGCGGCAGCCTTGGACCCGATAAATAAAAACCTAGACTGCCGCTGTTTCATTGAACTAACGTTACCCGATAGTTAATCGAAGAAAGCTTCTTTTATTGCGAAACGGTTCCAATCCCCTCTCTATTGACATTTAGTTACAGTTAATCTAGAATATAAACATTAATGAAAGCAAGTACTTGCATTAAGGGGGAATTGATGATCGCTAATCCAACTACAGGCGAAAAAATATTGCTGGCAACCATAAACCTCATGGCTGAAAAAGGATATGACAGTACAACTACCAAAGAAATCGCACTCGCTGCCGGAGTGAACGAAGTCACCTTATTTCGGCATTTTGGAACGAAAGAAAAACTGCTTGAGGCCGCTTTCAACCGGTTTCACTATGGCAATGAGATGACCAAGCTTTTTAACGAAGGTCTTAAAGGAAATCTGCATGAGGATCTTCTTACACTCAGTCGAACGTACCATAACATCATGAACCGGAACAGAAAGTTAATTTCAATCTCACTAAAAGGAAGTAGTACTCTTCCTGATGCCGTTCTTCAAGAGGCTTCCCGCAACCCTAAGCATTTGAAAAATCTGCTCGCAGACTATCTAACTGCCATGTCATCACAAGGCAAAGTTGTCACTTCAAATCCTGAAATCCAAGCATTATCGTTCATGTGGATGAATTTTGGGGCTTTTATCAGTAGCCTAAATACGAAAGAAGCGGTTTCGGAAGAAACGCTGAACGAATTTATTGAAGAAAGCGTACGTTTATTTACCAAGGCTCTAAGTCCCTAATCATATTTATATTACTCATTGAGCGGCTCCGATCGGAGCTTTTCTTTAGCAATTTATGAAAGTATGTACTTGCATTCAAATTGAAAATGAAAGGTGAGATTCTGTATGATTAGTGCGTCCTTTCCCTACGAAAAGAAGCGTCAACGGGTGTTTGGTTTAGAGATGGCCTACGTGGAGGTGGGAAGTGGCGATCCGATTGTCTTCCTGCATGGCAACCCTACTTCCTCTTATCTCTGGCGGAACATTCTTCCTTATACTCAAAATCTCGGTCGCTGCATTGTTCCTGATCTCATTGGCATGGGGGACTCCGGGAAACTTCCTAATAGTGGTCCCGACTCATATACCTTTGTCGAGAATCGTCGCTATCTCGATGCCCTTTTGGATCAACTTGGCGTTCGTCAACGAGTTACCTTTGTTGTGCACGATTGGGGGTCTGCCTTGGGATTTGATTGGGCGTATCGCCATCCGGAAGCCGTGAAAGGAATCGCCTACATGGAAGGAATTATAAAACCTCGCAGCTGGAGCGAGCTCCCTGAAACGGGACGAAAAATCTTCCAGGCATTACGATCCCAGGAAGGTGAACAGATGGTATTAGAACAAAACTCTTTCATTGAGACTAACCTTCCAATCGGTATTCTGCGTAAGTTGACAGAGGAAGAGATGACAGAATATCGTCGGCCATTCTCGCGGCCCGGCGAAGGACGCCGTCCTACACTGACCTGGCCGCGACAACTGCCATTCGATGGCGATCCGGCTGATGTGACTGACATTGTCACCACTTACGGCGAATGGTTGGCACAGAGCTCGATTCCAAAACTATTCGTCAACTGTGTTCCAGGCACGATGCCTTCAACTCATGTAGATTTCTGCCGCAGCTGGCCAGTGCAAACCGAGATCACCGTTCGTGGACGTCATTATCCCCAGGAAGACTCGCCTGATGAGATTGGCGTAGCCCTTACTGCCTGGTTGAAGGAACTGACATTATAACGGTTGCCTTCACGTCTTGGAGATCCGGGAGCAATGACTCGGCGTCTGCTCCCGGTTTATTGCGCTATTCTGCCCGTCCCCTAACGATCAGCGGCCAGTCATGTCTAATGACACAAACATATCTTTTAAATCCACAAATCGAATGACTTTGTGACACAATCATCCCCCTCACTCAGTTCCTCGCGGCAAAAACAAAAAGATCTCCCGAACCCTGATGAACAAGAATCAGGGACAGACGATCTTCTTTAACGAATAATCAACCTATTTGATGGTGCAGTCCATCACGCCATTTTGGTTTGTTTTGCTCTTAACTAATTTCAAAGGCTGTTGCCGATTGGCGAGCACAATCAGCCTGTCACCATCTTTTTTGTCTAACGAGAGAATAGGTTCATCTTCGCTTATATAAACATATTGGCGAGAGGGTGCAACCGTTTCTCCGGTAATTTGTGTTTCAACGAATTGTTGACACGACACCGAATGGTGTCCTATAATTAAACCCGTCATCAGTGTTTGATTAGAAGTTCAATACTAATATCGAAGTGGAAATTTTGTGGAAATCATAATAAGGAGGAAACTATCATGATAAAGAGAAATAAAATTATCTATTGGGTTGCTACCGCTTGGCTGGCACTAGGCATGCTTTCAACGGGAATCGTTCAACTTATTAAACTGGATGCAGAAGTTGATATGATGATGCATTTGGGGTATCCTTCTTATTTGCTCGTATTACTTGGCGCTTCTAAAATTTTGGGCGTTGCAGCCATCCTTATTCCTAAATTTCCTCTGCTTAAAGAATGGGCTTACGCAGGTTTTTTCTTTACAATGTCAGGAGCGATAATTTCACATCTTGTATTAGGCGATTCCAGTGGCGACATACTCCCCCCCTTGTTACTTCTAATTCTTACCGTTGCCTCGTGGTATTTCAGACCTGCGGATAGAAAGATCAGGTCAGGTGATCGATAAATATGTGCTTGGGCTACGTGGGCTTCCTTTTCCACATCAATACCTATAACAAGATGGGAATGGTAATTCGTTCAATTCGTTGATTTTGTCCGTCTGATTGCTTAAACTTCATAATAAGAGCGCCTCCTTGATGGTGTTGGGTTTCGAACCCGTGGACAAACCCATCCTACCGAGACGCTCTCTTTTTGACAAAGCCCATTTCTTAGGCTATCTTCTGGTATTGTAAACACATCGAAATGCTTGGTTAATTCTTTACATGTTGACGTTTTGCTAACGGCACTTAGTCCTAGGAAGTTCCCTGGTATTAGGCTCCTTCATTAAATAATAGAAATCATAATTATTCAACATCGATAAAATATCGATAACAGTCGGCCCACCATGTATATCCTTCCCGTTGACCAAGCTTTGCAAGGTATACCTCGATCATTCCGGTCTCGCGATCCTGTATGATGCTGAAGTTGGATAGTTGGAGCTTATCGGAATCACCCTCTTCCCGCTTATCTATCGTTGTAAGTGTGTCCTTCATCAGCAAACCGCGGTCGTCTACCTCAGCAATGATGAGCGGATGACGAGGGAAGTTGCTATAGGTTGCATGATCAGAAATATTGCCGATCCAGTAGATCTTGTCGTTCTTTATGCTCCTGACAAAAGCGGAAATGGTCGCTGCCGAGTAGAACACCTCCCGATTGTCAAAATGCCACGGCACAGGGTCGGTGAACGTACTTCCTCCGTCATCGGAATAACAGTACCACTTATGCGCTGGCGTTCCAGGTTCGATGCGCGTATTCCAATTTTTGTTTTCCCAATTGGACCCGCGGAACACCGCCAATATCCGGCCCGTCGGCAGCATGATGGCGGCCGGCTCATCTATCCCTCTGGAAGATTTTAAGTCACTGATCACGATCGGTCGGGAGAACGTAAGGTCGTAATGCCCGCGAGATTGATTGAATATGCCACGAACAACAATCAAGCCGTGCATGATTTCGGAACAAGAGGGGAAAATCTCAGCTGCGTCAAGGCCGCGAATACGCAAGCAGGCGCGCATGGAAGCGCCAATCGGAAATATAATTTCGCCGCTATCCAAAACTTCGACACCACAACCCAAATAGGCCCGATTGTTGTTGGTATATGCCGGGTCTCTCCAGTTATCCGGATCAAAATCGGCGCCTTCCTCATATTTGATCAATTCGGTTGTTCGCTCATCACTTCCCTCTTTTCTTATCGACAGCAAGCTGTGGTCAACAAAACTTGCCTCGCCATGTCCCCAAAATCGCTTGTAGGCATTATGATGGCCGTCAAAGAAAACTCTGCGCATGTCAACGGATACAAAATGCCCGAATTGCGGATTGTATGTCTCTTTCCCATTATAAGTAGCGATTTCGTCTTCGCCTTTCACCTCAACACTTCTGCTGTAAACATCTTGCCATTCCCCCCAGGTTCGCCCGTTATCATCGGAGAATCGCTCGAATGCTGCATTGCTCCAATCCGATTCACCTTGCAAGCTCTTACGTTCCACTCTCCTAAGTCCCGTACTGCTTACATAACGTTGTGATCTCTGATCCGTCGTTTTTTTATCCGGGGATTCGACATAAAGCTCTTTTCTCACCTTCATATTTTTGCTCATGCTCCTTTTATCTCCGTTAAAGTTAATTTTTGCTTACCATCATCTATCTCTTAAAATATAGCCGGTGGTTCAAGGAAACCCTTTCCCCACCAGCTTCTGCAAACGCAATGAGGCTAATTGCCTATATCGAGCTCAGTTCGAGAATGAATGCATTCGCCTGCTGTTCAAGAACCTCCGCAGCCGTGGTAGATATTAGATTTTGAGCGCGAACGGAAGGATCATTGATGTAATGGATAAAGTCCTCCATGTAAGCAACAGCCTGTTGTTCCGCCCCTTGATTCAAGAGCAGTTGAATGATATCCAGCCGATACTTCAAATTGACGGCAAAACTGGACTGAATTTCGTTCTCCTCCGCATAGTGTCCCACGGACAATAGCATCCCGTTTACATGAACCGGTTCAATCGTTACCGTGATCGTAGCCGGAAGCGAATATTCATGACCGTCATAAACACGATAAGTCACGGTATCCATACCCGTCTGTCCTGTATTGGGCAAATAGCCAAACGTTCCATTGCCAGAATCGATCACGCTCGCCGTTCCTTTCTGACCGTTCTCTACGAGACTATACGTTAATTGATCTCCATCGGCATCCACAGCTCGTAACGTCCCCGTCACTGCTGTGTACACCTGGGCGGTAACCGTCAGATCACGTGTTAAAGGCGCTGAATTGGCTCCGGGAACAGGTGCTTCCGCTTCAATCAGGTTCGTGACCAAATCCGCAGGGTAAGCGAAATGATGCCATTTTTCAATATCAATCTTATCACCGATCTTATCCAGACTATTGTTTCCGGTCCAGTTGTTGAACAAGTAAATGCCATCTGCTCCGGCCTGATAGGCAACGTATGCTCTAAGACGATATTGCAGTTCGCTCATTACCGTACTGGACCTGTTGACCGGAATACCTTGCTTGATCAAATCCTCTTCCGCTTTCGTCAAGTCATGCCCGCTTAAGGAATGAGTCGTACCGATATACAATTGGACATCGGAATTGCCTACCGCCTCCACGAATGGAGCGATATCAAAAAATTGTTCATGACTGAGGCTCGTAGGGATGATCATATCAACCAATTCCTCGGCGATCCAGGCATCAATATCCAACCCGTATTGTTTATATCCATCGTAAGGAAATCGTACCGTGATCTGTTTCGTCGGCAAAGCCAGTCGGAGCTCGCGCAGCATCTGCGTAACCACCTCTGCTTTATAACGGTCCCAACGTTCCAGCCCTGCAACGGATGTTTCATCTTTCGGCTCGATTCCATACTGCAGCAGGTACGCATCGGTTAGTTCGGATTGGTAACCGAAAAGATTCGGATACCTGCCAAAATCGAGGTTGATTCCATCTACCCCAGGGAAGGCGGCAGCCTCCAGCAGGACATTTTTCATATACTCCCGGACGATGAGATTCCCATAATCAACCCTGAAATTCAAAGTCCCATTCTTCAGCACCATTCGATAGGGAAGCATTTGGTTGTCATAGACGGCACCGTTCAAGTATCCGTTTACTGCAGGATCATAGACGGCGTTCATTCGCAGGGAGGCATTCGTCTTTAAGCCGAGTTGGTCGGCTTTCTCGGCTACGATCTGCAACGGCGATCGGCCGCTGGCGTTAATATCGGTAATTTGCTGTCGTGCCCGCTTATCCCCGTCCCTCATCTGACTCCCATAAGCTTCCGACCCGGCAAATGGAATACCTGCATATTGA
>NZ_VDCQ01000098.1 GCF_006265175.1 Paenibacillus hemerocallicola | reverse complement strand
TCGACTTCGAAGGCTTGCTTCACTTTCGGGGGGATTATCTTGGGGGATCACATGAAAGGAGTTTCGTCATCATGCAGTGGCTTCATGGAGCCCTTCTAGTTATTTTCGCCTGTTCTTTGTTCGGCTCGGTCCTGTTCAGCGTTCGTTACCGGAGGCAAGTTTCGCGGAAGGCGCGGGGAATGGACGCCGCCAAAATGAATATTAGCATGGGCGCGATGCTGATCTCGATTGCGATCATCCAGCTGTTTCTGTTCACCGGCTCGACGGTTCGCGTTATCGTCGGCGCGGTTATGCTGCTGCTCGGCTTGTTCAACTTGTTCGCCGGCATCCGCAATTACAGTTTGTACGACCGCATCAAGGAGTAAGGCAAAAGCACGGAACGAAGAACACCTATGACAGCAGGTTTATCATGCCGTCCTCACGGAAAACGGCAAATTATCGGAAGCAGTTCCTTTATTTTGCCGTCAACGGCCGGGTTCGGGTTGGGGATAGCAGTCTTTATCAACTCTTATTTGTAGCCTGACGCGTCCTCGCCGGACAATGAGAGCTACCTGCAGCTCTTTATTCTGCCTCATTTCACGCTTTACAGGGGAACGGACGGAAATAACGGCCCCAAACCGCTCTTATTTTGCCAAAAGTCCCGAAACAACCGATTATAAAGGGTGCCAAAGCCTCTTATTCCGCATACAGCCGTAGGCAATCCCCCGCCAGCCGGGACAGGTCCCGTCGGCTGCATTTCATAAATGAGGCGCCTCCAATACGGCTGCAGACAAATGGAGCTGAAGTCGGTTCGGCGATCGTACCAAAAAAGATCCTCCGCCATTCCCGGCAGAAGATCTTTTTTTTCAATAGCCGCATAATCCGCATACAAGCTGGAGGCGGTTTTGGCGGGCATGAGCAGCTCGTTGCTCGTATATAGCGGCGCCGGATTCCGTTATGGTCTCGAATTTCGCTACACGCCTGTAAATAACGGCACACGATTCCGCTATTTCGATCTCTCGGGGCGGAAAAGGATAACGAACTGCGGAATAGAGGAATGGTCTTCCGTTATTTTGCTGTCGGCATCACTTTTAGGATTAATAGCGTACGCCAGTTCCGCTATTGGCGGTTCCAAAAGGCTAACAAAGCGCAAAGTAGTGTGAAAGCAGACTTTCCAGCTCTTTCGCTTCCCAATAGGAAGTCGGGAGGGCGTTGTTTATGTTCCGGGACATTTCCCACGCACCCCGCCGGGAGTTTCTCTACCCTCAAGACAGCCCAGCCGGGCACGCCGAGCGCCCGGAGTTCGCGGATACGGATTCGGTGTTGGATTCCTGGTACCGCAGGGCGCCCGCAAGGCGGCAAGCCTTCACCGAGTATGCGAGGTACTTAGATCTGCACGCCAATCATGCTGTCGTATTTGTTGCGTTCGTCCCCGTTATCCGCCGCCGTTCAATCGATCGCTTGCGCCGCGAGCATCGCCTTGCATACGAGGTTCGCGCCGTGGTAAATTTCGACGTCGACCTTTCCGTATTTGCGGCTCAGCTCGATGACCCGCGGACGGATTTCGATTTGGCTTTCCAGCTGAAGAGGACGCAAAAAGTAGGCGGTGAAGTTTTCGAGGACGAAATCGCCCTTTTTCTGCGTTTTCAGAGCACGGTATGCGCATTGCGTCATCAGCGTCGTCAGAACGCCTTCGGAGACGGTCCCGAGCCGGCCCGTCATCTGCGGGGTGATGACGCCCCTGTAGGACAAATGCCCGCTATCCTCCCGTACCTCCTCGAAGCCGACTACGATCAAATCCTCGAATGTCTCGCCGATTTGCGGCTGCTTCTGGATAACCTGCAGCGCCTTCAGCACGTCCTGGCGGCTGATCACGGACAGCAGCTTTCCCTTCGAGTCGACGACCGGCAGCAGCTCGATCCCTTCCCATACCATCATATGGGCCGCCGAGGTGACCGACGTTTGCGGCACGGCCGTAAGCGGATTGCGCGTCATCAGCTTGTCCATCGTCTGCTCCTTCGGCGCGCCCAGCACGTCCTTGGAGGCGATCATGCCGATAACCCGGTTCCATTCGTCCACGACGGCATAACGGCTGTGGCCGGTTTCCTCGACAAGCTTCTCCCAGTCGGTTACGGTGCTGCTGCCCTTTAACGTGCGCGGCGGGAGCT
Source organism: Paenibacillus hemerocallicola (assembly GCF_006265175.1). Lineage (GTDB taxonomy): Bacteria > Bacillota > Bacilli > Paenibacillales > NBRC-103111 > Paenibacillus_AB > Paenibacillus_AB hemerocallicola. The sequence continues at coordinate 25,962 of NZ_VDCQ01000098.1, read as the reverse complement.
CCGGGGACAAAATGTCCTCCACGAGCGTAATCTTCTTCTTGATCAGCCGGTCGTAAATGGCGCGATTGATCAGCGACGCTACCGTGAACGTATCGTAGCTCGTGGAAATGATCGGCAAACCGAGCTCGTCCGCCAGCTTTTTCACGTCGTCGTTCGTGTCGAACCCGCCCGTAATCAATACGGCCGAGCCATGCTCCAGCGCATATCGGTGCACCTGGTACCGGTTCCCCACGATGAGCAGGCTGCCCGGTTCGATATAGCGTGCCATAGCCTCCAGCTGCATCGCCCCGATCACGAACTTATTCAGCGATTTCTCCAGCCCGTCCGACCCGCCCAGCACTTGTCCGTCCACGATATTGACCACTTCCGCGAAGGTCAGCTTATCGATGTTCGTCCGCGCCTTCTTCTCCACGCGCACCGTGCCGATTCTCTCCCGCGTGCTGACGAGCCCTTGATTCTCGGCCTCCTTGATGGCCCGGTAAGCGGTACCGTCGCTCACGTCCATCTCTTTGGCGATTTTCCGTACCGATATTTTCGAGCCGATTTGCAGCGATTCGATATATTTCAATATTTGTTCATGCTTCGTTACGGCTTCCTGCAACAGCTCGTCCATTCTGTTATACCCCATCTCGGCTAAACTGTATCCGTCTGTACTATTGGTTCCCAAACCGAACCATACCACAACTTATCGGATTTGTAAATAGAAATTCCTGCTACTCAATTGAGCTACTCTTTCCCCCTATTATCCTTTATTCTGGAAATACCATACAAAAAAAGAAACCGATTTGACGGGAGGAGCAGGATAGCATGGAGAACGTCTCGACGCAGCACCAAAACTGGGAAATCGCCATTCAAACCGTGCTCCATCGTTATCATGCGCAATTGGAGCTGGCGGCCAGGCATAACAATTCGGCGTTGATCCGGATCATGGCCGGCGAAATTACGCGCAACGCGCTTCAGCTTCATTCGATAACCGAGGACACGGTGAAAGAATTGGAGGATACTGGGGAATGAGCTATAGATCCATATCGCCGCATTTGAAATCGAGCTGTTACAACTGTAGACATTTCCAGGCAAGCAGCGATATGCTGAACGGCTTGTGCTTCCAAAATTCGGCCGATCAAGGTGTAGCGGCTATCGGAATCGGAACATGCGGGCAGTTTTCGATGAAAAGCGATAACGGAACATCGCGGTCCAAGTCGCTCGCCCGTTCGTCGGGCGACGGGAGACGCAGCGCCACGGTTGCCCGCTGACTGCAAGGTGTGCAGTGAAGCCTGTGAACGGCTGATACTGAATAACCCCACAAAGTGGGGCTTCTGCTCCGATGCTTATTCAGATACTTTGCTATATTGTAAAAAAAAGGGCCAGCCTCGGCTGTACCCATGCAACGCTTCGATCCGTTTCGACGGATCTTTTTTTTATTCGATAGATTTTTAACGAAAACTCTCTACACAAAATCGTCACTTTTTCGATTCCAGCATGCCCAGCTTCGCGTTCAGCCATTGCTGCCGCTGCAGTTTGCCGTATTTGCGAACCTTTTCCATCTCTTTCTTCGTTTCCTCATCGACGCCCAATATGCGATGCAGATGCGCGGCGACGACCAGCAGCGCGAAGCCGATCCAGACGATGCCGAATACGGTCGGAAACGAAAAGCCTTGACCGATCTCGAGACGGGGGACGGCGTAGATGAGCATACCGAGAGCCAAGCTCATATAGGCGACGCTTTTCCATTCTTTCACGGCAATCTCTCCTTGACTTGTACTACTACCCATCCTATGAGACAACCCGCCCAAGTATGACTGGATCGCAATACGCCTACTGCAATACGGCTTGGATAACCCCGCTATTATCGACATACACCTTATACGTTTTCGTTCCGTCCGGTGTCGTCATCACCAGCCCGTCCGATACGTGAACGTTCGCCCATCGCTTGGCCGCTCCTCCGAGGCTTGCTCCCTTGTCCGTTTTAGGATAAACCCCGCCGGAAAATTCCGCTTCTCCGGCGGCTGCCGAAATTTTCAGCTTTGAGCCGCTCGTATCGAGCAAATTGCCTTGCAGCTCGATATTGCCGCCGGGCGTCACCGACATCGCCGTCTGGCCGTTCGCATTCTGCAGCTTGATGCGCTGATCCTTCGGTCCCCGGATGATGAAATCCCGTTCGTCCGTCAACGGAAACGTCTCGAAGCTGTCGAACACGTAACGCGGAGCGAAGAAGCCCTGGTCCGTATAGCGGACGCCCGACAACCGTTTGAATTTCGGCGCCTTGTCTACCGAAACGTGAAATTCAGTCGCCCAAAACTGCACGTTCTCCGTATGCCCGCAAGGATATGCCCCTCTTGCATCGGCCGAATTGCGATACGGCGCGGCGATCATTCGACCGCCGCCTGGAGTTCCGTCGTATCTTCGCGTCGATTCGAAGTAGCAGCCGATGAACTGGATATCGTCGGCGTCATGCAAGTGGAGCAGCACATCCTCGAAGCCGAGCACGGTACAGCCGATCCATTTCAGCCCGCGCACATTTCCGCTCACCTCGATGTTTTTGGACACGCCAAGCCCGATGCCGACATGCGAGGCTCCTCTCTTCGAGGCGTGCTCCAGCCCCGCGATATAACAGTTCACATAAGTCGTGCCGGCAAAGCCTGAGCTGTAAGGAGAAAGGCGCAAGCCGTCTCCGACATTTCCGACATCGTCGGGATTGGCGGAGATGCCGTGCAACGTCAGCTTATCGCCCGACACGCTTGCGGAGGAGTAGTCGGTATAGGTTCCGGCGAGCCGCACCGTGCCGGACGAAGGGAGCGGATTGCTGCTCCACCACGGAACCTGAATCGAATAGTTGCCCGGGCTTCCCCCGAAGGAGGTCACCCGATACACATCTCCGCCGCGAATGCAAACGCCCGTATTGCCCTGAAACATGCAGTCGTAAAAACGGTTTCGTTCCGCCCCGGCGTTTTTGTACTCATTCCCGAGCGAGCCGGCCGTCTGAAGCTTGGCCGCGATTCGCCAGTAGCCGACAATCTGGACGTTGTGCAGCATAATATCCTGCGCGTTGTCGAGAAAAAGGCCGACGTCCCATTCGTCGCCAAGCGCAAGCGACCCGGTATCGTTATAGCCCCCGACGCCGTCGTAATTCGGCACGAGGCGCATATGGCGAATAGCCGCGAACTCGCAGCCTTTCGGAAAATGGATGCCGACCGAAAACTTGCGGGTCATCGCCGGCGAGCTTCCCGTCGCGTCGGCATTACGGAAGTTGGTCAGCGCATAGCGGACGTCGTCATGGTTCGGCAGCGTGTCCGCATTATCCAGAACCCCTCCCGACGGCCGCATGTCGGTCGCATACGTCACCTCGAACGTTTTGGCCCCCGCTCCGGCGAAGCGCAGCTCGGTCGGCGCCGGCTGCTTGAGCCGGTTTGCAAAGGTCAGATCCCAAGCGCTTACGCCTGCGCCTTCCAGCGTTACCGCCGTCCTCATGCGCAGCGTGCCGGTTAGACGGTAAACGCCCGGCGGCAGGAAAACGATCCCGCCGCCCCCGTCCGCACACCCGTCGATGGCCGCTTGAATCGCCGCCGTATCGTCGTTCGTCCCGTCGCCCACGGCCCCGTAATCCTTGACGTTCACCGCGCCGTACGTCGCCTGCTGCACCGAATAGACGGACTGTCCGACCCCGGACGACGATGCGGCGCCCGCCTGCCACAAGCTTCCGACGGCGACGGTTAGGCCCGCCGCGCCGAGGGAAGCGATCAGCTCCCTCCTGCTGAACCGGCTGTCGGCTTTGCTTTCCTTCGGCTCGCCCGGTTCCCTTTTATTTCCACTCTCGCTCATCCGCCTTCGCTCCTTTGCTCCCTGGAATCGAATGATTCGAACCTGTTCGACACCATTGCCTAATCCCAGTACGCATCCGCCTGCACGTGATACAGATGGCTTGCCTCCGCTGCCGTCAGCGCCTTGCCGAACACCATCACACGGCCCATCATGCCGGTGAAGTACGAGGTGCCCGCCGGGCTTCTGCAGATCGCGTCCGGCTGTGTCGGCACATGCCGCTCATACGTCAATAAGCCAATTGCCGGAAATCGCGTATGCGGTGAAACGAAATAAAATTGCCGTTATGCGCCGTTGCCGCCTTCTCGTCGCCGGAACGGCTCAGTACGAGCAAATCGTCGCCGGCTATCGCCATGCTTGCATAATGCCTCGCCTGCTTCGGATGATCCGTCTTCGCCACGAGCCCAGCAAAGCACCAGTCGACGCAGTTTTTAGAAAAATGCAGCTGAAGGCGATGACGTTCGTTATAGGGCAGGTCGAACCTTTCCGGCGGCAGCAGCTCCGCCCGCGTCATGCTGTCCGTCGTCTGGGAGCTGAGCAGCCAGTACAGCCGGGTCGTCTCGTCGTACAAAATATGAAACTTCATCTGGCCGCCCGGGCACGGAACGAAGGCGATCGTTTTGCCGGAAGGAACCGTCTCCAGCATCGTCGAAATCGTGCCGTCCTCGTTCTCCACCGCCTTCGCGACGCTTGCAAAGCCGGTCCCTCCCGTATGGGCTCTCATCCACAAATGGAAGGTGCGTCCTTCCGGATCGTGAAAATAATGATTCGGATCGGTAAACTGCACCACGTTCGTTTCCAGCCAGCCGATGCGGACCGCGGGACGGCCGGGGGCGATCCGCGCTACCGAGTCCGGCTCGACTTTGTAAAAGGGGACTCCGAACCCGTTCAAGGCATCTTCATCTACGGCATCGCGGAAGCCGAGCTCCGAAGCGAAGGTCCAGCTTTCGCGCCGGGTCAGATCGCTGCCGGCGCTTGCCCGCATCAGCACGGGAGCAAGCACGCTGACGCCCCATCCCTTATAAGCCGGGTCGGTCATTTTCTCCATGGCCAAGTACACGTTGCCATTGGCGTAATGGACGTTCGCAGGCGCCTGGTGCCACTTCTCTCCTTCCGTAAGCTTTATGGGCATACTCCACGTCTCGCCTTCGTCGTCCGATCGAATAATCGTCAAATCGTTGCAGTGGCCCAATACGTATAGAGAACGACCTGCAACGATCGGTCTTCCGTGTATGAACGGAAAATCGGTCCGATGCATCCATGTGCACCCGCCATCGTCGGAGGTGAACACCTTGCCCTGCCACGGCCTGCCCGGCTCCAGCTCGCCCTTGCGGCCGGGCAAGGCGGCTACGCCCGCCCCGCCCAGATCGAGCGTCGCGACAATGCGGCCGTTCGGCAGGACGGCGATGCCCGGACTGTAAGCGAACACGGACGCCGGATCGGGCGACTCGTACACTTTGACAAACTCGGGAGCCAGCTCCCGCACCTTCCACTCGTTGGATATGCTCACTTTCATCATCCTTTCCGGCTAGTTCCCTTAGCTCACGCCGTTCGATTTTACTTTTTGTTTTCCGCGATCATTTTCGTTATTTCCTCGTCCATTTCCCGCAGCGCCGAGTTCAGATCTTTCACCCCGGTCAAAATGTCTTTGTTGTACTTGTTCATAATCGTGCGCGCCTTGCTGTCATAAGGCGTCGGAACGTGCGACTTGGCAGGCATCGTCTTGTAGATCGCCTTGACGTTTTTCCCTTGCAGGTAGTCGACGTTTTTGCCGAATTCCTCCTGCACCTTGGTGTTTTTCAATATCGGCATTTTGCCGTTGCGCGCCATATTCAGCTGATTGTCGTCGGACAGCAGCACCTCCACGACTTTGTAGGCGGCATCCTTCTTCTCGCTGATCGCGGAGACCAAGATGCCGTGGCCGTCGAATTCGTGTCCGGTATTGGGCGCTTCCTTCAGGCTCGGATACGAAACCATGTCCCAGTTCAGCGTATTCGCCACCTTGGAAATGGACGGAAGAATGTTCAGGCCGGCCAGCATGGCCAGATTGCCCTTGGTGAATTCGCCGAAATTGTTCGGATTCACATATTTCTCTTTATAGCCGGGAATGTCGTATATCGTTTTGTACATCTGGAACATTTGCTTCCACTTCTCGTTTTGGAGCGTCGACTGATGCGTCTTGGCATCGATGATCGGCTGGCCGATCACGGAAGCGGTGCGGAACGGCAGGTCCGGATCGAGACCGCGGTAGACGACGCCGTCGGCCGTGCGCGTCACTTTGCGGGTCAGCTCGATCGTCTCGTCCCACGTCATGCCGTCCTTCGGATACGCTGCGCCGAACTTGTCGAACAGATCTTTATTGTAGTACAACGCGTTGAAATGGCGGGTAAACGGAACCGCGGACAAATATTGGCCGCCGCTCGCGATCTTGAACGAGTCTACCGCTACTTGTTCGATCCGATTTAGATCGATATTGTGCTTCTTCAGCATCGGCTCCATATTGTCGGCCAGCTTGGCCGCGATGACGTCGTCGAACAGCAGGTTCGCCTCGAACAGCAGATCGAACTTCTCGCCCTTCGCGAGCAGCAGCTCATATCGGTCAACCGAATATTTTTGGCGAATCAGCTCCAGCGTAATGTTCGGATATTTCTTCTTGACCGGCTCCGCCAAGTACATTTGAAACTCCTCGTCCGTCACCAGCCCGGTGTCGACGATCTTCAGCGTCACCGGCTTCGTCGCATCCAAACCGTCCGCCGGAGCGCTTGCCTTCGAATTGACGGATTTGGCATCTTCACCCGCTCCGCTTCCGCAACCGACTACGGCAGTAGAAAATATTGAAATTAATGATAAAACAATCCATTTTCTGGACAAATGATCTCCCCCTGGCTTGATAAAGCCTATCTTCCTGAAACCACCTTCATCAACGTCTGCACCGAACCATCCGATACCGCAGGGATCTTGCTAGCCATCAAAAGCTGCCGCCAACCGGTCCCGGATCCCGATCAGCTTACTTGTTCACACCTGACCTGCAGCCCGTCTGTTCTTTATTGATGAACATTGTTCCCGAATCAAGTATAACGCTTACCCGGAACGACTTCGTTGCATTTTTTAAGGTCGACCTCCCACTTTTTACGGCCTTCGTACATAATAGGCGGCGGAGACCGGATCATACGCGGAGTAGGCGCTGCAACGGCAAAAAAAGGCTGTCTCCTAAGTCGCAACCGACTTGAGAACCAGCCCCTGTTCGTTACTATACAAGTTGAACCCTACGTATCGTAAGCCGCCGTTTCCAGCCTCTCGGGATGAAGCGGCACCGATGCTGAATCGATGTGCTGCAATACATGCCGAATCTCCTCGGCGAATGAGCTAGCTTACGCCGTGCCGATGCGCTTGCTGCAACAAATTCTCCAAATATCCGCCGTTGATCCCAGACTCCGTGCACAGCCGCTTTCCTTCGTCGCAGCGGCATTTCTGCCAATGCCTCACGAGCATTTTGGCCCATTCGGGAGAATCTCCGAGCTCCCCGTGGGAGGCCCGTTTCAGACCGTTCATAAACAGCTCCCGATGTGCCGGTGCAAAAAACAGGTTGTGCAGTCTGGCCGCACCCGTCCCGGTATTTCCCGCCAGTTCGGCGAGCACCGTCTCCAGATTGCGCGTCATCCCCGAGAGGCCGACTACATCGACAAATGCATTCCACACGGCGCGCACCGCATGCGGGTCGGCAAGCAGCTCCGATACGGTACGCATCGCCTGTAAAAATCCGGCCTTCAGTTGTCCGTTCATTAGAGACAGGCCGTTGCGCTCAATGACATACGGGCTAATCTCCATCCCGGATATCCTATCCTTCCGCACATCGAGGTGAACCAAATAACCGGTATGCTTGTAGAAAGCATCGTCCTCTTGCCAGAACACAAAATTACCTTGGCTGTACACGATCGGCACTCCGCCGTAAATCTCGATTCCTTGCGGCACGTGCGGATGGTGGGCAATGACGGCGGACGCGCCTGCTTCGGCCGCTTCCCTTAACCCGTTCACCACATATTCGGGGGGCATCGGCGCATATTCTCTTCCCCCATGAAATAGGACGAGCACATGATCCGCTTGCGACTTTACATGCCGAATTTGCCGAGTCAGCCCGGAAAGCTCGAATCCGTTGGCGCCGGGACCGTTATCGATGGAACAGCAAGCCTCGCCTTCCCCGCAATTGATAATTGCTACAGCGATATCGCCGATCTCGAGAAAGAGCGGCCTGGCCGCCTCCTCGCCGGTAAGGCCTGCGCCTACCGTCTGGAGTCCGGCTTCCCGCAGCACATCCAGCGTGCGCCGCAAACTGTCGGCACCGTAATCCATAATATGGTTGTTTGCCATGCAGGCAACATGAAAGGGCACGGCGGTCAGGGCACGGACAGCGTTTTCGTCAGCCCGGAAATTCGGACCCGCCTTCGGTATCGGCAGACCATGCGAGCCGAGAGTCGTTTCTACATTAATAATATTCACATCGCTATTTCGCAGCAGAGGCAGAAGATCGCCGTAAACGGCCAGAGGATCTTCGCCGCTCTTGATTTCATAACCGCGCAAGGGCAGCCAATCCGATCCGATCGTTAGACGCACCCCGTTCTTCGCGCCTGCCTTCTGCCCCTTGTTTCTTTCCGCGCGGACGATCTCCCCGTTTGTCTCGGCGGTCCACACTCCTTGCGCCCAGTCCGCTTTCATGCTATCTCCACTCCTCCTTGGTTATGTATCCGATTATTTCGACGCTTCGGTAGCGAGAAACTGATTCAGCTTTTCGTCGGCTTCTCTTAAAGCCGTGTTGACGTCCTTGCCTTTGTAATAGTCGTAAAATGCCGCTTTTAGCAAGTTGCTCGCCTCGGTCGTATATCTGGGACGTACGGGCGAGTTGATCATTTTGCTTTTGAACATGCCGGCGTGGTTTTTGCCTTTGGCAAATTCAAGGTCGGCGGCGAATGCGGCTTCGAATCGCTTATCGGCCAAAGGCGACTTCCGTGCCGTTTTTCTCACCAAATCCATCTGCGTTTCATCCGACACGAGCTCGACAAGCACCTTCATCGCTTCGTCCTTATGCTTGCTCGTACTCGTAATAAAGGTCAAATGGGCATCGATGTCGTTATACACGTTCGGTCTGGAAGGCAAGCTCGGATATTGCGCCACGTCCCAGTTCAGCCCGTTTTTGGTCGGCTCCTCGAGCTTTGACGTCATGTTATTGCCGCCGTACATCGCGGAAATTCTCTTGGTATGGAAGTTCGTGTCCGGGCTGATGGAATTTTTCAATTCGGCGTCCGTCCATTCGTTGCCGGGGATCGAAATAATCGATTTGGAAAGCTCGAAGATCGATTTCCATTCGGGCGTGCTCAAGGTCGATTTATTCGTTTTCGTGTCATAGAACGTGTTGCCCAAAATACGCTGAAACCTCGTCACCGCATACGGATCGAGTCCGCGAATTTGCGTGTCGCCAAGCTTGCGCGTCATTCTCTTGCCCAGCTCGATGGCCTCATCCCAAGTCAGGCCGTCCTTCGGATAAGCGACGCCGAAGGAGTCGAACAAATCTTTATTGTAATACAGAGCGCTGAAATTCAACGCATAGGGAATCGCGTTCAGGGCTGTCGGTCCCGTCACGGCCATAGCCTGAACAACGACAGGATCGAAGCGGGCCACATCCAATTTGTACAGCTTGGCCAGATCCGACATGTCGTACATCAGCTTGAGCTCCTGATAAGGACCGAAGTTTCCGTTATGGGTCGTAATGAGATCGGGCGTTTCTCCTGCCGCGATGAGATTGTTAATATTCGTTGTAGACGTCTTCGTCACCGTAATGTGCGGGTATTTCTTTTTAACCGGATTCACGAACATCACTTGAAAGTCGGAATCGCTCAACCCGTTTCCGTCCAGCATCGTCAAGGTTACAGGCTTCGCCGGCTCGGCTGGAGCAGCGGGCGATACCTCGGTCGCCGACGGCTGGCTGCTGCAGCCGGTCCAAACGGTTGCGCCCATGGCCAAAAGCATTGCATGCACAATCGCTCTTCTTTTCATGACAAAGCCCCCCGAATATGGAATGAACATCAATTTGATAGCGCTTTCTTCAATCCAAGTATATCTCGATTTCGCCGATTGATCTTTCGGCTATTTTGCTCTTGCTCCAAAAAAAATCGCAAATCTTGCTACTATTCCGAAAAGTCTGCTGCTATGATTATGAATAAAGGAGGGACCGCAAAATGCCGGAAATGTCAAACGATTCGTTTCAAAGAGACACCGCATCCGAATTCGTGGAAACGTTTACAATCGCGCGCGACAAATTTTCCTCCAATCATCATATGAAGGTAGCCCACTTCCATGATTTTTACGAGATCTACTACTCCATGACGGGTGAGAAAAATTATTTCATCAAGGACAAAATGTACCGGATCTCCAAGGGCGATCTGTTATTCATTAACCCGTACGAGCTTCACAAGGCCACATCGACCTCCCGGCTGGAACGGGAAAGAGTGCTCGTTTATTTCCAGAAAAAATGGTTCGGCACCAAGTCCGATCTGCTCCTGGACCCGTTCTCCCCATTCTGCTCCGGATCGCCGGTACTGTCCCTGCACGTTCACGAGCAAAGATTCGTCGAGGAGCTGTTTCACAAAATGATCGACGAATACCGCAGCCGGCGCAGAAATTACTTGCTCTGCATCGAGGCGCTGCTTTCCGAGCTGCTCATATTCGCGATTCGCTGCAACGAGAGGAGGCTGCAGCAGCCCGTCGAAGAGCAACATTCGCTGCATCCGAAAGTAATCGAGGTGATGCAGTATATAACCCGTCACTACGAGGAGCGATTAACTCTCGGCCTGTTATCCGAGAAGTTCTCGACGAGCCCCTATTATTTAAGCAGATTGTTCAAAACGATGACGGGATTCTCGTTCGTGGATTATATTGCTGCGGTAAGGATTATGGAAGCGCAGAAGCTGCTCCGCGATACGAATCAGAAAGTAACCCGGATAGCCGAGGACGTCGGGTTCGACAATCTCGCGCATTTCTACAAAACGTTCAAAAAGCTGTCGTCCGCCTCCCCTTTGCAGTATCGGAAGATGCACCGTTAATCGTACATGCGCAATGCGAATTGCAAAAGGGCTGTCCCATAAGTCATCAATATGACTTTCGGAACAGCCCTATTCCATTTTTCGCTACCACATTTTGTAGCCGGGCGACCCCGGCACGCCGCCTCCGATCATATCCAGGATCGGGATCGTGTAAGCGACGACGATGAGCACTACGCATACGCCGATCCAGACGCCCCAGCGTTCCAGCAAAGCCGGAGTCTTCTCCGCCGTTTCGGACACCTCCCCGATCGGATATTCGGTGTCGCCCTTCGGCGCGCGAAGCAAGCCGACGATGTTGGCGATCATGATGACGACGGCTACGAAGAGGATCATCCCGCCGATCGCCATCGCCACGTGGTACGGAATCCACAATATCGCGTCGGGGTGGTCTCCGTAGGTCGTATAGGCGGTTCTGCGAGGCGAGCCGAACAAGCCGACCGTATGCATCGCCCCAGACATGAAGAACATGCCGACGCACCATAATACGGTTTGGACGATCCCCCATTTGTTCATGCTCCGCGTCAAGGTGCGGCCTGTAATCGCCGGAATGAGCCAGTACGTTATGCCGAAGAACGTAAGCGCCACGCTCGTAGCGACCGTAAGATGGAAATGGCCGGTTACCCAAAGCGTATTATGCACGACCGCATTCATTTGATGGCTGGCATTAATAATACCGCCCGCCCCCGCCGGGATGAAGATGAGCATGCCCATGAACGGGGCGAAGAAGCGGACGTCCTTCCACGGCAAATATTTGAACCAGCCGAACAGCCCTTTGGCGCCCTTCGATCTGCCGTACAGCTCGAAAGAGGCGAATAGGGAGAAGGCCGTCATCAGCGACGGAATGATGACCATGAACGTCAATACGACCTGCAAATATTTCCAGAACGCGCTAATCCCCGGCTCCATGAGCTGATGGTGGAACCCGACCGGAATCGAGAATACGATGAACAGCATGAACGACAGTCGCGCCAGCGCGTCGCTGAATATTTTGCCGCCGATAACTTTCGGAATGACGACATACCAGCATATATAAGCCGGAAGGAGCCAGAAATAGACGAGCGGATGGCCGAAATACCAGAACAGCGTACGGCTCAGCAGCACATTGATCGTATCCACCCAGCCGAACGACCACGGGATGAGCTGGAACAGCACTTCGATCGCTACTCCGATCGTGCATATTTGCCACATGATCATCGTCGCGATCGCCATGAAGGAGAACAGCGGCGACATTTTGCCTTTATGCGTCTTTTTCCAATAGCGGTAATTATAGAACATCCCGAAGCCGCTGATCCAGCTGCCGACGACGACGAGCGCCAAGGCGATGTAGAAATACGGGGAAGCCTTCAACGGCGCATAGAACGTGTACAGCACGCTTGCCTGATTCAGCAGGATGACGACCGTGCCGATCGCCGTACCGACGGCCATGAGACAAAATCCGATCCAGCCCATTCTGCGGGATGTGGTCAGCAGCTGCCCGCCGAGCGTCTTCGATAGTCCGGAATACAGAAAGCCGATAATGAAGAAAGTGGTGAAAATTAGCGCCATCAACACGCCGTGAGCGGTCAGCAGCTGGTAATAGCCGATTCCGGCCGGCAGCTCGATCATGCCGCCGCGCACGAGCCCTTGCAATACTCCGGCAATGCCGCCCAGCAGCAGCGCCGCGAAAGCGAACAAGATATGCGCGAGCACCAGAGACCCGTCCTGTCGGTCGAACCGTTCCGCTTGTGGTGTTGTCGTTGTAGCCGTAGTCATTCCAATCGCCGTCCTTTTTAGCGGACCCTGAAGCTGTCCGTTATTTCACAACAAGAGTCGTTTTCATGAATTCGTGGCCGGTACCGCAATATTCGTTGCACAAAATCAAATATTCGCCGGCTTTTTTGAACGTATGCGAAATGTGGTTCACTTCGCCCGGCAGCACCATCATATTGACGTTCGTTCCGGGAATTTCGAAGCCGTGCACGACATCGCTCGACGTAATCGTAAAGTGGACCGTCGCACCGGCGGGCACTTCCATCTTGGTCGGGGCGTAGCCGTAGGCGAAGGCGGTCATGACCGCTTCATATTCGTTGTCTCCGACCTTTTTCAGAACGGGCTGATCGAACGGCGCCGTCTCGGACACCTTCGCGGGATCGATTGCATGGCGGTGGCTGCCCGGGGTCGTAATTCCCATGGAGAAAGCCATAATGCCGAGTACAAGCAGGAACACGGCAAGCATCGAAAAGCCGAAAGTCAGCCAAATTTTTTCCAAACGGTGTATATGCATGGGACAACCTCTTTTCGTCTTAGTTTCGAGCCAAATACAGGAAAAACACGCCCAGCCACGTTACGAGCAGGAATGCGCCGAGCAGCATGACCGCCGCAAACGTTCCTTTCAATGACGGCTCGCGCCCGTGTTCCCCGGCCCGATCTTTCGATTTATCGTGGGATGCCGATTTCGCCATGAGGATAACCCCCTCTCTCCAAACCGGTAGTGACTCGCAGTTTCCGCTTCATGCTGCTATTGTATCGGCCCGTGAGAGTCATCACTGTGATTTAAGTCACCCGGCCGGTCCGCAAACGGTGAACAATTTGTTAACGGGCGTCCTTCGCGATAATCCGCCGCTCAAAGCAAAAAGCCCTTCGATATGCATCGAAGAGCTGTTGACGATACTTTATTGGCCGCTTATTTACCGACGGCGTCTGCCACGCTTACTTGCTTCCTTGCGCCGCAACCTTCTGGTTAATCGCTTCCTCCGTCTCGCGGATAATCGTATTGATGTCTTTCGCGTTTCCGAACAGCTGCAGCGCGCCGGAATTAAGCTGGCCGTCGGCAGTGGCATCGAATTTCGTCAAATTGCTGTGAATCGGGACGGGACGGTGCTTGAAGATCGCCTGCACGTTTTTCCCCTTCAATACTTCCGATTCTTTGCCGAAGCTGTCCCGGACCTCCTTGTCGATCAGCGGGGTAACGACGCTGCCCTTTTTGGACGCGGCGAGCTGCGCTTCTTTCTCCAATACGGCGGAAATGACCTGAAAAGCTTCCTTCTGATGCTTGCTGTTCGGCGTAACGAACAAGTAATAAGCGTCCGCTTCGCCGTATACGCCAGGCTTGTCGGGGAACTGCGGGTAAGTGGCCAAATCCCAATCCAGTCCGCCTTTGGCCGCTTCCGCCATTCGGTGGAACAAACCGATATACGGGTACATGGACATCGTCTTGTCGTAAAGGAAAGCGTTTAACTCGTCGCTGTTTTTCTTATCGTTCGTGTTGCCGGGTATCGAAACGATCGACTGATACACCTGAAACGCTCTCTTCCACGCTTCCGTATTGATGCTTACTTTGCCCGTAGCCGGATCAAAGCGGTTCAAGGCAAGCGGGGAAGCGATTCGGACGAGTGTGCTCGATCCGAGCCCCCGAACCTGCACGCCGCCGTCGGTACGCGTCACCTTCCTCGCCAGATCGATGACGGCGTCCCACGTCATCCCGTCAGTCGGATAGCCGACGGCAAAGCGGTCGAACAACGACTTGTTGTAATACAGGGCCTCATAGTTCAAGCCATAAGGCAGTGCGAAAATCTCGCCTTTTTTGCCGAAGCTCTTGATTGTCTGCACGATGCTAGGGTCGAGCTTGTTCATATCGAACCCTTGCAATTTGATCTGCTCATTCAGATCGAGCGCCACATTCAGGTCCAATAACTGTTGCATATTGCCGGTGCCCATGATCAGCATATCGGGGACAGTCCCCGCCGCGACCATGGTCGTAATATTGTTGGTCGTAGTCGCGGTTGTTATATTGAGCTTGATGTGAGGATATTTGGCTGCAAGCGGTTTATAAAAAATTTGCTCCAAATCCTCGTCGATAATTTTCCAGCCCACCAAAAGCTCGATCGTGACCGGCTCCGGCGGAGCCTCTTTCTTGGCCTCGTTTCCTTGTGCATTGGACTGTTCGGTGCCCTTGCTGCCCGCGCCCCCTTGGCTGCATGCGGCTGTTGTTCCGACAATTAGCGCCAGCGCGAGCGCCGGCATGATAACTTTGTAATTCATCTTTCTGCCTCCCTTGCAAAGTTTAGTGGCAAACGCTTACACTATACCTACGGACTTTCTCTTTATCTGTTATTTCTGAATCTAATTTTATGTTAAGGCAAGTGTTTATCTTTGAACATACACATTTTTGAAGCATAATTTATCTAATATTTCCGCTAATTCAAGGAGATGATCGCATGCATTCGCCGCTACTGTCCGGCTTTGTCCCGGAACTTCAGGATTTCGCCTACTGGGAGAGCAAAGATAAGTTTCAGATGTATGAGGACATCTACACGGAGTGGGTGATGTTCGCCATCGAGGATGGGGCCTTCTATTACGAGATCGGAAATGAGAAAGGAACGGCCACGTTTGGCGATCTCGTTATTTGTCCGCCGGATACCGTATTCCGCAGAGTCATCGTCACGCCGCTTACGTTTTATTTTTTCTGGCTCACCTGGACCGAAGGGCCGGGCAGCGGCGAAATTGCGATACCTGCCGGCAAAATCAGCGTTCTCAACACGGCGCGTCTGACACATAACTATGGCGCCATGAAAAGATGGCAGGATTGGCCGGGGGTTGTCCGATTGTCGCAATACAGCCACTATTGCCGGGATATGTGGCTTATGTATTGCGAAGAGCTCGGAGAAGGAAAAACGCGGATCGACCACGTCGCGATTCCAAATCCGATCGACCCGTCGATGCAAGAGGCCCAATCGCTCATTCATCAGCGCGCGTTCACCAAACTTAGCCTGAATGAGATAGCCTCCGCCCTGGCCATCACCCCGGTGCAGCTCACCAAAAGATTCCACGCCGCCTACGGCGTGACGCCGCTTCGTTACCTCACCGCGCTGCGCTTGAAGAAAGCGAAAAATCTGCTGCTGGAAACGAAGATGACTATCGAGCAAATCGCCGAATGCTGCGGCTACCAAAACGGATTTTATTTGCATCGCTTATTTGTCAAATACGAGCATATCACGCCTTCGCATTACCGGAAAACCCACCGAGTCTAACCCCGTTCTATTCCGCCCCTTGAAGCCATCTGCGATCCGATTCTCTTCGGGGCACAAGCCCTCTGCAAAAAAGAGTCCGTTTCTTCTAGTCCCCGCCCCCGAATCGGCGTCCATTCATTCACCAAGGGATATATGTCCTCATATGATGTGATTAGTCTATGGAAACACGAGAAATCGCAGGATGGCGCTTCTAAAGGAGACACACCATGACCAGTACGAAAATGACAATCCATGTGCAAAGCATGGGCGGCCTGCTTCAAGATCAAACCCTGCTGCTCGGGGAACGTGCGGCCCGCTCGCACAAAATCCCGTCCGGCGGAACCGTATCGCTCCAATACGGCGCATCCAAGCATCAGGTGAAGGTCGTCTCCGCCTCTCATCTAGACGGCCTCCGCATCGGCGAATCGTTTGCGCGCAAGCTGGGTCTGCATCACGGCGCCCAAGTCAGCGTCCGCTATAAGGCGAGCAGCAAAACGCTCGTGATCGGCCCTTTGATCGGCGTCATGATGAGCCGCGTTTACTCCGGTTCCCCGGATCGTCCGTTCGGGTCGAACACCGCCTTTTGCAAAGAGCTGGTGGACACCTGCCAAACTCATGGGGCATTCGTTTATTTTTTTACCGTGGAGGATATTCCTTCCAGCCAACAGCAGATCGAAGGCTGGACTTATTACGGCCGCTGGCGCAAATCCGGCTTCCCGATTCCGGACGTCGTGTATAACAGGCTGACGACCCGCAAGCTGGAAAACAACCCGAGCGTGCAGCACTTCATGAAGGAAGTAAAATCCCGTTACGGGACGACCGTGTTCAACGAAAAGTATTTGGACAAAACCGACGTTTTCGATGCGCTGAAGCAGGATGCCTCGCTGGTCCGGTACTTGCCGGAGTCTCATCTGTTCAAAAACTTCCAGATGCTCAAATCGATGGCCGCCCGCCATTCGGTCGTCTTCCTGAAGCCGATAACCGGCAGCCTGGGAAAGGGCATTATCCGCATCAGCCGGAACGGCGGCCAGTCCTATTCCTGCCAGACGACCAGCTTGAACGGGACGCTCCGGCAAACGTTCCCGAATATCGAGGCGGTATTCTCGTCCATCTCGAGCAAGCTGAAGCAGCGGCGCTATCAGATCCAGCAAGGCTTGCATCTGATCGAGACGGGCGGTCGCCCCGTCGATTTCCGCGCGCTCGTGCAGCGGAACAACATGGGCGTATGGGGCGTGACTTCGGTTGTGGCGCGCATTGCCGGCAGCAACCATTTCGTCTCGAACCTGGCCCGCGGCGGAACGCTCAGCCGGGTGAAAGAGGCGCTGTCGAAAACGAATTTGACCGCGGTCCAGCAGCGCAACGCTTCCGCCAATTTGCGCAAGGCCGCTCTCGATATCGCCAAAGGAATCGAGACGCAGGTCAAAGGTCATTTCGGCGAGCTGGGCGTCGATCTGGCCGTTGACTCGAACGGGAAAGTGTGGCTGCTGGAGGTCAATTCCAAGCCGTCCAAAAACGACGGAACGCCGCTCGCCGAAGGCGCCATTCGACCTTCTGTCAAGCAAACGGTGCTTTACGCCCGCTATTTGGCCGGATTTTAACGAAGGTGAACCCGATGATAACGAGAGACGCGCGACGGATCGCGCAAACAGTCGGCATCATGGTATGCCCGAGGGCGGCGGAACCGCCTTTTCCGGAGAAAGAATATTATCGTCGACTTTCCTTGCTGGGGCAAAAGCTGGGATTGGCCGTTTTTGTTTTTTTTCCGCACCGGTTGGATTGGGAACGCAAACGGGTGGTCGGATACGCCTATTCGGCAGTGTCCAAACGTTGGGAGAAAGGCTTTTTCCCGATACCGGACGCGGTATACGACCGCTGCTTCTACTCGAATTCCCATACGTTCGCCGCTTATCGGGAACCGATCCGGCGTTTGATGTCGTCTCCCGGCACGCGCTTTCTCGGTTATGGTCTGAAGGGCAAATGGAACGTCCACCAAATGATGGTCCGCGACGAGGCGCTCCTGCCTCACGTGCCCGAGACCGAGCTGCTGCAGCGCCCGGAAGATATCGCCCGCTGGCTCGCCGACAAAGGAGAGCTGTTCCTTAAGCCGCATGGCGGCAGTCAAGGCAAAGGCGTGCTGCACATCTCGGAAGCCGGGGAAGGATTCGCCGTCAAAGGACGGACTACGAAAAACGAAACCGTACGGCTTGGATTCCGTTCCAAAAGCCGTATGCTTGCATGGGTCGGACAATTCGCCTCGGGACGCAAATATTTGATCCAGCGCTATTTAACGTTGACAACCGCAGCCGGAGAGGCATTCGATATTCGCGCGCTCGTGCAAAAAAACCGCAAAGGCTGTTGGGAGCTGACCGGAATGGCCGTCCGACAAGGCGCTCCCGGAAGCGTCACGTCCAACCTGCACGGAGGCGGCCATGCCGAGGAAGCCGAATCGTTTTTGCGCGGAAAATACGGGACGGAGGCAGCCGAGACTATCGTCGCTACCGCCCGTGAAATCGCGCTTCGCGTCCCTGACGTGCTGGAACAATACCATGGCAGACTGGCGGAGCTCGGCGTCGATCTCGGCGTAGACGCGGATGGAAAAGTGTGGATACTGGAAGCGAACTCGAAGCCCGGGCGGTCCGCTTTCGCCGCGTTGTCCGACGAACGGGTCAGATTGGCCTCCATACGCAACCCGATCCTATACGCCAAATATTTGCTCGACAGCCGCAGCGATCGGTTCAGCCGCCGCTAAAGCCGGCACGACCGGACGCACAACCGGACGCTTCCGCTGCCATTCAAGCTTCTTGCAACCTTTTAGGAGGGTAACTTCATGAGTTTGACAACTTGTACAATCCATTTCGCGGCGCGAACCGACAAGACGGTCTATGTCAGCTCCGCGCTGATGAAGTCGCTGCAATTGACGGGAACGAAGCCGGTGACACTCAAAATGGGAAGCAAGTCGGTATCCGCTGCGATCAAAATCGTCAAAAAAGCCGGCAATCATCTGTACATTCCCGTTTCCGTCAAAAGCCAGCTGCTCGTGCCGCGAAGCGGAACATGCATGGCCGTATCCAACGGTCCGAGGGAAATCCAGCTGGGACCGCTCGTCGGCATTTTGACCAATGCGTCGGCGGCGAACGCCGCCCAGCCGTTCGGCACGCGCTCCTCGCTGCTGAAGGACTACATCAGGCCGGGCAGCAAAAAATCGTTCTTCTTCGCCTTTATGCCGTCGGACGTCAATTGGTCGGCGGATACGGTCGTCGGCTACTTCCCGACGGAGGGCGGATGGGTGAGAAAAACCGTTCCGCTGCCCGACGTCGTCTACAACCGTCTGTCCAGCCGCAAGGCGGAAAAATCGCTCTCGATCGAAAATTTCAAGGAACGGTTCGTCCGCCGCGGCATTCCGCTCTTCAACTGGAGCTTCTTCGATAAATCGGACGTATACAATTTGCTCGACGGCGACAAGGAGGCGTTCAAGCATGTGCCCGAGTCGCATCTGAATCCGACGCCGGATAAAGTCCGCGACATGCTGGAGAAGCACCGGTTCGTCTATTTGAAGCCGACCGGCGGCAGTCTCGGCATCGGCATTTTCCGGCTGACCTACCATCCGAAACGAGGTTACTTCGCCCGCTTCCGCCGGGGCGGCAAAAACGTACTGTACCGATTCTCCCAGTTCAGCAGCCTGATGAACTTGCTGAACGCGCGAAGCGGCAGACTGCGCAATTACGTAGTCCAGCAAGGCATCCGGCTGATCGAAATCGACAACTGTCCGATCGATTTCCGCTTCCACCTGCACAAGAACGGTCAAAACCAATGGGTCGTAGCCGGCATCGGGGCGAAGAAGGCGGGGAAAGGAAGCGTAACGACGCATGTGAAGAACGGCGGTCAAATTATGACTCCGGAGCAGGTGCTCGACCGCGTGTTCGGCAGCAAGGCCGATACGATATTGCAAAACTCCAAGCAGGCGGCCATCAAGCTGGCCGAGGCGATCGAGCGCAACAGCCCGCACCTGCTCGGCGAGCTCGGCTTCGATATCGGGATCGACCAGAACGAGCAAATCTGGATGTTCGAGGCGAACTCCAAGCCGGGCCGGTCCATTTTCAAGCATCCTTCCTTGAAATCGCAAGGAAAAACGTCGCTGGGACTCATCTTCGAGCACAGTATGTATTTGGGGAGATTCAGAGCGAGGAGGGAGGCCTAGATGGATACTTCCTCTTCATTGCCGCTCCACCGTCCGCTGATCGGCATACTGACGATGGACGATCCTGCAGATCTGTTCCGGGGCAACCGGAACAATTTCATCGACATTATCCGGACCGGTTCCGAGATGGGCGTGTCGGTATGCGTCGTAACCGTCAAAGATTTGAAGCCGAAGCATCGGAAAATAATCGGATATATGTACGATTCCGTCTCCAAGCAATTTTCCCAGCAGGTCATCGGCATTCCGCACGTCCTGTACAATCGGATTCCGCTCCGGCAGGACGAAGCGCAGCCCGAGGTGCAGCAGACGCTGAATGCGATCATGAGGCATTCCCAGGTGCGGCTGTTCAATCCGACCTTCTTCAATAAATGGTCGCTGTTCGAGTGGCTGAACAAAGCGAAGACGACGGCCAAATACATCCCGGCGACCCGTAAAATGACGGCGAGCGCGGAGCTCGAAGGACTGCTGAAGCTGCACTCCTCCGT
The DNA here is from genome assembly GCF_006265175.1 of Paenibacillus hemerocallicola. Classification (GTDB taxonomy): domain Bacteria; phylum Bacillota; class Bacilli; order Paenibacillales; family NBRC-103111; genus Paenibacillus_AB; species Paenibacillus_AB hemerocallicola. The sequence goes on along the minus strand of NZ_VDCQ01000098.1, from coordinate 5,381 downwards.
GTACATGAAGCCGATCAGCGGGAAAGCGGGCAAAGGCATCATGAAGGTGGACCGGGTCTTCGGCAAGCTCGACCGGAAGCCGGAATACGCCTTGAGCGTGCAGGAAACGAAAGGCAGCATCGTCTACAAATATCCGAAGATGTCGCTGCTGTGGACGAAAATCAAGGAGGAGATCGGTCAGGAGGACTACATCGCCCAGCAAGGCGTCTCGATCGTCAAATACAAAAAACGGCCGTTCGACCTGCGCCTTCTCGTGCAGAAAACGTATAAAGGAGAATGGGACGTTACCGGCATCGGAGCGCGGCTCGCCGGCAGGCTCAGCATCACGACCCACGTGCCGCGCGGCGGCTCGATCGACGATCCCGAGAAGCTGCTGGCCTCCACATTCGGCACGGAGGGCGCCAAGCGGATTATGGTGCGGGCCCGCAAGGCGGCTCTCGCCATCGCCCGGCAGGTCGAGAAAAAGTCGGGGCATATGCTGGGAGAAATGTCGATGGATATGGGTGTCGACGTGCATGGCGGCATCTGGTTTTTCGAAGCGAACTCCAAGCCGATGAAATTCGACGAGCCGCATATCCGCAAAAAATCGCTGGAACGGATCGTGCAGTACTCCTTGTACCTGATCCGGACCAACCAGGCAAAGACGGGCGGAATTCCGATTGGCCAATCGAATTAGCAAGGAGCAAGGCGGGACCGGAAAGCCCGCCTTGCGGTTCGTGCGAAGCAGGCTTGCCACGCAGATCCGGTCCGGACGGACGGCGGCACATCCGGGCGACCCGCTTGCATGGCGCAAGCTATCTATAAAGCAGGTGATCCGATAATGGCAGAACCGACCCTCGGCATTATGACAATAGCCATTAACGACATGGAGGAGCGAAGCTACTTCCGCAAGCTGATCGTTCAGGCGAAGAAGCTCGGATTGCGGGCATTCGTATTCACTCCCCGTGACGTCAATGCCAAAACGGATCGTATTCACGCATACGTATACGATACCGAGGCAGGCAAGTGGGTCCGCGGCTGGACTTCGTTTCCGATTCTGATCTACGACCGGTGCCGGTACAAGGAAACGGAGCTGTTTCGTCAGTTCCGCCGGTTCCGCGAAACGTATACGGGGCTTATTTATATGAACCGCCCGATCTCGAACAAATGGGGCATGCATCAGTTTCTGGCGAAGTCGGCCGCCATCAGGCCCTTCTTGCCCGCTACCCGGGTATACTCGGATCACGGCGAGCTGCTGGACCTGCTGCAGCAGCACCGGCTCGTCTATCTGAAGCCGATCAACGGAACCGGAGGCCGCGGCATATTGCGGCTCGAGCGGCGCCGAGGCGGGCAAATTCTCGTCCAGGGCCGGGAGCAGAACCGGAAAATCGTCGCTCCGAAGCTCGTATCTCCGAAGCTGGTTCCGGCCGTGCTGTCGGGCTGGAATCTGAAAAACAAATATTTGATCCAGCAGGGCATCCGCAACAAGCTGCCCGACGGACGCGTACACGATTACCGCCTGCTGATTCAAAAAAACGGAAGCGGCGAATGGGAAGTAACCGGCTGCGCCGGACGCATCGGTCCGAGCCAAAGCATCACCTCCAATCTGCACGGCGGCGGTCAGGCGGTCCCGATGGTCGAGCTGCTCCACCGCAGGTTCGATTCCGTCGAGAAGGTCGAATCGATCCGCCAGGAAGTATACCGCCTGGGCGGCGAGGTGGCCAAAGCGGTCGAGGAGCATTTCGGCCGGCTGTGCGAGCTCGGCATCGATATCGCGATCGATCCGGACGGTCACCCGTGGCTGCTCGAGCTGAATCCGAAGCCGGCCCGCGAAGTGTTCTCGCGCATCGGGGAGAAGGATACGTACGAGAAGGCGATATCCCGCCCCCTGGAATACGCTTTATGGCTGTACAAACAGCATAAAGCCAAGTCCGTCGAGACGAGAAAAAAAGGAAAGCGCCCCTCCTTGCCCCGAATGCGGAGCGGGTTGGCCGGGCGTTGAATTCGACAAGCCGGAAAGCGGTCTTCTCCCCCGCTTTCCGGCTTGTCGTTCCATTTACGTTTATCCGGCCGTAGCCGCCTTGTCCAGACCGTGCTCCAGCAGCATAACGGCGTCGGGGTATACGTCCTTGGACGTCGAGCGAAGCACGACCGCGATAATCCGCTTGCCGTCTCTCGCAACCGACGATACGAGGCAGTAGCCCGCTTGATCGGTAAAGCCGGTTTTGATACCGGTCGCCCCTTTGAAATAATAGGCGCTGCCCGGCTGAAGCAGCTGATTCGTATTGGTCAGGGACAGCTTGGCCGCCGCCCCTCCTCCGGCATTGACCGGCGAGGCTTCGTAGCCCGTCACCTGCACGGCTTGGCGAAACCGTTCGTTCTCCATCGCGGCTTTGGCGATCAACGCCAAATCGCGCGCCGTCGAATAATGCTCCGGGTCGTGCAGGCCGCTCGGATTCACGAAATTGGAGCGGGTCGCACCGGCCTTCTTCGCCCGTTTGTTCATCAGCTTGGCAAACTGCTGCTGCGCTTGCGCGATGTCGAGCTTCGGATTGCCGGCGGATTTCCGGGCAATGTGCACCGCGATCGTCCGTGCGGCATCGTTGCCGGAAGGCAATAGCGCCGCCTCCACCAGATCGTACAGCTTCAGCTTCTGGCCTGCCCGCAATCCGGCCCGGCTCTCCTCCGGGTCCTCCGGCTGCGCTTCCGCCCCGACGGTGACAAGCTCGTCCGGCTTCCCCATCTCCAAGGCGATCAGTGCGGTCAATATTTTCGTCGTGCTGGCCGGGTATGCGCGTTGCTTATCGTTTTTGGCGTAGAGAACATCCCCCGTGGCCGCGTCCATCACGAACGCATGGCCTGCTTGAAGCTGGAGACCGTCCCCGCCGAAGGAACGGACTACCCAGCTCCGGGCGTTGGACGCGAACGTGTTTCCTATCGAAGTTCCGGTTATGAAGATGCATAAGGCAATGCCGAGCGCGGCAAACGTCAGTCGTTTCATCTTGCGACGGTCCCTTCCTTTACTGCGGTTATTCGTTAGCCCAGTGTACCGGACAATGTTTAACCGTAAGGAAAGAAATCGTTAAATTTTTCTTAACGTTCCTTAAAGGTTCCTCAAGGCGGTCCCTTCGGCGATCTCCCGTTAGTCTGCGCGCCCGCTGCCTGTCCGCTTGTAACGCGTGTTCTCCGGCTTTACAATATAGAGAGATCCGCCGTCGCAATTGTCGAACGAAAGAAACCTGGAAGGAGCGGGCTTGATATGGAAGCTACGGCGCAGGAGGTTGCCGAATGGATGGTGCGGGAAACCCGGTTCAAAGGTATTTTGCACCAAAGCGATGCGATTGCATACGTCACGGAGCATTTCGGGGAAGCCTTCGTTTATGTGAATGAAAATGGAAACCCTTCGTTGTCGAAGGAGGTGAAGAAGTCGTTCCGGAAGCTGCATAAAGGAAAAATAGCATGGGACCGGGACGGCTTTTTCTGGGCATGGACCTGACGAAAATGATGTTTCGCCGATCGGGCGGATCGAACCCGCACTGCTTCGGTAACGTCTAATTTGGGTAAGTATCGCATAAGGACATGGGTCCAAGCGAATACGGAACCGGGAAAGGAAGAGGACAGATGAATCGGAGACAAAGTCATCTCGCACAACAACAACATTTGACCCGCAAACCGCCCCGGCATAGCCGGAACATGCTGCTGGCCCTTTGTGCAGGAGTGATGCTCGCAGCCGGTCCGGCCGTCGTAGGTTATCCCGCCGCACAGGTGCGGGCGGAGACCGCCGGCCCGCTTTCGATCGTTTCCCAGCAAATCGTAATCGACGGCAATTCGGTTATGCTGCCGACCGCGAACGTCGACGGAAATACATATATCGGTTTGCGTTCTTTGAACGAGCAGCTCGGTCTGGCGACCGATTGGAATCCGGACGAGCGTATGGTTACGGCAAGCGGACGGGGGCGTACACTGACGCTTGAGCTGGACAACGGCATGTACACCCTTAACGGTCAGAATCTGTATGGCTTGCCGGCGATTTTGCAGGACGGCTCGGTTTATATGCCGCTCCGTTTTTTGCTGGAGCAGATGGGCTACGGCATCTCCTATGATCCGGCATCCCGCGTGATCGGGATCGAGACGATCCGGGAGAACGACTTGACGATAGAAACGTTCAAGATTGCCGAAGAACGGGTCAAGCAATCGCTTCTGGTCCATTATCCGCAAATAGCCGGATTCGCCAACGCGGACATTCAGCAGAGCATCAACGCGTTCCTGAAGGAGGAAGCCGAGACGCACGCCAAATGGGGTCGCGACGAACTGTCCGGGGCGGCCGCCGGCAATGCGGAGGCAGAAGCGGACAACGATAAATTGGCCATTCCTCCGGTCAGCTACGAAGGCACTTATCGGATTACGTATAATCAGAACAATCGGCTCAGCCTATACGTCGATTATTACATTTACACGGGCGGCGCCCACGGCTTGACGGTCCGCCAGCCATACACGTTCGATCTTTTGACGGGAAAGCAGCTGTCGTTGAAAGAGGCCTCGGAAGGCAATGCCAACTATGTGGCGATCATCAACGATGTCATTCGTACGCACATTCGCGAGCTGGACCTTCCAATGCTCGCGTCGTTCGAATCGATCGAGCCGGAGCGGGCGTTTTTCCTTAAAAACGACGCGGTCGTCATTTATTTCGAGCAGTACGAATACACGCCTTATGCGGCCGGAATGCCCGAATTCGAAATTCCGTTCGAGGCGTTCCGCAAATAACGCGGGCGTAACAGACAGCCCCCCGGCTCCCATGGCCGGGGGGCTGTTGCTGGAAATCCTCATGGAGAGGAAGCCGTGAAGGCAAGGAAGCGGGGAATGCGCTCCACTTCTTCCGTTACAATCGAGTTGTCTTCTTCGAATCGAATCGGTTACAACTCGATTTTAAAGTCAGACGCTGCGCTTTACGCACATCGCCCCGCTTCCTGTTTGTACCACCACACTCTCCTCATGTCTTTCTTGACAGCGTCAGCCCCCGGACCTATGGCCGGAGGCTGTTTTGCTTGACGATTATTATGGAAGGAACGTTTCCGTGAAGCTTTTGATGACCAAAAAAGGCAGTGCGCCGATCGAAACGAATGCCATCATGATTCCGAATAGGAACGATTTCACGGCCTGAAGCGGTTTTAATGCTTTCATTGGAAAGTCATCTCCCGTTTTTGGAATACCCCCAGTATAGATCTTATGTAAACCTGTTACCTTAAAGAAACATGAAAAGCAGATTAATTTTGCTTCATGCTTCGCAAAAAGGGCTGTCGCCCGATATCCGCTGGGAAGCGATCGCCTTAGCGTTGCTGCGCCGTTGCTGCACCGTTGCTGCCGTTGCTGTGCCGTTGCTGTGCCGTTGCTGCGCCGTTGCT
>NZ_VDCQ01000097.1 GCF_006265175.1 Paenibacillus hemerocallicola | reverse complement strand
CCGCCGTTTCACTCCCCATTTCACCCCGAGAGCTCGAAATAACGGAAGCTTGTTCCGTTATATTCGGGAGCGCAACGGAATTCGAGACGATAACGGAACCAAAAGCCGCTATATACAGGCAACGAACGAGTTGCCTCCCGCCAAAACGCCTCCGGCTTGTTTGCGAACTATGCGACAGCATAAGAAAAGCTTCCAGGCGAAACCTTCTCCACGGCGAATGACTCTACGTAAGATGTAGCTTTTCTGGATCACGGCGAATGACTCTGCGTAATATGTAGCTTTTCTTGATAAAGAAAGTCGCACTCCGCTTTAACGCTTTAGCGAAGTTAAACTTTCTTTATCGTTAAAAAAACAGGTCCAGGGAATGAAACTCCCTAAACCTGTTCCAAAGTCCATTTCTGGCCGTATAGCCCCCTTACGGGCAACCGTAGCGAGAATTCCGCCCGTTGTCTGACAGCAGTGAGCGTCAGGCCGCCGGCTCATCCGTTCGATTGGATTGAACCGATTCGGGCGCTGGCAAACGCGGCGTCTCCGGTTGCACGCATGCTGCTGAAGGCGTGGACGGCGGCATTGGCCACTTCGATGTCTTGGGCACTCGTGCCTCCGCTTACGCCGATGCCTCCGACGATCCTGCCTTCGTAGATAAGCGGGATGCCTCCGCCCAAAATGACGACCCTGCCTTGATTGGTCGTGTTGATGCCGAACGAGGGACTGCCGGGCTGCGCAGATTGCGCCAAGTTGGCCGTCGGCATCTGCAAAGCTACGCTCGTCCATGCCTTGTTCTGTGAAATGTCGATTCCGGCGATCTTGGCGTTGTCCATCCGGTGGAAGGCAATCAGGTTCGCGCCTTCGTCGACGATCGCAATATCGCTGGAGAGGCCCATTTGCCGGGCTTTCTGTTCTGCGACCGCCAGCAATCGTTTGGCCGCTTCCAAGGTAAGTTTGACCATTTCATTCACTCCTTCGGGTACCTATACCACTCTATGATATGGTCATTCCCCCAGAACGGTGAACGGTCTTTCGTCCGACTCGGCTATAGCATCACGAATAGAGCCGATATTATACCGGCTCTGTCATGATCAATACGGATAAGCGGCGTTACCGCGCGTCGAGCATTTGGCGCCGCTCCTTGTACTGCAGCTCGAACAGCTTATGATAATACCCCTTCAACGCCAGCAACTGGTAATGGTTTCCGATCTCGCGCAATTTGCCTTTGTGCATGACAATAATTTGATCGGCGTGCTGTATTGTAGACAGTCTGTGGGCGACGATCAGCGTCGTCCGGTTTTTCGAAATCGACTTCAACGCATCCTGTACGACCATTTCCGTCTCCGTATCGATATTCGAGGTCGCCTCGTCCAGGATCAAAATTTGCGGGCGGAACACGATCGCGCGCGCGAACGACAGCAGCTGCCGCTGCCCGAGCGACAGGTTGACGCCCCGTTCGCCGAGCGGAGTCGCGAAGCCTTGCGGCTGCTTGAGGATAAACGGTTCCATATGCACCATGCGCGCCGCTTCCCTCACCTGCTCGTCCGTAATGCCCGATTCGTTCAGCCGGATGTTCGAGGCGATATCGCCGTTGAACAGGAACACGTCCTGCTGTACGACGCTTACCGCCCGGCGGAGCTGTTCGAGCGGAATTTCGCGAATGTCGATGCCGTCGAGACGGATCGTGCCTTTCTGAATTTCGTAGAACCGGTTGATCAGCGAAATAATCGAGCTTTTGCCCGCTCCGGTCGCTCCGACGAACGCGATCGTCTGGCCCGGCTCGATCTTGAACGAGACGTCCCGCAGCACCCATTCGCCCTCATTGTAGGCGAACCATACGCGGTCGAACTCAATTTCGCCCCGCACTTGCTTGGGCAAAGCTTTCGTTTGCTCCGCGTCGACGATCGACGGCTTCTCGTCCAACAGCTCGAATATCCGTTCGGCCCCGACCATCGCGGTCTGGATCTGGTTGTACTTCTCCGCCAAGCTCATAAGCGGATTGAAAAATTGCCGCACATAATGAGTAAAGGCGTAAACGATCCCGAACGTAATCGTGCCGTCCAGCACCGAGCCGCCGCCGTACCAAATCAGCAGGGCAATCGCGAAATTGCCGAGAAATCCGACGGCGGGCTGAAAGATCGAGTTGATGATCACGCCGCGCAGTCCGGCTTTGAAATGCTCCCCGTTCAATTCGCGGAACTGCTCCAGCTGCCGCTCTTCGCGGATGAACAGCTGGGTGATGCGGATTCCCGACAAATTTTCCGCAAGAAACGAATTAAGACGGGAGAGAAGCAGTCTCACTTTCCGCTGCGCTTCGCGGACCACGATCCGATACCAGACCGTCATGCCGATCAAGAGCGGAATGACGACGATCATGAGCCCGGTCAGCTTCAAGCTCATCTGCATCATGATGATTAAAATGCCGAACAGCACGATGACGTCCTTGACCAAATTGACGATGACCTGCGAATAGAGCTGGTTCAGCGTCTCCGTATCCTGCGTGACGCGGACGACGAGACGTCCGACCGGGTTGCGGTCGAAGAACGAGGCGGACATTTTGCTCAAATGCTCGAACAGCTGGGAACGGATGCGGTAAATAATATGCTGTCCGGTATATTGCAGCAGGTTCGTCTGCACATAGTTCAATATCGTGCCGCCTACGACGGTGATCAGGAAAAACAGCCCCAGCGTCAATAGTCCGCCGGTATCGCGCTCGCGAAACTTCGAAACCGTTTCATTGTCCAGCGCCTTGGCCGAATAGGTCTGTCCGTCGGCGGACAGCTCGGTTGCCCCGCCAGATTGCGTCAACACGGGCTTCTGTTTCGAGTCGGGCCAGCCGTCGGTCAAATATTGCGCGCCGCTTACTTCCACGATTTGCGCCTTGCGCAGTCCTTCCGCTGCGGCCGAAGTATCCGTACTCTCCGTCCCGTTCACCCGGACGAAAGCGGTGTCGCCGACGATTACCGGTTTGCCGAAAGACTCGAGACGTTCCGCCTTGCCAGCCTCCACCGCATACATCGGCTTATGGAGTCCGTTGATATGATCGTCGATCGCTACCTTCAGCAAGTAAGGACGGGCCAGATCGGCCATGACGATAAGGAACGCAAGCCCGATGCACAGCGATATCATTTTCCAATGAGGCAGCGCATAGGCAAGCATTTTTTTGAGCAGCTGGCCGTCTTTGATATCGACGACCGCTTTTTCCGCGTGTATGCTCATCCCGCTCTCCCTCCCGATGCGAGCTTTGTTCCGGCGCGGGAATCTTGTGCCGCCGCCACCTCTCCGCCTTGGCGCGATTGGACCGGCTCCTTGTAATCGGAAACGCCGTCGACCGCTTCCTCTTCCCATTCCTGCTCCTGCTGCCTGGTGGCTTCGTCCAGAAGCTGCTTGTGGTACATATCGGCGTAAATTCCGTTATGCTCCAACAGCGACTCATGCGTTCCCCGCTCGACGAGCTCGCCTTCTTCCAGTACGACGATTTGGTCGGCCGACTGCACCGAGGAGATGCGATGTCCGATAATGATCGTAGTTCTGTTCTCCATGACCGTATCCAAACCTTCCAGTATGCGGTCCTCGGTTTCCGTATCGACGGCGGACAAGCTGTCGTCGAAGATGAGAATCGAAGGCTTCTTGATGATCGCCCTCGCGATGCTTACGCGTTGGCGTTGGCCCCCGGACAACGAAATGCCCCGTTCGCCGAGCGCCGTTTGGAATTGGTTCGGAAACTCCACGATATTGTCGTATACCTGCGCAAGCTTCGCCGCCTGCTCGATCTCCTCGTCGCGGTAAGGCTTCGGGTCGAAGCTGATGTTGTCGCGAATCGTCGTGGAGAACAAAAACTGGTCCTGCGGTACGATTCCGACATGCCCGCGCAGCACCTGCAGCGGAATTTCGCTTATTTCCCGTCCGTCGATAAAAACCGTCCCTTTCGGCGGATTATACAGCCTTACGAGCAGATGGACCAACGTACTCTTGCCGCTTCCGACACGGCCCACGATCGCTAGACTCGTTCCTTTCGGCACCTTAAGCGAAATATTCCGCAGGGCGGGCTCCTTGGATTCCGGGTAGCAGAACGTCAGGTTGCGAATTTCGATTTCTCCGCCAATCGTCTGCACCGAAGGATCGGCATTCGAATCGTCGGCAACGTCGGCGCGCGTGTTCAGAATCGCGAGCAGCCGTTCCTCCGAGGCTTTCCCCCGCTGCATCGTGTTGACGACCTTGCCCAAGTTTTCAATCGGTCCCATCAGCAGCGACAGAAACGAGTTGAACGCGACGAATTCGCCGAGCGTGATCCGGTTATGCAGCACCATGATGCCGCCCAGCACGACGGAGACGAGAAAGCTGAAGCCGACTACGGCGGAGCTGAGCGCCCCGAACAGCGAGTTCGATTTGACCAGCTTGCGGTTCATCGCGACCGCGTGCCCGTTGTCCTGACGAAACAGACGGATCTGCTCCTTCTCCTGCAAAAACGACTTGACGACCCGAATGCCGGCGACGAACTCCTGCACCCGGCTCGTCAAATCGCCGATCGCCTCCTGTACGCTTGTCGATTCTTTCTGGATGCGCCGCTTGAACCGGTAAGCTAGCACGCTCAGAAGCGGCAGCGGCAGCAGCGTCAGCAAGGTCAGCAACGGATCGACCGACGTCACCATCGTCACCACGGTAATCGAAATGAGAACGACTGCTTCCAACGTGTTGAATATCCCGTTTTGGGTAACCTCGCGTATGACGCTGACGTCGCTGATCGCATGGGACATCAAGTCGCCGACCCGACGGTTTTTGAAGTAATGGGTGGACAGCGTCTCCCAATGCTTGAACAGCTCGTCACGGATCCTCATGTCGAGCAATCTGGACAGCCGGAACAAGAAGATGCGCGAGGAAGAGCGGAACAGGGCGATCCCGATGCCGGCCAGCACCATCCATAAAGCGAATGTCAACGCTTCCTTGTAAGTCAATTCCGCCATTTCCAGCCGGTCCGTAAATACCCCGAGCAGCGTCGGGATGACCAGCTGCAGCACGCTCGCAATGGACAATAATGCAAAACCGAACAAGTACGACATCCGGTGCTCCTTGATGTGCTTCCATATGATGGACTTTCTCTCCATCCCTTCTCCCCCTTGGGTTTGCTCGCGGCAAACAGTTGCGATAACAATCCTAAGTGTAAGCTTACCTAACCATAGAGGGAGAAACCATGGATATCCATGCTTGGAATAATGGACTATCCGATCATATGTGCGACCTCGATTTTAGCGAAAACAGAAAAGGCCCTTGTCGGCATAATGCCGCAAGAGCCGTGTCGGGACGACCGTCACCTCCATACAATACCGATAATTCGCCTCCGGCCGAGAGCTACCGCTCCGCCCTGCGAAAATGCCAAATGTGGATTTTGGCCGCTCCGCCCGGGACATAGTCCGCCAACCCGGCCCATGGCGAGCCGGCGCTTTCCAGCCTCGTCTTCTTGTACGTCCGGTACTCCTCTTCACTAAAGTCGCGCCATAATTCGACGAACAAATCAGGCTGGTCGGAGCCCTCGTACAATTCCAGTCGGGACTCCTCCCGCGTGAGCGAGTTCATCCATTGCAAGTATGCCTCCCGCTTTTCCGGGAACACTTTATATTCGACGAAAACAATACCCATGCGTTTCACCTTCCGGCCTCAGCGTTATTTTTAAATATGCGGACTTCGCTCTCAAATACACATCAGCTATTGTAACCATTCCATAAATCTGCCGTGGCTGGCGAGCCTCATTGCGCCAATCGCTTGGCGGATGTGCGAATTCAACGAATAGTGACCAATTTCGATATTGATTTTTTTATTTTACCGAATATCGTGTTATGATAACAAGGAAGACCGATGAGGAGGAGACAACTCTTGGATACAGGCACGCATCTTGTAGTCGGACTCGGTTTGGCCGGATTGGCCTATGTGGACCCGGTCGTTGCCTCGGATTCCGCCTTGGCGACAGCCGTGCTGATCGGCACCGTGCTCGGCTCGCAAGCACCGGACTCGGACGGGCTATTGCGCTTTCGCAGCAATGCGTCTTACATTCGGAACCATCGCGGAAAGTCGCACAGCTTACCGGCCGTGGCCATATGGACCGCCTTGATCACGATCGTACTCGCTCTTTTGTTCCGCGGCATATCCGTCCCGCATTTAGCCCTATGGGTTTTTATTGCCGTCGCCTTTCACGTGTTCAGCGATCTGTTCAATACGTACGGAACCCAAGCGTTCCGGCCTTTTACGGAAAAATGGATCTCGTGGAACATTATCCACATTTTCGATCCGGTCATCTTTTCGAGCCATCTAATCGCGATTTTCATCTGGTCCGTGCATCTGGCCACGCCTGCGCAAATTTTCCCGGCGCTTTACGGATTCGTCGCTCTCTATTACGTGTGGCGGACGCTAGTCCATTTTGCCATCGGCCGGCGCATCAAGCTGCAGGATCCGCATTACGAGCAGGGCCACCATTATATATGGATTCCGACTATTCATTTGTACACTTGGAACGTAGTCAAGCGGACCGCTCCGAATTACTACACGCTGGGCGAGTTTCGCAACGGCAAGCTGCGATGGGTAGATAAAGTCCATTGCCACGATCATCAGGCCGTCGATGCCTCGAAGAGCCATCCGGACGTGCAATCGTTTTTATATTTCACGTCCACCGCTTGCGCCGAAGTAAAAGAGCATCGGTGGGGCTACGAGGTCCGCTGGACGGACGTGCGTTATCGTCACCGCAAGCAATACCCGTTCGTAGCCGTCGTGCTCATGGACAAACAATTTTTGCCGATCGACTCTTATGTCGGATGGCTCAGCGAAGGCCGCGTGGAGAAGAAGCTGAAGATCAGCACCTACTAGCCTCCAGGCACCTGTCGAATACGTTACGAAACTTCTTTTGTTTGCCCGGGGGGCTCCGCAAGGAGTCCCTTCCTTTTCGGAGCAACGAATAAAGCTCAAGGGAGCTTGTCCCTTGAGCTTTTTCATAACGCAAGTCCGAAAGAAAGGTTCGTTTATCGAGCAGTTCCGCCGGAAAGTTGTTGTTCGGCGATTTGCACCAGGCGACGAGTAATGTGTCCGCCGATAGCGCCCGCGTCACGAGTAGCCATGTAACCCATATAGCCGTCTTGCGGAATTTGGATGCCCAATTCTTGAGCTACCTCATACTTCAACTGATCCAGAGCCGCGTTTGCTTGAGGAACTACCAGAGTGTTGCTGCTGCGGGATTGTCCACTTGCCATAATAACATGCACTCCTTTCAAATCTGCGACTGTGTCTTTGATGTATTTTGCAAGCTTGCAAACTTATTATGTTACGTAGAGCAAATAATATTCATCTTTTTTCAAAACTTTTTTAAGTCGATTCGGAAAACGGGGTGACTCTCCATGAACCGTCCATTGGCGCTGTTGTTCGCCGTCATCGGTACCGCCCTCCTCGTAGGAATAGCGGCTGCAATCAGCTACGGCAACATCGCGGCCGTCTGGCTTTGCTCGATCGGCTCCGTCGCTTTCATCGGCTACGGCTTCACGCTCAAAGCCAAGCTTCGCCGGAAAAACGATAGCTCTCCTGAAAAGTAACGAAGGTTCCAGTAAAAAACGTTTATCGAAGGGGCGGCAACTCGCCTTTCTCTTGATAAACGTTTTTTATGTCTATACTGAATTCGATTGATCTACCCTATCACGCGCCTTGGAACAAGAACAGACTATGATGACAAGCTCATCATAGTCCGATTTTCTAAAATATCCGCTACGGCATTACAAAGCCCATCTTCTCCTTGACTTCACGCACCGTACGGTTGGCGATTTCCGCCGCCTGCTCGGCGCCTTGGCGCAATATCACCTTCAGCTCTCCGGAGCTTCGAATATCCTTGTACCTTTGCTGAAGCGGCTCCAGCGTTGCGACTACCGCTTCGGCCAAATCTTTTTTGAACGGCCCGTAGCCTTGCCCGTCATATTTCGCTTCAATTTCGGCGATGCTCAAGTTCGCGCAATGGGAGTAAATACTCATCAGATTGCTGACTTCCGGCTTGTTGGCCGAGTCGAACTTGATTTCGCGGCCGGAGTCGGTGACGGCCCGGCTTATTTTTTTCCGGATGACGTCCGGCTCGTCCAATAGGGCGATATAGCTGCCCGGGTTCGGGTTGCTCTTGCTCATTTTCTTGGACGCGTCGTCCAGCGACATGATGCGTGCTCCGACTTGCGGAATGTACGGCTCGGGAACGGTGAACTGTTCGCCGTAACGCTGGTTGAACCGGTGCGCCAAGTCGCGCGTTATTTCCAGATGCTGCTTCTGGTCGTCTCCGACCGGTACGAGATCGGCATTGTACAGCAAAATATCCGCGGCCATCAGCGCCGGATACGTCAACAAGCCCGCGCCGACCGATTCCTTCCCGGCCGACTTGTCCTTGAACTGGGTCATCCGCTCCAGCTCGCCCATGTAGACGAGCGTCGTCATCAGCCAGCCCAGCTCGGCATGAGCCGGGACATGGGATTGCAGGAAGACGCTGGCTTTCGAAGGATCGATGCCGGCGGCGATAAAGAGGGCGGCCACCGCCTCGCTTTGCTCCCGCAAGGCGGCCGGTTCCTGCGGAACCGTAATCGCATGAAGATCGACTACCATGAAGAAGCAATGGTGGTCATGCTGCAGCTTGACAAAGTTTTGCATCGCGCCGATATAGTTGCCGAGTGTCAGTTGACCGCTCGGTTGAATGCCTGACAATACTTTTTTCATCTGACGACTCCTCCTTTTTGTGGAAAAAAACAAAAAAACCTCCGTCGCAAGGGACGAGAGGCCGTGGTACCACCCTAATTTGTTTCCCGCGGCCGCAACGGCCGAATCCGGAAAACCTTGGTCGTTCCGATAACGGGGAACTTCCGTTCTGCCTACTGTAGACACCGGACGACAGGACCGGTTCAGGTTCGGCATCATGCTCCAGGACCCATTCGGACTATCGCTCCGCACCGGTTCACAGCTTCCACCGGCTCTCTGTAGCGGTTTACGAATGCCTACTTGCTCCTGTCATCGCTTGGCCTTGCCAAAAAAATAACGGCTAAACCGCATCGCTTTTCTCCGAATCGCGTCTATAAGGACGCTTTTCTTCTTAGCGGGTTTCGCGGTGAATAGTGTATTTCTTCAGGCGAGGGCAATATTTTTTCATCTCGATCCGTTGCGGATGAGTTTTTTTGTTTTTCGTAGTCGTATAATTGCGATCACCTGATTCGGTGCACGCCAAAGTGACGATAACGCGCATCGTATACACCTCCTTTGCCAGTCGAACGCCAAAAAGCCGCAAAGTATGCGGTCTGGTCCGCAGTGATTCCATGATTACAGCATAACACTTATAATACCAGCAAAGCCGCCCGCAGTCAATTCGCAAATGGCCGCGAGCCGCGCCGCGCAGAGGACAGCAAGCGAATTCATCTCTTGTCCCGATTCCGGCAAGCGGGTATATTCATACTATACGACAAATTATGAACAAGGAGGCGCGTCCATTTGACCGACGAAATCCGCTCCGTAGAGGAGCACCGCAGCGAAGCGCCGTCATCCGTACGCTGCATGATCGTCACCGTGTCGGACACCCGTACGGAGGAAACGGACAAGAGCGGCCAGCTCATGCGCCAATTATTGGAGGAAGCCGGCTATTCCATAGTCGCCTACCGCATCGTCAAGGACGAATACGAGCAAATTCGCGAGCTCGTGCGCGATGCCGCAGGCAACGAGCTGATCGAAGCGGTTCTGCTGAATGGCGGCACGGGAATCGCCATGCGCGATACGACTTATGAAGCCGTTCGGGATTCGCTCGACAAAGAAATGCCCGGCTTCGGGGAAATATTCCGTTATGTAAGCTATGCCGAGGATATCGGACCGGCCGCCATCTTAAGCCGGGCCGTCGCAGGCGTACGCGGCAATACCGCCGTATTCTCGATGCCGGGCTCCTCGGGCGCCGTCAGGCTTGCCATGACCAAAATCATCGTGCCCGAGCTGCGCCACGTCATGAGGGAAATATACAAAGATCGCAAATAAGGATCGGCGCGATCGTACGCTTTCATAAAGTCCGCTGCTGCCTCCCGACCGGCAGGGCGGGCTTTTTTTCGTTCATCAAAACAAAATTTGTCCTAGCGCCCCCCTTGTCCGCATACGCTATACTATTTCGATCCGCTCCGGGCGACTGCTTACCGGGTAAGCTTTGCTCCAAGAATCGTCGAGACGACGGTTACGACGTCAGCTTTGCCATACAAAGCTTTAAGGAGGAATGTGCTTGCAAACGCTGCTTCGAAGAGGTCCTTACGCTGCTGCGCTTGCGTGCCTCGGCATGCTCGCGCTCATTCTTATCCGGGACAAGCCCGACTTGAGCGTATTGGCCGCTTTTCCGTGGGCCAATTTCAAGACGATTTTCATCAGCATCATTTTGGAGGCCGTGCCGTTCGTCCTGCTGGGGGTATTGTTCTCCGCGCTGCTTCAGGTGTTCGTATCCGAGCAGACCGTTCGCCGCTGGACGCCCCGCAATCCGGTGCTCGGCGTCCTGTTCGCCTGCTCGCTCGGGATTATCTTTCCATTGTGCGAATGCGGCATGATTCCGATCGTGCGCCGGCTGATGCGCAAGGGGATGCCCGTCTACATCGCCGTAACGTTCATCCTGGCCGGTCCGGTGCTGAATCCGGTCGTATACGCCTCCACGTACATGGCGTTCCGTTCCCGTCCGGAAATGGCTTACTCGCGCATGGGACTGGCCTTCCTCGTCGCGGCGACGCTCGGACTGCTCGTATACGCCTTCGTGAAACGCAACCCGCTCCGTCCGGAGCCCCCTATCCCGCACGACCTCGACGGCGATCAGCACGCAGGACACGTCCCGTCCGCAGGCCAATCTAACAAGCTGCTGTCGACGCTCGGACATGCATCCGACGAATTTTTCGAGATGGGCAAATATTTGATCTTCGGCGCCATGCTCACCGGCATTATCCAAGCGGTCGTCACCCGCGAAAGCCTCGTCGCCATCGGACAAGGCGAAGTGAGCTCCCACCTGTTCATGATGGGCTTCGCCTACATCCTGTCGCTCTGCTCGACGTCCGACGCCTTCGTCGCCTCCTCGTTCGCCACTACGTTTACCGCCGGCTCGCTGCTGAGCTTCCTCGTATTCGGTCCGATGATCGATTTGAAAAACACGCTCATGCTGCTGTCCGTCTTCCGGGTCCGGTTCGTCCTTATACTGACCGTCGTTCTGGCCGCGGCCGTTCTGGTCGGCTCGCGCCTGATCGAACTTGCTTTTCTGTAACGGCCGCACGTCCCATTACGCTATTCGCCGATTGGAGTTGAGAATGCCGCATGAGCAACCGCGGAGCCTGGGTCCACCCTTCGATCAAAGCGATTTTGTTGTTCGGCTTTGCCGCCTATATCGCCTATTTGGTCAAATCCGACCGGATTTTGTTCTATATTTCCCCCCGCATGGTGCTGTACGTCAAGCTGTCCGCGCTAGGGCTTTACGCGGCCGGGGCTTATCAGCTTTACACTGCCGTGGCGGCTTATTGGGGCAAACGCCAAACCTGCGACTGCGGACACGATCATTCGGATAACGGCGCTCCGTGGAAAAGCGCGATCGTTTACGGGCTGTTCGCCTTTCCTCTGCTGCTCGGGTTTCTGATGCCGGATACGTCGCTCGGCAGCTCGCTTGCCGCCAAGAAAGGAATGAATTTGAACAGCGCGGCATCCGTCAAATCGTCGTCCGCCCAGCCCGGCCAGGCGGGAGCCTCATACCGGGAGCAGCCGCAGGAGCCAGTCTCCGGGACGACAACCTCCCCGACATCCTCTTCAGCGCCGCCGCTGTCCGAAGCCGCCGGTTCCGGCGCTCAGATGGAGAAGCTGTTTCCGTTCGAGCCTTTTACCGAAGCGTTTGCCAAGCATGCGCGCAAGCTGTACAAGCTGAACGTCATCCCGGTCCCCGAGGAGCTGTATATCGAAACGCTGACTACGCTCGATCTGTACGCCGAGCAGTTTACCGGCAAAAAGGTCAAGCTGAGCGGCTTCGTATACCGGGACGACACGATGAATACCCGCCAATTCGTCATCGGACGTTTTTCCGTCCAGTGCTGCTCTGCCGACGCCGCCCCGTTTGGCGTGCTCGTCGATTACGACCGCGCCGCCGCGTACGCCACCGATCAATGGGTCGAGATAACCGGCACGATCGGCCGAACGAAGTTCGACGGCTCGGAGCTGATGGTCGTGAAAGCGGAGCAAATCGCGAAAATCGAGCCCCCGAAAGAACAATACGTGTATCCGAATTCCGAATTCGGCTCGTAAGCCGAGTCTGTCGTTACGCCGAAGGTCTCGCCTGCGGCGAAAATGACGAATGACAGCCGCGAGCCCGTTTGCTACAATGGAAGGCGTGAATTCCGATCCGAAAAAGGAGCGATCGCGCTATGGCAACGATCCAGCGGCAGCAATGGGACGGTTCGACCGTCTATACGCTCGAAAACAGCAATTTCTCTTTATCGCTCATTCCCGAAATCGGCAGCAACGCATACCGGCTGTGGGATAAAATCGCCGGGCGGGACGTTCTTCGCGTGCCGGACAGCGTAGAAGCGCTGAGGCTCAAGCCGGTGCATTTCGGCATCCCGATCCTGCTTCCGCCGAGCCGGATCCGCAACGGAACGTTTCCGTTCAACAGCAAAACGTACCAGTTCGAGAAAAACACGCCCGACGGCCACCATATTCACGGCTTCGTGCGCCACAGACCTTGGCGGGTCACGGATACGGCGACAGACGGCGATGCGGCTTCCATCACGACCGAATTCCGTTCCGCCGACTTTCCGGAGTTGGCTGCGGAATATCCTCACGATTTGACGATCCGGCTGCATACCGAAATCCGCGAAGCTTCGCTTGTCCAGACGTTTGCGATCCGCAACGGCAGCGACGAGCCGGCCCCGTTCGGCTTCGGTTTGCATACGTGGTTCATGCTGGACGGAGAGCCGGAAGCGTGGACGCTGAAATTTCCCGTGGCGGATATTTGGGAGCTGAACGAGAAGCTTCTGGCGACAGGCAACCGCTTGCCGCTCGGCCGGTACGAGCCGTTGAACGAAGGGCTTAATTTGCAAGGCCAGGACATGGATATGGCGTTTCGGATCGGCGACCGTCCCGCGGAAGCGGTATTGTCCAAGCCGGGGTATGCGATCCGGTACCGCGGCAACGAGCCTTTTACCCAATGGGTCGTCTATACGAAAGGCCTTGCCCGCGATACGATCTGCATCGAGCCGCTTACATGGACGCCTGACGCGCCGAATCTGGACGCCCCGTCCGATTTGACCGGCATGCGCGCGATCGGGCCCGGGGATGAGCTCGAGCTGAAACTTGCACTCGATATCGAAAGAAGCTAAAGGGAGCGAAACTAACGATGAGTTTGTCTGCGGCGGTCATCGGGACCGTGTTTATCGATTGCAAGGGCTTTGCTCGGGATGCTTATATCCCGACAGGGCGCAACCTCGGCAAAATCCAGTTCGTGCATGGCGGAGTCGGACGCAACGTAGCGGAAAATTTGGCGAGAATGGGCTTGCCGACCCGATTCGTCTCTTCGGTCGACGCGACCGGTCTCGGACAAGAAGTGATCGACAGGCTGAAAGGGACGAATGCGGATACGCAGTACGTCGCTTCGGCCGAGCAGGAAGGCATGGGGATGTGGCTCGCGGTGCTCGATCAGACGGGAGACTTGGCCGGCTCCATTTCCCAGATGCCCGACCTGTCCACGATGGAGCGCACGATTGCCGAGCATGGAGACGAGATCGTCCGGTCGTCCTCGCATATTTTGCTGGAGCTCGATCTGAATGCCGGCATTTCCAAAACGGTGCTGGAGCTGGCCCGCCGTCACGGCAAGCCGGTCTATGGCATACCGGGCAATCTGGACGTCGTCTTGAACTACCCTGAGCTAATGAGTTCCTTGTCCTGCTTCATATGCAACCATGTAGAGGCCGAACGGCTGATCGGCGTACCGGTTCACGAGCTTGAACCCGACAAGCAGCAGGAAGCTTTATTCGCTTATATGCGCCAAAGCGGTCTCTCCTCCCTCGTAGTTACGCTCGGGGCGGAAGGGTCCGTTTACGCCAATGCCGAGACCGGCGAATTCGGCACGCAAGCCGTATTCCCGGTCGTCGTACAAGATACGAGCGGCGCCGGCGACGCCTTTTTCTCGGGCACGACGATGGGGCTCATGCGCGGCCTGTCGCTGAAAGATGCGGTCGTCTGCGGCACGAAAGTGGCGGGCTGGACGATCGAATCGCCGGAAAACAACTGCCTGAAGCTGGACGCCCTGCTGCAGTCGGACGAAACGATCCGAACGCTGCTCAAGCTGTAACGGGTAAATCGAACATCGGCGCACAAAAACTACGGCAGCTTCATTCGCCCGCTACAAGAGTGCATCCCGGGCGATCGGAGAAGGCAGGCTGCCTTTGGCGGGGCCTTGCGGGACCCCGAATCGAACAATTAGCGGAACTGGAGTACGCTATTGACCCGAGCACTCGTACTGTTTGCAAAATAGCGGAAAACCGTTCCGCTATTCCGCTGTTCATGATCATTTTCACCCGGAAAGATCGAGATAAGGGATGTCTGTTCCGTTATTTTCTAGCGTATAACGGAATTCGGGACCATAACGGAATATCGTTCCTCTATTGACGGCAACACGTGGCACCCGCTTCAATTAAAGGGCCTCAAAGTTGCATGCGGATTATGCTGTCGCAGAAAAAACAATGAGCCGTCTCCGCGCTTCGGAGATCGGCTCTTTATTAAGTTTCGTTCGGCTTTCTTCCATCGGATACCGCACGTTTGAGCCGCTCTAACAGCTCCCTTACGACAGGCACCGTCTCGGCAAAATACGGCCGGTAATCAAGCGGTTCGACGAAAGCCAGGAAACGTTCGCCAAGCTCGATCAGCTGCTTCCTGCAGGCCTGCAACGACACCGTGTACGATTCGTGCTCGCGGTGCCTCTCATCCTCCGCTTCCTCCACCAACGTCCACTCCGCTACCGTCCCGCTTGTATGTTTGACGCGAAACGAGTACGCTCTGCATTCGGGATCGCCGCAGCCGCATACGAAGAACGGCATTCTCCGCCACTCCCCGGCCTGTGCCCAGCGGTATGGCGCCACCTCCTCCAGGCCGCTCAGCAAAAGCGCCGGAAGCCCCACATCGACGCACATAGGCTCCTCGATGACCGCTTCTCCGTCGATGACCAGCTTAACGTCCGCCTGTACGATTTGCAGCCCTTTATCGAACGACAGCCGGTCCACCCGTAAATCGAACATGATGTTTTCCTCCCCGTTACCCGATATGATCAGCCATTTATTTATCCGCCCGATTCGATTGGTCTAAATTTCCAATTTTTTTCGGAGTATTTTTTCGTTTTCTGTTCATAATACATTTCAACGGAGGTGATAAATATGGCAGCAGGACAAAGTCGTTCCAGCAATTCGCTAGTAGTGCCTCAAGCTACAGCGGCGTTGGACCAAATGAAATATGAGGTCGCTCAAGAGCTCGGCATCCAAATCCCTCAAGACGGTTACATGGGCTTCATGGCTACCCGTGACGCCGGTGCGATCGGAGGGCACATTACTCGCCGACTTGTACAAATCGCTGAGCAACAGCTGAGCGGAAGCCAATTCACCCGCTAAACCATACTTAACCAAAACCCGGCTACGCAGGAGCATCCCGCGTATGCCGGGTTTTCCTATGCGAATCTTCCGACCTCCATTATACCATGAACTCGCTGTACTCAAAAAAGAGCTTCCGCTTACTGGCATCCCCAAGCCCCCCTCCAATGCAATAGGGTCAACAGGTAGAATCGGGGCCAGACCAGATGCACATTTGCAGGTAGATCCCGGACGGCCCCTCCGCTGTGCTAGTCCATTTGCCGACGCTAGCACGTATGCAAATTCGGTTCATGATGATTGGCCATCCCCTGTTTATCCGATAAAAAAGAAACAGGCAAGTCCCCGCATCGGGGGACGCTGCCCGTTTCATCTTTCTTTTCCCTCGACCTCTCCTTGTTCCTTCCCTCTGCTCTGCTCTGCTCTCCCTCCGTTCCCGTCCAGGTCCGGACCTCATTGCCCCCCACTCGATTACGGCGCTTCCGCTCATCCCCCGGACTTCAGCTCCCGAAGCAGCTTCACGGCGCTTTCCACGAACATATCGCCGGTCTCCTCCTGAAGCCGGTTGCCCGCCGTAATACGCGGCTCGTAGCCGCCCAGTCGGTACGCTTCCCGCGTACATACGTAGGTCCCGACAATTCCGTTGCACAATTCGTTGATGAGCGTCAAACCGTAAGGCGATCCCGCCTTGATTTCCAATCCGAATTCGACGAAGATTTCCGCGGGAAGTCCGACGACGGCAAAATCCCCGACCGCAATCGTCTGAATTTCCGCCTCCGTCGTTCCTTCTCCGCGTCTCGCGGCTTCGAGCAGTTCCCTGGCGAAGTTGACCTCGACGTTGCTCTCCGGCAAGTTGGCGAGATTGTGGCGGGCTTCTTCGATCTGCTCCTGCGTCGGCTGCCGATAGCGCAGCGTAACCGCAGTATTGCGCTCCTCCACCTTCGCTTCGCCCGCAGTGCGTATTTTTTCCCTGACCTTAAGCACCTCGCCCGCGAGAATGCGGCCCATCTTCATGTAGTGGCGGGAGAGCGGCTTGGCGTAATCCTCGATCCGTCCGCCGAGCACGTTGTAATGGTTGATGTTCCCGCTGGCCCCCATCATGAACAGGCTGACCGTTTGCTCCCCGAGCGCTTTCTTCAACGCGGCAGACAGCTCTCCGGGGAAATCGGCGCAATACTCCGTTCCTCCGACCGTATCGGTATGTACCGCATAATTGGTCACGACCCCCATCGGACGGCCGTCGGCATCGTCGATCCGGATCACCCCGACCTGCGGGTCGATCGGTCCTGCGGGTCGATCGATCTCCGGGTTCCCGATACCGGGATTCGTCCGCAGCGTTCCGTCCTTCATGAAAAATCTACGATGAAAGGCTATATCCTCCTCGTGTCCGGCTCCGAAGCCGATACGCGCTTCCCTCCGGCCCCGATACGCCACGATGACGGCGTCCGCCGCTTTGACGGCAAGCCATTGCAAATACGATTCGTCTTCCTTATAGAACGTTGTCGTCACTACCGGAGGCCCGGTATGGGTATGCGTAGCCGAAATCATGACCCTTTCCGGCGGAATATCGGTAAATCGTCCGACCCTTTGACGCACATTCTCGACTAATTCTCTCGGCACAAGGATGGTGTCCAGCACAACAAAAGCGACAGCGCTTCCATCGTTGTCGACGACAAGCGCCTTCGCATAAAGCCGGTCGATCACGCCCGTAGACTTCCGATCCTTGAAATAGCCGGGCATCGTGCTCCCGAGAGACGGGGTAATATCCAATTCGCTCACTCCGCATAGCAGCACACTCTTCACTCCCCACTGGTAACCGTTTACGATCTCAGTCTTATCATATATGCAGCGGGCACTGAAATCTTTGGACTTTCGGGCAAGAAATTTGTACTTTTGGAAGCATGGGAAAGAGCCGCTCCGCATCGCTCGACCACGATCCGCGGAACGGCCCTCGAACTTGTACGGCCTCTACGCCTTCAGCCAAGCATACACGACGTCCGCCATCTGCCTGTAGCCTTCGACGGCGGGGTGCACGCCGTTGCTCTGGCATTGCTCCGGCCGCGCGTTGCGGGCGTTCGCCGCCGTCACCTCGGTCTGCATATTGCGCGCCGTGTCCAGGTTGACGTGCAGCGGAATCAGCTCGATGCCGGGCCGGTCGGAGAAACGGCTCATCAGCTCGCGATTCCAAAGAAACCAGTTGCGTTTGTACCTTCTGCGGCTTTGCCCGGCTCCGTAGTTTTTGCCGAAGCTGTCCTGCGTCCTCGAAGGCGGGATGACCAGCATCATGCCGATGCGAATGTTGGCGTCATATCTCCATATATCCGCGATCATCCGTTCGAGCATCGGCATTTTTCGGGCGAGCAGCCGTTCGACTCCGTCGTCTTCCGTCTCTTGGAACGCGTCGTTGATGCCCAAATGAATGCAGACGTCATCAAGTCCGGCATATTCGTTCTCCGACATATAGCGGACGAAATCGAGCTCGTCTTCGAACACGAACGGACTCTCCGGCTTCAGGACATAATCGTCGACCTTCCAGCCTCCACGGCCTTCGAACGAGTTCGGCGCGATCCCCTTCGTCCCGACCAACGTCAGTCCGCGTCCGTCGGTAGCGCACAGCCGCAGCAGCTCGCCCGTATATTGTCCGGCCGCCGTCGTGCTGTCGCCGATGAACAGGACGCGTCTTGCCTCCCCGGGGGCAGACTCGGCCGGCTTGACGCGAATAACCGTTTGGGCCGTAGCGAGTCGCTCGCCCTCCTCCGAGTACACCTCCACGGTAAGCGGATAGTCGCCCGGCTGTTCCGGCACGCAAGTCCAGCGATCGTTGCGGTGCCGGCCGATGCCGGCGTGTACGTCGAAGTCGTAACGCGTCGCTTCCCCTGCGATCAGGTTATCGAAATACAGATTCATTTCGTGCCCGACAACGGCCGAAATGACCGGCGGCAGCAGCAAATCGTAAGGCCGCATCATAGGCGTGACAAAAAAGCTTCCAGTATAGTCATCGCTTTCTTCTGCAGCGTACCCGCAACCCCGTAGAAGAAGCCGTGTTCCGCACCTTCGCAATAGACGACCTCCGAAGAGCCGCCGACCGCGATGATGCTGTCGCTCATCCGGTAAACGTACTCGTGCGGAAAAAATTTCTCGTGCTCGACAACCATGAACAAGAAGGAGGGCCCCGACGGCTTCACGTAACGGTCCGGAGACGCCTTGGCAAACGGGTCGGTCGCCTCCCCGTAAGGTACGCCGACCACCTTCTCGATATCGGCGCGGATTCCCTCGTGCATGTCCGGCCATTCCTCCAACGTTCCCGGTCCGTTAATGGATACGCAAGCATCAGGCTTCCTCCACGCTCCCGACAGACGAACCGGCACTCCAACCTCGTCCGGCTCCATCAACGCTAGCAGCGAAGCCAAATGCGCGCCGGCAGAGCTGCCGAGCACGACGATGCGGCGTACGGACGCCCCCCGCTCCTCCAGCAGCTTTACGAACCGGTCATAGCTTTCCATGACGTCGGCCAGCTGCGTGTTCCATTTCGCATGCGGAGCCAATCTATACCCTGCGCTGGCGCACCAGTACCCTTTGGCGGAAAAATGCTCCAGATGGTGGTGAAACGTGTCTCTGGTACCTGCATGCCAGCCGCCCCCGTGAATGTAGAACAAAGCCGTATCTCGGGCTGCTCCCTCCGGACTCGCGACATCGACCGCCCTTCTCATGGCGATCGGACGATCGAGATAATACGTAGCCAACTCCATTGCGTATCTCCTCGACTTCCCGGCTTATTTCGCCGACGGATATTTCAATTCTTTATACGACACGGCAAATGCGGCCCCGTCATACCCCGCGTAATCTTCGGGCACTTCGTTCAAGGCGACGACAGCGCCTCCTTGCTCGTACGAAAGCTTGGCCGCGATCGCGGACATTTCGATCTCGATCAGCTGCTCGACCGGCAGCGGAGCCGGCTCCTCGCCCGAGAAGTAAGGCATTATCGTTTCCAGCAGCGACCGGTACAGCAGCTTGTTCTCTGCCTTTATATAATCGGAGCGCTTCTGCGTCACGACGTTGGCGTAGAATGGCAAATAACCGGACGTTTTCCCCACGCTTACGACGCCGCGTCTTCCGTCTTCCCAAGTCAGCTCCATTTGCCGCTGACCGCCGCCGGTGCCGATGTATCGGGCGCTCCGGACGCCGGGACCCATCAAGCCGTGCAGCATCGAATACGCGTGTATGCCGTAGTTGAACTCGTCTACTCCGCAGCCCGCGAGAGCGTACACCCAATCCTCCTTGGGCACCCCGAGCGCGCGCCACTCCTGCACCTCGACGCAATTTCGCAACGACGAGCCGCCTGTAATACGAGCTCCTCCCTTGGCCCAATCCGCGATTTGCCGCAGGTCGCGGACGTTGCCGGCGAGCGGCTTGTCGATGAAGACGGCTTTGCCCGCCTCGACGAACGGTTTTGCCCGCTCGATGTGCAAATCCCAGTCACAGCTATGGATAAGCGCCACATCGATCAGCTCGGCCATTTCCTCGAGCGTGCCGCATACTTTCGCGATTCCTTGCTCCTGCGCGAATTTCTCGGCATAGCCGGACGGATGGATCACTCCCCCGTCGTATGCCGCGGCCAATTCATGCCCCATTTCCTTCAATACGGGAATAAAACTGCCGGGATGGGATGTGTCCAAATCTACGAAACCGATACGCAAGCTTTTCATCCGAGTTGTCCTCCTTGGCATAACGCCTCATAATGCGCTCCAGTCTCCAGTGCGCCGCCATCCGTTTCATAGAAGCCTTCGTTCAGCCGGAATATCCCTTTGTCCGCTTCTATCCAATCGGCGCCGGCACGCGGGTGCCAGCTCTTCATCCGGTCCCAATTGCGGTAGTTTTGGTGCCCGTTCGTTTCGATGACGCCTACCTTGAGACCGGGAATCGGGTCCAACCGGGCCGCCAGGTTTTTGTTCCAGTCGACGAGCACCGGATTGGCCGTCAAGTCGGCACAAAAGCAAGGGATCCCTTTATCCCGTGCGAGCCTTGCCACTTTCAGGCTCATGCTCATCGTTTTGGCTACCGGCTTGAGCGCCAATGCCCCGTACCCGAGCTCGATCCGTTCCAGCGCATCATGAGTGTCATGCACGCTCTCGTCCGCGGCGAGCCGCACCGGAACGTCCGAGACGTCCGTCTTGACCTCTTCCGGGAACGGCTCCTCGAACAATACGATCCGCTCGAGCGCACCGATTTTGTCGGCGTGCTCGAGCAGTCGGAGCAGTCGGTCTTTGCCGTCATACCGGCCGTTCGCGTCCAGATAATAAGCGATTTTTCCGTTCACCGTATGCGCGGTTTCGTAGCGCGAAGCGATCTCGTGAATTTGCGACAGCCTGCGGCAGTCCCAATCCAGCATTTTGCTCTGGCTGCCGTCCTGGTCCGGATCGGCGCCGACTTTGATTTTGAGCAGAAAGTAGCCGTCGTTCAGCACTTGGACGATATCGTCCTCGGACATGCCGTATGGAATGAGCGGAATGCTCCCGAGCCGAGTCTGCTTATTGGATAAGGCGGACCGGTAAGCTTCAGGGACGAGATCGCCGAACCGGAGTCCCTTGTTCTTCGCATATAGCCCCCAGGCGGCATGATCGACGGTTACGAGCGAATTCAGCGCGAACGTACTGCGCAGATCGGGCAGGCCGATCGATTTCACCCCGTACGCGAGCACTTCCGGGAACAGCCGGTCCAGCAGCTCGAACGGAGTCTCAAACTCGGCCCGCTCCAAGCCCGCGAGAGCGGAGCGGGTCATGTTCGCCATCAGCTCGTTGCCCGCCACCTCCCCGTAACGGACGAATACCCGCGCATCCGACCATAGCACGCTCTGGACGCCTACGCCGATTCCGACGGAGCCGTCTTCGCCGGTCAGTTGCGTGACGGACTGCCACAGCTCGGATAAATACGCGCCCTTGAAGCCGAACGGAGAGAGAAGCGGCTCGTTTTGCACCGCATGCTTCGCCTTTGCAATCCGGATCATGCCTGCACCTTGCCGGGAATGGAGGCTACCGCTCGCTCCACGACGGATTTGATCGGTTCCGGCTTGCCGCTGCGCAAAGATTCGAATGCCTGCAGCACCATCAACGTCGCATACAAGCCGTCCACGTGATCGATCGGCGCAGGCGTATCATCCTGCAGGCAGCGCAGAAACGCTTTGTTTTCTTCCAGAAAGCCGGATTCGGTTCCTTCGAACACCTGCGTCCCCTTGCCGGCCTCCGTATAGGTCAGCTTCGTCAGACGGTCATTGATCGTAATCGACTTGTTCTCGGCGAACAGCTGCATGAAAAATTTGCTCGTCAGCGGCGGACAGCCGGCATCTCCCTGCACCAAACTGCCGGCCGCTCCATTGTCGAACCGGAACACGGCCACCATGTTGTCGACCACCCCGGTCGGCTGATAATAGTTGGCTCCGGCCGCGTATACCTCGACCGGCTCGCCTCCGGATACGAAGCGCAAAATATCGGCGGAATGGCAGCCTTGGCTCAGCACGTTGCCGCCGCCTTTGACCGGATCGTTCGCCCAAGTGGTGTTGCCCCAGCGGTTGTCCATCATTTGCATCGTCACGACGACCGGCTGCGGAATAAGCTCCTTCGCTTTCCACAGCAGCTCGTAATAGCGCATTTTAAACGCCGTAAACAGTTTCTTGCCGGTGCGGACTACCGTCTCCCCGATACGGACGCAATCTTCCGTTGTCATCGCGAGCGGCTTCTCCACGAGAACATGCTTGCCTGCTTCCAGGGCGCGGATACTGTATTCGGTGTGGGTATCGTGCTGGGTCGTCACGTAAATCGCGTCCAGCTCGGGGTCGTTAAAGAAGCGATCGGTGTCCGTCGTCGCGTACGCGCCTCCGAATTGCTCCAGCATCGCTTGCGCGCTTTGCTCGAACACGTCGCAGTACGCCCTGATTTCCATGCCCTCCAGCTCGGCTATGCATTTGGCATGCGTCTTCCCCAGGTTCCCGCAGCCGATAATCCCCACTTTAATCGTACTCATCGCGTTTGGCTCCCTTCCATTGTCCGGAAAAAGTATGAATTCGTAAAACTGCTGTACATCTTGCCGAAAATCAGTTAATAAATACTTCATTGATGTATATCTTGGTGTACATTTTTCGCTATTATCATACATAGGTCACGGAATAGCTGTCAATCATTATTTATTTCGAAATTCCGCCTCTCCCTTTCTTGCACATATACATCAGATTGCTGTACATTTCGGACAAGATCCGCTATGATACTATCATCACACCTATACCGGAAAGGTCGCTCCCGATGAAAGACACCGACAAACCTAGCCGCAAATCGTTCGACGCCCGTCTCAAGCGCATGGTCGACAGGCTGCGCGCGGACATCCGGAACGGAACGTACGCCCCCGGCGATTATCTCCCTTCGGAAAAAGCGTTGACCGAGCAGTTCCAATTAAGCAACAAATCGGTCCGCAAAGGTCTGGAAACGCTCATCGGGGAAGGCTTGATCGTCAAGCTCGACCGGGTCGGCAGCCGCGTCACCGATTCCGCTCCGGGAGCTTCCATCACGCTCACGCTGGGCTACACCTCGTCGATCGAGCGGGACATCGCCCTGTCCTCCCTGCTGGACGATTTCCACGAGCTGCACCCTTCGATCCGCGTCAAGCCGCTGCAGGTGAAATCCGTCTCGAACTATTTAAGCGCCGTCAAAGAATATATGGACAACGGATTGGTCGACGTCTTCACGCTCAATAATCTCGATTATCAGAGCGTGCTCGACAAAGGGGACCTGAAGCGGCTGCAGCGGCTCGATACCGACCCGCAATTATACCGCTTCGCCCAAGAGGCGTTTCTGTACGAAGGGGAGCCGTACGCCCGGCCGCTTGTCTTCTCGCCGATCATTCTCGGCTACAACCGGGCCCATTTCCGCAATTCCGGAGTGCCCGAGCCGGACGGGAGCTGGACGTGGGAAGACGCGATGCGTCATGCCGCCGCTTTGACGGAGCCCGGACAGCGTCACGGCCTGTACTTCTATTTGCTGTCCGACAACCGCTGGCCGGCCTTTTTGCTGCAGAGCGGCGATCGGTTCGAGGCGAATGCCGGGAACGATTTCCGTCTGGCCGACAGTCGGCTGCTGGCGAGCATTCGACTTTGCAAAAGAATCATTTCCGATCCGGGTATATTCCCGAACTATATGTCCGAGAACAGCGACGATGTCAATGAATTGTTCAAGCAGGGCAAAGTGTCGATGATCATGACCAACTACATGACGATCAACGACTTCAAAGACACCGATCTCGAATACGATATTTCGCCGCTGCCGTTCATGTACGAGCCGAGGGCGCTGCTGAACGTGATCGGCGTCGCCGTCTCCGCCAGCTCCAAGCAGCTCGATGCGGCACGGCTGCTGGCCGATTATCTGGCCTCCGCGCGGGCGCAGCGGATCGTTCGCGAACGCACGCTCAGCCTTCCCGCCCATAAAGAAACGGCGGAAGGACCCAGCGACCCGGACGATGGCATGAACCGTCCGTCGCGTTATTATTTGTTCCGCGAGATTATGGCGTCCTACCGGCTCCATCGGGAGCTTAATTTGAATAGTTCGGCCTTTAACGGCCTAAGGCGGCTGCTCAAAAACTATTGGTCCGGCCTGATCGACGAGGAAGAGCTTTGCAGGCAAGCGTCGACTCTTCCTCGATCGCCCGACCGCGGCGGCTCGAAGCCGGCAATCGTCAGCGATTAACCGATGCGTCGCGCGGACCATTTATTTTCCTTCGAACTGGAAATGGTACAGTTAAATCCGAAGAAAAAGCGAATTTGGCCAAAATAAATGGAAAGCATGCAGATAAATCGCAACCGAACGGTCAAATGGGCGGAAACAGCCGAAAATAACTGTACATTTTCCAGCAAACAACGGGCCACAGGCACTCCCCCCATAAAATAGCTGCATATTTTCTGGTTGTTGAAAATGTAAATATTTGTAATACAAAAAGAGCGAGCAAACAGGAGAAAACGTTACTTTATAGCGGGAGGTGGGGGAAATGTGCGGAAAGCGAAGCGGTTGACGTTAAAACCGTGTTGCAACCATCTAAAATCTTGAAAACAACACGATTTTAACGGATGTGGAGCGCCTTCTCCCACCTCTTGTCTCCGACGCCTCCTCTCTTTGCAGACTTTTTCAACAGCCTCATCTTTTCCAGTTGTATACAATCATGAACTGTCCCTATCGAAATGATGCCTTAGGAGCGGTGGAGTTCGCACATGTTTCCGGATTTCCACTGAATATGGACTTATTCGATCCGGAAACAACGGGCGATCGGACGATTGCCCGGAGAGCCGGGCCCATAATAGGCGACCGAAGCATAAAGGCCTGACGCTAAGCGTCAGGCCGTTTTTTTGTTTCTAATAAGGGAGAGGAATACAAGTATGGATTAGTTCGTCTTCCGTACGAGCAGGTTCGACATATTGTAGTTCGATTCGAATTGCACGCTGGTGCACAGCTTGCTTTGGCGTACGGTGAAATCGAAATTGATTTCACCATGAGTCCAATTCGTCTTGTACTTGAGCGCATCGAGTGCCATTTTACGCAGGGCACGCTGCTGAATATCCGTCAATCCCGATGTCTTTGGTTCGACTTGACCGTCCGTCCCTTCGAGAGGCAGGTGACGAACACCGAATTTTCCGACCAGATTGTTGCGGATGTGAACGAAAATGGTCCCGGAACACAGCTCGGACAATTCTTGTTGCAGTTCTTTGAATACCATGTCCAGCTGCCGGGCCAAAGACAGCTGATCGACGATCATGAATTCCCTCCTTTCTTTTTCATATATTGGTATAAATGGTGTAAATATCGTGGTGCTTAAGTCACATTATACTGATAATTCACACATTTTTCAACAACAATTTACAAAATCAACCACATTTATAGGATGATGGACCTATTTCTCCTTTTTTCGCCATTTTTCCGCAAACCAGCTCCACAATCATCCAATACGACGATCCCGGCGGAGGGACGATTCTATATCTGCCATTCATGCCGCATCGGCCATAATGTTAGCTTTGGGCCGCCCCGACGATCCGTCAGCCTCCCAATTTCCCGGTCCTCCGAGAGCCGCGGCAAATTCCGGCCTGCCGGCCATTAATTGCACGGGAGCCGACGGTTTTGCCGGGGGGCACGCTTCCTTCGCGGAGAAAGCAAATTTCTTAATCAACCGGCGGAGAAGGATTTCAAATAATCGTCCAAATCGAAGCTCTTCATCGTTTTCGCGCAACAGAACTTGTACTTCGTTCCGCTTCCGCATGGACAATCCTCGTACACGTTAGCCGGCATCAATCGTTCCTTCAACGCCTTTTTCAAGTCGGTTATATCTTCCATAAACTCCATGCCCGTAATGTAGTGCTATCCAAAATGATCGCATACTCGCGCAACTTGCTCCGCTCTTTCTTCCGTCTTTACCTTCACAATGATTGGCCGTTGCTTCGAGCCCCAGCCCTTATCGGGAAACTTTCCCTCTTCCTCCAACATCGTCGTTCGTCTCCTTCCTTCATTTGCACCGTGATTGTAAGCCTGCGAAGCTTCCACTCATGCTCGGGAATTTCACAGGTCCATTTTCATGAATATCTCGGCCGGGGCAGCAACAGTTCCAAATTTGCCCGCTGCAGCTGCCGTTAGTTTCATCCAATCCCTTCACTGCGACATGATCCCCTTCGACGAGAAAAACATTTGCTCGAGAGAGCGATGATGAATATCGGGCAGCTTGCGCAGTCTGTCCGTCACAAAATCCCGCAGCTTCAAGTATCCGACTCCAACCAGGCGTGTATCCATTGTAGCACGGGGTATCGCCGATCTGCACTCGAGGTCCGCTCATATTCGTGTGTGTCTCGTTGACGGACCGGCTCGCGAAAGACCTGGGCCTCCATGGCGGAAACGCAAAACAAGCCTGCTCCTCTGCGGGGCAAGCTTGTCGGTATGTATACAGCAAGTTCTTATTGTCCGAATGGAACGTAGGTTTCGTTGCGTATCTCCAACACTTTCGATAACGGAATGCCGGTATTTTCGTGGATGTCGAGAACCGTGCTCCGGGGATTCGTCTTCAAGTAGTTGCGCATCGTCAAATAATAGCGGTCGTGCAGCTCCTGACATTTCACGCAGTAGGCCGATCTTTGCTGCAAGTACAACTGCCCGCAATGTTTGCAGTTGGCTAGTGACATTCGTATCCCTCATTTCTCCCATCCGTTGCATACACAGCATTCGCAGCGGACTGCCGATTTATGGGGGTGCCTATACGACTATTATAGGCATGCGGGCAAGCTGATCCAAGGGTAATAGGGACTAAGTTTTGACACGGTTTTGACATAAGTCGATAGACCGATAAAGTTCGACATGATATAATCTTACTAATCAAAATATGGAAGAGGGTTCAATTTGATGATGAACAAATTCCAGGCTTTATCTTTCAAAAAAAAGCTGCAGATCGGCTGCTATACGATCGTGGCGGTTTTTTCTTTGCTCACGCTCGTCACGGCCTGGATTTCGAACGCCTCGTTCGTCGCTTCCCTGCTGACCGTGCTCGTTTTTGCCGGCGCCAGCATTCCATTCGTAGGCTGGTTAGAGAGAGCGCTTACAGAGCCGATCGAGAATATGTCCCGCGTCGCGCTTAATGTGGCGAGAGGCGATTTCTCCATGAAGGTGCACGTCGATTCGAACGACGCTCTCGGCGAATTGGGCAAGACGTTCAACCAGATGATCGACAAACTTCGCGGCATTTTGAACGAAACGACGACGATTACCCGCACCGTTGTCGATACGAGTCGCGAAGGAAGCGACAAAAACCGGCAACTGAAGGAAGTTATGGGTCAAGTGACTTATTCGGCGAACGAGCTAGCCGCCGGAGCAGTCAAAATCACCGAGGAAATTATGGACGTCTCCGCCGCCATTAAAGACATCGATCAGAAGGTAACCTCCTACGCGCACTCCACCAAAGAGATGAACGAAAAATCGGATGCGATGATCCGGCTAGTCGAGCAAGGACAAAAAGCGGTAGTCAGTCAAAACGAAGGCATGAAGCGCAACGTAGAAGCGACTACGACCGTGTCCGAATCGATCGACCAGCTGGCCGAGCAGGCCAAAGGCATCTCCCGCATTACGAAGACGATCTCGGAAATCGCCGAGCAGACGAACCTGCTCTCGCTGAACGCTTCCATAGAGGCGGCCAGAGCCGGCGAACACGGCAAAGGCTTTGCGGTCGTCGCCCAAGAGGTGCGGAAGCTTGCGGAGGAATCGACAACCTCGACGAAGGAAGTATTCGGTCTCGTCCGCAGCATCGAGCAAGGCATCGTGCTCGCCCTGCACCAGATGGCGACCAACCAGGAAATCGTTCAAACGCAAACGACGCTCATCCGCGAGACGGAAGCGATTTTCGCGCAAATCGTGGGCAGCATCGAATTTATTGCCGAGACGATCACCCAGTTCGCGAGAGAAAGCGACTTGATGCTCGAGAGCGCCACGACGATTTCTTCCACGATGGAGAACATCGCCGCGATTACGCAGCAATCCGCCGCGGGTACGGAGGAAGTGTCCGCCTCCATGAACGAGCAGATCGCCGTAGTCGAAGCGCTCGTGAAGCAATCGGAGCAAATGATGCAAACCGCCGGCCAGCTCCAACGGACGATCCAGATTTTCAAGTTTTGACGGCAGCCTCCCTCGGCACTTAACCTTAACCCGAGATGTCACGACTTGCGCTCCGGAGTACATAAAGTTTTCACAGAAACAGCCTGCTGTCCGACGGACAAGCAGGCTGTTTCTGTACACTGGCATGTTATGTCCCCTAATCGCTTAACCTTCCGTCTGACCGCCAAAAAAATAAAATTTCGGCTCGTTTGCGCCCAATATAAGGTTGGTTTGAGCACTATCTCCC
>NZ_VDCQ01000096.1 GCF_006265175.1 Paenibacillus hemerocallicola | reverse complement strand
TTGGGCTACTCTTAGTTGGTTCTTTAGTTCATCTTATATAGTCTAAAATCCGGTAGTCCTGTTTCATTTGCAAAAAAATGCTATGATAGATGCAACAAGTAGTCACCTAAAATTTGGGTCGTATTAGTTCCCGGAAAGGCGGACAACTCCATGCCTTCTATCTACAATAAGCTCGGTGTTACAACAGTCATAAACGCTGCCGATTCCTATACCATGATCGGCGGGTCGCTTATGCCTGCAGAGGTAACGGACGCGATGGCGGAAGCGAGCCGGCATTTTGTCTCGCTGGAGCAGCTGCATCTGAAAGCGGGCGAGCGAATCGCCCGGCTTACGCGCAATGAGGCGGCGGTCATTACAAGCGGCGCCGCTGCGGCGCTGACGGTGGCGACGGCAGCCTGCATGACGGGAGCGGATGAAGCAAAAGCGCGGCAGTGGCCTCTGCATGACGGCACAAAAAACGAGGTCGTTATTCATCGGTGCCAGTGCAACGGCTTTGACATCGCCATTCGGCAAACGGGAGCAACCCTGGTGGAGATCGGAGATTCCGGGGGAACGACGGTCGCCGAGCTGGAGGCGGCCCTGGGCGATAGCACGGCTTGTGTGATCTACTTCGATACCCCGCAGTACGCAAAAGGTGCGCTTTCTCTGGAGGAAGTGATTCGAATCTCCGGTCTCAAGGGCGTTCCTGTCGTCGTGGATGCGGCTGCACAGCTGCCTCCGGTGAGCAACCTATGGCATTATACGGAACGGGGAGCGGATCTCGTCATCTTCTCCGGCGGCAAGACGCTGAGAGGACCGCAAAGCTCGGGTTTCATCGTGGGGAAGGAACGATATATAGCGGCATGCCGCCTCTATGTCGGAGCAAGAAATTCGATTGCAAGGCCGATGAAGGTAGGCAAAGAGGAAATTGCGGGGCTGGTCGCGGCAATAGAGCGATACGTGAATCTGGACCATGCCGCAATGAAGGAGCAGCACGAACGGCTTGTCGGCCGTTTATGCGCGGGACTGAACCAAGCGGGCTGGAATGCCGAACGGGCTTATCCCGGGCCAACCGGTCAGGACTACCCTCTTG
Organism: Paenibacillus hemerocallicola; assembly: GCF_006265175.1. Lineage (GTDB taxonomy): Bacteria > Bacillota > Bacilli > Paenibacillales > NBRC-103111 > Paenibacillus_AB > Paenibacillus_AB hemerocallicola. Next base: position 27,541 of record NZ_VDCQ01000096.1, on the reverse strand, counting down.
TTCATCTAAAGCTGGATCGGCAAGCGGGTGTTGCAGAGCAGTTGAGCAAGCAGCTGTTGGATGGAACGCCGTCCATTCTCGTAGCCCTAATGCCGGATAAGCGGGGTCTGGCGCTGAATCCCCTGCATCTGAACGAGGCTGAAGCAGAGCAGATTGTCACGCGGATGAGTGTCCTGTACGGCTGGTTGTCCCAGCAAGCGGACGGGTCGGATCGACTTGTATAGAGAAGGACTGCCATGTGCGGTCAATGGCAATTCCAAGAGGCAGGACCTGGATTCGGGCCCTGCCTTTCCGTTGCCTCCATAAATTAATAACTGACTATCAAATGGGGCGTATCGATCGCTTCCCCGGTATGCAACGATCGCATGCATGCATCGAGACCTCCGGTCGTAAGCAAGGAACGCTCGACCGGATGAGGCGGCCGGCCGGTATGAATAAACTTCTCGATCTCCAGCACGAGTCTGCCAAAGTGGATATAGGGCTTCCCGCCCTGCAGCAGAAACTCCCGGCATATCGGAGCCTCCCGCTCATGGACCTGATACGCGGAGGCGAATGTCGAGACCTCCGGATTCGCCAGCAGCACGCCCGACTTCAGACCGTCTTTGTAATCCAATTCCACGAATACGGGATCTGCTACTTCGCTCGGAAAGGCATCGAGGTCGCGAAGGTTTATAAATCCGCCCAATGTCCGGTACAAGCCGTTCCAATCCTCGGACAGCAGCCGTCCGATCGCTTCGCCGTCCTTATAAGCCTTGACTCTGCATATCCCGGACTCGCCGCAAGCCCGATGCTCCGCAATCGATTGCATCATCTCCAGCGTATGATACACATAACGCTCGACGGGTCCATAAGAGAAGCCGAACATTTTGCGAAGCGGCGTACCGTTGGGAAAAGGCTTCTCTGCGGGTCTCTGCGGGGAGTACGGCACGACGGAGCTCGACATGAAAGGGATCCGGTTCTGCTTGATCTGCTTATACATCCACTCGATGTCCTCCTGGACGACGGCAAACCCTTTATCCGTAAATACCGGAACGATACGATCGTATTCCAGCATGACCTTCAGGCATTCTTCGAAAAAGAGACGGCGCGGGTACAACGTCTGACCGATTTCATTGTCGGGATAATCGCCATGCTCTCCAATGAGAATGATGCCGTCCAAATCGAATTCCGCTTGCCCCGCCAGCAGCGCCTCGCGGATCGATCCGTGGATCGGAATACCGTGTTTGGCGGCCATTCCGCGGCTTAGGTCGGTAGCAGGGAATTTGTCCACATACATGGCGACGATGTCTAGGGTAGATGTGTACTCTCGCCCGTCCAGCCGAAAGCCGTCCAGCATCTTCGTAAGGATCACGTCCGCATGGCAAATATCCCAGTATTCCGTAATAATCGCCGCTACTCTTTTCTTCATCTCCGCCCACCTCCGCAAATGGCAACCGCAGCTCTACAGTACGGTGTACTGATCGGCTGAATACTATTAAATGTAGTCCATATAAATTATGCGCTTGCTATATTATATATAATATAGCATTATTGATCAATACATCGGCTCCTAATCGTTCGTCTGCCGTTTGAAAGTTGAAAGAACATCAAACCGGCGGGGTGCACTAGAGAGACGGACTATCGGACTCAAATGCCGCAAATGCGAAAACGCAATGAGCAATACCCTCTCTTGAAGTCAAGAGAGGGTTCAGCGCGGCTATCCTTCCGAGCACGCATCGGAACATGGGAGCAAATTGGGTTCACTATTCGCCAGTCAGCTGGCGGGATGGCACAACGGTTTCCGGATTAGCATACGACTCATGCACGCATGCCTTCCCGCTTGCCCCAATCGTAAGACTTGCTCTCCTCCTCGCTCGAATCCGGCCTGTCGAAAGCAAGCGCCGCGTTGATCTCGCCTCCGATCATCACGATCATCGCGCTGATATACAGCCAGATGAGCAGCACGATGATCCCGCCCAAGCTGCCGTACGTTTTGGTGTAGGTGCCGAAATTGTCCACGTAGAAGGAAAATCCGATCGAGGTGACGATCCAGCCGAGCGTCGTAAACAAGGTGCCGGGGACCGCTTCGCGCAGAGCCATTTTACGATCGGGCACTATCCAATATAGCAGGAGAAACACAAGCGCGATTCCCGCGATCGGCACGGCATACCGGGCAATTCCCCACGCCGCCTCGAACCATACCGGATTACCCAGCAATACGGAGACGTAGGTGCTTATCGTATTGCCGAATATCAACATCGCCATCACGAGCGGAATGAACACGCCGAGCAGCACGGTCGCCAGCACGGCAATGCCCCGCACTTTCCAGAACGGCCGGCTTTCTTGCTCGTCGTAGGCCTTGTTCAAGCCTTTGATCAAGGCGTTCATTCCGTTCGAGGCGGCCCAGATCGTCGTCAGCATCCCGATGGATAAGATGGCCCCGCTGCGATTGGCGGTTACCTCCATCACGCTTTCTCTGATCGTCTCCCCCGTCTCGCCGGGCAGGATGAGGATCAGGTCATTCATAAAATCGTCGCTCGATAAATGGGTGAATCCGATCAGGCTGACCACAAAGATCAGGAACGGAAAAAAAGCAAGCACGCTGTAGTAGCTGAGCTGGGCGCCCAATGCCGCAACCTCGTCTTCCCGGCAGCGGGTTATGAGCGCTTTGAGAAAACGCAGCATCTTTTCCTTGCGCGTCATTCCGGATGCCCCCTTTCAGAAAAAGTGAATTCGCTTTTTCTGTTATTACCCGCAATCCCGGGCATGAAACGACTAAAGGGGCGCTCTTAACGGCATCCTTTATCGTGCGGGAGGGGGCATCCCCCGTTCAACGCCTACCTTTTCCGTATAGGTTGACCACTTGCGGTACGATGCAAATCAAAGCTTGACCGGCTTGCCCGTCGCCGCCGACAAATTGGCTGCAATCGTCACCTCGTGCGTTTTCAAAGAGTCGGCATAGGACGACTTGATCAACGACTGATCTCCGGTGCGCACCGCATCGAGGAATGCGATATCTTCGAATACCCGAGAATTCGGCGTAATCGCCAATGGCGCCGAGAGCTCCTCTTTGTTTCTGACGATTCGGCTGCCGTTCGACTGCACTTCCACAACGCCCTGCTCGGTGTATACGTTCAATCCCGTTTTGCCTCCGATAGGTAGCAGACATGTATTGGAAATAGTCGCCACGCTCCCATTGGCCAGCTTCATCGTTACGGTCCCTACATCGGCAACGTTCGCGCCTTCCTCGAGCTCATGCAGGATACGGTGGCCGTACGCCGCATATACTTCGACCACTTCGCCGCACAAGTAGCGCAGCATGTCCGTAATATGAGTCGTCTGCTCGACGAATTGTCCGCCCGACAAATGCTGCACCCGCCACCAAGGAACCTTTGGCATGCCGCCCATCCAATACCCGAGCGCCATCCCGATGCAGCTCGATTCCAGAAACCGCTTCGCCTCGTCCAACGATTGAATATAGCGCCACTGATAGCCTACGGAAGTAATGAGCCGTTTCTCGGCAATTTGCTCGGCTAGCTGGCGCGGCAGCTCGTTATTGATGCCGAGCGGCTTCTCTACCAGAAAAGGTATCCCGCGCTCGATCAACGCACGCTCCGCCTCGCCATGCGCCATGGGCGGCAGGCATACGAAAGCGGCGTCCAGCTTTTGATCGTCCAGCATATCGACGATGCTCGAGTACGCCTTCGCCCCCGTCCAGTCTCGAGCCGCCGCTTCGGCACGCTCCAGCTGCAAGTCGCAAAATGCGGCAATCGTCGCTCCTTCGATGGCAGCCAGGTTCGCGATGTGCCCCTTGGCTATTCCTCCCGTTCCGATAAAACCGACCTTAAGCGTCATCCCAGGTCACCCTTTCCCCTCGTCTCATTGCTCCACATGGCGGAGAATATCCCGCTTAAACTGGTTAAGCGCTTCATCCGTATCGATCGTATACCCGCACTCCAAAGCGACGAAGCCGTCAAATCCGGTATCCTTGATCGCTTTCAGAATGTTGATATAATTGAGCTCGCCTGTTCCCGGCTGCTTCCTCCCCGGATTATCGGCTATGTGGAAATGGTGGATGCGATCGATATAAGCGACTGCGTTGCGGATCACATTGCCTTCGGTAATTTGTTGATGATAGACATCGAACACCAGCTTGATAAACGGACTGTCGACCCGGTCGATCACGTCGGCCGATTCATCGGAAAATTGCAGGAAATGCCCCGGATGATTGACGAGCCCGTTCAACGGCTCCAATTCCAGCACCACGCCGGCCGCTTCGCACAAGGAGGCGCACTGCTTCAAGGTTTCTACCATATCGTTTTTTTGTTTCTCTCGCGAAATGCCGGGAATCTCCTGTCCGGTCTGCGTAATGATGCTCGGAGTCCCCGCCTCCTTGCAGAATGCCAGCGTTTGCCTTAGTCCCTCCAGGTATTGCTCTCTCGAGGAACCGTCAACCAGATTGAAGAACGTGGTGCATACCGCGCTTATGCCTACGCCAAGCCGTTCCTGCGCCTTCACCAGCTCGCGGACATCCTGCACCGATCTCCAGCTCAAATATTCCAAACCGTGAAATCCGTGCTCCGCCACTTTTTCCAGTAATTCGATTACATTTTTTCCTTTGTAAGCGCCTGCACTTAAAGCGTACTTCAACAACCCTCTCCTCCTTCGCCTTGCATCGGAATGACCCTCGCACCTCGTGTAGGATTACTGGACAAATTAAATACGATCCGCTATTATTGCCGTGTAGCGGCTCTATCGGTCCTCGTATCCATTTCCCGTATGTTCATGCCTATCTTACCATCGCCACGAAATCGAAAACAATCTGCTTTTTTGAAGATCAATAGCACTTATTGAATATTTAGGGAAGGTGAATTCGCTCGTGGTTAATCGGAGACGCCAGTATATAGCCCATGACGCAAGTTTGGGCAATCTCCCTCTGCGTCTATACAATATGGGCCTCATCCAGCAGAAGAAAATTATTCGGCTCGAAGGTTTTCCAGTGCTGCATCTCTTTATCAACCGCTCCGGAGGGGGACAATTTCAGACGTTGAACGACGGCAGGGAGTGGACGCTCGCCGACCACCAAGCCTGTATTCTTCCCGCGCGTGTGCCGCATACCTACTATCCGCATCCCGACACGGTCTGGAAGCTCGGCTTCGTCACCATCACGGGGCCTGCGGTAAACGATCTGCTGGAAACGATGAATTTGCCGCCCATGGAGACGATTCCGTTAAAATCGACGGAAACGATCTGGACCTTGTTCGAGCGCATCTTCCAGCTTGTGCGGGAAAATCCGCCGGAGCAGGACTGGAGTATCTCCTCGCTGCTCTACGAACTGCTGTTGGAGGTTCTGAAGCAGTCGGCCCACCATCTCGAAGCGTCCGCCGCATCGAAGAACAGCGCCGGCGCCATCAAGCTGGCGGCCAAGATGATCCGCGAGCATTACGCGGAACCGATTCTGCTGGCCGAATACGCCGACAGCCTGGGCTATACCGTGCAGCATCTGAACCGGCTGTTCAAGCAAGCGTATGGCGTCACGATGCATCAATATTTGGACGATATCCGTTTCGAGAAATCGCTGCAGCTGCTCGGTCTCGACATGAGCGTACAGGACATCGCCTCCGCGCTGGGGATGGAGGCCAATTATTTTATCCGCGCCTTCAAGCGCGTTCACGGCATCACGCCCGGTCAGTACAAGAAAAGCTTGTGATCGAATCATTTCGATTAGTGCAAGAGGATGGGGTATGCGCTTCGCTTCAACAGCACGTTCAACAAAAGAAACCCCTCTCGGGGTTTTCTTTTGTCTTCAAATTTATGAACGGTTTATGGAATACCCCGCTGTTGCTCCCGAAGTATTTTCCATGGCCGGGACACAATGTCCGCCGGCTGCACACGCTGCGGTCAAACCGGCAGCAGCTTCTCCACCCACATCCGCATCTGGGAGGCGTAGGGCATCAGTTCATGCTCGGCGCCCAGATCGTTCAGCAGCGCATGCAGCAAGAACCGTCTGGGCTCCTCCTGTTGGGCCTCCTCCTTCAGCAGCTCCAGCACCTGTTCCAGCTCCCGCTTGCGTACGTTCGGGACGCTCAATTCCCGGATGGTGGAAGCGACCCTCTCGAATACCATCCCTTTGCATCGCTCCATCGACTGCCTGACCGTCTCCGGCTCATCGACCGCGTATTCCGTCATCTGGTCGCGCGTCAGCATCGGGCAGCTCCCCCTGGCCAACATCCCCGCTACCAGATCGTCCATCCGCTCCGCAATATAAACCGCCAGCTCGCGCACCGAAAGCGGCTTGCTTTTGGCCGTAATCAGATACAAATATTCCTTCGCGATCGCGTTCAAAATAATGACCGCATCCCAACCGTATGGCTCCAGCGCCTCTCCGTACTGGCGAATCAGCAGCAAGCGATTGTAGTTGAGCAGCCGGGCGCGCATCCGGAAAATATGCGGGCTGATCCGGTCGTTCGTCTGCGGCGGCAGCTCCCTGCGGGAATTCGTCACGAAAAATCCGTGCGACATAAAATAACCGAGCTGGTAAGCTATCTCCTCCACGAACTGCTCGCGGGGGGAAAGCGACGCATTATCGTGAATCCGGTCCGTTTCCTCGATCATCGTCTGATGCCGATCCTCCAAAATCTCGATATACAAATCTTCCTTGGAGGGGAAAAATTTATACATGGACCCTTTGGCGATGCTGCAATCGTCGGCTATGTCCTGAATGGAGGTCGCCTCGTATCCTTTTTCCGTAAATAACCGCTCTGCGGAGGCCATTATTTTTTTCTTGAAAATGCTCATGCCGCCCTCCCATAAAAATAAGGATTGACTTTTGTTCCCAAAAGGATTAAAAATAAGCCTATAGCCATTTTGACCAATCGGTTTTTCATAAAACTATATAGTCAAAACTAGCGCAAAACAGGGGATTCGTCAAGACTCGGCCTCATCCCCCATCGGAAGGAAGGTAATTATTCATGGCTACTACGCACACGACGGGACAGCCCGAGACGGCGCCATTCTCCGTCTTGAAGCTGCTCCCCCCGCTTCTGGCCGTCATTATCGGCATGTTCATGGTCATTCTCGACAGCACCGTCGTCAACGTTGCGATCCCGACGCTGGTCGACGACTTCGGCAGCACGCTGCATACGTTGCAGTGGGCCGTTACCGGCTATACGCTGGCGCTGTCCGCCGTCATTCCGCTCGCAGGCTGGATGACGGACAAATTCGGCTCGAAACGGGTATTTATCGCCACGATCGTCATGTTCACGATCGGATCGCTTCTATGTGCGTTGGCTTCGACACCGGAGCAGTTGATCGTCTTTCGCGTGCTGCAGGGGCTTGGCGGCGGCATGGTCGCTCCGATCGGCATGGCGATGGTGTTTCGCCTCGCGCCGCCAGACAAGCGCGGCGCCGTCATGGGCATGCTCGGCATTCCGATTCTTATGGCGCCCGCACTCGGTCCGGTGCTGTCGGGTTACTTCGTCGAGTATGTATCTTGGCACTGGATTTTCCTGATCAACCTGCCGATCGGCATTGCAGCCGTACTTGTGGCCTTGAGATTTCTGCCGGCCTTCGAGAGCGGCAAGCCCCCGGCGCTGGATATGCTGGGTATGATTCTCGGTCCCATCGCCTTCGCCATGCTGGCGTTCGGTGTCAGCGAGGGCGGCGTCGACTGGGGCTCCGCCCGCACGCTGACCGGTCTGATCGTCGGCGTCGTCGCGCTTCTGCTGTTTATCGTCGTGGAGCTGCGGCACCGGCAGCCGTTGCTGGAGCTTCGCGTGTTCCGCTCCTTTCCGTTCACGCAGGGCATTATTTTATCCTGGATCCTGTATGCGGCCTTGTTCGGCTCCATTCTGCTCTTCCCGCTGATGCTGCAGCAGGTCAAGGGATACACTCCGCTTCAAACCGGACTGATTCTGCTGCCGCAAGCGCTCGGCTCCATGCTGTTCATGCCGATCGGCGGACGGCTGTTCGATAAAATCGGGGCGCGTCCGATCGTGATTACGGGAACGCTCTTCATCTCGTCGGCGCTGCTCCTCATGTCACAGATCACGCTGGACCGGCCGCTGTACGTCATTATGCTGAACCTGTTCCTGCTCGGCGCCGGCATGGGTCTGTCGATGATGACGATGAACACGTACATTTTGAACACCGCTCCGCGCCATCTGGTCGGACGCGTCACGCCGCTGACCAACTCGGCCCAGCAAGTGATCGTTTCCTTTGCGGTTGCCGGCTTGACCGGTTACCTGTCCAACCATTCCGCGAAGCTCATGAAGACCTACGAGGGACCTAATCCGCTGGAAGCGGCCGTCAGCTCGTTTGGCGATACGTTCCTGCTGTCGGCGGGTCTGGCGGTGCTCGGCTTCGTGCTCAGCCTGTTTATCCGCAAAGCCAAGCCAGCGCAGCACACCGGCGAGATCGGCAAGGAGCAGACGGAACCCGGCATCATCGTCGGACATTGACATTGACGTCGGCAGCAGGATCCGCCTTCTGCCGAAATGAATGCCCTTATGCGGAGGTCCGAAAGTCTGCCCGACACTTGCATCATTGTTCATGCCGTGCTTATGCCCGTATCCATTTCAGCGTCTCACCGTGTCAGCGCGTCAACAATACCGAACCAAACTTCACAATTAGTGAACCTCATTTGCGCTTATCGCTCGCCGGGTGGGCGAGTTCACTCCCTCCATTTACCTGGAAAAGGAGCGAAATAGCGCAATGAGGCTCACAAATAAGCAAATTTGGTTCCCTGTTCGCCAGTCAGTATCTACAAGATGAGAGCACTCAATCGGACGATACATGAGACAAAATGTTGATAAGCTTGCCGAACGGATCGCGGACATAAAATCGCCGAACGCCCCAAGGTTCGTCGACCGGTCCGTACTCTATCGGAACCCCCGCCGCCTGCATACGTTCAAGCGCAGCATCCGTATCGTCGACCTCGATCGATAGATCGGGCGTAGGCGTATTGGAGCCTCCCTCGGAGGCGAAACTGATTTGGACGCCCATCGCCTCTCCCGAGCCATAAGTTGCAATCCAGCCATGATCCATCAATAAATCGAGGCCGAGTATGTCTTGGTAGAAGCGTTTCGCTGCGGCGATATTCGGCGTATCTACGTTGCAGACGATTCGTTTGACCTTCATTCCCAACCTCCCTTCGTGCCAAGGGCAGCGATTAGCCGTAGCACAAAGAAATAGGCCGCCCGTTTGATCGGGGATTCGACCTATTTCCGCGATAAATCTTCTTTGAAATCCGTTGCACCCAGTATAGCACAGGGATGCGGCAAACGAAATATTCACGCTATTCGCCGGCTATCCATGTCATCCGTTCGGCAATACTCGCTGGAGTTATCATTTCCCCATTGGCGACTTCTTATATCCTCTGTCTCCATAGGGCTGCAATTTCTCCAGCCACGGCTTCTCCATTTGCTTGAGCTCCCAGCGCATGTCGGTCACCTCGTCCGCTTCCTTCTGCTCCAGCACCTCGTAAGTGAAGGCTTCGGGACCCAGTTCCTTCCACTCTTTCTGCAGCTGGGCATTCGCGAACCTGCCCATGACCAGCTGGCTCTGGATGGTCAGCCACTTGTTTTTCAGGTTGGGATACGCGTCGACGTACATTTTCCCGTTGGAGTTATTCGTGATTTGGATTACGCCCATATAAGTCTTAAGCTGTTTATACTCCTCCTGCAGCTCCTTGCGCTTATTCTTGTCCATGCATGTCTCTCCTTTCAAGTCCGTCATAAATACCGGGCGATGACCCGCACTAGCCGGGCAGGGAACGCTTTAAGATCGGTAATATCCATAAACCGCTCATTCCCGTAAATGTGACTGATCACATCTTTGTCCTGGCCGATCGCGGCCGCCAGAAAGGCAACGCCCTTTCGTTCATACTCGGCTATTGTCTGCTGCATATCTTGGACCGCATAACCTCCGGTATAATCGTCCATTGCTTTCGGCTGTCCGTCGCTGATGCTGATCAGCAGCTTCGTCTGTTGCGGCGCGCCGGCTAACCGTTCCGCAATCAATCGGAGCGCCATTCCATCCCGATTATTGCTTCTCGCCCGAATCCCCGTAAGCCTGTATCGATCATTGGAATCCGTTTTCTCCAAATCGGTATACGCAAAGACCGACATTTGCTCCAGCTTGGAAACATCCGCCGTATCGCCATAGATCAGGATCGGAATACCGCACATTCGGCAAAATTCATACACAGCGATCACCGCGCGTTTGGCTGCTTCCAATCTCCCGAAAGCCGACATGGATGCCGATTCGTCAACCCTTAGACCAACCGCGAGGGAGGGCGATTCCGTCGGAGGAAGCTTCTTGGCAAAAAACCTGAAATCCCGATAAGCTACGCTGTCCGCCAGAAATTTGCCGCCATAATAATGGTTTCTCGCAAATTCGGCAGACCTCTCGTGCTCCAACAGCGGAAGCGCCTTTCTCGCCGTTTCCCGCACGATCGGCATAAGCTCCCTGCTTAGACGGTCATATTCCTGTTGATGCCCCAAATCGTAATCCGGCCGGTGAACAATGAGCTTAATCCCTTTATGAATAGATTGGGATACCAGCCTCCTTGCGTCCTGATTCAATTTTTTCCGGAAATCCCGGTCTTGCCGCTTCGCATCCTCCGACATCTGTTCAGGATTTGACTGATGAAGCATGGGAGCGCCCTCCTCTCCCAGATCCGAGCTTTCCCTGTCGGCTGGTTCGTCGGAACCGGCGGAAGAGCTTTCGTCGCTATCGGCAGACTTTTTCAAGGCAATCCCCTGATCCTCGTCCTTGTTGTCGGGCCCGGCACCGGTGTCGTTTATATTTCCCCAAGTCTTGATCTCTACGGCGTCGGAATTTCGTTTTTTTTTACTTCCATTTCAGCTTCATCCAACACCGCCAACAACCCTTGGCTTTTCAGCGCATCCTCCAGCAGCTTGATTTCATCGGAATCGGTCGTAATCTTGTAAATGACTTTGTGATAAAGCGACTCTCGAGCGGAAGCGCCCCCGGCAACGGCATCCGTCCAGTAGAAAAACGAGCGCATCCCCGCCACGCCTTTAATCGCATTCGCTCTGGCCGTTTTATCCAACATAATCATAATATCCGCCAAAACGTCCAGCACCTTCTGATCGGTATACCCGGTTTTGGCCATCGCGCGCTCGATCATGATCGCTTTCGTGGGCAGATCCATCTTCTCCGTGTGCTGAACCCGGTCGCGCAGCGCTTCGTTTAGCGGTCTGGACCCTATATAACCGCGGTTGGTCGTAATGACCGCTATGAAGTCCGGATGCCTGCGTATGATTTCCGTAGGGAGGTTGATGCTGCCGTCTAATTCCAAGGCGGAATTTAACGCCATTAATACCGCGGCGTCCCGAATTACGGTCGGCTCCTGGATCTCCAGCAAATAGCCATTTCTATAGGCGTTCACGATTTCGGAAGGGTAAAATCGATACTCCACCGCCTCGCCCTCGCTCTGTTCCGCGACTCGCTTCAAGAGCTGCTTCATTTTTAAGGCGGCCTGTTCCTGCGCAAGCCCCAACGAGTTCATCAATATTTCCGTCGCGCTATGAAAACCGTCGCTCTCGTACAACGCCTTCAAAACGCTTTGCTCCTCGTCCTCCAGCTTCTCTAACCGTTCCGAGGAAATCACCGGCAAAATGGCGCCGATAATATCCGTTTTGTCCATATCGGCAAAGCAGGTCACCTTCGTATAGGGCAGCCCGAAATTAGCCGACAACGCTTTGGCCAGCTGCGTCTTCCCGGAACCGGCGTCCCCCTCCAATAAAATATTGGCGATCTTCATCTCGCCGCGATTCCAGTTGCGCTTCACCTCCCGGCAAATGCGCAGTTCTTCTTCGCTTACTTTATGCGACTGCGGCTTTTTCCACACCAGTTGCTTTTCCTCATCCGTCCATGGTCTGGCCGGTGATACTGTATAGGATTCGCGGATGTCGTTGCATCCGTTAGAATTAGGTTCGATCATTTCGATACCTCGCTTTTTTCGATTATCATTTACTAATTTACTAAATTACTAAATTAGTAATATCATGACGCGATAAAAAAGTCAACCGCATTTGAAAAAACAAAAAGAACGACGTAGCCGCAATCCACGTCGCTCTTCGCATATCCTTTATCTTCGATTCGTTTCGCCATGAAGTACTTCCTGCATCCATCCAATGCCGATTACTTTCAGCCTTTTTTCTTCTTTTTTAATTTCTCTTCCGCTTTTTCTATATTCTCAGCCGCTCTAAATTTAACGATTTTGCTTATTAATTCATAAGGCAGCGGCTTTTCCATAGGAAATTGCACGGACCCTTTCGCCCCTTTATATTCGGCCAATTCATGTTCGAATGCACGAATTCCGCTTGGAGCCGGATAAAATCCGATATGGCGCTCATACGCGGCAAAATGCACCAGATTTCCATGCAGGGCAAAGGTAGGCATCTGATAACTTATCTTTTCCGTTGCCTCGGGTGCCGACTCTTGAATGACTTTTCTTAGCGTTTCCAGCTTCTCCTGAACTTCGGGAGGAAAATTTGAGATATAAGCATCGATGGATTCAAAAGCGAGCTTGTTTCCTTCCATGGTTTTCTCCTTTTACAACCCTATTTGTAATCTTGTTATAGGAGCATGCAAACGCTAGGCGCATATCGGCTGGAATCGACCGGTTCCCACCCTGCCTTCGGGTAGTGAAGGTAAGAGAGCTGCTATTGAACTTGCCTTAACGCTTCAATTTCTTCCCTCGTCATTCCCGTTGCCTCTGCAATAGTCTGAATGTCGATCCCCAAGGCAAGAAGCTTGACCGCGGTTTCTGCTTTGCCTTTCATAATCCCTTTCTCGATTCCTTTCTCGATCCCCTTCTCGATCCCCTTCTCGATCCCTTTCGCCATACCTTCCTCCAGGGCGCCTTCTATACGCGATTTCTCATCGCTCAATGCCTTCATTCGGGCGTCATAAGCCATCCGGGCCGCGGCATCCTGGCTCAAAAATTCCAGCGTATCCATCGCTTTTTTCAGCATCGGCTCATTCATCTTCAGCACCTCCCAGTTCGATTTGTCCACACCCTGCAGGAACAGCAGCCAATTGACCAGACCGCCCCTGTCCAGCGGAACCGAATGCCGATCCAGCTTCGCCAGCTCGATCACGTGAATCTCGATATCGTCCAGAAGCGGAATCCCGGTATGGTCTTCCCGCAAATGAAACACACTGTGATAACGGTCATTAGGCAAGCAGGAATAATTCAAAATGTTGATCGTCACGCATTTCTTCAACGTGTTGTAATTGCTTCCTTTTGGAATCTGATGGTAATACATCTCGGCCCAGTAAAACAGCGTTCGCTTCTCCATGTGATACGGATTAAACAACTGCATCTTGATGTTCAGAAGCTCGCCCTTCGCCGTCTTGGCCTTTATATCCATGATCGATTGTTTATGCCTTTTCCTCATTATTATATCATTTTCAAATAAGATACAGAAACCCCATAACCATTCCATCCATGCATATGGGCGTCGCTTCCTGACTAGTTAACATTCACGTGCCCATGCTCTTTTGCGTGAGTGACGGCGTCCACGGCGTCATGATTTCCTTATGTTTATCGCGCCCCGTATTGCGCTTGTAAACCCCATAGTGGTATTCAATCTGCGAGTCGTCAGCCATGGTGACATAACGGGCGTAATAGTTGCCGAATGCCCGCCGCCACCGGTCGAAGCTTTTCCGATCCATCATGATGCTGATCCGGTTGCCGCCCAGCTTGACTCCGGTAAAATCCTCGATATCGATCATATACAGCGCCGTCAGCTCCGCTCCCCTCAAATCGACATCATGGAAGGAAGCGCCGATCATAAACGCTTCGTGAAACGTCACCCCGCGCAAGTCGCAATGCTTCAGTTCGATATTTTCCAGCCTGCAGTTATTGAACGTCGCTCCCTTGCCGTCACACCTGAACAGCTCCAACTCCCGGGCGTACACATTATCGAAGCTCGCTCCGTCCAGATTCGTTTTAGACAGGGATACTTTCGCCAGCTCCGTATGATAGAAAGCCGCTCCCGTCAAGTCTACATTATGCAGCGCCCATTCGCGTACAAGCAAGGTAGGAGAAAAGCTCGCTCCCTTCAAATCATAAGGCAATTGATTCTCCATCCCCCATCCGGGCAGCTCCTCGATCCACTCCGGACAGATGGAGGACGATTCCAGCTGATACAGTCGCATCATCTCCCCAAGCGTTTCCGAATCTACCAGCCGGAGAAAGTCCCGTTCCAGCCGAAGCCGCCCGGATAACGTGACACCGGACAATATGGCGAACCAACGGTCGGTATCGATGGCAAACTCCCGCGTCCTCTTCGTAATCCTGTACACGGGACTATAGGAGGTATGGATCGGCGCGGCTTCGAAGAATGCGTAGTCCTCTTCCTCGTCGACCAACTCCGCGCACAGCTCCACGCATCTGACAAGGTGCTCCGTAGCAATCGGCCAATGGTCACGGAGCAGAGAGTCCGGAACATCCGTGTAGTCTTCCAATCGCCTCGCTCGAATATAGTCATGGACGGATGATGAAAATAAATAATTTTTCTCGTTCGACTGCCCCGGGAGGCTGTTGAACTTCTTGATGCCGAGCGTAGCAATGAGCGGGAACAGCGATTTTCTTATTTTCCCCAGCTCCGCCGGGTCTGCATGGCTTGCATTCGCCGTGGCATCCGCAAGCAGCTGGAGCAGCCCTTTGACGAAGGCCATCGTTTGCGTGGTAGGAGTCCCGATATTTAGATACGGTCGCACCTCATTCAAGGCTCGCCCCTCGATCGCAGCCCACAATAAGACCCGGATATAGTATTCGGCCAAAATGATTTCCGCAAAGGACTGGTGATTGAAATAATACGTATCGTTGTCGTGCTTGAAATACGAATGCGACATAAACTCAACAAGCGCCGCATCCTCTCCCAGAACGTCGGTAAGGTCGCCAAGCCGCAGAAAGCCGCCCCCGCCGATATGCCGGTTTTTCATCCACATGACCGCCGTCGCGTACAGCAAATTCCGGTAAGACAGCTGCTCCGGATACGATAACGCCGAGTCGGGCTTTCTCTCATCATGCACATGCTTCGCGTCCTTGGTCAGAAGGTTGATAAACGATAAATACACCCCTAGCCTGCTGTCCCTTTGGATTTCGTAGTCCTGCTCCAGAAGCTTGAACAGCATGTAAGCCAAAATCGGCCGCGTCAGCTCCTTCGCATCCAAAACCTCCTGAAACTTGCCGTATATATCGATGCCGGATGCGAGAACGTCCAATAGTTCCTGATTATAGGGATAGGCGGATTGGCTCTCCAGCTTCTCTCTCAACATGCTCATATATTCGGCGAATTGCTCCGGAATAAACCCATAGATCGCCGCATAGGTCCACGTATCGTTTACGGTCTCGTTTTCTTTGATAACTTGCTCCAATGCGTTCGGAATCGGCCTCGAGGTCACGATCATCTTGACCGTCTTAAATTTACTTCTGATCATTTTCACGGATTGGATCACTTTCTTGATAGCCTGAGGCGCAAGCGAGCCGCATTCGTCCAACGAATCCACCAGCAGCACAACTGGCTTGTCAACCAGCGGATGGTCGTTCCCGTGATCGAAGTCGTAATTGCAGCTGTCTTTCAAAAATTCCCCGACGCATCCCAGCTTGCTTAAGCTAATGTGCTCATACGAATCGTATTTCTTAAAATCCCGGAGATTGAAATAGATCGGAAAATCGCCTTGACGATCCTGCTTGTACTGTCGCGCAAGCTTCGCGGCGTAATGCCGGAGAAAGGTCGATTTCCCTTTGCCAAAATCGGCGACAACATACAAAATCCGTTCCTTGCGACCGGGCTCCCCTTCCGAGAAAAAGGCTCCTGCCATCTCCTCCAGCTTGAGCGCATCGGCTGCCTTCGCGTCCTGCTCCCGATAAAGGTCCGTTACATAGCTCCAGTGGGCAAAGGTCTCCATGTAAGGCAAGTCTTCATTTTTGTCGATCCCGACCTGGGCAAGAGGCAATAAATGAGCGAGAATCGCCTCCTCCGACGGGTGCAGCGGAGCGAAGGCTTCGACGGCAACGCCATGCAAGCTTAGAAATTCAGCGCATTCGCTCAGAGTAAGCGCCCCAAGCGCATTGCCCGAGTCCTGAACAAGCAGGATCCCGTATACTCCACCCGCTATGTACAACGGCGAACCGGATGCCCCGCTATAATCAAAGCCGTTGCCTCTGTCGCTGCTGAGCTCTACATTATTTTGCTCGTAACTCTCATACTGCTCGATGACTTCCCCTGCAAGCAAGCAGCCGCTCGGCCGGTCTTTCGGAAAGCCGTGGCCTTGATACCGGGCACCGGTGCCCGGACTGACGCCGTAGAGCTTCGGGTAAGGCAACTCTTCGGGAGCCGGCATATCCAGTTTGACGAGAGCTACGTCCAGATGCGGTTCGGGGCAAGCGACGACGCCCGAGACTCGGATCGGCTGCCTGTCCTTCAAATGCGGAAATTCCATGTACACCTGCTCTCCGCCCTGCAGCTCCACGTAGGCTTGCCCTTCGCTTTCATGTACCGGCCCGAATATATGCCTTGCCGTAAGTGCGGTATACGGATCAAGGAGTAATGCCGTGCCCGTTTTGATAATGCCGCCGTTCGAGCCCCTTCTTACGATTTTGCCGGTAGTTGATTTGATCTGATCTTCTCTCATTCGCACGCACCACGCCTGCCTATATTTCAAAATATGTAGTGACTTCGGTCCGGAAATGAACTCCCCGTTCTTGCTGCCTGGCCTGCTGCCCGCGCATATACGCCACCGAATCGGTCTCGTAATTAAAGAGCAGCGTCCTCTCTCTTCCCGGACGATCGACGATCCGAACCAAAGTGCTTATGTCCGGGTGACCGTATTTGCCGTTCGTGGACAAGAAATAGAAATCTGCATCAACGACGTCCAATAGCTTGGGAATGGTATTGCGGCCGCTGCCATGGTGCGACACCTTGATAGCCTTGAACGTATACGGCGGCTGCTCGTCCGCATAATGGCAACGCAGTCCCTCCACGATAACGGAAGGATGGGCGTCGCCCAAATACAACAGCCGCTTCTCCTTCCTATACTCCAGGACGAACGCAAGGGAGCTGCCGTTGGCGACTCCGTCATCCTCTTCAACTTCCTCTTCTTTAAAGGAGTCCCACGTCGCGGGCGCGTGGCTGATGCTTTGTTTCTTCCGCTTGTTCGCTTTCCGTTGCTCCTCCATCCTTCGGAGCATCATTTCGTAAGCGTCGTCAAATAAAGCGTCCGTCCCGGGCTTCCCCACATAATTTTGATCGTAAAGCTTGTTCAGCCAGTCCTTGCCCAGCTTCTCCAGCCCCTCCTTCGTAGAGGAAAGCATCCGCAGACAAATATCGTCGGACAGCGAAAATACGGGCAAACTGTCCCTGTGGACGGCTTTGCCCTCCGTGCAGCGGTTCCAATTGTATTTATTTTCATAAAGGAGAGCCCCTAGCGTCGAGCCCTGCCTGGCGCTAATCTCGCCTTTACCGTCCCCGCCGGTACCGTCGCCTCCGGCAATCAGCCGTTCCGCTATTTTGCGTTGGTGCTCCGCGATCCTATGCTCTTTCGGAAATTGCAGCTGCAAATAGGCATTGTGCCATATGTCGGCGATCGGAATGAGTTGAGGCGACTCCGCCGGACCATTGTTCTCCAGAAGCTCGATAATCCCGCCGATATGGTCGTTATCGATATGGGTGACCATCAGCAGATCCAGCCTCTCGCCCCGCTTCCCCATCGGCTCCAGCAGTCGGTGCAGCTCGCCATAGGTCTTCTTCGTGCCGCCGTCGACCAGAATATGCTTCCTATCGGCATCCGTCCCGCAGCTGATCAGGAAGGCATCTCCTTGCTCGGCCTGAAGCATGTGAATACGTATTTTGTGCGGCATGTTTTCCTCCCGAATCATCCGTAAACCAACCCTTTATCTACTGCCTGTCAGATTCGATTATAGCAACAAAAAAGCAGTCTTAGCGACTGCTTCCAGGTGATTCAAGTTCAACTGTAGTCGATTCCTTTCAAAATAGGCTCAATTTCGTTCAGCGCCCACTGAATCACATATTGCTCCATCGCAGCCGGACGAATCTCTTTGGATACCTCAAGGTTGCTTCTGGATGGCGATAAGGCTAAGCTTCTGTAAGAGTGTCCAATATCCGTTAGGAGGCAGGCAGAGTGGCTGATGCCGGAAAGAGCGAGATCGATTACCCGATGATACGCATCCCGGGCGGGGAAATTGAGCTAAGAGACGATAGAATCAAACGTACTTGGAAAGTCGAAATAAACCCGTTCCTTCTGGCACCTTATCCCGTAAAGACCGAGCTTTATAATGCGATTACCAACCAATCCGCTGTTGCGGTAGATGAAGCGCAAAAGCCGGTTGTGACTATTTCTTGGAACGACGCCATTTCATTCTGCAATCTGCTTTCCCGGAAAGCCGGATTGCAAGAGTGTTATTCCATAACCGGCAACAGTGAAGAGGTGATCTGCGACTGGAACGCCGACGGTTATCGCCTTCCTTCGGAAGCGGAGTGGCAGTACGCCTGCAAGGCGGGGACTACAGGGTATAGGTATGGAGAGATCGATAAGATTGCTTGGTATAGTGAAAATTCTGGAGGCGAACTCCATGCTGTAGGACAAAAGGAACCGAATGCATGGGGTCTCTATGACATGTTGGGAAACACTTGGGAGTGGTGTTGGGATTTATACGACGAAAAAGTATATGGATCCTACCGAATTTTCCGCGGAGGCAGCTGGGCTGAGGAGGCCCGGGGGTGTGGGGCTTCATGCCGTCGTCGCAGCCATCCGACCTTTAGCATCGACGATCTTGGATTCCGCCTTGCCCGGTCGTTATAAGGAGAGGTCAAAAAAAGCAGTCCCCATCCAATAAGGGACTGCTCAGCGGCAAGTTGTTCGGCCATATTGGTTCTCTACCTCGCTTTGGCCAGCGCTGCAGCCATTTTGTTCAGGCACTGCTCCATGCCCATTTCAGAAAACTTCATCATTTGTCCCGCAGGCTTCTGAGCGTCGGTATTCATCGAATTCCTCCCGGGATTCTAATTCATGCTAAATCGAGTATGGCACAATAGTTGGAAGGCTATTTCTCATCGATTGCTATTTCCAAAATCAAGACGGAATAAAGTGCCCCTTATCTTTTAATCCTATTAAACGTTATTCCAGCCTGCCGCAAAATACCCGCGATGCGACGGTCCTTCGCTTTTCGTCAGCCGAAATCATGACTCCAATCTTTGTTCGTCTGTGGCAGACGGGGTTCGTTCCCAACAAGTAAACGGAACCTTCCTAGAAACCTTTTGCATACCGAAGTGCATTGGCCAATTGAAAAAAAGACCAGAGCAGAGCTCTGATCCTCGGTTCATTTCATTATGGATATCTAATTTTAATGGAGCTGATTGTTTAGCGTCTCAATTTCCGCCTCGGATAAGCCTGTTACCTCGGCAATGAGGGAAACGGACAAGCCTTTCTTCAGCATGCTTGCAACAATCTCCTTATCCCTCTCCGCCTTGCCTTCCACTCGGCCTCGAGATTCCGCATAATCCAAGGCGGATTGCTCATCGAGAAGCGCTTTTTTTCGCATATCGTAAAGCATTCTCGCTTCCTTGTTCTGGCTTAGAAATTCCAGCGTTGTCATCGCTTTTTTCAACCCAGGCGTCTCCATCGCCAATTCCTCCCATCTGTCTTTAGGTGCGCCGTTAATGAACATCAGCCAATTTACGAGCCGGTCATCCATCTTGCGGGGTTTCAGCCCCAGCTTCTACATTTTCGCTGATTAATACAAGCTGCGCTTCGGCATATCATATTTATTCGTAACCTGGATCTCCAGATTCACCTGTTTCCCATCTTCGTTTTGAGCACGGACATCCAATATGGCTTGCTTATCAGTCAGTGCATTTTTGTCCATCTGCGGATTAAGCAACGTCAGGCTGACAAACGGCTTTGGCTCGGTCTCCCGCAATGCTTCGTTCAGAAAATTAAGCAATACTTCGTCTTTGTTTTCTTCGCTTCCGAAGATTTGTTTAAACACAAAGTCCACAGTCGGTTCCAAAAGGTCGCTCATCGTCTCAACTCCAACTGCTTGCGAATGGCCAACGATTTTACACTTCCATTATACCACAGAAAAGGTATGCGCATGCTGTAAAGGCGGCTGCTTCGGCATGTACCTCAGCGGTACAAGTTCATCCGTCTCACCTAACCACACGCCCGTCGTTTATCACTAGATCAGGGCAGCTAAGTTTTTTAATTAGGCATCTATCGCTCGGATCCGGCGCCTTTTCGTGCCCCAGAACTTGATCCATATGCCACTTTCATTATCCCGAAACAGACGAATGCCGACGAATGTAAGAGGCGTCCATATTTCATCAAAATGGTAATAGGGCATTTAGTGCTCCTTAATAGTTCTCTAGCAGTTTCTATTACTATAAGACTAATCTCGCAAAAAAATAACTCCCCGATCGGGGAGTTCCATTGGCATAAGCGCTATTCAACCGTCATCATCAGCTCTGCCGCACGCTGCAGCGCCTGTATGCGGTTTTTCGCTCCCAGCTTTCTGTATATGTTTTTAAGATGAAACTTTACGGTTTCAGCCGAGATGTTCAGACGAGGAGCGATCTCCTTGTTCGACAAGCCTTCCGCCATGAACCGTAATACGTTCGTCTCCTGCTCGGTTAGACGTTCTTTATCCGAAGGTTCTTTGGCCGATGCCGTATTCCATGCTTGCAGCAGTCGCCTCGCATAGGTCAGAGACGCCGGAGAGGAATGGCTTAAGCGGTTGCCTCGTACCTTTACATAATCGGAGAGCAGCTTGGCCATTAGTTCGCCTTCGTCCAAATAGCTGCGAATGTACCCCTGCTCTGCCGACAAGTCCAAAGCCGTCTCCAGCTCGGCAAAGGCAGCCTCCGGCAGTCCCTGTCTCTGAAAGGTCAAGCTTCGCAGAATGAGCACCTTGATCCGATCCCGGAGCCGATCCTCCTTCATTAATAAACGATTCAACCGCACCAACAGCTCCAACGCTTCCTCCAGCCGACCGCTTTCCCCCAGTACTCTGGCCAAAGCCATATACTCCGGCACGTGATTCAGCGTAAGCTCATCCGCAGGCGCCAGACCGCACCTTTGCAACCAATCCAGCGCATCTTGCATGGAGCCTTGCCGCACGGACAGACATGCTTGTTCCGCTTCGATTTTTAACACAAATAATTCATAGTCCGGGGAGTCGATTTGCGACTTCAACTGAACCAGCAGCTCCGAAGCCCGCTCGGAGTTTCCCAATGCCTGCTGAATCCTCGAAGCGCTAATGGCTAGTTGAATGAGGATCCGCGCGAAGGGCAGCATATCTGGACGACCCAGTACTTGGCGCACATACCCATCTGCTTCTTCCAACCGGTTCCACTCATACAGCAGTTTGCTATAGGAAGCGTACAAAAGTCCGACAAAAGGGTATTTCTCCTTCTTGCCCCATATGGAAATCCACTTCAGCAGGAATTCGTCCCCCAGATAAAGATCGTTCAGAAACGCCAAGTGGTCATCAAACAAGTCATAACCTTGATATCTGTTGCGTCCCATCGTTTGAAAGAAGCTGCCTTCCGGCATATACCGTTCTACCAGCTCGAAATAGGCCGACATTTGCTTCAAATCCTTTTGAAGATAAGAAGCGACCGAACAGAAGAAGTAAATGTTGCCCATTGTCTGGTTCCATTCCGCATCGCTTACTTTCCCCTGCAGCGCTTGAAATCGGATTCGGGCTTGCTCGATCCTCCTAATGGCCGCTTTCCATTCGCCGACCCCCAGAAGTACCGATATATAGAACATTTCAATCATGGGCTTCTCCGCAAAGGCGTTTTCCGGCAATCTGGAGACCCATCTATGGAGCGCAATGCTTTTCGATTGCACCAAAGTAGGCAAATTTTTCTCAATTAGCCTTACGGCGTCTGCAAACTGCTCCCCTTCTAAATAATGCTCCTCCGCCTCATCGTCAAATCCATGATGCTCCAGCCAATTCGCCGCACGCCGGTGCACCTTCATCCATTGGTCCCGGTCTCTTGTGAACAAGTGCTGCTGCAAAAAGTCGGATAGCAAATGATGATACCGGTACCACCCCCGATGATCATCCAGCGGAATAATAAATAAATTCAGCTTCTCCAATCGCTCCAATTGTTCCTGACTGTTCTTCTGGCCCGTTACAGCCTGGCATAAGGATTCGTTCATGCGGTTTAATACGGACGTTTCCAATAGAAACGCAAGCGTAGGCTCGGATTGGTAATGAAGAACTTCTTCCAACAAATAATCGGAGATATGATGCTGCCGACCGCTAAATCGGTGAATCGTCTCGGCTATATTATCGCTTCGCTTCAGGGAGATCGCCGCCAGCCGCAAGCCGCTGATCCAGCCTTCCGTATGATCGAACAACTCCGTCACTTGCTCTTTGGTCAGCACCAAATCCGTAGTATCCCGAAAAAAGACAACGCCCTCATCCAATTGAAACCGCAAATCCTGCACTTGAATGCGATGGTATTCGCCTTTAGCCAGAAGCCGGGCAGTAGGTATCGTCAAATCGGTACGGCTTGCTATATAGAGATGAATATGGGGCGGCAAGTGCTCGAGCAGATCGTTCAGGGAACGGTGAATCTCAGGAAGTTCGATGAAATGATAATCGTCCAGGATGATGACCAGTTCGCCGGTTAATTGATCCAGCTCATTCAGTAACGCCGGGATTGCATACTCCAACGACGCTGGAGGCCCTTTAACAAGAACGTGATCGACCGTTTGGCCAAAGCCCGGAACCCTCTCCCGAATAGAAGCCGTTACATAGCTCCAGAACTGAATATAATCGTTATCCAGCTTATCCAGCGAGACCCACGCCGCAAGCGCGCCGCATTGTTTAACCCATTCGCTTAACGCTGTCGTTTTTCCGTAACCGGCCTGCGCCGAAACAAGCGTTAATTTGGCCTCCAGCCCTTCATCCAGTTTGCGGATCAGCCGCGGACGGGATACCAGAGCGTTACGCACATGGGGGATATGAAGTTTTGTTCTTATGATCATGCTGACTCCTCCGTAAACTGCTGAAAGCTGTATTCGGATCTGTAAACTCTATTTAGAGAAATGTCCCCGCAAGGAAGATAGCCTCTACGGCAAATGCTTATCGATTCGATCCGGATAGAAAAACGGAGAGTTGGAGGAGGAGGAGGATTTGCTCGCGTTTTGGCGCGCGGCTTGTCTATTTCAGCAGGAATGAAGGGGACGAGGTGTAGAGCCTTCTTATATTTGCGCTAATGCTCCCACAGAAAATGAGAAGAGATGAGAAAGGATTTAGGTGAAGATCAGGTATTCTTAACGAATCGCGGTAAGAAACAACTTCAAGAGAGCATAGGCATCCCTGCGTTGCTTCTCCGTACATTGATTCAGGGCAGCGATAATCAATTGCGTTTCATCATGAAGCTTGGTTGAGGTCGAGCTTCCGAAGAGAAGTTCATTGGGAGACAACTTCAAAAGAGAACAGATACTCAGCATTGTTTCAATGGACATACCGGCTTGACCGCGTTCAATATCGGCGCAAAACTTGGGCACCCGACCTATCCGTTCTGCAAAATCCTCCTGAGAGATGTCCAGAGCTTTTCGTTGTGCCCGAATACGTTCCCCTACCGCCTTTTTGTCGTAACCACGCATGTTAGATCCCTTTCCAAAACAGTATGATCTGGAGTTATTAGTTCCTATTATGGAGGAGTTTAGAATTGACTTTAATGAGTTTTAAAGGTACTATTTTAAGTAGTTTTAAAGGTATTATCTTTAAGGATGCCCAATATATTCTAACAAGATACGGGACAAATACGGTCTGTTAAACGAGAGAGCAGCAAATAATCTGTCCAGGCCGCTTCCTTTCTCATTCCATTTTCTTTTCCGTAATCATCATATATTGAGAGCGAACGGAGAGATGCCTGCATGAAGAATTGGGTTGAGCAATTTGAGGACGAGAAACGAAAGTTAAATCAACTTGGAAACGAATCACTGGAGAATGGAATCCCTTTGTTCGAGAATGACGCGGTTCAAGCTCAAAGTAGGAAAGTGGATGAACTGATAGTCCAATTACACCGAAGGGTTGGCTTCAACGACAGATAAGATAGAACGCACTTGTGGAGGAGGTTACATAGATGGAATTCCCGTCATGGTTTCGAAGTGCCATTCAGCGACGGTCGGAACACGTTTTGGCTCAAATCGAACGTCATTCCGATCTGCGCAAATTTCGTATCGAAGAGAGCTTGGCTTATGATGCTTTGTTTTCTGGCATGGATAAAATGGGGGCGCCGGAATTTATGGACTGGGAGGACAAGCATCATTTTAAGCTGGCTATGGAGAATGAACGTTTGTATTTGCAAGGTATTAAGGATGGGGCACAGCTTGTATTAGCTTTGTTGGCAGTTCCCGTTTCGCCCGGCGATGAGATGGTGGCAAGGTCAAATACAGAGTCGGATCCGGTTAAACCGAATGATGGCTGAAGGTATCTCAGTGACCAGTAAAGATTCCCTCGATTTCATTCCGTCGTCCCTCTACTATTCGTGGTCGCCCCATCTATGTCGAAAGGTGCGACAAATATGATTTTAGCACAGGAGGATATTGAAAAATCACATCGAATAGTTCAATATACCTATAACTCACTGAAAGGAGTCAGGAGAAGTGCAACGTACAGACAGAACGACACTAAATCCGCAGAACAGGCCGCCAACCGCACCTCAAGGTAATAGAACGGCCAATGGTCAAGCAAAAGCGGCTAGTAGCCCAATAAACAGAGTATCAGCCACTCCATCGGCGGGAGCGGGAAATCATACTGAACACACAAGCAAAAATACGGT
Source organism: Paenibacillus hemerocallicola (assembly GCF_006265175.1). Taxonomy (GTDB): domain Bacteria; phylum Bacillota; class Bacilli; order Paenibacillales; family NBRC-103111; genus Paenibacillus_AB; species Paenibacillus_AB hemerocallicola. Next base: position 2,696 of record NZ_VDCQ01000096.1, on the reverse strand, counting down.
TACTTGCCGAAAATGCAAGTCAACGCAGATTGTAGCCAATAAGAGAGGTTACAGTTTTGCAAACATGTTCAAAACCCTCGGTAGCATTATTTTTATTGGCATACTATCGATTGTTTTTGTCACTGTTTATATGTGGTACGGCATAAGCTCCAGTTCTAGCTCTTCAGTAGCCGGGGCCTTCGGTGTTATAGGAATGATTTTGCTGTTTCTTTCATTACCGACAAGTATTTTAGTCGGGTTCATTGGAAGAAATGAAATCGTAAACGGCTGTATGAATTGCGGCTTCAAGTGGAGACCTGCAAAGAGAAAGTAAAGTATTTGGAATGGGTGGGTCGGTGATTCGCCAAGGTCGCTTCTTGTGTCAACAGGGGCGGCTTTTTCATTTTAACCCGAATAAAAAGAACCCTCTTGGGTTCGAGAAAGGTTCGCTAAATGTGTGGCCTATTGAAGTCCGAAGCGAACGGCTGCAATGTGGCGTCGGTCAAATGAGAGGCGGGAATGGCTATTGGCCAGCCGGCATCCCTCTTATGGGGAAATAAGGTTATCCTGCACGCCGATAAGCACGTGCGGGATAACCTCAAGTTAGCGAATATCAGATTAGATCGGAAAGCTGAAGCAGGCGTTGCACGATGGTTGCAACCTCGGCTCTCGTCACGAAGTCCTGTGGTGCAAGCTTTGCGCCGCTTTTCCCCTGTATGACTCCTGCCTGGATACTATCTGCAATTCCGCCCAGCGCCCAGTCGGAGGCAGAAGCCGCATCCGTATACGGAAGAAGCGCTTCGTCTACCGATTGGCCGGGCAGATTAGCTTTCAGTCCCGTGAGCGTCATTGCTCTGGATATCATTAACATCGCTTGCTCGCGAGTGATCGTATCCTTCGGATGAAACGTTCCGTCTTCAAAGCCGGCAAGCAAGTGATAGGTATACGCTGTATGCACGACATTGTTGAACCAAGCCGCCGGGGGAATATCCGAGAATGGAGCGGCCCCATTCTCCAAAGGCAGTCCTAATCCGCGAACGAGAATGGCGGCAAACTCCGCGCGGGTAATCTCCCGATCCGGCTCATACGAGTTGTTTCCCGCACCCATGACGATCATCCGCGCACCCATATCGCGGATGGACTGTTCGGCCCAATGGCTCGTCACATCACTGAATTCTGTAGAATGAGATACAATGGCGAACGTGCCGTTGGTCAGGCTATTGACTTTCGCGTAAAGCTGGCCTTCAATCACAGCGACTTGGGTTGGTACAGTGCGGAAGATACCATCCGGTTCAACGACTACGGCTGTTGTAACCGAATCCGGGTTCACGTTATCCGGGATCGCAACCCAATGTTCCAGGAAGGTGTTGAACTTCGAAACCACGACTGTTGCATCTCCGTAGGTCGCCTGGATGATAAATTCAATCGGCGGCGCGAGGAGGGTGAACATGCCTTTGGATACGGCTTCTTCTATCGTTTTAGCCTTGTCCTGTGCAAACTGCGTATTAATCTCTATTTTTAGTTTGATGTCCTGCAAGGCGACCGATTCGCCAACCTGGCTGGCTAGAGCTTCGATGTTGATTTGCTGCACTGGCAACACATACGAGGCCTGGTCGGTTTTGAGAGTGATGACAGCTTGCTTTTTTACCATGCTTTTGACCCATTGGCCGTCCATTTCAGCCACAACCCTATCAAAGCTTGAGTTGGCCCGATATGTGATGATCACGCCTTGCTCTTCCGCTGCAAGTCGATTCTCAAGCTTGGTCTGATCGACAACTATCGTCAGCATCGTGTGATCGTGATCCGTTGTGGTTACCGCTCCCGCATGGATCACTTGATGGTTAAGAAGGATGTCTGCCAATGGAGCTACAGTCTCGCTGTTGCTATTATTGCTGCTGCTGTTGTCGTCGTCATCGTTGTTGTTGCCGCCGCCGGACGGGGAACTTGGGATGACTGCGTTGGATGCAGCAGAAGCCATGCTTCTTCCGACTTGATTGATCGCTTTTACGGTAAAGGTGTAACTTACGCCATTGGTCAGGCCGGTGACCGTGATTGGGCTGGAGGCTCCGCTTCGCACGATGCCTCCCGTTGAAGCGGTCACTTCATAGCTGGTGATGGCATAACCGCCGTGATCGGTCGGTGCCGTAAAAGAAACGTTTGCCTGCCCATCCCCGGCAACGGCTGTCACATGTATAGGTGCGTCAGGAACGGCAGCGGGTGTGGCGATGGCTTCATTCGACGCCGCACTCAAGCCTCCTGAATTGCCGGCTTTTACGATAAAATAATACGTCGTGCCGTTCGTTAGCCCGGTTATGTTGTACGTCGCACCCGTTACTGTTGCGTCTGCCGGTTCGGTAAACAGGCCTTGAACGGTTGATAGGTACACACTGTAATAGGTTGCGCCCGTCACAGTATCCCAGTTTAAAGTGACTTGGCTGTTCGCGCCATCCGCAGTCAAATGTTGCGGAATCGCAGGAGCCGGGTTGGCGGCGGCCGTCACCGTCACCACGTAATTCTGCGTGGTGTTGTCCGCAGCAGTGACCGTGTAGATCACTGGGCTGGTGAAGTTCTGCGACACGCCGCTATTCGGCGAGATGCTCGCACCCCTAAACGAAATCGTCGGCGTCAGTGCAGTGACATTCGTGCCGTATGGCACGGTTATAGCGACGGTATAGGTCGCCTCGTTCACCGTTCCCGTCACTGCCGGGCTTGCGAAG
>NZ_VDCQ01000095.1 GCF_006265175.1 Paenibacillus hemerocallicola | reverse complement strand
GCTCCTGCCGGACCTGCTTCTCCGGTCGCTCCCGTCGCTCCAGTTGCTCCAGTTGCACCAGTTGCTCCGCCGCCTCCGCCCAACTCATTCAATTGAACGCTATCGATCAGAACATCGGCCGAGCCCGGCGTAGCGATTTTGTTAAACACGAGCAGCGCTTGCGTGGCGCCCAATGGGACCGCTATTTCCGTTTGAGGATATAAAGTCAGCCATTGACCGTCAAGGCCGTTCGGCAATCTTCCCTCGTAGATGACATCTATGACGGTATAACCATAATAATTAAAGGCATCGTCATAGTAGCTCACCGTAACGAGCACGAGCGGATTTGAACCCGATCCTGCAGCAGCCATAGAAGCCATAAGCCCCAAGGTCTCCCCCGGTTCAACAGCCACATACTGCGACAATACCGCATCGACATCTCCGCCTTGCAAAAGAGCCGAATACATACCGGTATGCGTGCTGATCGTCGTGATGCTCGTGTTGAGGGTCACCCATGGACTTAAAGAACCCGTCTCAAAATCACCGTTCACGATAAGGTCGTAAGCCATGCTTTTCGGTCACCTTCCATCTTGTAAAATTTGCTTCTCTTAATCCGTAATTCACTAGATTAAGAATTCAAGCATGTACCAAGTATATGCAGCAAAATCGCATAGGAACGGGCTTTCTATGAAAAAGGGGGGATACCTAGCAATTCCGTTCGACCTGCCTCCCTTTCGGATTTTTGCTACAGAACCTATCACTCCTCTATCCTGGAGCTTTACAGAATAGAAAAATAGCGGAACATAGGTACGCAATTTCACCAAATCCCGCTATCGACGACACAATAACGGAACAGAGCTCCCCTATCTCGCGGATTTTGCCCCGTTTCTTCACCATCATCGGTTATAAAGGAACACGGTTCCGTTATTCTCGGGCATACAGTGGAGTTTCGGACAATAACGGAAAAACGTTCCGTTATAACCGAACCGTACGGTTACAACCAACCGGACAGAACCGCTTCGCATTATGCCGGTACGCGTAAGCTTGGGGGTAGGAAAAGCTTCTAGACGAAGCCTTCTCCACGGCGAATGACTTTGCGTAAGATGCAGCTTTTCTTGATCACGGCGAATGACTCCACGTAAGATGCAGCTTTTCTTGATAAAGAAAGTCGCACTCCGCTTTATCGCTTTAGCGAAGTTAAACTTTCTTTTGTTAAACTTTCTTTTGTTAAACTTTCTTTTTCGTTAAAAAAAACGTCTATCGACGTATTTCAAAGGTGAGTGACCGCGATTTTCGGTTGTTTTTCTTGGTCAAGATTGCTAAGTATTGGACTGAGGTTGCCGCCCTGCGGTACGCCGACTTCCGTTTCCTCAAATCGGTGCTTCAGAACGACGCCAGCTCTCAGGTACTTGTGGATGAGCGAGATGACTCGCCCGTCTTTGATGGTTCTCGACAATACTTCGACACAAGCCCCCACAGCGGACTTTCACCGCCTAGCTAATCGCCATGCGTGGCGCACTAAAAAAACGCGGGCAATCGCCCGCGTTTCCCGTGATACTATGCTATTTGCCGCTTATGGGCGGCATTCCGGAGCTATACGAGGCGTGCCCCCTTCTGCGTATCGCCCCCCACAGTCGCACGCCCGATCTCGCAACGAACAGGACGCCGCGGATGACTCTGTCCGCTCCGTACGCGGCCCCGATCGTAATAAAAGGAATGGCCGGCGCCTTGTATCTGTACATGCCGTCGATAAAGAAAACGATGCAAAACAAAAATACGGCAAGCACCATAAGCCAAATGATAGAAGCTTTTCGAAACAGCTCGTTCGTCATCGATACTACGATACCGGTTATGAACAGTATAGTAGGAAGCATGTTCTCCGCGAAGCTGACAATGCCCCTGATCGATGTCAGATCCGTCTGCCACACCCATCTTCCGAGGAACGCGATCATCCTTTTCGCATAAAGGACGGAAACATGGTCCCAATTGTTAACGATGAAGCTTACGGCCAGACTGTTCATAATGTCGATATCGTAATCCGGCTTGAACGGATGGTCGAAAGGGGAAGCGCTGTCGTAAATCCATCCCTTGGCGTAAATATTGTACAATACCATTTTGACGTTAAGCTGCACGGATGCGATAAGGGGATCCAGCTTGCCGGACAGGAGGAGAATTAGACCGGCCGCGACGGCTAGAGCCGCGCAGCTTGCCAGCGGGACCCAAACCTTTTTGACGACTTTCACGAGCATCGCCTTGCGCATGCCGATCACGATATACAGCAAGATAAAAGCAACCGCGAGAAGACCGGTCGGTTTGAATACGGCCAACAATAACGCGCTGGCTGCAAATGCGATTTTGTAAAATTTCTTATCCGACTCCCTGCACTTGAGGAGGAGGTACACGCATAACAGCAGCAGGCTGATAAAGAAGCTGTCGGCCAAGACGTACATGGACCAGAGCGTAATGCCCCACGTATGGTAGCAATACAGGTAGGAGGCGATAACGGCCGTCAACCTGTTGAACAGCATTCGCGAGATTTGATATACGAGGATCACGGACAGACCGGCGACGACGGCTTGGATGAAGACGACCGTGACAGGATCCTTGAATACGGCAAGGAGCAAAGCCAGCAGCACATTGTACCCCATATACATCAGATCGTTCATATGCAGGCCGATCCGTTTTTCCGCTATGAGGGTATATGCATATTGGATGTACCATTTGGAATCGTCGGACTGTGGAAAGCTTTGTCCCGGCGACGCCAGAAAATAAAAATATTGCAATCTTACTTTAAGAGACAAATAGACGAACGGAATGAGGAAAATCAAGTCTTTGTTCATGATCTTGCGGCCTATTCGGAACGCCGGATCCTTAACCTTCGCGTATAGTCTGTACACTCCGTAACACATCCCATGCCATATGATGATCGCGCTCGCCTTGTTAACGCTTTCAGTCATTATATACAGGGAATGGCATACGGAAAATAGACAAATCGCAGTTGTATATGGACGAATGCATGTTGCCGGGTAAAAAAAAGGAAAATTCCGCAAACCGGCACCGGCTGCGAAATTTTCAAAAGGCGTTACGGTCATCTTTGCCGCGAATGGGCGTATTCGGATGGAGATTGTCCGGTCTGCTTCTTAAAGACGCGGCTAAAATAAAGCTGGTCGGAGTACCCGACCTCGCTTGCCACTTGCTTGAGCAGCAGATCCGGCCGTTCGTCCATCATGCGCTTGGCCTCCTTGATCCGGTACTCCATCAAGTATTCGACCGGCGTCATCCCTACTTCCCTTTTGAACAATACGCTCAAATAGTTGGGCACCAGTCCGAACTCCTGCGACAAGCTTTGCAACGTAATCGACTGGCGGAAGTTTTTCTTCAAATATTGTTCCACTTGGCCGACGATCGTGCTCACCTGGACGGACTTGACCGTCAAATTCGGCGATTCGAACAAATCGTCGAACAATAAAGAAACATGATGCTTCAGCTCGGCGTAGCCAAGCGAGTGGGAGACCAGCATCTCCAAATCGATCTGCCTCTCCAGCCCGCGATCTCCGAGCTCGGCCAATATGCGGAACAGCGTCTGTTGAATGACGTACTGGGTCGCCTCGCCGCTCTCCCAGCTCGACAGCAGAGCGCTCAGCTCCTCCGCGAACAAGTCATACCGCTTATGCTCGATAACTTCCATCACCGTGGCCGTTTCCTTGGCAAACTTGCGCGCGGCATCCGTTTTCCTCGAGCCGGAATCCTTCAGCTGCAGCATATTCGACTTCCCGAAGACGAGGAAGTGGAGAAGCTCCCTTCGCAGACGCTTGCTCGTCGCATACAACTGATAGAGCGACAAGCCCGTTCCCGCAACGACGGTTACAGGCTTTTTCCGGCTCCTGATGGTGCCCATGAAACCGTCCACGAACGACCGGATGCGTACTTCCGCATCGCCTGCATTCGTTGCAAGCAATAGCAGCCGCTCATTCGGTCTTTCGCCGTTTAGCATCCAATGGCGAAGGTCCAGCCCCTTGCATCGTTCCGTGCAATCCTCGAACAGCGGAGACTGCCATAGCCCGCCTCCCGGATACAGATCCGTAACGCCGTTGATATACGGTCCGGCGCATACGAGCAGCAGCGTGTAGTGGGAATAGCGCAGCGAAGCGGGACAATCGTCCGCAGGCAAGCCTTGCAGGAGCAATCCGAGAAAATCTTGCTCCTTCTTGATCGCTTCCTGCCGGAACCTCAGCTTCAGCCTGTGCAGCAGCTCTTGAAGATCGCCGGCCGTCGCCGGCTTTAATAAATAATCCGAGGCGTTCATCCGCAAAGCTTCCCGTATATACTCATAATCGGAATAGGCGCTGACTACGGCCGTCAACAGTCCGGGCTTCCGCGCTTTCGCCTCGCGGAGCAGCTGCAGTCCGTCCATTCGCGGCATCCTCATGTCGGTCAGCAGTATATCCGGATCGAACTCCTTCATCATGTCGAGAGCTTCGATCCCGTCGTAAGCCTCCTCCACCACGCTGTCGGCATCCGCTTTTTGGATGAGCTTTTTCATCCCTTTGCATAGGGCTACCTCGTCGTCAACCAGCAATATTTTTAACATCGGTCGCCACCTCCGTCTCGAGTCCCAAATATACGGAAGCGCCGCCGGCTTCATTGTTCGAGAGCGCGAATTGCAGCTTGCTCCCGAACGTGTGATACAATCTGATGTACGTATTCAACATGCCCACGCCGCCGCCCTCCGCATACAGATCGAGCCTGCCGAGCTTGCCCCGATTGCCCGCGAACTTCTGCAAATAGTCGGCGCTGAACCCGTCCCCGTCATCCCGGATTTGCACCTTCCATCCCGTATCCGTTACAGCTACGTCGAGTTCGATGCGCCACGGGTATTTCTTCTTCGCAAAGCCGTGCTTGACGCAGTTTTCCACGAAAGGCTGCACCGTAAGCTTGGGTACGCGAACCGCGGTCAGGTCCCCCTCCAAGTGAACATCGAACACGAGATGGTCCCGATAGCGCGTCTTCATAATATCCAGATAACAGAGCGCATGGTCTATCTCTTCCTTCAACGTGACAAGCTCCCGGCTGTCGTACGTGATGTACCGGAGCATTTGGACGAGCTCGCTCGTAATTTTCAATATCTCGTCGTTCCCATCCTCCATGCCCAGCATGCCGATCAACGTCAGCGTATTATACAGAAAGTGCGGATTCATCTGCGCCTGAAGGGCGAGAAACTGCGCCTGAAACTCCCGGGAACGCGCCTCCACCGCCTGCTGCTTGGATTCCTCCATCCGCTCCAGCATGCTTTGGAACGCGCGATACAGATGGACGACCTCGTTATGGGTGTCCCCCCCGTCTATTTTCTCGAACAGCTTGGACAACTGCTCGTTCGTCCCCGCGTCCCCGGGCACTTGCGCCATCGCCTGGCTGAGCCGCACGAGCGGTTTCGTCGTTCTGGTCGTGAAGAAATAGATCATGACCAACGAGACGAGCGACAAGCCTCCGGCGATCGCGGCCATCCAGTAACCGGTTTCCCGCACCGATTTCAGCAGCAGCTCCATCGGCTGGGTTACCTCCACCCGCCATCCCGCGTGGTTGATCCTGCTCTCTGCGGTTATATTTTGCCCCGGAGGCGGCTCCTGCTCGGTTGTCGGATAAATGATCCGGTTATTTTCGTCGTATAACACCACATGGTTCCCGTTTGTAGCAAAGTTTCCTTTGAACAGCATCGCCTCCAAATAGGAGAACGGAATCTGCACTTCGAGCAGCGTACCGGGCACGCCGCCCCTGATGACCGACACGATCATTTTCCCTTTCGAATCCCAGTCGTCCCGGTGGGGCGGAAGCACGAGAAGCGGCCGCTGCTGCAAATCGCCAAACCAGGACAGATCGGCGATTTTTTTCTTCGCCTGATCGCGGTTGAGAGAGGTGGAGCCCACTGTCAGAAAGATGCCCGTATCTTTAATAATCGATATGCGGTTAAAGCTGTCCGGATCGATGTCCAGATCCAGCCTCATTTTGTTGAATACGCTGACGACTTTGTTGTTCGAATTGGTGTCCGGCTGCTCTTTCATCCAGTTCTCGATCGAAGGATTCACCAGCGTGTTGACAACCAGCCCGTCCGCCGACACGATGACATTGTCCAACTGCTCGGCAAGCGTCGTCACTTCCCACTGGAACGATTCGGACAACGTCTGGTAGGCGATCGACTTGTAATACCGGTACAGGACGATTGAGGAAAGCGGAATGACCAGAAATACGATAAGCGAATAGATCGCGAACAAGCGGGTCGGAAAGCTCCACTTCTGCAGCATGGCCTGCGCTCCTTGTCATCGGCGATGTCCGCCTGTGAATATCTGCATTTTATCACCGGCGGGCCGAATCTGTAAAACGGTTTGTACGAGCGCCGGCAAAGACGGCTAGCCTCGCCGATCTTGCGTTACATGCATTTCCGGACGAGAATGCCTCTTTCGAAGAAAAAACCGCGTGTCTTGAACACGCGGCAGAATCATATATACGGGAGGCGGTGTTATCCGATTATAACGTCCTCCAGCTCAAGCCGTTCGTCCGAGTCCCGAGCCGACTCGCTTCATTGCAGCTTCGGATTCGCCGGTTCCACGGAGCGAAACAGCTGCCACACGGCCGGAGCGGCCGGTTTGCCTGCAAATTCGGCCTCCGCCGTATCGATGACGTGCTCCGCTTCGGCCAAAGTGTCGGGCAGCAGCGCAATCGGAACAGTCGCGTACGACATCGGCTCAACCGTCAGCTCCGTCTCTTCTTTCCCGATTTCCGTCCGGAATTGCGGCGGCGGCACGATTCGTATCGTGCCCGAGACGGTCGAGACGCCGAAATTGTACACGTTCAGCTCGAAGCGAAACGGCTGGCCGGGCGTGAATCTATATCCCCGGGGGGCCACAGTTGGCGGCCAGCCCGTCGAAATTGTCCATCGACACGGCCAGCTCGGTTTCGATTATTGCCGGATCGATCCTCGCGACAGCCAAAATTTCGTGCGCTTCATCCGGAAGCTCCGCCGCTTGCTGTCGCTCATTACCATTCTCCGAATTCCCATAAGTTTGCCTCACGTTGCCGCCGAACTGCTTGCCCGCTTCGTTTATCCCGTTCAAGATATGCTCGAAAGGCTTGCCGGAGACTCCGTGGCGGCCGCAATAACCGTGTTGCACTCGTTGTCGTCCATATAACGGGCGGCTTCGAGCAATCGCGCCTCGTCCTCAGGCGGAATGGCCAAGAAGCCGTACTTGTCCGCATGAATCAGCTGGCCCGGACGAATCGTACAGCCGAATATTTCCACATCGACTCCCCAACGGACCGGCGTGCTGTAGGCGTGCCCGACGCACGTCCGCCTGGCGATCGCCTTGAAGCCGGCGTTGGCCATCTCGTCGATATCCCGGATCGCTCCGTCCGTGATCGTGCCTACGCATCCGAGCCCGCGGTGAATGTTGCCGTTTACTTCCCCCCAGAACGCCCCGATCACGCGCGGCTTGTCAAGATCCTGCACGACGACGATTTTCGGTCCCGGTACGCCGGCCACGTACTCCCTGTATTTGGACCAGGCGGCCGGATCGGCCTTCGGATGGTCCGGATTGCTCGGCTCGATCTGTGCGGTAACCGCATAACCGACCATCGGTCCCATCTGCGGCATGAAGTCGCGCGTCTCCTCCTGATTGAATCCTTGTGTTATATCGTGCTTCGTGATGACTTCCCAGCCGTTATAGATCGTCGGCGTATTCCAGCGCTTCAGCTTCAACAACTCGCTATGCGTCAATCGGGCATCCTCCATGATGACTGGATCCTCCTTATATATTCGGATATGCTTCATCATGAAGTGTACGGGATAAACGGGCGGCGGATGATTCGAATATTCGGTCTGACGAGTCATTTCTTCGGCGGACTTCCCACGTGGCTTATCGGAATAAACGACCTATCCTTATCCTCTTCCGTTCCTTTGAAGCTGTTCGGGCATCGGATCGTACTTGTCGGCGATATTTAACTGTATAACATGCAGTTAAATTGAGGAGATAAGCGAAATTTGCCGAAATAAATGGAAAATGTGAAGTTAATAGATCAACGGCTCGGTTGAAACGCGAAAACAAGCAACAATAACTGTACATTTTCCAGTTAACACCAGCTTATAGGCAGCTCATATGTCGAACAACTGCATGTTTTCCAGCTAAAAGCGGTTCATTATCCCGGAACGGAGTTCGGCCCGACCGGCAGCATGGCGAATAGCGGGCACCGTGCGCCGGGTCCGTAAATAGCTACCTCTTCGAGCCGCTTTCTGCGCTATTTATGCATAACAACGCGCCTCATTCGGGGCTCCGTTCGCCAAACGCCGGACGGTATGTACGGCCGCCGATCCATTTCCGCGCCGACCGGGCGACCGGGTGACCGGGTGACCGGGTGACCGGGTGACCGGGGACCACGCCCCGGCTGGCCAAAAGCCGACCGGCTCGGCTAGTTGTCTGTTCAGCTCTGCGGCTACAGATCGACGGTCAACCCGCCGTCGGCCACCAACGTGGCCCCGGTCATAAACGAATTGTCCGGACTTGCCGCGAACAGGACGACCGAGGCGATCTCGTCCGGCTGACCGACACGGCCGATCGGCTGCGCCTCGTTCCACTCCCGCATCATTTCCTCGCGCGGGGTGTCCAGCTGCTTCACGCTGCCTTCCAGCATCGGGGTATGCACGGCGCCGGGCAGCACGGCGTTGACGCGAATATTCTGCTTCGCGTAGTCAAGAGCGACGGCCCGGGTCAAGGCCACAATTCCCGCCTTGGAGGCCGCATAGGCCGAATACCCTTCCAGCGTAGCCAGCGCGTGCACGGAGCTCACGTTGACGATAGCGCCTCCCCCGTTACGCACCATGGAAGGAATGACCTCCCGGCAAAACAGGAAGACGGACGTCAAATTGTTTGTCATGACCTCGTTCCACTGGGCCAGCGACAGATCGGTCAGGCGGACCTGCGGACAGATCGCGGCATTGTTGACCAGCACATCGATGCGCCCGTATGTCTCCAGCGTATCGCCGACAATCCGGCGCACATCCGCCTCCGAGGAGACGTCGGCCGCCATCGCGGCAGCCCGCCCGCCGGCCGAGCGGATTGTCTCCGCGACCCGCTCGGCTTTGGAGCCGGTCCGATCGACGACGACGACCGTAGCCCCGCCGCTTGCGAATCGGGAGGCGACGGCTTCCCCGATCCCGCCGCCTCCGCCCGTTACGATTACAATTTTGTCCGACCCAGACATCCCGATCTCTCCCGTCCTCGCAAATCGATCCCTCGGATTCGACTTCACAACGTTTCTCCGTTACGTACCCGCAGCAAATATTTGGCGATTTTCCCCGGACCGCCAATCAGCTTCTCGAAGCAATCCGCCCCATCCTCGAGCGGTCTCGTCACGGTCCACGGCGATAAATTGACCTTGCCTTGATCGATCCATTCCAGCGCGGTTGCAAAATCTTCGGACGAATAAGCGAAAGCCCCCGTCGTCGTTACTTCCTCCCGAATCATATCGTTGATCGGGAGCGAGCTCTCCGCCTCGTGGAGACCGGTGAAGATGACCCGGCCGCCTCTTCTCACCGATTGCACGCATTTCCGCCGGGTAATGCCCGCCCCGACCGCATCGATCGCCGCATCGAAGCCGTCCTGCGGCAGCAGTCTGCCGCCCTCCGGATCCGTGACGGCAATGCCGCCCAGCTCCCGGGCGATCTCCAGCCGCGATTCGTTCAGATCGACGATTACTATTTCCTTTACGCCAAGCACTTGAGCGGCCTGCAAGGCGAACAGGCCGATCGGTCCCGCGCCGTATATGATCAAGCGGTCGGAGGAGTCCAGCCCTAGCAACCGGCAAATGCGGACCGCGCAAGCGAACGGCTCGGCAAAAGCGCCCTCCTCGAACGAAACGTGATCCGGCAGTCGATGTATGTTGCGCTCCGGCACCGCCACATATTCGGCGAAGGCGCCCGGCCGGTGGGCGCCCAGCAAGCTTCGCTCCGCACACAGCTGCGAGCTGCCGCCCGTGCAGTACCGGCATTTGCCGCACGTAGCCAACGGGTTGACGGTCACCCGGTCACCCGGCCGAAACCGCGTCGCCTCGGCGCCGGTCCGTTCAATGATGCCGGCAAATTCGTGACCCATAATGAGCGGAGGCTTGCGCAGCGAGTTGTGTCCCAAGTATCCGCTCAGCTCGGAGCCGCATATGCCCGCCAGCTCTACGCGAATAACGGCTTCGTCGGGCTGAGCTTTCGGCATCGGCACATCCCGCATATGCAGCAGCCGCGGCCCTTCGTAGACAAGCGCTTTCATCGTCGACCGCGACTGCGGCCGTTCCCTGTTCGTGTCCGCCGTCATTTTACCGTCTCCCTTTTCTCCCAGCCTTGGCGAAACAGCGGCAGCCAGTTGCCGACCCGGTAAGGATGCTTGCCGACCTCGTCCATATTCAGCGTAACGCCCAAGCCCGGCCCTTCCGGCGGCTGCAGGTAGCCGTCCTTCACTTTTAGGGCAGGCGTCAGCACGTGCTCTTCCCATGGCTCGTTGAACTCGTCGAATATTTCGTGCAAGTAGAAGTTAGGCGTCGCCATGTTCAGATGACTGCATACGACGGAGCATACCGGACCTTGAGCGCTGTGGGGAGCGATGACGCCGTTGTGGGCATGGACCATCCCGGCAATTTGCTTGGACGCCGAAATGCCCAGAAACTGCGGCTCCAATTGCACGATATGCACCGCATCGTGCTTCAGCAGCTCCGCGAATTGCTCCCGGCAGTAGTAATCTTCCCCGCATGCCACGGGCACCGGGCTCCGCTTCGCCACCTCGACCATCGACGAGATCAGATGCGGCGGTGTAGGCGCCTCGAACCAGGTCGGCTTGTACGGCACCATCGCTTCCGCAAATTGCAGCGCCGTATGGACGGAGAAGCGGTTGTGTCCCTCGATCAAAATGTCCGTATGAGCGCCGACCGCTTCGCGGACGGCCGCAATATTTTCCAGCGCGGCATCGAAGTCCTTCCGCTCCACCGTACGCCACGCCGCTCCGAACGGATCGAATTTCAGCGCCGTGTACCCTTTGGCGACAACCTGCTTCGCCTTCTCGTGGAAGCTTTCGGGCGTCCCCGGTCCCCGGTACCAGCCGTTCGCATAGCAGCGAAGCCGCTCGTGGCATCGTCCGCCCAGCAATTTGTACAGCGGCTGGTTCACCGCTTTGCCCATTATATCCCAGCAGGCCGTCTCGATGGCCGCGAGCGCGGAGCCTTGAATTTGCCCGCCGTCCGAATAAACGTCGCGGAACAGCCTTAAGCCGATCGTCTCCACATCGAACGGACTCATCCCGATGACGAGATGCTTCAATTCGTGGACGGCCGCCTCTACGGTCTTGGCAAACCCGTTCAATGTGCCTTCCCCGAGACCGGTTATGCCCTCGTCCGTATCGACGAGCACGAACAGCCAATTTTTCCACGGGTTGCCCAAAATGTACGTGCGAATATCGGTTATTTTCATTTCATTTCCCGTCCTCCCCCATGCATGCTACATGACGAATCAACCGTATCACAGCATTTGGAAAACGCACAATATGCATAACTTGTATACATCGTAGTCAGGACGAATGAACAGTCCTGCTCCTCTTCACAGCATGATCGTTTTCACATATTCGATGTGACGCTCGACCAATCTTTCCGTCAGGAGCGGATCGGTTCCGGAGAGCGCTTGGCGGATTTGCCGGTGCTCCTCGAGACTGCCCCACACTCTCTCCTTGTTCCTGATAAACGTAGTCCGTACCGCCATCAGGAACTTGTCCTGGATGCGCGTCATCGCTTCGGTATACTCCTCGTTGCCGAGTCCCGCCACGATCCGTTCGTGAAACTCCCGATCCAGCTTGACATAAGCCGCAATATCTCCTTCCTCGACCGTCCGTTCCTGCCGCATCAGATTATCGTCCAGCCCTTCGAAAAACGTTTGGTCCATCCGGCCGGTCAACCTTTTGGCTGCGAACGTTTCCAGTACGAGTCTAAGCTCGTAAATCTCCAATATTTTTTTAAGCGATATTTCCTGCACGATCGCCCCTTGCTTGGGCGACTGCCTCACAAGCCCCATTATCTCCAGCCGGTCCAGCGCCGAGCGGATCGGCGTACTGCTCATTTGCAGCAATTCCTTCAGCATCCGCTCGGAAATAAACGTTCCGCCCGTCCATGCCCCGCTGACGATACGCTCGCGGATCGTCTCGACGGCTTGCTCCTTTAACGATTTGTACGCTTGTTGAAAGGACATACAGTGCACTCCTGTTCTACCGTTTTCCTATGATGGTATAATGAATCCGAATTGTTCACAATAGGGAGTGGCTTTCATTGACCCGTCCATCGCTCAGGGAAACCGCATATGAGACTATACTTGGCTGGATCGGTTCCGGCCGAATGCCGGAAGGGGCCGTCACCTCCGAGAACGCTCTGGCGGAACAGCTGGACATGAGCCGCACTCCGATCAGGGCCGCGCTGCAGCAACTGGAGACCGAGGGCTTTCTCCGTATCGTGCCGAAGCATGGGGTGCTTATTCTGCACGCCTCCGCCCAGCGTGTCGGCGATTTGCTGGAAACGTTGACCGCCTTGCTCCTGTTTGCCTACGAGCAGCATAAGCATACGAAGATCGTCGAAATCGCCGCAGCCGCAACCGAATTAGCCGATCGTATCGCCGAGGCGAGTGACCGGAAATCGCCCGAGTCGCTTGCCAGGATTGAAGGCTCGCTGTGGATGCGGGTGCTGTCGCTTGGACGCAATCAGGAACTGATCCGGCTCGGCCATAAGACGATGGACAAGCTCCAATGGAGCATCAACGATCGGAGATGGCGGCCGCCCTACCGGCCGGAGACGGAACAGCTTCTGCTCAAGCTGCTCTCGTCCATGATCGGCGCCGCCGGACCGGGGCCCGACTTTTTCTCCTACTTGCACTTGTTAAAAAGAACTTGGTCATGAGACAAAGGATCGAATTTCTTCTATTCGATCCTTTTGTCTTGTACATGGTTTCGATAAGGCAAACTGACAATAAAGACGAATTCAGTTGCTGCCGTTTCGGCAAGAATCGGCGAAGAGCTCCGTAGCCAAATCGAACCGGATCAGTTTCCCAGACCTGCTGCTTGGCGCAATAATTACTAGGCGCCTTCTACCAAAGAGCATCCCAAATATGGCATAATAAGTACGTGTATGTTAGTTGTACTTAGCTGCACGCACTTGATCCGAAGCGGAGGTGACTTTTATGGAGGCGCTTACAGTATCATTGGATTTATTCCCCTTTCCGTGAATCGGACGCCCACCGGGAGCGAACTAGCAACCGTGATGCACGCCAAGCTCTACTTCGGCACACGAATCGGCAATACTGTAGGATTGGAATTCGAATCGTCCAAAGGAGCTGTTGTTCGATGAAACCGTTTGATCAACGAAACATGAACAATGTCCAACGTACGGGACTGTGCGCTCTGCTCGCTCTAATTCTGCTGTTCGGGACTGTCCCCGCCGCCTTCGCATCCGGAAACGATTGGTACGACGACTACCTCGCCTATGAAAGCTCGCAGAGCGGAAACTACTACGCCTCGTCCGATTCCGCCTTGCTCGGCTGGCAGGAAAGCTACATGCTGCGCAGCTATATCAACCTGTATGACATGACGAAAAACACCGGCTGGCTCGACAAGTTTACCTTACATGCGGACACCGTGCTGGGCAATGCCGACGATTCGGACGGCGACGGTTATTTGGGCTGGAGCACCTATCGGTACTCCCCGAACTTGACGACCAACGGCACCTTCGCGTCGGGAGCCTCCGGGGATGCCGCGCTCCCGGCGGGATGGACCCGCTTCCAGTCGACCTCTGCGACCGCTTACCGTTCCAACGGATCGGGAGCGTACAATACCGTCGCGTCGGATGCATGGGGACTCGTCCTCAAGACGAACGGCACTTCCTGGCAGAAGCTGTACCAGTCGATTTCCTACGAGCCGAAGACGAAGTACCGAGTATCGTTCTACGGCAAAACGAACGGCTCGGCCGCCAAAGGCCGCGTATACGTCCACGACCGCACGGCCAATACGATACTGGCCAGCGTCATCTTCGACAATACGTCCTGGCAAAACTTTACGGTCGACTTCACCGCTCCGGCGGTATCCGGCCACAACCTTGAACTGTGGCTCGCCCACGCGGACTACACGGCCACTGGCGGCATTGCCTACTTCGACGATGTCGCGCTTAACGGTTGGTTTCCGTACATCGTTCACGACGGGATGATCGGCGTGCCGATCGCCGAATTTATCCGTCTCGTGGACCGCAGTCCGACCGCTCTTTCCGCCTATGCGGCGAAAGCGGCGGCGTACCGCCAGTTTATCGAGAATGAAATCGTGCCGCGCTGGGAAAGCAGCAGCTACATCGGCAATACGTGGGTCTCCGCTACCGCCTCGGCAGGCTATTACAAGGAACCGCCCAACGTCGATTCGTTCGCAACGACGACCGCGCTCGATCCGCTGCCGTACAACCAATTTCTCGCCTTTGCCGAGCTTCTGGCCATCATGCACGACGTAAACGGCAGCTCCGCCTACCTGGACAAGGCGAAAAAGATGGGGCAATATTTCAAGAACAGCCTGACCACGGTCGGCTCCGCATACGATTGGGACTACGCCGGATATACGACTCGCACGGAAGATACTTCCCATGCCAACGTAGACCTGACTCCCGTAACCGAATTGTTCAACAAAGGGCAAATATTCGACGGTACGGATCTCGGCAAATTTTCCGCCACGCTGACGACGAAGGTTTGGAACGGTTCGCTCTCTTCGCCCAAGCTGCACAATTACGTCGACGGAACGCAAGGCACCCTCGCCTCGGACTTTTTGTATACGAAGGATATGAGCGGCTGGCTGAAGCTGGCCCAGTTCGATCCGACGGCATGGACGATCGGCGCCGGGCAGTACGGATCGAGCCCGCCTTCGCGGTTTATCGAGGCGCTGGTGTTGAGCCTGATCATGAAGTGGGATCCGGTGAAGCTGGTCAACCAAGGCTTCGAGCTGAAATCCGGCGGCGACGCCACGCTCCCGGCCAGGTGGACCCGCTTCCAGTCGACGGCAGCCACCGCTTATTTGGACGCAGCCAACAAAGCTTCCGGCGGCTACGGGCTGACGATCGTATCGAACGGCGCCTCTTGGCAGAAGGCGTACCAGGAATGGAAGCAATACAAGGCATCGACCGATTACGTCGTCACTTTCGACGCGAAAACCGACGGCTCGGCCGCGGGAGGCAAAGTATGGGTAGTCAACGAGACGACAGGCTCGACGACAGCCGCCTACAATTTCACGAATACCGCCTGGCAGACGCACACCTTCGCCTTCTCCTCCCCTGCCAATACGACCGATGAAATCCGCGTCTACCTGGGTCATAACAGCTACACGACCAGCGGGGGCAAAGCCTATTTCGACAACGTCGTCATCAAGCAATCCGGCGACGCCTGGTAAAGTATCGGAGTCGTTGACGTCTCAATTTAGTTTGGCGGATTCAGGCTCGGGCGTTGACGACGGCAAGACGATCCTATCCGTCGATGGGCAGCCCGTTATTCAGGGCGCCGCCATTCCGCTGTATACGTTGCCTCCGGGTCGCCCAATCGTTGCCGGGTCCGAGTTGACCGTTTGAAGCTGAATAGTCCTCCAAGCAAGGCCCCCCTGCATCTTGCAAGGGGGGCCTCTGCTCTTGCGACTACTTGTTCGGCTGTTTCAGCAGCTCCGCGATCGCCTTGGCCATCTGCTCGTCCGCTTCCCGCAGCGCGGTATTGATATCCTTGCCCGAGTACAGCACATCGTTGAACGAATTGATGATGATCGTGGCGGCAGGGAGATTTTTGAACGACTGCAGCAGAGCCAGCTTCAGCTTCGTAAAGGCCAACACATTTTTCGAAGAGTATTCTCCGATGTCTTTGCCGAATTGGTTCTGGATGCCCGAGTCCTTCAGGACGGACAGCCTTCCGTTTCTGGACATGTCCGTCTGCACTTCATCGGACAATACGACTGACAGCACCTGAAACGCGGCGTCTTTATTTTTGCTTTGGCTCGTAATCGCCATTGTATAGGAATCTACCCGTTGGCCTACCCCCGGCGCTTGCGCGTTCTGCGGATAGGTGACTACATCCCAGTTGAAATCTTTGACCGCAAGCATGCTTTTCAACGTGGAGGTCGAATCGGTCATCATGGCCAGATGCCCGGTCGTGAATTCCTTCGCATAATTCGTACCTTTCGGAGGGTAGCCCGGAATTTTGTATAAGCTGTACCATAGATTGAACAAATCCTGCCAGCCCTGCGATTGAAAGACGGGCTTGCTGTTTTTGGCGTCGACCCAAGGGAGGCTGACCTGGTAAGCTCCGCGATACGCCCCGTCCGGCCATAAGCCCCAATACTGGACGCCGCTCTCGCTCCTCGTCATCTTGACGGCCAAGTCCCGCACCTCCTCCCAAGTCATGTTGTCTTTCGGGTACGGGACCCCGAAGCGGTCGAACAATTCCTTGTTGTAAAATAACGCGAACGCTTGGTTGAACATGGGAAGACCGGCCAAATAGTCGAGATCGCTGCCGATTTTGATGGACTGCACCAGCTCGGGTTGAACTCGGTTGACGTCGAAACGATATTTCTTGATCAATTCGTCCATGTTGTAGTGAAGTCCCAGCTCGACCAGCTCATTCATGTTCAGCGGAAAATTCGCGGCGATATCCGGAATCTCCTTGGCCGCCACCAGTTCCCTGAGCGTTTGTCCTTTCTCGGCGATGTTGATTCTCTTCACGGTAATATGCGGGTATTTTTTCTTGACGGGATCGGCAATATACCGCTGGACTTCCTCATCGGTAATGGCGCCGCCGTGCGCCGCGATCGTGATCGTCACCGGCTGCGCCGCTTCCGGCTTGTTCGCCTCCTCCTGCGTGTCCGCCGGCTTCGCCGCGCAGCCGACGGCCCCGACCGCGAGCAGCAAGACGAAAACATTCATGGCACTGCGAGTCTTGTTCAACATGACCACCCCACTTCGTCTATTTCAATCGCTAAAATGCCGCCGAATAAGTGACCCGGTTTCCAAACCCGCAGTGAAGTTATTCACCGGCCTTTAAGAAGACGCTTGCACGAACTTCAAACGAAAGGTTTGTATTTTCCAAGCATCCAGCCGGATATCGAACGCTTGGGCTTCGTGGGAGACAGCGTTGCCGGTTTGCTCGTCCAAGTCGGTCTCCGTCACTTCCGCCAAGGCTTGGAAACAAGTAAACCGGGCGGTGGTAGGCTTGTCGGCCAAGTTGTAGCAGCGCACGATCAGCTCGCCTTCGTTCCCGCTGTCCGGACGCTTGATGATACTCGCGCAAATGTCGGAGCCGGACAATTCGAAATAACTGACAGGCTCGGCCGGAGCGCAATTTTCGCCGACCTTGGCAATCGAAGCGTGCAATTCCGCCTGAAGGCATTCCTGCAGCCGTACCAGATCGGCAAAAGAGGCGGAGTCGTCCATGACGGCAAGCGCGTACTTGAACGTCAATTTGCCCCTAAGCTGACCGTCCTCTTCGCCGTCCGTCAGTCGGGTTTTCGCAAACGAACGGAACAGCGTCACGTGAACGGAGCCGCTCTGGTCGTCCGACGCGGCGCATTCGTGAAGGCCGAAGGCCGAAACGAACGCCAGTCCGGTTCCGTCTTGCCTGCGCTTGCCGACAATGCCGCCCATCTGCTTTTCCGGAACCTCGCATTCTTTCCAGTCTTGCGTCTCCGTCCGAATCCCCGTATGACGCTCCACAAAGGCAAACGGCTGATTGGCGAAAAAAGTAGGCGTTGCCACCCCCGTAGGTACGACCAGACGGAGCCGGTGATCTTGCGCTTGATTGTCGATTTCGGTCTCGACATCCGCATGCGCGGCCCCTTTGGACAGCCCGATCCGGGAACGAATCGTCAGCGCGACCGTTTCGTCCGAACGCCGAAGCCCGTGAGGAGTCTGTTCCATGAATCGGGGAACCCGGAGCTCATGGATGATGCGAAAGACGGTGCGGACCGGGCCGTTCTCCACGGTTTCGATCGTACAGGCGGCGCCGCGGCTCGAGATCAGCCGGTCTTCGACGGGATTGACGTGATACCATCCGTCGCCGATTTCCCCATCGTCCAGGTAGCTTAACAATTGATCATAGAGAATGCCGTTTTGTTTGTCGTAAAGGGCAATCGTGCCGTTGTCGCGGACTGTCAGCTTGATCCATTCGTTCTCCGCTTCCCGTTCTTGTCCGGATAGAGGCTGCAAATAACGGGAAGGCTTCGCGCTGGGGACGATTTTATATTGTGCGGCCCCCATGGCGGGAACGTCCACCTCCATCGAAACGGTGTGGCGGTCCGCGATCTTCGCATCGGCCCCGAGCCCTCTCACGGTCATCTGTTTCTTCATCCGGCACAATCCGTACGGAATTTGTTCTCCGCGATGATCTTGAATCGTAAAGCTGTTCTTCACCTCATAACCGAAGGGCTCCTGGAACTGGGCGGGATATTTCGGCTCGAAATCGATGTCCACCGTAACTACGCCCCGCCGCGGGAACGGCAGCGGATTCCACAGCGTAAGCATTCTCTCGTCTCCGGTGTGCTCTGTCCCGGATGCGGCCGTTTCCCTGCTCAGAATGCTCTTGACCACCTGCAATGAAATCTCCCTCGCCTGATCGAACCGATACTCCATGTCCCGGTGCACCTGATCGATCGAGCAGCCGCATATCGAGTCATGCGGGTGGTTTTGCAGCAAGTATTTGTACGCGAGATCGACAAATGCCTTCTGCACCGGAAACCCGCGCAGCGCGGACAAAGCGGCCAGAGGCTCGACCCATTTTTCCAGCAGCGCCTGGCATTCGTCGTTCGCTTGTTTGAGCGGGTAGCGGCTGGACAGCGTATGGGTGATCAAGTAATTGGACCCAGGCGCTTTGCCCGGCTCGTTCAGCTCCCCCGTCCGTACAGGCATCTCTTGCCGGTATGGCTCCAGTTGCTCGCCCATCCGCTCCAGATTGACATGACGCACCTCCGATTCCGGATAAATCTCGCGGATCATGTCCAAGTATTGCGCCGTATTCGGGCGAATCCGCGCATGATCCTGGCAGTCCATAAGCAGACAGACGGGGATCGGGCTTCGCTCCAGTTCCCGGTCGACGGCGGTCCGGATCAGCCGCTTCGTTTCCTCCGGGGACAAGCGTCTGCGCTCCGCCTCCATGAGCACGACCAGAAATGCGCCGTACGAGCTTGCATCCTGCAGCTTGAATGTGATGCATTCGCTTCCGTCCGGCGATCGCCAACGGAAATGCGCAGGCGTATCATGCTCGTTGACTCCCCTTCCCAGCAGGGCATACGGAATGCCGAATCCTTTGAAAATTTGCGGCATTTGGGCGATATGACCGAAAATATCGCAGACGTACCCGTACTTCCACGCATCGGTCCCCCATTCCCGGCAAATGCGCCGACCCGTCAGTAAATTGCGGATCAGACTTTCGCCGGACAGCAAATATTCATCGGGCATTACATACCACGGACCGATGACGATTCGGCCGGCTTGAATGAGTCGCGCGAGCCGTTCCCGTTTCGCGGGCTCGATCTCAAGGAAATCCTCGAGCACGATCGTTTGTCCGTCCAGATGAAAGGTGGCAAATTCCGGACGGCTCTCCAGCTCCTCGATCATTTCGTTCATGACGGATACGAGCCGATAGCGGAACCCTTGGAACGATTCGTACCATTCCCGGTCCCAATGGGTACTGGAATAGTAGTAAATGGAAGGTTTTGTCATGATGCTGCATACCTCCCCTTTCCCCGAATGAATCGGACTATAGTAAATTTGAATTTGCTGTCGGGAAACTATTGATTATAATAGAACCACACCGACCGTACGTGCTTCGATTTCCGTTCCATGTCCTTACTCGTATGAAGGAGTCGATCATTCAATGGCGTATAAGCGTGTAACGCTCCATCAGGAAATCGTCATAGACAACATCATTACGTTCCATTATTACGAGCTTCCCGGCTCGTATTACACGAAAGGCGAACGCCACGACTTTTGGGAATTCGTGTATGTGGATAAGGGCGAGCTGCTGGTGCAGACGGACAGCGGCAAGTTCAAGGTGCAGCAAGGCGAAATCGTTTTTTACAAGCCCAACGAGTTTCACGGCGGCGGCTCATGCGAGTTATCGCCTCCCAATCTGATCATCGTGACATTCGACTGCGCTTCGGAAGCGATGAGATTTTTCGAGAGCATGAAATTCCGCATCAACGAACAGGAAAGACTTCTGCTCACGCTGCTGGTCAACGAAGGATACAACGCGCTCACTCCGCGGATCGACAAGCCGTTCAAACGGGTGCTTCACAAGAAGAAAAATGCGCCGTTCGGCAGCGAGCAGCTGATCAAAACGTATTTGGAGCAGCTGCTGATTCACTTTATCCGCAGGTTGAGCCATACGGAAAGTCCGCCGAAGCTTGCGTCGACAACGAACGAAAATATGGAGAACGATCTGACCCGACAAATGATCGAGTACATGTCCGATCGCCTGGAATGCAATTTCACGCTGCAACATTTTTGCCGCCATTTTTCCGTCGGACGCTCTCAATTGTCCCGCGCGTTCAAGTTGAAAACCGGCTCCGGCGTCATCGAATATTTTCATACGCTCAAAATCGAAAGAGCAAAAGCGCTCATTCGTCAAGAGTCCTACAATTATACGGAAGTCGCCGAACGATTGGGATACAGCAGCATCCATTACTTCTCCCGCCAGTTCAAGCGGATGACGAATATGACGCCGACCGAATATGCGCGATCGGTCCGGGCGAGAATTACCCATCACAAGCATCCCTAAGTAATCGTGCTGTACACCGGAATAAATCCGATCGAGCCCCCATCTTTGTCGAATATTTGAAATTTGCGAGAAAGCGTACCGAGTGCGGTCGCCGTTGCGGTTGCATTCGTACTGATGCCGGCGTTCACCGAGGAGAAAACGTTCGGCAGCGTTCCTGCGTCATACCCGATTTTCCGAACCGTTACATTTTCAATCGTGTTCATGATGCAGTTGATGTTCGTACCCGTACCGAAGCAATAGACGCCGTAATTCGTTTGGCCCGTTATGCCGATCATCACATTCCCGACGATATGGCAGCCCGTGCAGCCGGTGGTGAGGGCGATGCCGAACGAGCCGCCGTAGATGTAGCACCCTTCGATAACGACCCGCTCGCAAGCGCCTTGCGACTGAATCCCCGCATTGGTCGTATTGTAGATGTGGCAATTCGCTATCAGGATGTCGGTTGCGTTAAACAAAATCCCTTGCGTGCCTGCTCCATTGATGCGGATGTTTTCCAGCGTCAGCCCGATAATTTTCCCGCCCTGTTGTCTCGCATATACCGATGGACCCGAACCCGCCACCCGCTCCATCGTCACATTGGACACCCTCGTGTTCAGCAAAGCGCCCAGCGAGGCGTTCGGCGTGCCGATCTGGATGCCTCCCGTATTCGAGGCGCTCCAGTCATAGATCGTCAGCCCGTCGATGAAGTTACCCGTGACGTCTGCCG
The DNA here is from genome assembly GCF_006265175.1 of Paenibacillus hemerocallicola. Taxonomy (GTDB): domain Bacteria; phylum Bacillota; class Bacilli; order Paenibacillales; family NBRC-103111; genus Paenibacillus_AB; species Paenibacillus_AB hemerocallicola. The sequence goes on along the minus strand of NZ_VDCQ01000095.1, from coordinate 7,458 downwards.
CCGATGCGTTCGTAATGGCCGCTCCCGCCCCGCATTGCTTGGCCGTGCAGCCGATAATGCCCGATAAACTGGACTTCTCGATGACAAAGCCGGTATCCGTACAATTGAGGGCGATGCAGTTCATGATCAGATTTTGCGTACCGCTCGTGTACACGCCGTCGGCCGCTTTGCCGGCGACGCCGCAATCTTTCAGAATGCAGCCGGTTACTTTACAGCGGACAGACACTCCGCCGAGCGCGATCCCTACTCCCGGAATGCCTCCCCCTCCGATCGTATTCTGTACGATGCAATTGTCGACGGACGAATCCGTGCAGCTGGCCAGCAATATCGCTACCGTTCGGACCGTCAAACCGGTCCGATTCGCCTTATTGGCATCGACGACCAGATCGGCGATCTCGATCCCGCTCAGCCCGCTTGCCGAAATCATCGTTTCGTAGTTGGAGGCGGCGGCCGCTTTGATCACTGTCGAGCTTCCGCTTCCCATGATCTTTACATTCGGGTAAGGAATGCTTACAGTCGAGCTGACGATATAGGTGGAAGACGGCAGAAACGCCACTCCTCCCCCGGCAAGGCCGTTGATGGCGGCCTGGATGGCCGCGGTATCGTCCGAGCTCCCGTCGCCTTTCGCCCCGAACCATTTGACATGGACCGGCCCCTCATAGATTCGCTTGAACCGGTAACCGGCAGTACTGACCAAAACAAGTCCCGTATCGTCCGGTGAAGAGGTATCGCCGGGATCGTAGTAGAAATGCCCTTCCTGACCGGAATCGGTTACGTAAAATGCAGTCCCGGTTACCGTGCCCGTCATGACTCTCAGCTCTGCGATCGTGGCCGGGACCACGCAGCTGCCGCAGTCCGCCGACAATCCGTATACCATTTCCGTAACGGAGCCCCTCGGAGCGGCCAATCCGATCCCGCCGCTCATCAACGCACCCGCCGCCATTCCCGCTCCGCTCATGCCGATGGCAGCCAGCAGCCTCCTCCGGCTGATCGCGGCGTTAAGCTCACCCGATAGCCCGCTTTCCGTATCCGTATGTACATCCAGTTGTTTATTCATCTCATGTTCCTCCTCAAAATCAAATTTTGAAAGCGCTAACAATGATGAAAAACGTGCCCGGCGGTTCCCAATCCTCTCCTTTCGCTTGAAACTATCCCCAATGATAGGACGAATCCGGAAAACCATCTTTATCAAACTTTCCGATTTTTTTGCACATTCGTGTCAAGCCGTTGACCGGCTAAAGACCTTGCCAAATAGTCGTCCAGCGGCTCGATGCCGAATTCGCGGATCAGGTCCAGGGCGCCAAATTCGTCCGTTTCGCTTGCAATGAGTACCGATCCCAAGTGTCCGGGGTCGGTTACCTTCACTTTGTTCCCATACTTTTGTCTCATCGCGTCGAGCTTGGGCTTGTTATGATCCAAATGCGCCACGACATAGTCCAAATTGACGGTTTCACTCAAATAGTCGAAATAGCTGGACGAAGAACGGACGATTTGCCCGACGGGAGATACGATCGTAGCCGGCAGTCCCCCCGCAATCGCTCCGACAAAATAGGAGCGGCACGAATAAGCCCAATACTGCTGCATGAGCCCGCCATGAAACATGGAAGGAAACAGGAGCAGGTCCGGGCTTTCGTTGACATACTTCGTACGCAAAGGATCGAAATTCAGGTCGAAGCAGATCGCGCATCCGACCCGTCCGAAATCGCACTCCATGATCGGGGCGTCTTGTCCGCACCGAATGCCGTCTTCCTCGATTTCCACTAGGACCGGATGATTTTTGTCATAAGTACCGACAACATTCCCGCCGCGGTCGATCAAGCGGACGGAGTTCCGCCAGGTGCCGTCGCCGAGCAGTCTGATCGAAGGATAGGCGATATAGCAATGATGCTCCTTCGCCTTGCTGGCCAGAACTTGCAAAATCCGGTCCCCCCGCCCGCGGTAATACTCGCGCAGCTTCTCCCCCGCGCAACCGGCCGGCATATCGCAGCATTCGGGCAGAACGACCAAATCGGGCCGATCCGGCCAAACTTGGGCGAGCTTGCGCTCCAAATACTTCGCCACGCGATCGACATCATCCTCGACGTTCCCGCCCGGTTCAACCGGGCAATAGTGGAAGTTGAACGTGCTGATCGTCACTCTTCGAGCCATTCGCATATCCCTCCCCTGTTCGACGGACGGAACAACGCCACGTGACGGGAGTCCCGATCTCGTCGTCGAGCACATCTTACAACCGATCCGGGAAGAAGGGTAGATTCATTTCCGTCTATTCCGCGCATTTGTTACGAATCTGATCCAAAGAATATTACTTATCGAATTGCATCCCCGTATCTCAACACTCCTCTTCGGCCCGGAGGTTCAGCCTCCGGTATTGACCGGGCGGCATGCCGGTAATCCGTTTGAACATGCGGATAAAAGAGTTGACGTTCTGATAACCGACCCGCGCTGCAACGTCCTGAATGCGGAATTCCTTTTCCATCAGCATCTCCTTTGCTCTGGCGATGCGGATTTCATTCAAGTAATCGCTGAAGGGGAGACCTTTTTTCTCTTTGAAATAGATCGACAAGTACCCGCTGGACAAATTCAATTTGTCGGCCACGGCCTCAAGCGAGATGTCCTCGCCGTAATGATTGTCGATATACCCGGTCACAAAGTCGGCAATGGGATCCTTCGCCTCCTGCTTTTGTCTGATTAATCGCGCGGCTTCGGTCAGGAATCGTTCCAGAAGCAGATCGTACTGCCCGAGCGTATTGCAATAGCGGATCCGCTCGTAAGGCGAATGCTCTTCGAGCAGCTGGGCGATATCCTGACCGCCGTCGATCAAAGTTTTGATCGCGCCGCCGATTACCTCGCTTGCGAACTCGCGAAACTGATAAGCGGTTTCGTTCTTTTTGTCCATACGGACAAGCGTGCGTTTTACCATCTGCAGCAAATTCGCTTCGTTGCCGTATTGCAGGTTTTCCCATATCTCCTTCTCCTTGACGTGCGACTGAAACAGATTGGCTTGTCCGGCTTCGCCTTCGGTCAGAATCTGGGTTTCTTCGTTCAACCTTCTACGGCGGATGATGCCGAGCGTTTGTTCATATGCCGCGTCCAATTCCGAGAAGGCTTTCAGCTCCGGATTGACGGCGATCGTCATAAAGCAATACTCCATATCGCGATCGAATACTCGTTTGATTGCTGCCAGCATATCGAGTACGGCCGGGAAATGCTTTTGCCCGAAAACGATGGAAGCCAGCTGCTCCTTCTCGATATTCAGCGTAATCGAACCGGGAAAATGCTCTGAGACGTGGACATGGATAAACTCCCGAATATAGACGAGCGCCCTGCTCTGGTCCGTCCGATCGAAGCTGTCGTGAAAGCGGCGGGTAAAGCCGATTTGAAACAAAATCAAATAAACGGGCTCCTCCGTATCGATCAGCTCGCGGATTTCATTCGGGTTCGTCTCGATGCTTTTGATTTTGTTCAGATAGCCGTATTGCTTGAGCAGCGAATTTTTTTTGGACAAATCGGCGTGGACGTCATGGCTCGTCCTCATCATGCTGCCGATTTTATCGCCGATCCACTTGAATTCGTTGATGCTGCTCGGAAGCGAAAAGTCGGAAACCGGCCTATCGATCGCATCGATAATGCGTTGAAACGGATTGTTGAACTTTGCGCTGAGCACGACGGAAATGGCCAGACTGGCCACGACCGATACGAAAAGTATGGCGCCGAGCACCAGGCTGATCCGGTGAATTTTGGCGGCAACGGTTTCGTTGGGTACCGAATGGACGTACACGTTCCCCGTGTCGGGCATCTTCTTGTAGAAATAGTACTGGCGATCCTGCTGCACGTACCCTTCCGTCCCCGTGAACGAAGGAAACAAGGAAGCCGGCCGACTGTCTCCCGCCGAATCGAACAGCGGTCTGCCTTCCCCATCCAACAGCGCAAAATGGCTGTCTGCCGAGAAATGAAAAGCTTCGAACAGTTTGGCGGCGTTGAGCAGCGCAATGCCGTACATCCGATCGTCGATCCGATTTCGCACGACAACGGGGATGAGCTGGACACGGGGCGAACGGTTCGCTTCATGGAAAAAGGTATGGAATTCGGATGCGGGAAGCACCTTTCGATAATAATCCTGACCGAACTGATTTTGCCAAAAATGAAGCGGGTAGTCGCTGCTCACATAATATTTGGCGAACATGTCGTTCGCCGTGCTGATCCCGTCTTTATCCAGTACGGCGGAGTCGGCTTTGAAAAACAGCATAATATCGTCCAAATAGAGTAGCTCATCGGCAACGAGAGACTTCAGCTCTTCGCTTGCCTGATTGACAAGCTCGGGGATCAACGGCTCGCTCCTGCCGGCTTTCAGCAGATTGATTCGTTCGTTAAAGTATAGATTGGTCAACTGCCTGCCGATCAGGGCGAGATGCTTCTCATAGTTGTCCGCCGTCTTGTTGAGGATAAGTCGGTTGCTGTTAATAATTTCCTCGTGAATGCCGTTTTTGAAATAATAAAAGGTGAACGAATTGAACGACAACAGCAGCACGATAATGATCAGAAAACTGATCAGCAGCTTGACGAACAGCGAGTTTCTATTAAGTGCTTTGGGGAATGGCCGCATCCAGGTCCGGCGCTCCTTCCTTCATTCCGATCGCAGAGGCTATATATGCATTTCATTATGAATTATTCTTCTGATCCGCTTATCGCGAGATGTTCAACATATACGCAATTGGAGCTATCGCTTGACGGACGATTCGATATAATGATTATGTCGCGACGAATATCAACACTTTACTCACGATCCATCGGAAAAATCAAGGGGAAATCGCAAGCGGCGCACAAAGGGGATGGAATGAACGGGCATCTATAAAAAGGAGAGCCGAATCGATGATCAAACGAATGATGCTTCCCTCGTTATCCGCCGTCTTGATTGCGGCCGCCGTATTGTCCGGATGCGGGTCGGACAAGGAGACGAGTACGGGCGAGCAGCCGGAAAGGGTGTCCGATACGACGGTGAAAAAAGATCCGGCCACCGGCTTGCCGTCCAAATACGACCCGGCGATTGTTATGGAAACGGTCATGGCCAACTATTCGTACTCCAAATTCGGACCGGGAGACACGACCAACAATAACGTATGGACGAGATATATCAAGGACAAGCTCGGGATCGAGGTGCGTTCGCAGTGGGACGTTCCGTTCGCGGAGTACGAGCAGAAGGTAAACCTGATGATCGTTTCGGGGAAAATACCGGATTTTCTCGGAGTTACCCCGACGCAGTTCAAGCAGCTGCATGACGCGGGCATGATCGAGGATTTAACGGACGTTTACGCCAATTACGCCTCTGCATCGATCAAGCAAATCATCGATGAAGCGGGTGCGGAGGTGCTGAACTCCGCGAAGATGGGCGGGAAGCTGATGGCGATTCCATGGACCGGCGTCGCCAAGGAGGGTGTCCCGATTTTATGGATCCGCAAGGACTGGTACGTGAAATTCGGTCTGACCGCTCCGCAGTCGATGGCCGATGTGCTGCGTTTCGCCGAGTTGTTCGCCACGAAAGATCCGGACGGCAATCATAAAAACGATACGATCGGTATGGGCTTGAATAAAACGCTCGGCGACAATATGATGGTCGGGTTTTTGAACGGCTATCACGCTTACCGCGACATCTGGATCAAGGACGCTTCAGGCAGCCTGGTGTTCGGCGACATACAGCCGGATATGAAAAATGCGCTGAAGGCTCTGCAGACGATGTACGCGAGCGGGTGGCTCGACCAAGAGTTCGGCGTCAAAGTCACGAATAAAGTAAACGAAAGCATCGGTCAAGGCAAACTGGGCATGTTTTTCGGCAATATGGGCAGCGCGTCATCCCCGCTGCAGCAGCTTACGCCGAATGTCGAGTGGCTGCCGTTCCCCGTCCCTTCGGTCGACAATCAAGCGGTCCAGCTTCAAATTCCGCTGAACATCTATAACTATTATTGGGTTGTAAGGAAAGGCGTGCAGCATCCCGAGGCTATCTTCCCGCTCATGCAGACGTGGCTGGATTTGTTCTATTTCAATACATCCGACGACCTGTACAAGCGATACAATTTCGACGCTCAATCGGGTATTGCGTCGTGGATGAACGCACCGATCAAAATCTATAAAAACAAACGGGCGGTGAACCACCTGGTCGAAATGAAAGTGTTGAACAGCACCGACAAAGATGCGTCTAAGCTGACCCCGGAGCAGCGCGACAATGTCAACGGGATACAGAAATATGTGCAGGGAGACAAAAGCTTCTGGAGCGTCTACATGCAGGACGGCCCCTCCGGCACCGGCAAAATCGCCGTCGATTACTTGCAGAACGACCGGTATATGCCGACCTTGTTTACCGGCACGCCTACGCCCGGAATGGTACAGAAAAAAGCCAATTTGGAAAAATGGAGAGACCAGGCTTTTTTCAAAATCATTATGGGCGGCTCCATCGAGGAGTTCGACAAATTTGTCGATCAGTGGAAGAAGCTGGGCGGCGATGAAATCACCAAGGAAGTGAATGATTGGTACAAAGCGAATAAATAGAGGAGGCACCCTGAATATGAATTCACCGGAAAAGTACCCTCTTCAAAACTCTTCAAAGTTACTTGCAAACCATTGTATTATTAAAGCAGGATTCGGCCGCGTTATCTTCCTTGGATCAAAACATACTGAAGGTGCTGTCTGCTCGCAAGTTGAAAGCGGCGCAAATCGGGCTGGGCGTTCGCCCAACCCTGCTCGATTATCCTTTTCCGCAAAAATATTTCATCAAAGGAATCGTGCTCGGCAGCGCTAAGGGTTGAACGGACTTATACGAAACCGGAGGGGATTGTACATTGAAGACTATACGGCCAAGCGAGATCAGGCAAGCGCAAGAGAGAACCGCCGAGCTGCTCGCCACAGCGGGTATCGTGCTGACCGACGAGGAACGCGCCGACATCGAGGTGGCCGATTTCGGCCTGGGGCAGCTGGAGACGCAAGGCTTGGAGCTGATCACCTATACGAATACGGACCGCTATTGCGCGAAGGATCTGGTGCTGTTTCCGGGGCAAACTTGTCCCGAGCATCTGCATCCCCCGATCGACGGCCAGCCCGGGAAGATGGAGACGTTTCGCTGCCGCAGGGGACGGGTGCTCCTCTACGTCGAAGGGGAGCCGGCTTCTCCGATCAAAGCGAAAATTCCTGCCGGGAGCGAGCCCTACTACACCGTTTTTCACGAAATCGAGCTGCTGCCGGGACAGCAGTACACCATTCTTCCCGGGGTGAAGCACTGGTTTCAGGGGGGCGAGGAAGGCGCGATCGTGTCGGAATTTTCCAGCACAAGCCGCGACGAATTCGATGTGTTCACGGATTCGAACATCGTCCGTTAAAAATACGACCGGAGCGCTTGCGTCGTTTTGCGGGGACAGTGATCGCTTGGACAGAAATAAGGTTGAAATCAGCACTATGGTCGGCCCGAAGCGG
>NZ_VDCQ01000094.1 GCF_006265175.1 Paenibacillus hemerocallicola | reverse complement strand
TCTCTGACCGTGCTTCTCTGACCGTGCTTCTCTGACCGTGCCTCTCTGACCGTGCTTCTGACCGTGCTTCTCTGACCATGCCTCTCGTTCAAGCCTCTCGTCCATTCTCTGGTTCAAGTCAAGCCTCTCGTCAAAGTCTCTGGTCCAAGCTCTTCCCTTCCTCAAGCCCGGCTTCCGGCTGGTCCATCCCTCCGGTCGAAACCTTTCGCTGAAAAATATTCGTTAACAATTCCACATGTCATGTCCAACTACCAAATGCCCGGGTGCAACGCTTGAACATCCTTCAAAAAGCTTTAAGGCAAAAAGCCAGGACAGTCTCCCGACCGTCCTGGCTTTTCTTGCTAGCCGGCTCATTCGCCGCGCCCGATACGCCGCAGCAGCTCCCCGAGCCTCTCCATTCCCGCATCCTTCGAGCCGAGCGGGTATTTCGCGCTGCCGTACATGCCGTGGTAGTCGGATCCGCCCGTCTCCAGCAGGCCGAATCGCCGGGCGTACGATGACGCCTTCTCCTCTTCCTCCTGCGAATGGGAAGGATGCACGACCTCGATCCCTTCGAGACCGGCTTCCGTCCAATCCGCGATTCCGTCGTAGTTTTGCTGTTGGCCGGGGTGGGCGAGCACCGGCACTCCGCCCGCCGCCTTTACGGCCCGGATTGCTTCCCGGGCGTCCGCATAGCGGATCGGCACATAGGCGATACCCGCCTCCCCGTCCGCCTTAGCGGGAGCGAACAAGCTGCGGTACAGCTCGCCGTTCAAAGCATCGCAGTACCCGCGCTCCATCAGAGCATGCATGAGGTGCTGCTTGTAAACGGCGCTGCCCCCGTCGGCAAGGCCGATTACTCGCTCCCACCGGATGTCGTAGCCCGCCTCCACAATTTTGTCGAAGGCGAGCCGGGAAGCCTCGTGACGCCGCCGCAAGATCGGATCGCAAACCCCGGCAATCGCCGGATGATCCCGTGCGATTCCGTAGCCGAGTATATGAACCTTTCGTTCTCGCTCGAAATCGTAGGCGGATATTTCGATTCCCGAAATGATCCGGACCCCTTCCGCCCTCCCGGCTTCCATAGCCGCCTCCAGCCCGCTCGTCGTATCGTGATCGGTAATCGCCAAATACCGGACTCCGGCTTCCTTGGCTGCCCGGGCCACTTCCCGCGCCGTCATCGTATTGTCCGATGCTTTCGTATGACAGTGCAGGTCGACGATTCCGTTTCCATTCTCCTGCATTGGACTGCCCCTCCCTTTACCCGACCGAAGTACGTCTGACCGAATGAGCACCGGCATCCCGCGTTGCCCCGCGTCCCCATTCCGCCAACGCCGGCCAATCTTTCTCGTACTGTCCTCTCACCTCGTGAATGAGGAATCCGTCGAACGAACCGCCGAGCAACGCCATAATTTCCGCCATCGGTACGTCCCCCGTTCCGATAGGCGCGTGCAGATCGCCTCGGCCGAGCGGAATGAGCTCGTATTGGTTCTTTTCCGTCGAGAAGGACGGTTTGCCGAAGTTGTCGTGGACGTGCAGGTGGATAATATGAGGCATCAGCAGCCGGACCTCCTGCTCCAAATCCAGACCGTACATCTCGGTCGATAAATGCAGATGTCCGACATCCAGGGCGACTCCGACCTGGGGGTGTCCTATCGAAGCGACCTGAGCGGCGAGCAGCCGGGGAATGACCGAATAGCAGTATTCCGGACAGTCCAGATAAGGGCGCATATTTTCCATCGCGATTTTCAATTTCAACTGGGCGGCGCGGTCGCCGGCCAAGCGCAACCATTCGCGCTCCTTCCGCAGCAGCTCCTTCTTGGCGGACTCGTCGTAATGACTCCAGCATTGCGGATACAAAAACTGCTCTTCGCCGACATATCTTCCTACATGGTACACGATCGTCTGAGCGCCGATGGCGCCGCTTGCTTCCACGGAAGCCATAAGCAGCTTCAGCTCGGTATCGCCGTTTCCTTGCCGGAACATGTTCAAATCGAAGGGCGCGTGGGTCGTCACGTGCAGCGGAACGTTTTGAAACAGCTTCCGGTACGTCTCCAGCCTGCGCTCGTTCAATAGTCCGTTCCGGATAACGCCCAGCCCCTGGATCGGAATTTCGACCGCGTCGAAGCCGTGCTCCATCAGCTTGTCGAGCTTCGCTTTCAACCGGTCCATATCGCTTACCGTATCGTTGGACTGCAGGCTGATGCCCATTCCTCTACACTTCAACGCGCTCCGCTCCTTTCCCGTCCCAAGCCGTCTCCGCGTGCCGGTAGGCCATGCGGCATACCGGATGTCCGCCTACGAGCACCGTTTCGATTACCGGACGGCTTTCTTCGGTTCGGACGAGCAGCAGGTCCGCCGCTTTGCCTGGAGCGATCGAGCCGTAATGGCGGTCGATGCCGAGCGCCTTGGCAGGGCCGAGCGATACGAGGTTGACGGCTTCGGGCAAGCCCATCCCTTGCCGATGCAGGGAAAATACCGCCTGCAGCATCGCCGGAGGATAATAATCCGAACAGAGCATGTCTACTACTCCCGCATCGATCGCTTCCCGCGCCGACAAGTTGTTGCTGTGCGATCGTCCGAGCATCACGTTCGGCGCCCCCATGACGACGTGGAACCCCCGGCGCTTCGCCTCCGCCGCGACTTCCATCGTAACCGGGAATTCGCTGATCGCCGCCCGCCAGTCCCGGACCAGATCCAGCTTCTCGATCGAATCGTCGTCGTGAGAGGCGAGCGGGACGCCTCTTTGGTACGCCTGATCGGCTATCCGCTTCAAAATCGCGGCTTCCGTCTTCGGGCGGCTGCGGCGCTCTGCCAGCAGGTCCAGCACTTCCTGCTCGGACTTTTTCTGTCGCTCCATGATGAATTTTTTCTGCACTTCCAAATTCCGGTACTGCCCTTGTCCCGGCGTATGATCCATGAACGAAAGCTGGTCGATCGCGCCCGCGCCAAGAAATCGCTCCAAATACGGAACCGCCTCCCGGTTCGTAATCTCGTAGCGGATATGAATCCGGTGATGGATAAGCCGCTTCTCCTTGCGCATCGTTCCGATGCTGTCCACGCATTCGCTCACGCTGGCGTTCCGTCTCGATTCGTTCGTCGCGTTGTCGCCCCACATGCTGAGCGAATGGTAAATCATCGTAATCCCTTGAGCCGCAAGCTTTCGTTCCAGCTCATAAAACGACAGCTCTACCGGAAACCGGCTCGTCGGACGCGGCTGCATCTCGTGCTCGATGGCGTCGCTGTGCGTATCGATCATTCCCGGCAACACCCACAGCCCGCTCGCATCGATGTTGTCCGCCGGATGCAGCAGCCGTTTCGGAAAGGGCAAAATTTCGGCTATGCGTCCGTTTTCGATACGGACCGTTCCATTCTCGACGATTCCTTCCGGCGTTACGATATGTCCGCCGACGATATGCTGTACACGTTCCATTTCGCGCTCCTCCCAACCAAAGCTCTCTATATAAGCTGAGCCGAAGAGGAAACGCCGCTGCGCTTCCACTCGCCCAAATCGAAAATACGGTCCGCCACCCGCTTCATGATCTCCCAATCGTGGAACACGCCGATCATCGTCGTCCCTTGCCGCTTCATCTCCTGCAGCAGCGCCAGAACGCTCTCGGTCGTCTCCCGGTCCAACGAAGCCGTGGGCTCATCCAGGATGAGCAGCCGGGGACGGACGATGAACGCTCTCGCCAAATTGATCCGCTGCTGCTCGCCGCCGCTGAACGTGGCCGGATAGGCGGACCACAGCGTCTCGGGGATACGCAGGCGCGCCAGCATTCCGGCGGCATCGTCCCGTGCGGCTTCGAGCGAATAGCCGAGCGGGAGCAGCCGTTCGGCAACGATATCGAGCGCGGATACGCGGGGGATTACTTTAAGAAATTGACTGACATAGCTGAGCTCGTATTTCCGCAAATGCGCCACTCGCCTCTCGTCGGCGGAAGCCAGATCGATTTCCCCGTACATGGACGAGCGAAACCGTACCCGCCCGGACGTAGGCAAATACGTGCGGTAGATGCATTTCAAAATCGAGGACTTGCCGATGCCGCTCGGGCCGGCCAGCCCCATAAAGCCGCCTTCGGGAATGGAGAACGACAAATCGCGGAACGGGTGCACCCGCATTTGCTCCGTAACCGACAGCTCGAACGTTTTGGATAAAGCTTCGACATGTAGCATACAAATCACCGCTTTCTTCGGGATAGCTTCGCAGATGCCGCTTACAGCAGCGAATGCACGAGCAGCTGCGTATACGGATGCTGCGGGTCCTCGAGAATTTGATCGGTCAGTCCGTGCTCGACGATCGCCCCCCGCCGCATGACCATCGTCCGGTCCGCCAGCATCCGGATGACGCCGAGATCGTGCGAGACGACGATCATCCCTACCCGCAAATCGCGCTGGATCGTGCGGATCAGGTCGAGCACTTTGGCCTGTACCGACAGATCGAGTCCCGTCGTCACCTCATCCAGCAGCAGCAAGGGCGGATTGTTCGCGAGCGCCTTGGAAATTTGCACCCGCTGCTGCATGCCTCCGCTGAAGTTGCGCGGCGGTTCGTCCATGCGGGAGAGCGGTATTTCGACCCGCTGCAGCAAATCGGAGGCGCGTTCGCGAATGGCGCCCACGTGGAAATGATCGGCCGCGATCAGCTTCTCGGCGATGTTGCCGCTGCTTGAGACGTTCATGCGCAAGCCGAGGTGCGGATTTTGGTAAACCATGCCCATCACATGGTTGCGAATGTACCGCTTTTGCTGGGCAAACTCGGCGAACAGGTTCGCCTCCCCGTCCTTGTAGCCGGCTATCGTCATCCGTCCGGCCGTTACATCCTCGTCGAAATACAAACATTTGACGAGCGTGCTTTTCCCCGAGCCGCTCTCGCCGACTACTCCCAATATTTCGCCCGGGTACAAATGAAACCGGATATTGCGGCATGCCCATACCGTGCCGCAGACGGGGCAGCGATTCTCGGACTCCCCGCCCGGGACCGCCTCCGCCGTCTCGCAGCGCTCGCAGCCTGCGCCATATCGTTTGGTAAGCCCTTCGACCCGCAGCAGCGGAGCTTCGCTTTGCTTCATCCGGCCGACTGCTTCGTAAACCGACATCCCGGTTTCTGCATCCGTGTTCACCGTCGATCCGTTCACACGCGCTCCCCCCTCCGCTTCCCGCAATAGCCCGTATCCGAGCACCGATAAGTCGCAGTCCCTGCCGCTTCGTCCACGACCTCGTCCAGAAACGATTCGGTGCTGCCGCAATGGCGGCAACATTTGCCGGGAAACGTCTCCGCCTTGAACGCATAGTCCTCGAACTGAAGCGGAACGACGCTCGTGTACGGAGGCACGGCATATATTTTCTTCTCCCGTCCGGCGCCGAACAGGGACAGATGGGCTGCCTGATGCAGCTTGGCGTTATCCCAACGGGGAATCGGACTGGGCGCCATAATATAGCGTCCATGCACCATGACCGGATAATCCGCGCCGATCGTAATATCCCCCCACTTCACGATGCTCTCGTACAGCGTCAGCCACATGGCGCTGTAATCCATTTCGGAGTGGCGAAGGCGCGTCATCTCTTCCCGGGGCTCCACCTTGTGAAGCGGCTCCGGCTGGGGCACCTGAAGCACGAGAATTTGGTCCTCGCGCAGCCGTTCCTCCGGAATTCTGTGCCGGGATTGGATCACGGTCGCCTCGCAGGCGTCCTCGGTCGTACCGATCCCGCTCGTCTCCTTCACGAGCTCGCGTATACTGACGGCGTTCACGCTATCGTCGTTCCCTTGGTCGATTACTTTGAGCCGATCCTCTTTGCCGATCAAGGAAAGCGTCAGCTGCAAGCCGCCTGTCCCCCAGCCGCGACCGATCGGCAGCTCGCGGGAGGCGAACGGCACCTGGTATCCCGGTATCGCGACCGCCTTCAGCGTCTTGCGGCGAATTTCCCTTTTGGATCCCTCATCGAGAAATGCAAAATTATACGCGGGCGGGTTGAAGCCCGGCTTTCGTTTCGGCGTCGTTGTTGCTGGCATGGACGGCTTCCTCCTTCCCGGCGCTATGGACCCGCTGCTGGACGCTGCGAATCCGGTCGAGCGACGATTGGAACGTAATGTAATGCGGCAGCTTCAAATGGGAGACGAAGCCGGAAGACTCCACGTTGTCGATATGCAGCAGCACGAATTCCTCGTCCTGCGCGGGCGCGCTACCTTGCGTCTCGAGCGAGCGCTCGAGAATGGCCATCGATATCGCCTTCACCTCGTTTTGGCCGAAGCAAAGCCCGTAGCCGAGCACGAAATGGACGTCGCCCGATTGTTTGCTCTGCGTGAACGAGTTGATCGTCTCCACCTCGGTCAGCATCATTTCCCCGATATATACGGCATCGTTTTCTTCATCTGAGGCGTACGGGTGCGGGATATGAACGCCGCAATAGCCGACGCGCAATTCCCCGATCGTCGGATGCACGACGCCGTAGCCTCTCATGCTGCTGTAAGCGAGCGCCGTCATCGCGCCCGTCTCGCCGCGGGCTAACGCCTGCAGCCTGGCGGAACGTTCGGAGGGAACCGTCAGCTTTTGCCTCGTTATATCGAACGGGACGGCCTCATCCGGCTCCGGCCCGCCTTTCCGGGTACGGGCCATCAAGCCCTGCTCGCGGAGCAGGTCCGTCACCTTGCGAAACGTGAGCGGGGCCGTTTCCGCTTCACTGACGCCCTCTTCCCCATCCGCAGGACTCACGCCGTTCAAGTATTCCTCGGCAAACCGTTCCAGCTCGGCAGCTCCTTCGCGCCGCAGGTCGAAATTGAGCATCCGGTGCGTGTAATCGTACGTCGGGCCGAGCACCTGCCCTCCGGGCATATCCCGGAATGAAGAAGAGATGCGGCGGATCACCCTCATGCCGGCCGGCTCGACTGTCGTCGAATAATGGTTGCGCGGCAAGGTGGACCGGTACGCCCGCACGAGAAATGCCGCTTCGCTCGGGTCTCCCTCGGCCTGCTTCAAAGCCAGAGCCGCGTGCTCGGGAGCATACATGCCCCCCTCGGACTGAATCCGGTCGACGAGCAGGCGCAACTGCTTCTCGATCGCGGTTACCGATATGCTTTCGTCAGACCCTTCGAGCCGATAATGGTGCACGAGCTTCGAAGCCTCTCGAATCGCCTCGCGTCCTCCGGTAACGGATACATATGCCATCTATCGTTTTCTCCTTCCTTGGAAGCCGGGTGAATAAGTCGTGATTTACGCCGCATATTTCCCGTCCCGTCTGGATCTCAGGCGCTTCCTTACGCATATTCATCAAGCGCTCCTTGTACATTTCGTCGTTCTCGGCAATGCGGCCAGCTCCCCGTCCGGACTGAACAAAATCATATCGACGCCCATCGGGTACAGCTCGTTCCACCGCTCGCGCAGCTCCATCCACACGGGGGATAATCCCGATACGAAAAACTCCGTCTCCCCCGAAATGCCCGGGCCCGACAACGTCCAGCCGTGCCCGGATTCGCCGCTCGGGCCAAAGCCGCTTACGAGCAGCAGCACGGTAGCGCCATCCTCCGGCGACATCAGCGAACCGGTCCGGATGCTGCCGTACCGCTGCACGATTTCCGTCTCCTCCGGCATGCCCGGGACAAACACGTAATCTGCTTTGTCCGGAGCGGTTACCCGGCCGAACGTCCGCTTCCGGATCCATTCCGCAGGCTTCTCCGGCGAACTCCCTCCCAAATCGAAGGAGAATGCAACCTCGCCGTCGACCAGCGTCAAAGCGATTGCCGCCGCTGCCGATTCGCCGCCGCTGCCGAACGGCAGACCGAGGCAATCGTCGGCCGCCGACCGCACCGTACCGGGCCGGGCCATGGCGTCGAGCAGCTTCCGGTACAACCGCTGCGTCTGATGAACCGTATCGAACGTCCTCACGTCAACGTTTGCCATAATACTCCTCCGTCGTGTCGAATTGTACTTGTGTCCGCATGACGCCGACTTCCTCTTGCCGATGCCGCATCCGGATATTCCGCTCCTCCGCGACCAGCAGCGCTTCCCAATCCGCCGTCAGCGGCAGCCCGGCGTGATACGCCGCATCGACGACCGCGAGCTGGTAAGCGCGCTCCGCATCCTCGCCCATCAGCACGCCGAACCCGTAAGCGCCCCGGATCGATACGGTGCACTCAGTAACGAGCACCTCTCCCAAGTAAAACGGCTGTTCCGATACGGAATCGCGCGCTTTGGTCATTACGAGGCTTTTCTCCGGCTGCCTGACGATCTCCACCTCGCCCGCGGCCTCCGCCGCCTCGCACAGACGGCTCAGCAGCGCTTGGTCTCCTTCGATCAAAATACGGGTTATTAGCGACTTTTTCACCGTCATCCCTTCTTTCCGATTCCGTATTTGAGCTTGATCCGGTTGCTCGCCAATTCCACGCTGAATACCATCGCGAAGATGACGATCGCCACGAAGCTGGCCGTATCGAACTCGTAAGCGCGCATCGCGTTGGCAATTTCCCAGCCTATCCCTCCCGCGCCGACGACGCCGAGAATGGACGACTCGCCGATATCCAACTCGAGCCGGAATGCGCTCCAGGCGAGAAACGAGGTGAAGACGCTCGGCAGCACGCCTTGGACCATAATTTGCAGCCAGCCCGCTCCGGTGGAGCGCATCGCCTCCAGCATCCCTTCGTCCACTTCCTCGATCGATTGGGCGAACACCTTGATCAGCATGCCGGAAGCATGCGTGCAAATGGCCAAAATACCCGGAACCGGCCCCATTCCTACCGCCACGATGAAAATAAGCGCCCATACGAGCGTCGGCACGACGCGCAGAAACGAGGCAAAGCCCTTTACGACGGCAGCGGTGCGCGGCGATACGTTCTCGGCCGCCAAAAACCCGAGCACGAACGCGATGGCGACACCAATCGCCGTACCTACGATGGCGATTTGCAACGATTCGAGCGCGGCGAGCAAAATATGATTCCACTCGGCCGCATTGGGCGGGAACATGAGGGCGAAGGAAGCGATAAATTTGAACGTCCCCTGAAACAGCACTTCGTAATTAAAGTTCAGCTGGATAAGCGAGAAGACGAAGAACAGTCCGCCAAACCAAGCGGCGCCGACAAGTATCGGATCTTTCCGCCGCTTCCTCGGGCCCGCCCGCCAATCGGCTCTGGCGAAGCCGCCCAGCTCGCCGTCAGGCTGAGGTTGAATCCATTCGGAGCTCATATGATCCTCTCCCTTATTTTGCTTGTAACGAATTCGGTGGCGAAGACGAGCGCGATCACCATCAAAATCGCCAGGCTGACTTCCTGGAACTGAAACAGCTTCAATCCTTTCTGAATCGCGAAGCCGAGCCCGCCGCCGCCGACCATGCCGATGAGCGTGGACGCGCGTACGTTCAGCTCCAGCTTATAGAGCGACCATCCTATGAATCCGGGGAAAAATTGCGGCAGCACCGCTTGCGTCAGCACTTGCGCATAGGAGGCTCCCGTCGCCCGCACCGCCTCCACCTGGCCTTGATCGATTTCCTCCAGTTGCTCGGCATAAGCCCGCGTCAACGTTCCGATCGAGGTAAGGATCAAAGCGAGCGTACCGACCAGCGTGCCGAGCCCGTACGCGGATACGAGCAAAATTCCCCATATCAACGTAGGAATGTTCCGCAGAACGGACGTGAATGCGCGGACGGCCACTTGTATCGCCGGGTGGGGCGCCGTCGTCGCCGCCGCGAAGAAGGCCAGCACGACCGACAGCAGAGCGCCTACCACCATAGCCACAAAGCTGATATAGATCGTCTCCAGCGCCGGCTGCACTAGCTTGCCGAATGTGGAGAAGTCGGGCGGCAAAAAGTCGTATACGACGAACCGGACAATCTCTTCCATGCCGCCGAATACGACGAACGGCGAAAATCCGGTCTCCGCCGCGGACCAGACGGTAATGGCCGCGATACCGAGTGCGATGAACAGTGTCTGCATCCGCTTCTGCCTGTGCAGCTGCTTCAATCGTTGCTCCATCGAAACAAATCCGCTCCTTTTCCGTTCATTTGCGGTAAATCCGTTCGGTCGTATCTTCCGTCAGCTCGTCCGGCGTTCCATCGAAGACGACGATTCCTTTATGGATGCCGATAATGCGCGTCGCGTACTTTTTGGCGACATGTACTTGGTGCAGGTTGACCAGGCATGTAATGCCGTCTTCATCGCATATGGCGTGCAGATGCTGCATAATTACCTCGGAGGTGACCGGATCGAGGCTCGCGATCGGCTCGTCGGCCAATATGAGCTTCGGCCGCTGCGACAGCGCCCGGGCGATGCTCACGCGCTGCTGCTGGCCGCCGCTAAGCTCGTCCGCCCGCTTGTACATTTGCTCCGCAAGACCGATCCGCTGCAAAATCTTCTTCGCTTCCTCCGTATCTTTGCCCGAGAACAGCCCCAGCGCCCCCGTCAGGCTATTCATATAACCGAGACGGCCGTGCAGTACGTTGCGGAGCACCGTCACCCGCTGGACGAGATTGAAGCCTTGGAAAATCATCCCGACTTCCCGGCGAAAGGCGCGCATTTGCCGCGTTCCGGCTCTCGTCGTTTCCAGCCCTCCGAAACGGATGCTCCCCTCCGTCGGATCGACAAGCCGGTTGATGCAGCGGAGCAGCGTGCTTTTGCCAGCGCCGCTCGGGCCGATAATGACTACGAATTCTCCGCGCCTGACGTCGAAGCTGACGTTCCGGAGCGCTGCTGTCCCATCCGCGTACGTTTTGTTCAAACGACTTACTTCCAACAAGCGGTCTGCCACAGTTTTCCCTTCCTCCCTTCGACCGGACGAGACCGGTCTATCTCTTCAGAAGCTCCTCCGGACTCATGTTCAACGCCTTCGCGGTATCGCGTATAATTTGGTAATCTTTATCCTCGACGGGGTAATACGCTTGCTTGCCCCCATCGAAGTAATCCGGGTTGGTCTTGTGGTACTCGAACATGAACGCCTTCACCTTCTCGATCAAATCGGCGGGCAAATCTTTGCGGTACGTCATCGGGCTCGTCGGGATCGGGTCCGACTGGGCAAGCACGCGATAATCCGAGGCTTTCACCAGACCCGCATCGACGACGCGTTTTACGCAAGTGTCGCATACGCCTGCGCCGTCCGCCGTTTTTTTGGCTATCGCGAGAATCGATTTGTCATGCCCTCCGGAAAACGACACGTTGCCGAAATACGATTCGACCTTGTCGTTTGTCAAGCCGAGCGATTTGATCAAAATCATCCGGGGGAACAAATGTCCGGATGTCGATGCCGGGTCGGCGAACAAAAACGTCTTGCCCTTCAAATCCTCCAGCTTCTGCACGGGGGAACTGGCGGGAACGACGATTTGGCTGTAATAAAACGCCGCCTCCTTGCTCGTCGCCTTGACGGCGAAGGGCACCGCCCCGCTGCGCTCGGCCGCTATAATGTAAGCGAACGGGCCGAAGGAAGCGAAGTCGATTTTTTTCGTCCGCATCGCTTCGATGACTGCCGTATAATCGTCCCCGACGAAAAGCTCCGTCTTGATGCCTATCGCTACACCCAGATCCTCGACAAATTTCTTGTTGCCGCGGGACAGCTTCCCTTCCTCTTCCCCGGGGAGCACGCCCAGACGAAGCACCTCCGGCCATTTGGCGGCCGCCGTCGCGTTGGACGACTCTGAACCCGCTCCGGCGGTAACTCCCGCCGATTGGGCCGCACAGCCCGTAAGTCCGATCATTGCAAGCGACAAAGCGATAACCGCTCCCGCTCTCCAGTTGTTCCGAATCCGGATCATTACCGATTCTCCTCCTCGTTTATCCGATCAAAAGTGTATGGACACTTGACATAAATCTCCCCGGTATTTCGCCGACGTGAATTCGACCAATCTCATCTCTTCATCCCGCATGACGCTCTCGATATGCAGCAGGTTCGTGTTGGGGGAAATGTGCAGCACGCCAGCTTCCTGCGCCGACGGGTACACGGCTTGGAACGTCGACCATATGCGCGTCAGCTGCATGCGATATACCGATTCCAGCGTCGCGTACAACGACTGAAACGGTTCCTGCTCCAAATGAGCGGGCAGCCCGGGAACGAACGCTTCCGGAAGCCACGTCACATTCCACGTCAGCGGAATGCCGTCCGCATAACGCAAAATCTCGAGCCGGTACGCTTGTTCGCCGGTATCCATCTGCAGCGCGCGGGCGACATGCTCGGGCGGCTGCGCCTTTTCCTGCCGAAGCAGCCGGGCTGACGGCGTACAGCCGAGCTTCCGCATTACGTCGGAGAACCGCATGGCCGGCGTAATCGTGTAGCGGATATCGAGCGGCTTCTCGCACACGTAATACCCTTTGCCCTGATGGGACCGGATCAGGCCCATATTTTGCAGCAGCTCGAGAGACTGGCGCAGCATGTAGCGGTTGACCCGGAAACGGCGGCACAGCTCGGATTCGGAGCACATTTTCGCATTGACGCCGTATTTGCCGTTCTCGATTTCTTCCTGCAGCAGGTCGGCGATTTCCACGTAGCGCGGCATTTTCCTTTCCTTATGGACCGTTTGCACCTTGTATCACCTCCTTGACCTTGGAATGACTTATCTCGAACCTAACTTGTAAACATCTTGGCTGTGTCAAACGAAAGTAAAAAATGCGTAAAGCCGGCGTTCATGAGCCATACTTGGCCAGAAACCGCACGGGATCGTCCATATCGCCGAAGCGAGCCTCCAGCAGCTCCCGGGGCCAGTCCCACCATCGGATCTCGAGCATTCTTTCCGCCATGTCGTGCGGGAATCGGGGGCGAATCGGCTTCGCCGGCACTCCCGCAACGATCATGTATGGCGCGACATCCTTCGTAACGACCGCCCCTGAGCCGACAACCGCCCCCGTTCCGATGCTTACGCCCGGCATGATCGTAGCGCCATGGCCGATCCAGACGTCGTGACCGATCGTCACTTTATGCGTCCGGCGCCATTCGAAAAAATCCTCATCGTCCGTCTCCGCAAACCCGTAGGAGATCCGGCGGTAAGTCGCGTGGTGCTGAGTCACCCTCCACATCGGATGGTTGCCCGGGTTGATGCAGACGTGCGAAGCGATCGAGCAAAACTTGCCGATGTCCGCGTAATGAATCAACACCTGATCGACGCAATAGCTGTAGTCGCCGAACGCAACCTCCAACAGCCGGCTTCCTGCGCCGATCGCCGTCCAAGCCCCGAGCTCGCTTCTCGCGACATGGGCGGTTTCGTGAATGCTTGGTTCGGGCGCAAGCTGTTTTGGCGTTCTCCGTTGATCGACGTAATCCAATTCCGATCCCTCCCTGAGCGCCTATTTGGCTTACTTCTATCGTAACTTGTCGATATGTAGCTGCCTTTAAGACTTCGTTAAGGTTATGTAAACGATCGATTCGTCCGCGACAAAAACTCGCTGGAGCCGGCTGTTGCGCGCCGTAACCGTTGCATTGCGCCGGATGGTATGACGCCTTAATCAAGACGCTTGCCCCTCGACGGATTAACGGAACCGAATTCCGTTATCGGGATGATTTCCTGCTATCTCCCCGAAAATAACGGAATCAGCTTCCGCTAAGTGCCGACTTCGGCCCATTACTGCGCAACGAGAGCCGAATAGAGGAACACAGTTCCGTTATCCGGCTCTCGATTTTGTTTACCGGGGAATAAAGCACTCCCGTTCGCTATTTCGCGCTGAAACGATCAAAAGAGCCCGACTTGCCGCCGCACGGCAGCCAATCGGACTCTCTTTTGTCTTTCTCGTCGCACGAATCGTCGCCGATCCTTACGTCTCCTATCCTAAACGACGTCTATTTACTTGGCCGCCGTCCCATCGAGTACCTTTAACATCTCTTCCAACAGCTCGACGCCTTTCTCCTCCTCGGCTCTTGCTTCGGACAAATGCCGGATTGCAGCCGACGCCTGCACCGGATCGTTCGGATCGCCGCCCTTCGGGAAAGGGAACCGCGCCACGAATTCGGCCAGCCGATCCGCCACGTTGTCATATTGGACGGAGGCTTGTCCGGCCAGCATTTTCAGTAGCCGCTCCTCGGGAGATTCGCCCTGGATCTCGTCCGCGATACGCTTCAGAAATTCTGCTGCGAACAGACGCTGATCGTAGATGTACATCCCGTGGAGCGTATTGCCGTACGCTTCTACGTTCCGTTTCCCGAACGCTTCGATCCAGGCGTCGTACCCGGCCAAGCCGTTGCGGTATGGGGAATGCTCCCGCTTATACCCTTGCTCGCGCGCATGGCTTACCGCCATTCGAAGCGCTCCGTGCAGCATCGTCCGTTTGCCGACAAGCTTCATCCCGGTTACCGCCATCACATACAGCTCGTGTACATGGCCGCGCCCCAGTTTCTCGTATGGCAGTTCGCCGTCTTTCGTTATGTCGCGGCAGCGAAGTGTCCGGGCTTCATCGTCATAGCCGTAGATGATGCCGAATTCCGGCACGAACAAATCCCAGGCCAGAAGCGGGACACCGCGATCGAGACTCCATTGGATCAACTCGAGCGCCCGTTCCAGCTCCTCCGGCGTCGGGGGGATTTCCGTGGGACCTCCGACGCAACGGGTGTCGAAGCCGAGATTCGCAAACTGCTCCCGATGATGCAGCGGCCATTCGAAGGCCGAATACCCGGCGACGTTTACCCGCTCGCGGTCGATAATAATCCGGAAGGCGTTGGCCGTATAACCGGCGACCTCGACCAATGAAAGGTCTTTCCGATCCGTATATTGCAGCATGGAGTACATCGAGCCGGTATCCGTCAAATTCGTATGCGTGAAATTGCTGGTGTAATCGGGGCGCTTCGCCATACATTAACACTCCTTTGGTTGATACAGGATCGGAGGGGCGAGAAGCTTCGATTTCGGCTTCCCCGCATTGCGCCGCTGCTTGACATACATGCTCACATGCAGTCGCAGTCTTTCGCGCTGCATCTTCCCGCGGGCGCGGGAAATGCTATTGTATACGTTCGCGACCGACGTATCCAGGACGATGGCGATTTCCCGGGGCGTGACATGCCGGAAAAAATGCGCTTCGAAGATGTCCTTCTCCCGGGCGCTCAGACACGCGAGCAGCTGCCGGATACCCTCCATCAGCTCCTTGCGCATGAGAGCCGAGGCGGGATCCCGCGATTGCCTGGCCTCATGCTCCGAATGGCGTGCCAGATGGAAGAGCACGCGGTCGATATCGCGCCAATCGTCCGCCGAGCCTTCGCTTAATGCGGACTGCGGGCGTCCTGCAGCACCATATGACCAGCCTGCCCCCGGTACCAGTCCGGAGAACGGCCGTTCCTTGGCAAACGGTCCTCCGCGGCGCAGCTTCATGTACGCCTGGTTGCGCACGATACGCACGAGCCAAGGCGTGAAACGGCTTTCCTCCGCCAGCCGGCCCACATGCAGAAACGCGTTGACCAGCGCTTCCTGCACGACGTCCTCGGCCATATGATGGTCCTGCGTCAATGAACGCGCCCAGCTGTACATGTTGGCGCGATTTCGCCTGACAAGCTCCCCGAACGCCAGACGGTCGCCTTCACGCGCTAGCTCCGTGAGACGCTCCTCCGGCAGCGATTCGAACAGGCTTTCCTCCGCGTGACCGGTGCCGTTCCGTCCTTCCGTAAACGGATCGCTGCCGACCGCAACGGATTCATGCCGTCCCCCGTTCCAAATACCGCTCGCTCTCTGCACGCGCCAAACTCCTCTCGCCCCACTATTGTGTTAATGCCGGCCGGCTCGACAATCTATCGCGACTTTCAAATAAAACCTCCATCGCCACAATTAGTGGTTTGGAGGTTTATCGTTCGTGAATTCCACGTTAGAAATAGTCCGGCAAGTACGACGAACGCCGAGGCACGAGCCGTTCCCATCGCTCCGCTTCCGTCTCCTGCCCGACCAGACGGCCTAGCCTGTGCATGACCCGCGGCCGCTTGTACCCTAACAGCATCGCGGCCATCGTCCCGATATCGCAAGCGGCCGATTCCGCGCCATCCGCCTCCCCTTCCGAGGCTTCCCGAACCGTCGCACGTCCCGCGGCATCGACGGTTACGCGAAACAAACCGTCGTTCCACGGAGCGGTGCGGTCCGCAAGACGCACATACAGTGTCTCTTCCCGTCCCGCGGCCTCGAACGGATACTGCTCCGCGAACCCTTTGAAATCGACAATTCGAGCGGAGAAATAGGCGACGGTCTCCTGAACGATGCGAGGGTCCGGCAGCAAAAACGGCAAATCGTCGTCCGCCGGCGCCCGCAGCTTGATCTTGTCGCACATCGAATCGTGATTGGCGATAAATCGCCAAAGCCCTCTTCTGGCCGTTTCGTCCAGAAATGCCATTTCCCCGATGTCCATCACGCGGTTTTTCACTTTGTACAGCACATATCCGCGCGGATCGCCGGCATCGTCGAAATATACCGCCGCTTGCCCGCCTTTTTGCTTGAATACGGTATGATGCCACCACGCTTCATCCCGGACAAGCGTTCCATTATACTGCTGCGCATAGCGGCCGTACACCCGGTCGAGAAGCTGCCAGTCCCGATCCGCCCGCACGATGCGGCCTTCCGAGTGAACCTCGCGCGGCAGTTGGGCGGAAGTCAGCTCGTACGTTTTATAGTCGGCGTACAGCTCCCAGCCGTATTTCCGGTAAAACGATACGGCGAACGGATGCAGACAAGACAACGTCTGCCCGTCTTCCTTCATTGCCTGAAGACCGCGTTCGAGCAGCGCGGCTACCATTCCTTTGCGACGGTATTCCGGCCATGTCGCCACGCTTGCGACTCCGCCCATGCGGATCTGCTTGCCCTGCACATATGCCCGCATATCGTGGATATGCATTTTGGCGGCCATCTTCCCGTCGACGAAATACCCCCATATCCGGTCCGGATCCATCCGTCGTTTCCGTTCTTCCCGTTCCTCGGCTGTTACTTCGTACTGAAATGCGAAACAGGAGAGCGTAATGCTTTCATCCAGCTCGTCCTTGTTAAGCGTGCGAATGACATCCATGCGCTACCATCCTTTCCCGTAGGAACATTAAATTTCGGCTCACTGCCGCTGCTGTTCTATGCCCGGGCGTCCGGGCGCGAAAACCCGAATGAAAATGAGCTAAAAGTCATTTACGCGGACATTCGGTCGAATCATCGCCTACGAAGGCGAAATCCCCTTCTTTCCGACTGCAATAAATTCCATCCTCGGACCGATGCGGACATATGCGATCCTACCGAAGTACCGACATACGACTATCGCCCCTCGCGCATTACAGCAGCTGTAAATATTTACAACTCAATCGCGGACAACCCGTATGGTATATTGTGGGTGAACATCAACAGAGGAGGCATATTTTATGAAACGTTTACTTATGAAATCAACCATGCATCTGGTTTTGACCGGAACCATCCTGTTCGCCGCGACGCTTTCGCCTATACAGGCCCGGTCCGCGGCAGCCGCCTCCGCAACCGCGATCACCGAAGCGAACGTCGTGCAAACCGTCAGCTTCCGCACGGCGCCGAACGCCGATTCCGCCCGAATCCGCTACCTCCAGCCTGGGGAGGTGCTGGACGTCATCTCCATCATCAACGATTACTGGCTTAACGTCAAGGATGCGAACGGCAAAACCGGCTATGTCAGCGCCTCGGAAAAATACATAACGCTCCGGCAAGTGTCCGTCCCGAAACAGTACAATGCCACTATCGTCAGCTCCGTTTCGTTCCGCAAAGGTCCTTCGACCGATCACGATCGCATCCGCTATTTGCAGCCGGGCGAGTCCGTAACGGTTATCGAAGAAACCAACAGCTACTGGTACAAAGTTGCCGACAAAAACGGGGTCACCGGTTATGTCAGCACGAACGGGAAATATATAAGCACGACATTCGGTCAACCGGAAGACGACCAGCAATCGCCGGCGGATGAGGATACGAGGGATGAAGCCTTGTTCCCGGCACCGCCGAACGCGACGGTTCTTGCATCGGTTTCGTTCCGTACAGGCCCTTCGACCGATGACGACCGTATCCGTTACCTGAATTCGGGCGAGAGCCTGCTCATTATCGACAAGCCGAACAGCTACTGGTACAAAGCTATCGACCAGAACGGCGTCGCGGGATATATCAGCACGAGCCCGACTTATGTGGACAGCCGTTACATAGACGCTTACAAGCAGTTGGATCCGACCGTCACCGCGGACAAGGTCATAACCGCCGGCAAGCTGTATGCGGGTACCCCGTACGAATACGGCTCGAGCCGGTACGATGTTACGACCTTCGATTGCTCCGACTTCGTAAGACAATCGTTTCTGGACGGAATCCGTCTGCAGCTTCCGGGAGATTCCCGCAGCCAGGCGAATTACGTGAAAGGTATCGGGAAAACGGCAACCGACTGGCATAAATTGAAGCGCGGCGATCTTCTATTTTTCATGTCGTATCGCGGCTCGAGCGCTTCCGATTACAGCGGAATCGACAAATCTTCGGCAAAGGTGACCCACGTAGGCATCTATATCGGAAACGGCGAAGTGCTGCACACATACTCGGCGGCTTCGGGCGGGGTCCGCATCGATTCTATCTCCGGCAAGAGCTGGGAACACCGTTTTCTGTTCGGAGGAAGCGCGCTATAGGGTATATCCCGATAGCGGCATTCGCAAATAAGCCGCTTCCGGATAGGGACCGGTTTATTGGCATGCTGCAAAAAGAAGGCCGCCGGCCCGGGCTTATGTCCAAACGTTACGACCGGACAACGCATATGGTATATTATCTGTTCGGAAAGGAGGGTGCCATATGAGTGCTCTTGGCGGTTTCACATCGACGGGTGTAATCCTGGTTCTCTTCATCCTGCTTGTTATCGTTAGCCGTGCGTGGATCTAACAGACAATTCATGCGCATCTTGGCGGCCGGAGAATCGCAGTATTCTCCGGCCTTTCCCATTTTGTGCTAAAATGGGACTACTAAGCACATTTAATGAGGAATCCGATGAAAAGCAGGATGAACCCGCTTGTGGCAGCCATAGCGCTGCTCCTTCTTACTTTGGCGATTTATTCGCCCTCCGGAATGGACCCGGATCCGGATCCGCCGATTGCGGTCGCCGGGGAGCTCGACGCTACCCTTTGGAATTTCTCAGATTCGGGAACCCTCCGGTTGAACGGATACTGGACGGCGTACTGGAAGCAGCTTGTCGTTCCCGACGACATCATCCGCAGCACGCCGCTTCATGCCGAGCTTGCTCCGGTTCCGCAATCGTGGGGCAAGCAGGCCGGCACTCCCGATTCGCCTTCCGGCTCGGGCTTCGCCACCTTTCGCCTGCTCGTGAAGCTTCCCGCCACGGGGGAGCTGATGGCGCTGCGCATTCCGCCCGTCGCCTCCTCTTATAAGCTATGGATCAACGGCCAGCTATTGGCCGAGAACGGGACAGTGGCCGCCACCCCGGCCGGCATGAAGCCAAGCGAATCCGTACGGACCGTCGTTTTCCAGCCTGTCGGCGCAACGTTGGATATCCTGATTCAAATGTCCAATTTCGTCCAGCGAAAGGGCGGCATTTGGGAGCCGATCGAGCTCGGGGGAGAACGGGACATTACGAAAATAACGGTGAGCCGGACCGCGTTCGATTCGTTTTTGTTCGGCTGCCTGCTGTTGGCCGGGCTTCATCATACCGGCTTGTACATATTCCGCAACAAAAACAGGCTCGCCCTTTACTTCGGGCTGTTTTGCCTGATCGCCGCTCTCCGCTCCCTTGTGGTCGGAGAAGGGTTGCTGGCCTCGTTGGTTCCCGACTTCCCGTGGGAGCTTGCCCGCAAAATCGAATATGCAAGCATGCTGGCTGCAGTACCGGTGTTCATCCGTTTCGTGCACTATACGTTTCCGGCGGATATACCCGGGAAATGGATCCGATACTTCCAGCTTGGCGCCTTCGCCTTCGGAGGCATCATCGTCGTTTTCCCGGCCGAAATTTATACGCATTTGCTTTACTTGTTTCAAGCGTTCGTTTTGAGCGGCATTCTGTACATCTTCTATGTTCTGCCGAGAGCGGTCAGACGCTCCCGGGCGGGGGCGGTCCCTTTCTTGCTGGCTGCCATCGTATTCGCACTGAGCGCAATCAACGATATGCTGTACTTCAACGGTCTGATCCGCACGGGGTGTTATTCCTCCTACGGCATTCTGGTCTTCGTCATACTGCAAACCTACATGCTGGCCCGCGCGTTCTCGGGATCGTTCGGCAAAATCGAGGAACTGTCGCGCAAGCTGCTGTCCGCCGACCGGTTAAAGGACGAGTTTCTGACCCATACGTCCCAGGAGCTCCGCGTCCCTCTCGGTACGATCGTAGGGATTGCCGAGTCGATGCTCGAGAGCGCGGCCGGCAATTTAAACGCGATGCAGCGGTCGAATTTGTCGGTCATCGCAAACAGCGGCAAACGTCTAGCCGCCTCGGTCAACGATCTGCTCGATTTTTACCGGCTTCGCGACCGGCACACGATGCGGATCAACAAAAAACCGGTCGACCTTCAGCAAATGACCCAGATCGTGCTATCCGCCTGCAGACCGCTCGCCTACGGCAAAGACATTGCGCTGCGCAGCGGAATCGGTCCGGACATTCCGTTCGTTATCGCCGACGAAGCTCATCTTCAGCAACTGCTCGTTCATTTGGTCTCGTTCTCGATCGATCAATCGCGCTCAAGCGCCGTCACGGTTTCGGCACGGGAACAAGGCGCCATGGTCGAGGTGGCCGTTGTCGCGGCAGGTCCGCCGCTGCCGCCTGACAAGCTGGCCGCTCTGCGCGAAGCCGTGTCACTCGAACGGATGCAGGGAGGAAAATCGGAGGTTGTCGTGGCCACCGCGAAGAAGCTGATTCAGCTTCACGGAGGGGAGCTGAGCATCGAGGCTTCGCCTGGCGGCGGAATGGCTTTCGTATTCACGCTCCCATCCAGCACGGTATACACGATGTCGAGCGAGGAAGTGGATGAAAATTTGCACGCGATCGAAAATCTGCTCGCGCAGATGGTGCGCAAGGACGACTCGAAGGAGCGTAATCCGCGTATTCTGATCGTGGACGACGAACCGGTCAACCTACAAGTGCTGTACGGTCAGCTATCGCCGGAATCGTATTCGATCAGCACGGCTACGACCGGACAGCAGGCGGTGCGGATGAGCCGCGAGCAATCGTTCGATCTGATCGTTCTGGATGCGATCATGCCGAAAATGTCCGGGTTCGAAGTTTGCCGGACGATACGCCGGGAGCATTCGTTGATGGAGCTGCCTATCTTGATGCTTTATTCCAAAAAACAGCCGGAAATCGTCTACGAAGGCTTCGATGCGGGCATTAACGATTACATGATGAAACCGATTGACAAAAAAGAGCTGCTGACGAGAGTCAAAACTTTGCTTACGTTGAAATCGGCCATTCGGGAGGCGAACCGTCATAGCGGCGAGCTGGAGGAGCTGAACCGGCAGCTGACCGATCTCAACAATGGTCTGGAGGAGAAAATCGCCGAGCGGACGTTGTCGCTGCAGCAATCGAAGCAGCAGCTGGAGACGATGAACGAGGACCTCGAGAGGATCGAACGGTCCCGCATCCGGCTGCTGACGAACATTTCGCACGATTTGCGGACTCCGATTACGTCCATTCAAGGATATATCGAAGCGATTTTGGACGGCGTCGTCACCGACCCGGAGCAGACTCGCAAATATTTGCGCCTCATCCATTCCAAATCGCTGACGCTGAACCGGCTCATTCAGGATTTGTTCGAGCTGTCGCAGCTCGAATCGAGGCAGGCTACCTTCCGGATGCGCGAGGTGCCTACGACGGATTTGATCCATCTGGTCAGGGAGAAGTTCGAGCTGGACGCATCCGCCCACGGGGTCCGCTTCGAAGTGCGGGACTCGCTCCCGCACCCCGTCGTCTTGAACGTCGACGCAGACCGTCTCGATCAAGTATTCGCGAATCTAATATTCAACGCGATCAAACATACGCCCAGGGAAGGAACGATCGTCATCGGCTTCGAGAAGCGGCCCGGGCGGGCGTTCAAGGACGAGCTGATCGTTAAAGTGTCGGACAGCGGCAGCGGGGTCGCCAAGGAAGAGCTGCCTTATATTTTCGACCGCTTCTATAAAGGAACGCCGAGGAGCAGCTCCAAGAAAGGGAGCGGTCTGGGGCTCGCGATCGCCAAGGAAATCGTGGAATACCACGGCGGCCGAATATGGGCGGAGAGCGATACCGGTCGGGGCTGCACCGTATATTTCACGCTGCCGATCTTTTACTGAGTCAACCGAACGGCAAGACGCGCCGTATCAGGACGGTAACGGTCTCGCCCGCTTTGACGCCCCGGACATAGCGCTGATACGCGATTCCGGCGTACTCGCCTTCGGCAAGCACCGCCGAGATGGGACGAAGCGACGGTGCGGACGCCCCCTGCATATGCAGCAGCGCGTCGCGGACGAACAATTCGAATCCGACATAGCACGCTCCGGGGTTGCCGGAAAGCATAAATAACGGGCGTCCATCCCGGATGCCGGCCGATGTCGGGCTTCCCGGCCGCATGGCCACCTTGTGAAACAAAAGCTCTCCGTCCCAATGCCGGCAAAAATCGGTCATGACGTCATAATCGCCTACGGATACGCCTCCCGTCGTCACGACGACGTCAGCCTCGCCCAATGCGCGCAGTACGATGGTAGCCGCCGCGCCCGGATCGTCCGTAACCGTCCCGTAGAGCAAAGGCGTCCCGCCCGCTTCGCGTATGAGCGCCGCGACCATCGCCGAATTGCTGTCGCGGATCCGGCCAGGCGCGAGCGGCGAAGGAGTGTCTACCGGCAGCAGCTCGGCACCGGTCGCGATGATCGCCACCTTGGGCGAACGGGCGACTTGTAAGACGGAACGGCCGAAAGCGGCCAATACCGCCGTTTCTCCCGACCCAATGACGCATCCCGGCGCAAGCAGAAGCTCGCCTGCCGCCGTTTCTCCGCCGATCGGCGTAATATTGGCTCCTCCGTTCATCGGTCTGCGCACGAGTGCGTACGAACGGCCATCCTTCGTCTCCGTCCCGGTCATCTCGAGCATTACGACCGCATCGGCGCCTTCCGGCACGGCCGCTCCCGTCATGATTCGCACCGCCGTTCCCGACGCAACCTCTTTCTGCGGCATGGCGCCACACGGAACACTCTCGATAATTTCAAGCCGCGCAGGCGACGATGGCGACGCTCCGGCCGTGTCGTCCGCACGGACCGCGTAGCCGTCGAGTCCCGATCGGCGAAAATGCGGAAGCGGGGCATCGGCGAATACATGCTCCGCGAGCCTTCGTCCGAATGCTTCGGACAGAGGCACCCGCTCGATGCCGACGAAGCCGATTCGTTCCGCTATTCGCCGCATCGCCTCCTCGACCGGAATCGCATCCCGGCGATATATGGCATTGCCGCCTTCTCCCATGCTACCCTCCGATCTGCGACATGCGCCTTACCGTCGGCGTATGAGACTGCTCCGCCTTCATTAGCGCCTGCGCCATCTCGTGGTTTTCCGGCTTAATGTCCAATGCGCGGAAAAAAAGTCGCTCGATCGCATCGTCGTCCCCTATCGCCTTCCGTACATTGAATTCGTCCGTCCAGTACAGGCACGGCTTAATGTTGCCGTCGGCCGTCAGCCGGAGACGGTTGCACGTCTCGCAAAAGTGGTCGCTTACCGGATGGATGAGCCCGAACGTTCCGGGAGCGCCCGCGATCCGGTAATTACGGCTCGGACCGTTTCCATATACCGCCTCCGCAGACTCGACCGTCCAGCCGTTGACGGCACAGCGCTCGAGCACCGCCGACAACGGCAAGTACCGGCTCCGCCAGCCGTCGTCATCGTGCCCGATCGGCATATACTCGATGAAGCGAACGGTCAATTTCCGCTCTCTCGTCATTTGCAGAAAATCGTCGATTTCGTCGTCGTTGATCCCTTTCATCAGCACGACGTTCAGCTTGATCGGATCGAAACCGACCCGGACGCTTTCCTCCACGCTTGCCAACACTTTGCGGATGTCGCCGCCGCGGGTGACGAGCGCGAACCGGTCCGGACGCAGCGAGTCGAGACTGATGTTGACGCGGGTTACTCCAGCGGCGCGCAGACGCTCCGCCCGCGAGGCCAAATAGATGCCGTTCGTCGTAAGGGCGATGTCCTCGATTCCGGGTATGGCCGACAGCATGGCGACGAGCTGCTCCAGGTTTTTGCGAACGAGCGGTTCTCCGCCCGTCAGCCGAAGCTTGTTGACCCCGTGTCTCGCCAGCACACGCACGACGGCGGCAATTTCGTCGAACGACATGATGCTCTCGTCCGGCTCGAACTCCATCCCTTCCTCCGGCATGCAATACACGCACCGCAAGTTGCACCGGTCCGTGACGGAAATGCGCAAATAATCGTGCACCCGCCCGAAACGATCGGTCAGCTTGGCGTCCATGGCCATGGCTCGTCACCCTTTCCTTCGCTCTTTCTTCCCATTGTAACATACCGCATTCCGCAAAAGTGACGAATCCGTCGTCATTCCGATGTCGTGTTCCGATTATGCGATATCGCCCAATAAAAAGAAGCAGCCCGCACCGGCTGCTCCGCTTACCTTTTCCATCCGATTCGCTCTTTCCGCTCAGGCGGTGCCTTCCTTCAAGATCGCGGGATCGTAGAACACATAATTGCTGCGGCCGGATTCTTTCACCCGGTA
Organism: Paenibacillus hemerocallicola; assembly: GCF_006265175.1. Lineage (GTDB taxonomy): Bacteria > Bacillota > Bacilli > Paenibacillales > NBRC-103111 > Paenibacillus_AB > Paenibacillus_AB hemerocallicola. The sequence goes on along the minus strand of NZ_VDCQ01000094.1, from coordinate 6,555 downwards.
TAAAGCCCGATCGACATTGTGCAGCAGCGTCGCCGCATCTTCGCCGTTTGCCGGGTAGACGACGACCCCGCCGCTTACGGTCGCGCTGAATCGATGACCCTTCGTCTCCCAAGGAGCCGAAATCGCGGTGAATATCCGCTTCGCCACTTTTTCGACGCTGGATGCCGAATCGACCGACGGCAGGAGCACCGTAAACTCGTCTCCGCCCATCCGCGCCACCATATCAACTTCACGGATGCATCCTTTTATGCGGCTCGCGAAGGCCCTCAGAAAATCGTCTCCGGCTTCGTGACCCATCGTATCGTTGATCAGCTTGAAATCGTCGATATCCAAATACATCAGCCCAAGCAAGCCGCGGCTTCGCTTCGCATGCGCCAAGCTTTGCAGCAGATGCTCCTTGAACAGTCGCCGGTTCGGCAAGCCGGTAAGCGGGTCGTGAAACGCCAGCTCGCGGAGCGACTCCTCCGCTTGCTTCCGCTGCGTAATGTCTTTCATCAGAACGGCGATATAGCCGACTTTGCCGTTCCCGTCCGCCAGCGGGATGCCGGTCGCTTCGACCCACAGCCAGCCTCCGGCCGAATGGTACCGGTATTGCGCGGATATCGGTTTGCCGTGCTTTTTAATGAGGTAAAATGTTCGAATGACCGTTTTGCGGCACTGTTCATGAACGTTTTCCAAATAATCGTCCATCCGGGATTGTATGGTCAAGCAGGAATGCTGCGAAGAAGCATATACGATTTCTCCGTCCGAATCGACGATCATAATCGAGTCGGACATCGACTGAAGAATATAACGCAGTACGTCGCTTCGTTCCATAAGCCCGGATGTAAGTCGATCGAATCCCCATTGCGACGTCGATTCCATGCTGATCACCTTCCTATCGGGTTAACCGATCGATATGGAGATGGTGGTTTTTCCGAAGGTCGATATACTCGTCTGCCGCCAATATAGACGGATTGACCGGATCTCCGGGGTGCACCATTAAAATACGTCCTTTACGGCCATCGGTCAACGTTACTTCGCTGCCTACCGACATTTCCATCATGCGTTGAACGAAAACGTTGCAAATAACGGGGTGAAGCCTGCCGAAGCTATCGCTGAGCATTTGCTGCATGACTTGATAAAACGGCGAAGCTTCCTTGTAAACCCGCTTGGAGGTCATCGCATGAAATACATCGGCTACGGCCACGATTTTGCTGAAATAAGTGATACGATTTTCCGTAATGCCGTAGGGGTAACCCTTTCCGTCCTCGCGCTCGTGATGCTGCAGCGCTACTAGCGCCACCTGATGATCGATACCCGGCGTATTGCAAATAATTTCATAACCGAATTCGGCATGCCGCTTCATTAAAGAGTACTCTTCGTCCGTATACTTTCCCGGCTTGTTCAAAATATCGTCGTCGATCCGGATTTTGCCGACATCGTGAAGCGTTGCGGCCGTAGTCAACAGCCCCAAATCCGCCTCGCTCAGCTTCAACCATTTCCCTATCAACGTCGAGATGACCCCGACCCCGATATTGTGCCTGTACGTGTAATCGTCCTTCGCCTGCAGGCCGGACAAAACGCTGTACAGAGTAGGATACTCCGCCGCCTGATGGATGGTCGGGATAATGCTGCTCTGCACCTCTTCGATCGGAACAGTCCCGCGTCGGCGCATATAATGGAATATTTCCCTGATTTCTTCCGTCGCCTTGAAAATGAGCGATTCATTGGTCATATCTCGCGGCAGCCGCTCCAATTCAAGCAAATCCAGCGGAATGTGATGACGATCGATAAATTCGACGTGCTCCCTGGTCAAGATCGTGTTGCAGGGAATAAGCACCACGCCGTTTTCCGTTACCAAATCCTTAATGAGCTTGCTGCCTACCAGGTTGGTGGCATTCATCCGGAGTTCACCTGCCATGGATGCTTCAATTTTGCCTGCTGCGCGCATTAGTCCGAAAGTCCGTCATATAGGGCGAAACAACTATATTTTCATTATATACCTTAATGATCGGGCCGTTCGCTAAAGGAAGAATAAAATTTTATTAATAAAACTTTATAAAACCTTCAACTGCCAAATAAAAACAGGCCGGACGCGATGGACCGACCTGCTTCAACCGAAGCCACAAAAAACTCAGCTTACCATTTCACCGCCTGAAACGTCCCCGTCTGAGCGGACTCCCTCGCCTTCAGACAGAGAAGAGCGCTGGCCAGTCCGCCCTCGAGCGGGCTGATCGATTCCGCGCCGTCTTTCATGACGCTAATGAAATTTCTCGCCAACACGCCATCGCCGCCGAAATGGTCCTGAGACGACTCGAAGCGATGCGTCTCCACCCGCGGAGCGTGATGCAAAATCACCTTTACTTCGCTCGTCATAAAGTCGAACTCGACCGTTCCTTTGTAGCCGATAAATTTTGCCCCTCTCCCTCCCGCCGAACGCCGGACGAAAAAGTTTTGCGTATACGAAGCATGCATGCCCGTATCATAGCGGATCAGTGCGCTCCCGGAATCCTCGTTGCCCGTATCCTCCGCGAAGGAGCAATATTCCCAGCTCGCATTTTTTTGCGGCCCGTATACGAGGCTGTCCGGACATGTCCGGTTGTCCTCGCAGTCGGCGCATTTCATGCCGGCGGGCTTCGTGCCCTTGAACACCTGCTTGGACGTCATGGCGCACACTTCGGTCGGCTTGTAGCCGAGCACGTAATTGATATAGTCGAAATCGTGAGTCGCCTTCTGGAGGAACAGTCCCCCGGTTTCCCGCTCATCCCGGTACCAGTTGTGGAAATATACGCCGCCGTACGGAACGTTGTTGAATGCCTGTACGTGCTCCACGGTACCTATTTTTCCCGAATCGATTATTTCTTTCACCAATTGAACCATCGACGTTACCCGAAGCGGAAATGAAACGACGACTTTGCTTTTCCCCGCCTCATAGCCGGCCTTCAGCCTGCAGGCATCCTCCATCGTTGTCGCGACCGGCTTTTCCAGAAACAGAGGTACTCCGGTCGGGAGCACCTTGAGCGCCATCTCGGTGTGAAGCGAGCAGCGCGTCCCGATCAAGATGCCGTCCAATTGCTCCGACGCCAGCATCGCTTCGGGCGTCTCGTATAAGCTGATCCCTTCGTCCTTCTCGGCCTGCATGCTGTCTTTGCGAATATCCGCTACCGCCTTCACGATGCAGGCGGGATCTTCCTTCTGTATGCTTTTGATCACATGTTTGATTCGGTGGCCATAGCCGATTACCCCAAGATTCATGAGGGTTCCCTCCCGGTTTTACGTTTCGTTTCGCATTCCCCCTCATTGTAAGGAGAACCGGAGTCGAAATCTTTGTCCCGGAAGCCGGACTTTTGGTTTTTTCGTTTAATCCGTTCTTTTACATTGCCCATCCATGCGCTATGATGAACGTATATGAATGCGGAATCGGGGAAAGTCCGAATGAGCTATCAAAGTACGCTGCTGAAGCCCGCCATCGTCATCCGTAAAATGTTTACGATATACTACTTCGAATTCGGCAAGCATTTTGTATTTCGAGGGGAATCGCACGATTTCTGGGAGCTGTTATACGTGGACAAGGGAGAGCTCGAGGTTTGGGCTGACGACAGGTGCTACCGGATGGGTCAAGGCACCCTTATTTTTCACAAGCCGAACGAATTCCACAAATTTCATGCCGAAAACGATAAAGCTCCCAACGTCATCGTCTTGACGTTCGATTGTCGATCCAAGGCGATGAAGCGGTTTGAGAACGCGGTAATCAAGCTTAACGACGAAGAGCGGAGCCTGCTGGCCAAAATAATTAAAGAAGGCGTCGCCGCATTCGAATTTCCGTTCCGCCATCCTCTTGTACGCAAAGCCGACGCCCCGATCGGCGCCGAGCAAATGATCAAACTGAATTTGGAAGCGTTGCTGATCCAACTGCTCCGTCGAGAAGACTGGCATGCGGAGCCGCCCAGACAGACGATGCCCGCCAAAGAGAAGGAATATGACGCCTTGACGACCAAAACGATGGGGCTGCTGGCCGACTCAGTCGGTTCGCGTGTAACATTGGAAGAACTGAGCGACAAGTTGGGGGTTTCCAAGACAGTGCTGAAGGACGTATTCAAGAACAATACGGGTCAAACCGTCATGGAATTTTTCTCTTATTTGAAGATGGAGCAGGCCAAGCTGCTCATTCGCGAAGGAACGTACAATTTCACGGAAATATCCGCCCTGCTCGGCTTCAGTACCGTGCACGTGTTCTCCAAGGCGTTCAAGCGAAGCGTGGACATGACCCCATCCGAGTACGCCAAGTCGGTGAAAGGGCGGTTGAAAGAATAGCTCCGCCATGCAAAAGCTCTTTGGATCGTCTGACCCAAAGAGCTGCATGTCCATTACTGAAACCGGTTCTTCAGCTTGCCCAGCTTCTCGATTTCCACGACGACCTCATCGCCTTGCTGCAAGTAGCGCTGCTTTTCCGGAGGATAGCCCATTATAACGCCTTCAGGCGTCCCCGTCATAATGACGTCACCCGGCTGCAAGGTGAAATGTCGCGAGACATAGCTGACAATCTCCCTGCAAGTGAAGATCATGTCGGACGTATGCGAGCTTTGGCGCACTTCCCCGTTCACGACCGTTCTAATCTCCAGATCGTTCGGATCGCCTACCTCGTCGGCTGTCGTTACGTACGGACCCAGTGGACAAAAGAAATCGCAAGTTTTACCGAGCATCCATTGGCCGGTACGAAGCTGCAAGTCTCGGGCGGACACGTCGTTTGCTGCACAATATCCGAATACATAGTCCAGACTATCGTCAACGGATACATTCCGCGCCGTTTTGCCGATGACGATCGCAAGCTCCGCCTCGTAATCCACCTTCGCCGTTTCGGCGGGTATCGGGATAACGGCATCGTGTCCGGTCAAGGCATTGTTAAATTTGTTGAACAGCACGGGATATTCGGGTATGGGCATGTTCGTTTCTTGCGCATGCTTTCTGTAATTAAGGCCTACGCATATCAGCTTCTGTGGAGCATCTACGCACGGCCCCCACATGATTTGGGATTCGTTCAACCTATATGGCGCCTGTTCGTCTACGGGCAAGGAGACAATATAGCGGCTCAAAGCTGCATACTCCGTCGGATCCGATCGGATGACTCCCAAGACCGTCGTTGGGAGCGTAGAAGATCCCTCAAAGGGAAAAAGCTCCGAGGCTTGCTCCAGGTCCAAGATTCCGTTCTCAACCTGTATCCCTAATTTCAATATTCCCTCTTTATAAAAATTTAGAAATTTCATGTTTCACCTTTCCCTCGGGCCTATTACAGCCTTGACGTAAATTGGAACTAGCTATGCCGTCTGTTTTGCTATAAACTCCGGTTCCCCCTTGTCGATCGCATTTTGATCATTAAGCATATCCCACACTCATCATTATTATATATAATATACGATACATAGTCTATAATTTTATAACCGCTGCATGCAATTGTAAGCTTTCTTGGCGAAAATATTCGCAACCGCCCATACACTTTTGCCTAATTAAACTTTATGGCGCAAAATAAAGAAGCTTCTTTACCAAGAAGCTCCCAATTTATAGACATGCGTTTGTTTCCCGTACTCGGTTAAGTAGGGTAGCCGAAAAGAAATACTTACTGCCGTACAGCTTGCCTTCCCCTGAAAGGCTTCCAGGCGGCGGGATCAGAAAAAGACCGGTGAAAAAAGAAAAGCTCCTCAAGATCCGAAGATCTTCAAGAGCTTTTCTTGTCATGCCGGTGAAGGGACTCGAACCCCCACGGTTTCCCTCACGATTTTGAGTCGCGCGCGTCTGCCAATTCCGCCACACCGGCAAGTGGCGTGCCCTAAGAGATTCGAACTCCTGGCCTTTTGATTCGTAGTCAAACGCTCTATCCAGCTGAGCTAAGGGCACATATTCTGTTAGGAAAAAAATTGTGGAGGCGCCACCCAGACTCGAACTGGGGGTAAAGCTTTTGCAGAGCTCTGCCTTACCACTTGGCTATGGCGCCGTAATAAAATGGAGCGGACGACGAGATTCGAACTCGCGACCCTCGCCTTGGCAAGGCGATGCTCTACCACTGAGCCACGTCCGCATTATGGAATGAATAGTTTCCCCAATAAGACAAGTAAAACTGGGGATCTAGGATTCGAACCTAGGCATGACGGAGTCAAAGTCCGTTGCCTTACCGCTTGGCTAATCCCCAATAAGAAATATGGGGCGATCGATGGGACTTGAACCCACGAATGCCGGAGCCACAATCCGGTGCGTTAACCCCTTCGCCACGACCGCCATATTTTATATTGTTCTGGCAGGGGCAGCAGGAATTGAACCCACACTAACGGTTTTGGAGACCGCTGTTCTACCTTTAAACTATGCCCCTATATAATTGTTGAAATGGTGGAGGATGATGGATTCGAACCACCGAACTCGTCAGAGAACAGATTTACAGTCTGCTGCGTTTGGCCACTTCGCTAATCCTCCGTATTTACTGCGGTCCCCGGAAAGTAATCGGAATATGCTTCAAAGCAAATCTTCACTTTTTGGGGATCAGTGGTGCCGCCGAGAGGACTTGAACCCCCAACCTACTGATTA
>NZ_VDCQ01000093.1:5222-32382 GCF_006265175.1 Paenibacillus hemerocallicola | reverse complement strand
GGGCAGCCCGGCTTCCGCATGGGGCAGCCCGGCTTCCGCATGGAGCAGCCCGGCTTCCGCATTGGGCAACTACGCTAATGTGCTCCAACCAGTACGAATGTGCATAAATGGCATTAATGCGATAGTCCTGCATCTCCCGACACGTATTGACCGTGCCGGAACCGGTAGCGTATCATGGAACCGAACGAATACGATCACGGATGTCCGAAAACTCTTTTCGCGCCGCGCGCAGTTCCCGGCGCACGGTGCGAAAAGAACCGGACCGAGAGTACGGCCGATCCGCCGTTAACCATTTGAACCTGTTGGATTATGCCGGCGCAGGGAGAAGCGGATGCGAACATACTTTGCTTGCGGCTTGGTGTGTTTTTGTCGCAGACGGACTTCTCCTTCTTGAAGGAGGAATACGAATGAATGTGGAGACAAGCCTGGCCCTGGTGAACCGGGTGCGGGAGAAGAAGCCGCTCGTGTATAACATTACGAATGTGGTTGTCACCAATTTTACGGCCAACGGGCTGCTCGCTTTGGGCGCGTCCCCGGTAATGGCCTACGCGCGGGAGGAAGCCGCCGACATGGCGCGCATCGCCGGAGCGCTCGTGGCGAATATCGGGACGTTGGATGAGTCGGTGATCGAATCGATTATCGTGGCAGGCCGATCGGCCAACGCGCATGGCGTTCCGGTGCTGCTGGACCCGGTCGGCGCGGGGGCGACTCCTTACCGTACGGAGGCGGTGCGGCGCATTTTGCGGGAAGTCCGGTTATATGCAATCAGAGGCAACGCGGCCGAGATCGCCAACGTCATCGGCGAGCATGGGGAGATTAAAGGCGTGGATGCCGGCGAGACGCCCGGGAGCGATGCGGCCGAGCTGGCCCGTTTGGCGGCGCAGCGGCTGGGAACGATCGCGGTCGTCACCGGAAGGCACGATTACGTGAGCGACGGCAGCGTAACGTACCGGGTCAGCAACGGAACGCCGCTGCTCACCGCCGTCACGGGCACGGGCTGCCTGCTGACGAGCGTAATCGGCGCTTTTGCGGCGGTGGAGCCGGATGCCGTGGCCGCGGCCGTAAGCGCATTGGCCTTTTACGGAGTAGCGGCCGAACTCGCGGTCGACAGCTCGGGACCGGATCGTCCCGGCACGTTCCAGACGGAGCTGCTGAATCGGCTGCATACGACGGGGGCCGAAGATGTGCGAATCCGCGCGGTGATCGAGCGGTTGGATGGAAGCCGGACGTAAAAGACGACGGATACATCCGGCCATGCCCCATGGCGTAACGAAAGAAACATCGGCGTAAGCGGCGTATTCGCGAATCGTTGCGGGCCCGTGTGAAGAAATGATGAAGCCGGACGCGTACGGCTTGTCATCGAATGGACAAGCAATCATAATGGAAGCGATAACCAACATTGCTGTCGGAGGTAACAACTATGAGTAAATTGCGGGTAGCCGCCGTAGGAACGGGCAATATTTTCAGAAGCATTCATTTGCCGGCATGGCTTGCGCATCCGGAGGCGGAAATCGTTGCCGTATGCGACGCCTATCGGCCGGGAGCGCAAAAAATCGCCGACGAGCACGGCATCAAGGACGTTTACGAGGATTACCGCGAAATATTGGCGCGCGACGATGTCGATGTCGTTAACGTATGTACGCCGAATTTGTATCATTCCGAGGTTTCCGTGGCTGCGCTGCAAGCAGGCAAGCACGTGTTCTGCGAGAAGCCGGACGCGATCAATCCGGTCGAAGCGATCAAGATGGCGGACGCGGCCAGAGCGAACGACAAGGTGCTTATGGTGATGCGCAACAACCGCTATCGTCCGGTGTCGCAATTTTTGAAATCGTATGTGGAAAAAGGTAATATGGGCGACGTGTACACGGGTCGTTGCGGATGGCTCCGCAGACGCGGCATCCCGGGGAAAGGCGGATGGTTCACGACGAAGGAGCTGTCGGGCGGCGGTCCGCTCATCGACCTGGGCGTACATATGATCGATCTTGCGATCTGGATCATGGGCAATCCGAAGCCGGTTGCCGTCAGCGGCTCCGTGTATACGAAATTTGCGGGCAACGATTTGTCCGATTCCGAACACAGCTCGTTTGGCAACAAGCAAGCCGACGGCACGTTCGACGTTGAGGATTTGGCTACGGGCTTTATCCGCTTCGAGAACGGGGCTTCGCTGCAAATCGAATTCAGCTGGGCGTCCAACGTCGAGACGGAAGGACGTTTCGTCGAGCTTCGCGGCACGAAAGCCGGCTTCAGTCTGTTCAATGACGATTTGAAGCTGTTTACCGAAATCGACGGCACGCTATGCAACATCGTTCCACAGCTTCCGAAAGATTCGGGCGGACATAAAAACAATATCAACCATTTCGTAGATGTCGTCAAGAGACGCGCAGAACCGATCTTCGTACCGGAGCAGGGCGTGGACATGATCAAAATTTTGAGCGCGATCTATGAATCGGCGCAGTCCGGCCGCGAAGTTCGTCTGGACTAAACGGCCGGCCGATCTTCGAACAGAACGGAGCCTGACGCGACAAAAAACCGCTTACTGCACATGAAGTGTGGTAAGCGGTTTTTTTTATACGATTAGCATCATTCGCGTACCGGTGTGCAATGTACCGCATAATCGGTGACGGGCGGCTTCCTTGCCGGCGCCTTGCGGGGCCGTGAATCCAAAAAAATAGCGGAACTGGCGTATGCTATTGATTCGATCACTCGTTTTGATGGCAACATAACGGAAAACCGTTCCGCTATTCCGCTGTTCTCGGACATGTTCACCCCGAGAGATCGATATAACGGAAGTCTGTTCCGTTATCTTCGAGAGTATAACGGAATTCGGGACAATAACGGAATATAGTTCCTCTATTGACGGCAGCACGTGGCACCCGCTTCACAAGGGGCCTCCAGGTTGTAATGCGGATTAGGCGATCGTAGTTTTTACCCAACATTCGGCATCATCCAAAAAACCTGAACGCCACCGCCATCTCGGGCTCGCTTAACGATAAGGCTTTGACCGCCCTAAGCAACGGCGAACGGTCATAATCGACATTTTTGAGCTCGATGCGGCCATCGGTAATCGTGATATAGTGGGCTTCCTTGGAAGGATCGTCCGTTCTGCGGTACGACACGCTTCCCGAATTCATCCACAAATCCCGGTCGCTGAGCAAATGAACGCATCTCCGGTGCGTATGACCGAAAATAAGCCGTCTGCAGGACGCATCCCGAACGTTCCCCTCCGTTTGCCGCCGCCAAAATTGCGTGAACTGCGGTAAGCTCGCAATGGTATCATAGCCGCTATACATATGCTGCAGGCTGTACCCGATGCGATCCATCTCGAATGCTACCGATCCGGGCAATGCCTCCAGGAACAGGACGTCGTCTTCCCCCAGCTGACTTGCATTACAATGCTTCCACTGCATTTGATTGGCGGGGAGGCTCCCGAACGATTCGGGCTTGCGATAAGCATCCACGACATCCTTGTCGTGATTGCCCTGCACGCAAATTGCCCGGTGCTCGCGCATCCAGCCGATCACCTCGGAGGGAAAGGGGCCATAGTCGACCAGATCGCCCGCGCAATAGACGACTTCGCTGTCGCTTTCCACGTTCCAAATCGCTTCGAGTGCATATATATTGGCGTGAACATCCGATATGAGCAGCGCCTTCAAGCCGGTTTCCTCCCGATTCGCAGCCGGATCATCGCAGTGAGCCGTAGCCGACGGTTATGATTATTTCGCATTGCCGATCAGCTTGTTGATTGCCTCGTCTATTTCCCTCAATGTGGTATTGACATCCTTCTGTCCGGTGTTGTAATCGACGAACTTGGCTTCCAATATTTTTCTCGCTTCCCGGTAATGCTTAGAGAAGGCCGGGGCGGGAGCAGGTTTGCTTTTGAATATCGAGCTGATATTGATTCCCTCGAACGCCTTGATGTCGGCCGCCAACTGTTTTTTCAGCTCGTTGTCTTGGAGCGGGGACAAGCGGGCGAACTTGCGGGTGGAGATGCGCTGCACTTCGTCGGACATGAGCAGATCGATGACCTGCATCGCTTGGTCTTTATGCTTGCTTTGCTTGGAGATCATAATGTAGTGCGCATCCACGCTGCCGTATACGTTCGGCTGCTCTTTGTAGCTCGGGTATTGGGCGATGCCGACTCTCAGTCCATTCGTAACCGCGTCCGGCAATTTCGTCAACAAATTGACGGTGCCGTACATCGCTACTCTTCTTTCTTTAATAAATTCATCGTTTTTGGTCGTAACATTGCCCGGTATCGCATTGATGCGGTTGGCCAATTCGAATACCTTTTTCCATAACTCATTGTTGACATTGGCTTTTTCCGTCTTCATATCTACAATATCGGGCGACAGCGAGTTGGACAAGCGGGAAATATGCTCGTAGCTTAAGCCTACATATTGCGTGCCCCCGTCATTGCGTGTCACTTTCTCTCCAAGAGCGATTGCGTCGTCCCAAGTCATGCCGTCCTTCGGATAGCTGACGCCGAACCGATCGAACAAATCTTTGTTGTAATAAAGCGCATTGAACTGGCCCGAATAGGGCAGGCCGTACAGCTCTCCTTTCGCGGACAATACTCGCAAGGCGTCCAGGTAAACCGGGTCGTAACGCTTTAGATCGATCTTATGCTTGACCAGAAGCGGAGTCATGTCCATCAGTAAATCGTACGCCATAAAGTCGGTGGCGTAAGAGTTGGCTTGTGTCAGCAGATCGGGAACGACGCCCGAGGTGATAATGTCGGCCAAATTTCCGCTTAGCGGCTCCAGCGTAATATGGGGATATTTTTTTTTGAGCGGCTGAACGAGCAATTGGTCCCATTCGTCGTCCGATATGGCTTGCCCTTTGAAAACAGTGAGGCGGACCGGCTCGGTGCTGATCGCATCGTCGGAATTGGTGCTCGAGCTTTGCCCTTTGCCGGATTGCGTGCAGCCTAACAAAGCGGCCGAAGCGGCAAGCAGCATACATAAGGTCGCTGAACATAATTTTGCATGGGCTCGCATAGGAGTCCCCCCTTGGCTATATATGGTTTTGGAAAACTAACGAAGAGGTCCGAAATCGACGCCTTCGGTTACCTCATCGTGCGAAAGGTGGCCGACGTAATTGGTAAACCTGATTTGGTTGTGGGTCTCGAATACGTCGACGGCCGATATGGCGGCGTGCGCGTGACCGAACACGACGTGGTCGCATGGCGGAGTAAGCGTGAGTCGGGACAGCAGCACGGAGCCGAAAGCGTTATGGCAGACGACGGCGATCCGAGCATTCGAGCCCCGATGCCGCTGCAGCAAATGATGGAGCGTTTCGTCGGCACGGGCATAAGCCTGCTCGCGGGTTTCGTTAGCAAGCTGCAGCCACCATTGTTCCTGCCACGGAGAGGGAGGGTCGATCGTAAATGAGCCGAATCGTTGCCGCAGCGCCTCCAATGGAAGATGATTGGGGTGGTCGAGCCGCTGCCTGTCGACGGCGGAGCTCCCCACGCTTTGGCCCGAGGAGATTCGTTCCCGAATGGAGGGCCAGCCTCGGCGATCCGTCTCGATCAAGGAGGGCCATACGTGCCAGGAGACATTTGTACTTTCGTATATCGCGCCGGCCGTTTCCAATGTTCGCTGCATGCAACTGGAATACATCACATCGATGCCCCAAAGCTTCATCTGGCGTCCGACCTGTATGGCTTGGGCCAACCCCTTTTGTCCCAGCGGCGGATTGGGCCCCCCCTCATATCCGGGTTCCTGACTCGCCGGTTGAGCGTGCCGAATTACATAGATGCGAGTAGTGATTGCCCATCATCTCCGTTTCGTCGTTCCTCTGATTATACACAATCGGCGAATGAGAAAACGCTTTCCCGAGTTGCTCCGTTCTCCCTGCGCCTGTATGTTCGGCCGCTATTCCAGACGCTCCACTGTCTGAAACCATTTTGACATGCGGGCGACCGATTACTGCAATCGTAACTTAATCCCGGATGCAGAATCTGTACAGAAAATTGCGAATATTTATTTTTTCTTAACCGATTTTGCGATCCTTTCATGCGACAATTGATATATAATTTGGGCATAAGTCCGACAGATGACGGGGGTGGACGCTTTGTCTTTATCAAGCACGGATATTGTCAAGCGTTACGGATACTACGACGAAGAGTTTGTATTGTCCTATTCGCATAAGAACGGCCCGTATAATATGACGAGTCATATGCATGATCAGTACGAGGTGTACTACTTGTTAAAAGGTCAACGCTCGTATTTTATTAAGGATCGCGTATATTTGGTTGAACAGGGCGATCTTGTATTTGTTCCGAAATATGTTCTGCACCGGACACAGTTTGCCGGCACGCTGCAGCATCAACGCATCGTTTTGAATTTTACCGATTCGTTTCTGGAGCGTTCGTGGATCAAAGGATCGAAGCTGGATCTGCTTAAGCCGTTTCAAGGCGACAACCCGACTCTCCGTCTGAAGGAAGAAGATCGCAAATATACGGAGTCGCTTTTCTTTCGGGCGATCGCTGAAATGAAAAATAAGTCGGACGGCTATGAAATATGCGTGAAGGCGATTTCGGTCGAGCTTCTCGTCCACCTGGCGCGTTGTATCGATAAATATGTCGAGGTCGTAGCGCCCGTCGATTCCCCGCTTCATCGGAAAATAGCGGAAATATCCAATTACATCGAAACCCATTATGCGGAGCCGCTGACGCTGACTCATCTCTCGCAATCGTTCTATCTAAGCCCTTATTACTTGAGCCGCGTATTTAAAGAAATTTCCGGTTTTTCGTTTATCGAATATTTAAATCATAACCGGATCAAGGAGGCACAGCGTCTGCTGCGGGAATCCAACTGGAAAGTGCTGCGTATTGCCGAAAGTGTCGGCTATGACAGTATTGCTTATTTCGGCCGCGTGTTCAAGGAAACGGTCCATATGTCGCCGCTGCAGTATCGCCGTATGCATAGTGGGGAAGGCATAGAAAGGACATGAGAACATGCGGGCGAATCGACGATAAGCGAATCCGCGCGGTGATCGAGCGGTTGGATGGAAGCCGGACGTAAAAGGTGGCGGGTACAAAAGGGAATATGGGCGACGTTTATACGGGGCGATGCGGATGGATGAGCAGACGAGGCAAAAACAACATCAACCGTTTCGTAGATGTCGTCAAGGGACGTTTGGAACCGATCTTCGTACCGGGTCTCATCATGCGGTTCTCTCCAGGGCGTCCCCAATACGGCAGGGAAAACGATCAATTGGGCGGATCATCTCGGTAACCATACTGTGGTTGTAAGTGTAGTGGATCAGGCCGGCAATCGGAAGGAAGCCGCATATGTAATCCATGTGACGATCAGTCCAGCCGCGATTGTGCAATTGATCACCTGTTACCTTCAATCGGGAAACTGCCCTCCTCGATGGTCATGCAGCTTATTAACATGATGCAACAGGCATTGCAGCACTGGAATAACGGCAAAGCATTGCAGGCTTCGAATGTCCTTGACAGTTTCCTACAACTGTTGAATAGCAGTGGGCAGCCACTTGGATCTCCGAGTACGCGGGAGTTTCCGGCGTCGCGCTTGAAGAGGCGAGAGTAACGGGATCGCCAGTTTGGACAGCTTCCGTTGCTTTTTTCTCGGTACGCGACCGTTTCCATCCTTCGGGAGGGAAGCGGTCGTCTGCATGTTATTGCCTGCGCAATCGACAGCACGATTATATACCGGAATCAAAAGAATAGCGTATTTTGTTCGGCAGCCGGATTGCTTATAATCATCTTAATCATCACTGCTCGCGAGCGGGAGATCGAGAAAAGAAAGGGAATCAGCTTGAGGCACGGGCTCATTTGCGACGCGGGGGACGGCTTTGAACCGAACACCTGGACAAGCGTTAGATGGAAAAGCGCTTCGTTTCAAATGAAAGCGTTGCCAAAATGGGCGTATGAGGAGGTGAAGCTCGAGGCGTAGCATTGAATCTAACGTTATACAGGCAAGGTTGTACCATACAGACAGGGAGGTCCATGCAATGAAAAACGTTTATGCCAGAATGGCCCCGCTATGCGCGATGCTGCTAGTCCTGTCGGCCTGCGGCGGGCAAAACAACGATGCCCAGCAAGGCGGATCGGCGGAGCAGACGCCGAAAGCGCCTGTGAAGAAGGAACCGATAACACTGTCCGTATTCGGATTCGGGACGGCCCAGGACAATGAGTTCGACCAGCGGTACCGGAAAACTCTGGAGGAGAAATTCCCGCACATCACGTTCAAGTATATTCCTCAATCCCAAGGCAATTCATTGGCGGAGATGGTCGCCCGCGGGGAAACGCCGGACATGATCCGGACCGATATCCCGAATTTGAAAAACAATTACTTGGACCTCAAGCTTGGAACCGATTTGAACGAGCTCGTGAAAAAGCACAATTATGATCTTTCCCGCTTCAACGCTCCCTTTATTCAGGAAATGATCGAGGCCGGTAGGACCGGAGCGCTTTACGGACTGCCTTACCCGCCCTATTTTCCGATGGTGCTGACGTACAACAAAAGCTTGTTCGACAAGTTCGGCGTAGCTTATCCGAAGGACGGGATGAGCTGGGACGAGGTATATGAACTCGCGAAGAAGATGAGCCGATCGGAGGGTTCGGGCGTGTTCCGCGGCTTCAGCGCCAACATTATGGCAATGCTGCGGGATAATCCGTACGGCTACCCGATTCTCGATCCGAGTGCCGAACAACTGTACGAGCCGGAGAAGTGGAAGCCGTTGTTCAACAACTTCAAGCGGTTTTATGAGCTGCCTAACAACAAGATCGAGGCGACCCGTCCGGCAGAAATCAACGATGCGTTCAAGAAGGGCAACGTGGCCATGCAGGCGAATCAGTACAGCCAATATTTGCCGATCCCCGAGGAAATCGATTGGGACATCGTTTCTTACCCTTCGCTCGAGGACGCCCCGAAACGGATGGTATGGCGAGGCTCGTTCTATTGGTCCATCGCCGCGACGAGCAAGCATAAGGATGAAGCGTTCCAGGTGATGATGGCGATGGTGTCGGACGAAGTGCAGCTGGCCGATGCCAAGAAAGGGATGCTGCCGACCGTTGCCAACAAGAGCATCCGGGAGGCGTTCGGCAAAGACAGGGCCGATTTGCAAAAGAAGAACATGAAGGCGCTGTTCTATTACCAGGATTGGGCGCCCTATTCGCCCAAGCGCAAAGCTGGTCTCGCGGATGTTCCGACGGTCGTGCAGCAGGACTCGATGGCCCAGACGTTCCATGACGTAGCCTCGAACAAGGTGGATTTGAATACCGGCCTGAGGCAGCTTGACGAGAAGCTTAAGCAGGAACTGGCCAAGGACAAGAGCAAGTAGGCGCAAGCGACGTTCGTTTAGGAAGTCCGTCGGCCGATAAGCCATGCTGATGAGCTGGCTTATCGGCGCTATCTCTCGATCCGCAACGTTCGCGTCACACCAAAGCCGCTCGTTTGCCGGTATTGGTTCGGGGTCGTGCCGACGAGCGCCTTGAACACGCGGATCAGATATTTGCTGTTGTCGAATCCGGTTTCCTTGGCGATCGTCTCCAATGTTTTCGGGGTCTGGGCGAGCAGAGCGGACGCTTTCTCGATGCGGATTTTACGCAAATATTGCATCGGCTGTATGCCGGTCTTGTGCAAAAAAACGCGGCTGAAATGCGATTTGGACAGCCCGGCTACGTCGGCGATATCGTCCAGTGAGAGCGGGGAGGCGTACTGGGACTGAATGAACCGGATGGCGTTCTGCAGCGGCTCGGATCCGTCTTGGTAAGGCTCCGAGTCGTATCCATCGGCGAACCGATCCATTTCCAGAATAAACCGGTACAGTTGGGCAGAGACGTCGTACCGGTCCGGGTTTGCCTCGCCACAAATTTGCGAGTACAGCCTGCTTACGCACAGCATGGGGTCAAGCTTGTCGCCGAACGGAATAACCGGACCGAACCGGTCAATGAGCGACAGCCAATGGCGGATTGCATCGTCGCCGCGAACGGCGATGAACAGAAACTCCCAATGATCGAAGGCATCGTCGAAGAAATACACATGATCGCTCGGCAGCGTGCATAGGAAGGCGCAATGCTTCGGAACGAGATACTCCCGGTTGCCGTATCGGATCGCGCCTTGTCCGGACAAGGTGAATTGGAAGATGGCGCCTTCGCCGTCCGGCCGCCGGAGGCCGTTGTAATGGTAATCCGTGGAAGTGACAGATTGCCAGCCGATGCCGTGCAAGCGCATACTCAGTCTGGAAGCGGTCATGTAGCGGAACTCGAACGTTCTGCGGCTGTATTGTTCGTGTGGCAGCAAAGGAATGCACCTCGGTTCACCAGGGATTTTGTCCATTTTCAGCCATTATACCAAAAAATGTTGGAGGTTAGCGCTATGCTTGATCGATCGGACGACAAAAGGAACACGGAAAAGGACACCGAATGGCAGGAAGCTGGCTCGTCATTGATGTCGAGACGGTCGATGCTGGCATCGCTCGGGATGACCGGGGCGGCTTTGGCTGTGGGAGGCGTACTCGGAGGAACACTCGGAGTGGTGCAGGGAGAGGGAGCGATGACGGTGATGGAGCAAGTATACGGCTGCGGGTTGACTGAAGACGGGTTGAAGTGCGCTGTGTCCGTCAGCCTCGCGGAGCTCCGCTCCTTGGCCGTTCCGGAAGCCGATCGCATATATTATGTCATGGACGCCGGTGCGGCAGGGCCCTTTTTGTACAATCCGAGCGATACCGTTTCCGTCGACAATACCGGGACGGTCATCGTTTCCGTGTCGGGAGCGCGCTTCAAGAGACAGTTTACAGGACCGCTTAATGTGCGATGGTTCGGGGCGAAGGGAGACGGCTCCAACGATGACGGGCCCGCCATCCAGGCGGCGATTGACGCCGGCGGCGCGCGCAGCAGCATTTATTTTCCACAGGGGACGTATCGGATCGCCGTATCGCTTCTGATCCGGCAGCCAGAGGTGACGTTGTTCTCGGACTTCAAAGCGGAGTACACGCCTAAGATATTATGCACGGTACCCGGTACCTGGATCATCCGGGTGAAACATTACTCATTCTGTATGAAGGGCATCCAGCTGGAGGGTGACGGCGTTATTACGCAAAATCCGTATATCCCTGCCGTAAACGGCATCTTGATCGACCGTTCTGACGAGACCGGTGCGGAGACGCTGTCGAACTTGGACAGCGATATCCAGTTCTGCGGCTTTTTCAAGCTGAACGAGTGTGTTCGTTGTGTCGGCCGAAACACTTTTTTCAACTATAACATCTTCAATTGCAGCGTGAAGGGGGTCGTCGTAGACCAATACCCGAACGCGGAATGCCGGGGCTACCGGTTCGTTCAGAACCGGTTCCACTCGATGGGTCTAGGCGGGTACGCTCTCGCGCCGGGAGCGGAATCGTGGTGCATCGAGTTCACATCGATCCGGGCATACGGCAATCAGGTAATCGGCAATATGGCCGATTTTGGCAAAGGGTTTTACAAAGGACCGGTCGACCGTTGCTCGATTAACGACAATCAGGTATATGGCGCCTATGCCGACGGAATTCGCATCGTTCATTCGCAGGGCGCGGAGACCGTATATCAGCAAGGGTACGAAATTTGCAACAATACTTTCGCTGCAAGCCAATATTTGAATTGGAGCAAAGCGGTAAGCGATACGATCCCGCAAATGGAATACGGCATCGTGGCGGAAGGGGCCGTGCTGCAAAACGGCTATATAGCCGGCAACGTCATCACCTTTCCGAAGAAGGACGGCATCCGCTTCGCCAATTTGAGCCAGTCGGCCGTTCAGAACAATTTTATTTTGTCTCCCAATAAAAGGGCGGATATCGACGGTTCGTTGTACAGCGGCATCTCGATTTCGGCCGGCACGCAAAATCTGGTGTCCGGAAATATGATCCGCTCGACGGTGCCTAACGGGGCGGCAAACAAGCACGGCATTTACAATGCGGCGACAAGCTCCAAACTGATCGATAATTTCGGCTTCAACCAGTCGGGCGATTTCATCGTCAATCTGGCGCCGGACACGAGCGATGTCGTCGAGGCGGGCATCCCGCGTTATACGGATACGTACAAAAGGGATAAAGCGTCCGCGACGTTCGGACTGCAGATGTACACCCACAATACGACTTCGCAGAAAACGCTGTTTGCCGAAGTGGTCGCACTGCAACGAAGCTCGACGACGGGGGCGGAGAAGGCAGATTTGCAGTTCAATGCCATGTCCGGCGGCACGCTGAAGCCATTGATGGTCGCTTCGTGGCAAGGCTCGTTGTCCGTAGGAGACCGCTCGGGACGGGAAACGATGCAGAACGGCTATGTGAACGCAAAGGCGCTGTACGGCGAGCATATTTCGTTTATCGCCAGCGCGTCGTCGTCAGTGCCGAATCAATCTTTGTTCGTCGATGCGGCCGATTCCAAGCTGAAGTTCAAAGACGGCGCCGGCATTGTCGTCACCTTAACTTGACCTCGAAACAGGTCATTCAAGACATCGCATAGGAGGAAATGAGGTTGGCGCTCAAGCCTGTCAAACATATCGTCCTGTACAAGGACCGGCATTACAATTCGTTTCCAAACATTGTCGTAAACAAGGAGGGGACATTCGTCGTCGCTTTCCGCCAAGCGCCGGACCGGCAAGGTACGTTCGGCCTGCAGCACGTCGATCCGTCTTCCAGGGCCGTAGTTGCGACTTCGGCCGACGGAGAAACGTGGAGTTCCGAGGCGAACGTCTTGTACGACGACTTTTTCTATGGCGTGCAGGACCCGTGTCTGAATGTGCTGGCGGATGGTACGATGTTCGCCACCTGCTTCATGTGGAAAGTAGCAGAACAGGACGATGTACGAGGAGATCCCGATTACGATTACAAGGTGTACAACAACTGGCTCGGCAAACGTGTTGGATCGTATACGCTGAGATCGGCCGACGGCGGCTTGACGTGGGACCGTCCACTCCCGGTCGATCTAGGAAGATTGTCGATACGCGGCAACGCCGTGGAACTGGCGGGCGGCAGCCTGCTCGTTCCATTCTATAGCGAATCGGACGGAGCGAAGGACGGGGTTTCCCGGGCGATCGTGGGGAGGACGGACGATCGCGGCGTATCGTGGACCCGGCAGGCTGTCATCGAGCCGGAGCAAGGCTATGGCCTATTCGAGCCGAACCTGTACCGGACGCCCTCCGGCAAGATCGTCCTGTTTGCCCGCTGTCACAAACGGAATCCGCAGCCGGAGGACGGCCGCGAAGCATACCCGCTAGTAACCGCAGAGTCGCTAGACGACGGCTTGACGTGGAGCGCTCCGGTTCGTCGTCCCTTGTACTCGCCGAGTCCGTTTCATCCGCTGCGTTTGCGAGACGGTCGCGTGCTGCTGACATACGGCTACCGGTTCAGGCCGTACGGTATTCGCGCCGTCCTGCTGGACGCGGAATGCGAGCGCTGGGCGGAGGAGGAGGAGGAGATTGTCCGGGAAGACGGGCACGGCGGCGATATCGGCTACACTTGCGCAGCTCAGCTTCACGATGGACGGATACTGATCGTCTACTATTATTCTCGGCAGAACGAACGGGAGCGCTACATCGCCGGGACATTATGCGAGCTTGCGAATGGACGAGGAGGGGAGGCTGCAACATGAGCGTATTGCAATCGTTCTCCTTGGAGGGGAAGACCGCCTTGGTCACGGGAGGAGCGGGGCTGTACGGACGGCAAATTGCCCTGGCGCTTGCACGGGCCGGGGCCAGGACGAATATGACAACGCGCAGCCGGGAGCGGCTGTCCGAGTTGGAGGAGAGCTTCGGGCGGCAAGGGGTTGCCGTGGCCGCCCATGAGCTGGACCAAGAGCTGGAGGAATCGGTGCTGGAGCTGCGGGATCGGCTTGTGGCGGTGCATGGCCGCATCGATATTCTCGTCAATAACGCGGTTGCCCGGACTATGGGCTCGTGGGACGATCCGCTCGAAGCGTTCGACAAGAGCATGCGCATCAACGCTACGGGGCTGTTTGCCGTAACGCGTGCATTCGGCGATGTGATGGCTGCCGAAGGCTCTGGCTCCATTATAAACATCGGCTCGATACAAGGGATGGTCGGTCCGGACGAGTGGCTTTACAAGGATATGGGATTCCACGGGTGTTTTCCGGATTATTTCTACCATAAGGGCGGGATGCTCAATTTTACCCGTTTTGTGGCTAGTCATTACGGCCCCCGCAACGTGCGCTGCAATTGCATCAGCCCGGGCGGACTGGCCTCCCACCGCACGCCGGACGCCTTTCAGGCGCGCTACAACGAACGGACGATGCTTGGCCGGATGGCCGGCGAGGAGGATCTGGCTGGAAGCGTCGTCTTTTTGTCCTCGGACGCTTCCGCCTACGTAACGGGAGCCAACTTGCCGGTAGACGGGGGATATACGGCCAAGTAATGTCGGCCTGAAGTCTGAAGGGGCTTCTCGCCCCTTGTCCCGTGACGCGCCAAGCCGAGGCGGGGACGAAGCCGGACATGGCGGGCGCCGCGTAGCTACATATCAGGCTGCCGCAATGCAGAAAACGACCGTGTCCTTTCTGGATGGAAGGGAGCGGTCGTTTGTTATGCTTGTAGTAGATAAGATAACAAATGTAAGACGGATAGTAGCATGAAAATAGAGCAATTAACTGACATTGATTTCGGAGGAGAATGGAAAATGGACAAAATTACGTTTATTGGAGCGGGCAGCGTGGCGTTTGCCAAAAACGTGCTTGGAGACTGCATGCTCGTACCGTCGCTGCAGTCGTTCGAGTTCGCCCTGTTCGACATCGACGCGGAACGGCTGAAGGACACCGAGAGGATGCTCGCCCATCTGATCGGCAAACTGGGCAGCAGTTGCTCCGTGAAGGCTTACCCCGATCGGAAGGGGGCGTTGCGGGGAGCGAAATATGTGATTAACACGATCCAGGTCGGCGGCTACGATCCATGCACGATCACCGATTTCGAGGTACCAAACCGGTACGGGCTTCGCCAGACGATAGCCGACACGGTCGGGATCGGCGGTATTTTCCGCAACCTGCGCACTATTCCGGTCATGCTCGATATCGCCCGCGACGTACGGGAGGTTTGTCGGGATGCCTTGTTCTTCAACTACACGAACCCGATGGCCGTGCTGACGAACGTCATGAATACGTATGGCGGTGTCAAGACGGTCGGCCTGTGCCACAGCGTACAAGCGTGCGCGCCGCGGCTGCTGAAGCATCTCGGCATGGATCCGACGGGCGTGCAGTGGAAAATCGCCGGCATCAACCATATGGCCTGGCTGCTCGAGATAACGAAGAACGGGGAGGACTTGTATCCGGAAATCAAACGCCGGGCTGTCGAGAAGCAGAACGGAAAGCATAGCGACATGGTCCGGTTCGAGCTGATGCGGCGATTCGGCTATTACATCACTGAGTCGTCGGAGCATAACGCGGAATACCACCCGTACTTCATTAAACGGAATTATCCCGAGCTGATCGAGCGGTTCAACATTCCGCTCGACGAGTATCCGCGCCGCTGCGTCAGGGCGATCGAGCGTTGGAAGACGATGCGCGACGAACTGGTGGGTAACGAAGGGCTGACGCATACGCGCTCTCATGAATACATCTCGTATATTTTGGATGCAATCGAAACTGACGTTCCGTTCAAATTCGGCGGCAACGTGATGAATACCGGACTGATCGCGAACTTGCCGAGCGAAGCGTGCGTGGAGGTGGCTTGCATCGCCGATTCGAGCGGCGTAACCCCGACTTACGCCGGGAGTCTGCCTGTACAGTGCGCGGCGCTGAACCGGACGAATATCAACACCCAACTTCTGACGATCGAAGCTGCGACTACATTGAAAAAGGACTCCATTTATCAAGCCGCGCTGCTCGATCCGCATACGTCGGCGGAGCTGTCCATCGACGATATCGTAGCGATGTGCGACGATCTGATCGAACGGCATGGCAATTGGCTGCCGGCTTATCATTGATTGCTGAGGGTAGGATTGGCGGACAATACGCCGAAACATGTATTCCCCAACACCTCATCGGACTTGATTTCGCCCTGCATCGACTCGTTGGGCGCTCGCGCAAAGGTGAAGCCGCGGTGTACTCGATTGATCGAAGCGAGTTTTCTTCCCCAAGGATTGCAAATTAATCAAATTAATAGCTTGTCATCATGCCCGTCAGCTCTCATAATGGAAGCGGAAGAAAACTTTGGGTTTTGGGGAGTATCAGAATGGGAAAGTGGCGGATTGCCGCCGTGGGAACAGGAAATATATTCAGAGGCATTCATTTGCCGGCGTGGCTTGCTAATCCTGAAGCGGAGATCGTTGCGGTTTGCGACGCCTACCGTGCCGGGGCGCAGAAGATCGCCGACGAACATGGCATCAAGGATGTGTATGAGGACTATCGCAAAGTCATTGCGCGCGACGATATTGACGTGATCAATATATGTACGCCTAATTTATATCATTCGGAAGTAGCCATCGCCGCACTGAAAGCCGGCAAGCACGTGTTCTGACATGATCAAAATTTCAAGCGCGATCTACGAGTCGGCACGATCCGGCATATGGCAAAGCCGCTTCCCGCACATTCCATGCAGGCGGCGGCTTTTTTCGTTACTCCCGACCGGATTTCGTTTGCCCGCAACTTGTCGGGACATACGCATTGCACTCGACTGAAATTACTTCGTTTTTTCCTCGGCTATTTTTTTGTTGGCGTTCTCTTCCGCCAGGCGAATGGCGGTGTTCACATCGCTTTTTTTGTTCACTACGTCCCAGAACGCGGCGTCCAGCTGCTGAGCGGCGATGACGTCATATTTCGAGACGAACTCCGGCGAAGGCGCAATATCGTTTGCCAGAAACGCTCCCACGTTCTTCCCCTTCAAATAGTCGCGGTCCGCGCCAAACTGCTGTTTAATATCGGCATTTTTCATTACCGTCGGTTCTCCGCCCCGGGCACGCTGAATCTGCACTTCATCGGAGAGAAAATGGGCGATGATGGAGAAGGCTTCCTCCTTATGCTTGCTCGTAGAGGATACGTACAAAATCGGGCCGAATACTTGCATGCCCTTTTTGGGAGCTTGCGCGAACGTCGGCATAGTCGCCATATCCCAATTCAAGCCGGAGGTCGCCAAGGTGCTCATAATATTCGTCACCGAATACATGGCCAGCGTCTTATCCTTCAAAAAAGCGTCCGTGGCGTTTGTTTTCAGTCCCTGCATTCCTTCAAGCTCATAAAACCGCTTCATCGTATTAAACCAATTTTTCCACCCGTCCGTGTTGAAAGCGGCTTGATCGTTTCTCACCAGCGGCAAGGACAGCTGATTGTATTGCATCTGAATGGCGGAAGCGAACTCGAATCCGCGATATTGAATGCCGCCTTCTTCTCTTGTCAGTCTCTTGGCCAATTCATACACTTCATCGTATGTGATGCCGTCCTTCGGATACGGAACCGCAAACTTGTCGAAAATGTCTTTATTGTAGTAAAGCGACGTATTATTCATTGTAATCGGCAAACCGTATATTTTGTTGTTGTCGAAATAAGGCTTGAGCCCCTCCATCGCCAACGGAGTAATCCGATTCAGATCGAATTTTTGGCTTTTGATCATCGGCGCCATATCGTACAGCAGACCCAATTGCTCCAAATCAAACGTATATTTCGCCCCGGAGCCCTGAATCAGATCAGGGGCATTTCCGGCAGCCACCAGCTCCTTGAGGGTAGAGCCCTTCTCATTCTTCACATTAACTAGCGTAATGTGCGGAAATTTTTTCTTCATCGGCGCAACCCATAGATCATTCCACAATATTTCGGCATAATTATTCGGGTTGAACACGCGAAGCGTTACCGGTTCCGGCTCTTTCTGCGTTTCCGCACCCGTCCGGGGCTTCGCTTCCTCGTTCGTAACCGCTTTTTGGCCGCACGCGGCGGCACATGCAACCAGGATCGCCAGCCCAATTGCCGCGAGACTCGTTCTCCGGATCTTTTCTGTTGTCCTCATCTTGGTTCCCCCCCTGAATTTTTCAAAATAATGCTGCGGCTCGTTGCGCGTTCCAAACCGACGCACGGGCCGACGCGCCGCTCCGTTAAACGCCGCCCTTGTCGACAATAACTTTCAACCTGGCGGCGGAAGTGACGCATTGCCCGGCGAGCACATCCTCTTCTTTGAACACCGCCATCAATATTTCCATATCCTGCTTCCTTTCGCGGTCATAGATGATATAGATCGTTCCATCCTCCGCTTCCGTGCCGTCCGGATAAGAAACGTTGACGCGTTCGTCCAGCAGCAGTCCTTCCGTCCATGTAAATCCGTCGTCTTCGGACAATTGCGCAGTCAGATGGCTGCGACCGTTGAAGCCGTAATGATTGACCAGCAGCAGGCGTCCCGAACGGAGACGGCGTATATAAAACCGCGAATTCGGACCGCCCAGACGGGTCGGCCTGCCCGGACTCCAAGTGAGCCCTTTATCGGATGAAACGCTTTCCCCGATGCCGTAAGTCGTTCGGACCAGCATCCATAAGCTGTCGTCTTTACGCTCCACGATCATATGCTCGTCGAAGAAGCGGTTCGGGACATTGGATTTGCCCCGCCATTCAAAGCTGTTTCCCTGGTCCGAAGACACGTATACGCTGGAGTAGCGCTCATCGGGCAAGCTGTCGGCGCCGGAGATTTGAATGGCCCATTTGACCGACCATAGCGCTATGGGAAATACCCATTCGCCCGAACCGAGCACCGTAGGCTTGTTCATCATGATACCGTTCGCGATCCTGCGGGGTGCGCTCCACGAGCCGTTTGCCTCGTCCGGTTCATCGAGCACGGCTGCCCATACGCCGCAACGTCCGTCATACATGTTGTAGCTTTGCGCCCAGCACAGCCAGAGGCGGCCCAGCGGATCGACCCAGAGACAAGGATCGAAAGCGCGCACTTCTCCCGGCGGATCGATAACCAATTGCGGCGCCGACCAGGTCCGCCCCTCATCGCTGCTGCGGACAAGCACGACATAATTTTCCGAGCCTTCCCCGTCGCCGCCGCTATAATAAGCCGCCCATAGTGTTCCGCTCCGGGTTCGCTCAATGGTCGGGATTCCCTGAAACCTGCGGGATTTCGCGGCGTACGCGTCTCCCGGAGCCAATAGGAGCTCCACGGGCTGAAGCGCCAGCTCCCGATCGTCCGATTGCATATCCAATACATCCTCCCTGATCTGTTCGCGTATGATTTCCATCCATCCAATGCCGCATCCCGCTTTCCCGAGACGCACCCTCAGTATAGCAATTGGCCAAGGGATCGTATTTGATCGGTTCGAGCAACTTATTGTGCAGGTTCATGCATGCACCGAATACCGGATAAAACAAAAAAGCCGACTCCCCTTTTATTTGCCGGAACCCGGCAAACCATACAGGAAATCGGCAAAAGGCGGGATGCGATCCTTTCTTCCCGGCTAATCATGAGGCGGAATGGCGAGCGCAGAGGCTTCGCAAGTTTCTTTATGCTTGCGAACGTATTGCATGGGGGAGAGGCCTGTCGCTTTGCGGAACGCCCGGCTGAACGTGTGAATCGATTCGTATTGCATCATCGCGGCGACCTTCGTGATGTTCCCGGTTCCTTCCTCCAGCAGTTCCATTGCTTTCAGCCATTTTCGCTTGGCGTAATAGCCCCGCAAATTGTCGCCCAGCTCCTTTACGAACAGCCGGGATAGATGGGGCAAGCTGTAGCCAGACGCCTCGGATACTTCCTTTAAATCCTGAATATACAGCAGCCGCTCGTCGATATAACGGACAGCGAGGTATACCGCTTTCCTTGCGCTGTCTTCGCCTGCCTCGCTCTCCTTGCATTTCTCGAGCTCCTCGATTTTCTTGAGCAACAGGCTATGATTCCATTTGCTGGCGAAATTGCGGCTGGGCGACGCCGCAGCGTGCAGTTCCTGGTTGCCGTTCGCTTCAAGCCCGGCCTTGTCTACAATGACCTTGAATCTCGCGGCGGCTGTTACGCCACGCCCGGCGAGCACATCTGTCTCCGTGAACACGGACATCAAAATTTCCATATCCCGATTACGTTCCCGGTCATAGATCACATAGATCGTTCCGTCTTCGGCCTCTGCTCCGTCAGGATACGATACGTCGATTCGTTCATCCAGCAGCAGCCCTTCCGTCCATGTATGTCCGTCATCCTCCGACAGTTGCGCAGTCAGATGGCTGCGGCCATGAAATCCGTAATGATTGACGAGCAGCAACCGTCCCGAGCGGAGGCGGCGAATAAAAAAACGCGAGTTCGGGCCTCCGAGCCGAGTCGGCTTGCCGGGGGTCCAGGTCGCCCCTTGGTCCCGCGAAATGCTCTCCCCGATTCCGTAAGTCGTTCTAACGAGCATCCACAAGCTGCCGTCGTTGCGCTCCACCACCATGTGCTCGTCATAATGACGGTGGGGAACATCTGCCTGGCCGCGCAGAGTAAAGCTTTCCCCGCAATCGGTCGTTACGAGCGCGTTGGAAAAACGTTCTTCCGGCATGTGATTCAAATAGGAATTTTTATTTTCCCATACCGTTGTCGGGAACAGCCAATCTCCCGTCGATAGCACGGTCGGCTTATTCAGCATGACGCCGTTGCCGATGCGCCTCGGCTTCGACCAGAGCGGCTGCTCGTTTTCGGGCTTGTCGCAAATAGTCGCCCATACGCCGCATCTTCCGTCATAGAGCCCGTAGCTTTGCGCCCAGCACAGCCACAGCCTGCCGAGCGGATCGATCCATAGGCACGGGTCGAAAGCGCGCACTTTCCCCGGCGGGTCCACGACGAGAATGGGGGAAGACCACGTGTGCCCGTCATCTCCGCTTGTCACGAGCAGAACGCAGTTTTCCGCGCCTTCGCCTTTGCCGCCGCTGTAAAAGGCAGCCCACAAACGGCCGCCCCCGGTGCGTTCAATCGCCGGTATTCCTTGAAACATTCGGTGGGCAGCCGCATATTTTTCCGATGGCGCAGTTATCAATTCCACAGGTTGAAGTGCCAATTCCTTCAGATCGCTATTCATGACTGCAGCTCAGCCCCCCAAATTGACAGCGCTTGCTATAACTTGCATCGCGAAACCGTCTCCGTCATTTCCGACACCGTCCGGCGCCGCTGCCCGAAGGTCAACGCCCGAGTCCAGTAAGGCTTGCTGCCGGACGGACTGCTACAGAGAAGACATCCTCATTGCAGCAAGTATATCATACCCCGAGTTCCATGTATTTGACCGTATCGTTCAACTCATTGTGCAGCAACGTAGCTTGCGATTTAAAAAGGACATTCAAAATCAAGTAAAAACGATTGCTTTTTTGCTAAAAGAATACGTATAATTAAATGGATGCATAGTAGATATTAGATACTTATAAAATTGAAATTAATAAGAAGGAATTCGTATTCCTAAAACAAATCAGAAATCGATTTCTATGCAGAACTCGCCAATATCGGGTCCGATCAGCGGAGGGGATAAGTGACGACGATCGCGCTCGCGGCCGGTTCGACAATAAGTTCGAGAAGGCACAGCCGCGCTATCCTTATGACACAGAGAACGACTAACGACTGCATCCACAGGGAGCGGAGGAGAGGGAAACCGGCACTGTTTGAAAGACGACGAGCAGTCGAAGGAGGGAATGACGAATATGATTTTGAAATGGAAGCGAATGCTGCTTGCTTTATTGCTGCCTGCTTGCTTGTTGACTGTTGTATCGTGGGGCGGTCCATTTATTGAAAACGCTTACGCGAATGGGGCGATCCCGGCGTTCCCCGGTGCCGAAGGCTATGGGATGTATGCGACAGGCGGACGCGGAGGCGACGTGTACGAGGTCACGAATTTGAACGACAGCGGACCCGGTTCGTTCCGCGATGCCGTCAGCCAAGGGAACCGCACGATCGTATTTCGGGTATCGGGGCATATACAGCTGCAGTCGGTATTGACGATATCGAGCTCGAACTTGACGATTGCCGGTCAAACCGCACCCGGCGACGGAATTGCCGTCATCGGACACGGCGTGCAGATCCGCAACGCGGACAACGTTATTATGCGGTATATGCGTTTCCGGCTGGGGGACATCAATAATGTCGAATGGGACACGTTCTATCTCGGCGACAGCACGAACATCATCATCGACCATTGCTCGTTTTTGTGGGGAGTCGACGAGGTGTTTTCCGCATATCCGAATGAAAGCGTTACCGTTCAGTGGTCCTTGATCGGGGAGGCTTTGAACAACTCCGTCCATTCGAAGGGAAGTCACGGCTTCGGCGGAATATGGGGCAGCTCAACGAGCTACCACCATAATCTGATCGTCCATAACAGCGACCGCAACCCGCGGTTTATGACCTACTTGGAGCCTCCGTATCCGGCGGACCGGCTGATCGATTTCCGCAACAACGTCGTCTACGATTGGGGCACGAATACGAGCCATAGCGGGCAAGGGCTCGATTTCAACATGATCAACAACTATTACAAATGGGGAAATTCCACTCAGACCGCGCGTAAAAATATGATCTTCACCGGCGGGGAAAACTCCACGGCGTTCATAAACGGCAACTACATGGAAGGCTCGCCCGAGGTAACGGCGGACAATTCGCTCGGCATTCGCAATCCGGGACCTGGCGTGACTTTTTCCACTACAGAAGTCGCCCGTTCGGCGGCGTATCCGGCGACGAGTATCGCGACCCATACGGCGGAGCAGGCGTACGGGCTCGTGCTGGCCAATGCCGGGGCGATCGTTCCGAAACGGGATTCGAGCGAAGCGCGCGTCGTGGCTCAGGTGTACAACCGGACGGGACGGCTGATCGATTCGCAGCGGGAAGTGGGCGGTTATGCCCCGTTGAACGGCGCGGCGGCGCCTGCAGACAGCGATCACGACGGTATGCCCGACGCATGGGAAACGGCAAATGGGCTGAATCCGAACGATGCCTCGGATCGCAACGGGGATATCGACAACGACGGCTATACGAATCTGGAGCATTATTTGAATTCGATCGCGTCGAACGGCTCGAACAGCCCCGAAGTCAGTCTGCTCAGCCCTGGCCTCGACTCGCTGCATACGGCGGGAGGCAGCATGACGATCCAGGCGGCCGCGAGCGATAGCGACGGGACGATTGCCAAAGTGGAGTTTTATGCCAACGAGGTTAAATTGGGCGAGTCGGCGCAGGCGCCGTATTCGTTCACCTGGAATCAAATTCCCGAAGGCACGTACAGTCTCACGGCTCGCGCTGTAGACGACAGCGGTACGGCGGCAAGCTCGCCGGCGCACCCGGTCTATATCAACAACGCCGGCTCCGGCTCGCCGTGGAGCTCCACGGATATCGGCCCCGTCGGCATTCAGGGCCATTCGGATGTGACGGATAGCGTCTATACGGTAAAAAGCGCGGGCGCGATCAGAGGCGGCTCCGACGCGTTCCGCTATTTGTACCGTCCGCTCGAGGGCAACGGGGAAGTGATCGCCCGGGTGGATGCCGTCACGCACACGAATGAGCAGGCGAAGGCGGGGATTATGCTGCGGGAGCGGCTGACGCCGGATTCGCGCATGGCGATGATCGGGCTGGATTTGAATGCGCAGAGGTTCAATCCGTCCTTCTTCTCTCGGGCGGCGGCGACAGGGGGCGGCATCCAGAGCGCCGTGGATGAGTCCGCCGTCCAACTGCCGTATTGGCTCAAGCTCGTCCGCTTCGGAGACAAGGCGACCGCTTACGTTTCGGCGGATGGAGCCAACTGGACGAAGCAGAACGAGACGAGTTTCGTTACCGGAGCCGTCTACATCGGTCTCGTCGCCGATCCGGCCCAGGAGGCGACCGTACGGCTGAAATACAATACTTCGAAGTTTTCGAACGTGAGCTACAGCGAAATACCGCCCGTGCCGGAAGGTCCGAGCGGATTGCAGGCTTCCCGCACGACGGGCGATGTCCGGCTGAGCTGGGACGCCGTACAGGGCGCGGACTCCTACACGGTGAAGCGAAGCATGCTGCGGGGCGGACCTTACCAAACGGTCGGGACGTCCGTCTATCCCTTCTACACGGACGCGAGCGTTCAGCCCGGCATCAATTATTTTTATGTCGTTCATGCCGTCAACGAGTACGGGGAGAGCATCGATTTTTCCAATGAAACGAATGGCGCGCTGCTCGGAACCGATCCGTTGACCTATTTGCTGGCCGAGGATTTCGAGACCGCGACGGCGGGCTCGCTCGTTCCGCCGCATATCGCAGCGACGCCGAACAACGCGACGAACCATCTGATCGTGTCCGCCGTGCCGCCAGGCTCGACAGGCAACGCTTCCGCCCAGACGGTGGAGCTGTACGACGCATCGAGCGGGCAGACGGCAGGGAATGCCGCTTTTCCGCCGCAATCGGGACGGTTTGTGGCGCAAGCGGATTTCATGCTGCCGATCCGGGTAACTCCTATCCGCGCCTTGAAAGTAATGGACGGCAGCAGAGCCTATGTGGAAATATTGGTGTACAACGGCATTGGCTGTACGGCGACCCCATGCTTCTCTTACCGGGCCTCCGACGGCAGCTACTACGCCTTGCCGAGCAACCATGCGTATGCGGCCAATACTTGGTATACATTGAAGGCTGTCGTCGATGTGCCCAATGAGACCGCCACGATATACATCAACGGTCTGTCGGCCGGTACGATCCCGTTTTATTTCGGAAGCGGCTGGACTTCGCCTTCCAGTCTCGGCGTGATGGGGGCGTCGACGGCATCGACCGCCCAAACGAGCGTATATTGGGACAATATCAGGGCCGGCATATACGGCTTGCAGGCGCCGGGTTCCGTGACGGCTTCCTCCGGTTCCGGAACGGTCCAGCTGAGCTGGTCGGCGGTGGCCGGAGCAGGGTCCTACAACGTATACCGATTGGATCCCTCGTTGAATCGCTACACCCGAATAGCCGCCAATGTGACCGGTACCGCCTATTCCGATGAAGGACTGGCGAACGGGGTAACGCAAACGTACGCAATCGCCGCCGTTCGGACCGAGACCGGCGAAGGAGAATACTCGGAACCGGCGCAAGCCGTACCCGGCAACTGAATGTTATCGATTTTGCAGGAAAGCGGTTTTTCGTCCTATCGGGGCGAAAGACCGCTTTTTTTCCGCGTATTGCTGCGTTCCCGTCCGCTTCTGTTTGCGCATCCGTTCTTCGAATTCGCGGCAAGGTATGATATACTTGATTTCTAGTTGCGGTGCTTGCCACCCGACACACGTATTTGCAGAAAGAAGGACTGTACCTATGTGCGGCATTACCGGCATGATGTACTTTGACAATAGAGACATTCCAGACGCTTCCTTGCACGCGATGATGGACGTCATCCGTCACCGCGGTCCGGACGATGCGGGCGTGTGGACGGACCCCGGCATCGGGCTCGGCTTCCGGCGGCTGTCCATCATCGATTTGAAGGAAGGACACCAGCCGCTGTGCAACGAGGACGAGTCCGTCTGGATCGTGTTCAACGGCGAAATATACAATTACCAGCCGCTCCGCGAGAAGCTGCTGGCGCAAGGACACCGGTTCCGCACGCATACGGACACGGAGGTTATCGTCCATCTGTACGAGGAGTACGGCGAGGATTGCGTGCAGCACCTGCGCGGCATGTTCGGCTTCGTCATCTGGGACCGCGCGCGCAAGAAGCTGTTCGGCGCACGCGACCATTTCGGCATCAAGCCGTTTTATTACGCTCATGACGGCAAACGTTTCCTGTTTGCTTCGGAAATCAAGAGCTTGCTGGCGGTTGAAGGCTTCGATCGGCGATTGGCCGAAGAAAGCCTGCTGCAATATTTGACGTTCCAATACGTTCCCGAGCCGAACACGATGTTCGAGGGCATCTCGAAGCTTCCCCCGGCTCACACCGTCACGGTGACGCCCGACGGCAAGATGAAGCTGCACCGGTATTGGGACCCCATGTTCGCGCCTGTGCAGCGTCCGTTCGGCGAAGTCGTGGAGGAGCTGCGGGCGAAGCTGAAAGACTCGGTCATTCACCATATGCATAGCGACGTCGACCGCGGCTGCTTCTTGTCGAGCGGAATCGACTCGACCGCAATCGCGGCGCATATGCGGGCGATCGAGCCGATCCGCACGTTTTCCGTCGGCTTCGAGGGTGCGAACAACGAGACGGTAATCGCCAAGGAGACGGCTGCCGCGCTCGGCACGCAGCATTACGCGAAAATCATTACCGAGCGGGACTTTTTCGATTCGGTGCCTACGGCCGTCTGGCATCAGGACGAGCCTGTCGCCGACCCGTCGGCGATCGCGCTGTACCATGTCTCGCAGCTCGCTCGCGAGCAAGTAACGGTCGTGCTGTCCGGCGAAGGCGCGGACGAGCTGTTCGGAGGCTATCGCATTTATCGCGAGCCGCTCGCGCTTCGTCCGCTGGGCTGGCTCCCGCTGCCGCTCAAGCGGCTGCTGCATCAGGTCGTACGCCTGCTCCCCGGCGGGCTGACCGGACGCAATTACTTGCTGCGGGCCACGACGCCGCTCGAGGAGCGGTTTCTCGGCAACGCCAAGCTGTTCGGGGAAGAAGCGAAGGCCGCGCTGGTCCGCTGCGACCCGGGGCTGCTCGGCACGTATCGCGATCCATGGAAGATAGCCGGACAATATTACGAGAAGACGAAGCACCTCGATCCGGTGACGCGCATGCAGTACATCGACATGAATTTGTGGATGCCGGGCGACATTTTGATGAAAGCGGACAAGATGACGATGGCTCATTCGCTGGAGCTTCGCGTGCCGTTCCTTGACAAAGAGCTGTTCGAGTTCGCCCGTACCATTCCGACCGATTACCGGCTCGGCGGCGGGACGACGAAATACGTGTTCCGGAAGGCGATGGAAGGCATCATTCCGGACTTTATCCTGAACCGTCCGAAGCTCGGCTTCCCGGTTCCGCTCCGCGATTGGCTGAAGGGGCCGAGAGGCGGCGAGCTGCTGGAGCAGATTCGCGCTTCCGGCATCGATCATATTTTGCAAATCTCCGAAGCGGAGCGGATGCTGCAGCTGCATCGGAACGGTCAGGGCGACTATTCCCGCCTGCTGTGGGCCGTGTACATATTCGCTCTTTGGCATTCCACCTATTTGCAGGAGGCGAAAGGCTACGGCCGGGAAAGAAGCGTTACGGTGTCTTGAGCCGATGGGAACGAATCGAGATGAAAATGGGTCTCCTCGGAAAATAACTGTATAATAGGCAGCAAAAATTAGGTGGGCGGCGAATTTCACTGAAATAGGTGGAAAAC
>NZ_VDCQ01000093.1:0-5212 GCF_006265175.1 Paenibacillus hemerocallicola | reverse complement strand
CGGAAAGCGAAGCGGTTGACTTTACAATCGTGTTGTAACTGCTAAAATCTTAAAAACAACACGATGTTAACGGATGTGGAGCGCATTCCCCCACCTCTTGTCTCCCGGCGCTTCCTCTCTTTGCAGACTTTTTCATCAGCCTCATATTTTCCGGCTCACGACGTCAGTGGGGGAGATTGTTGCCGAAATAACTGCATGTTGTACAGTTCGTCCGAGTGAATCATCGAACATTTTAAATGGGGACCAAAAACATCCGGAATAAGGGACGGAGAATGGTTCCAATTTCGGGGGACCGGATAGGAGCAGGAGAGCATATATGGGACGCTACAAACTGATTGCGCTTGATATGGACGGCACGCTGCTGAACAGCGAGCACGAAGTTTCCGATGAAAACCGCGAGTGGATGTTCAAGGCGCTGGATGCCGGCGTAACCGTCATGCTGTCTACCGGACGCGGCGTTCAGAACGTATATCCGTATACGGACAAGCTGAACTTGAATACGCCGATCGTCGCCGTCAACGGAGGGGAAGTATATAGAGCTCCCCGCGAGCTGCTCGTCCGCCATTCGGTCGACGTCGAATCGATTCGCGCCATGCATGCGATGGCGGTCCGCTACGATACGTGGTTCTGGGCATACGCGGTCGAAGGCGTGTTCAACAAGGAAACGTGGACGAACGATCTCGATTCGCTGCAATGGCTGAAATTCGGCTATTTTACCGACAACGACGAGAGCCGCGCTCACATTTTGAACTGGCTGCAGGAGCAAGGCCGGTTCGAGATTACGAATTCCCATCCGCACAATCTGGAAATCAACCCGCTCGGGGTCAGCAAGGCGAGCGGAATCGCCGAAGTATGCCGGCTGCTCGGCATCGGCATGTCCGAGGTCGTAGCGATGGGCGACAGCCTCAACGATATGACGATGATCCGCGAGTCCGGTCTCGGCGTGGCGATGGGCAATGCCCAGGAAGCGCTGAAGGCGGCCGCCGACTTGGTCACGGTGACGAATAACGAGCACGCGGTTGCCCAAATTATCCGCGATTACGTACTCGCCGATTGATTGGGCTGCCGCACCGGGAGGACATGCCATGGACATCCTTGGTTGGGTATTGATCGTTGCGCTGTTCGCCGTCGGGATGGCGGGAGCCATCTTTCCGATTTTGCCGGGCGTGCTGGCCGTTTATGGAGCTTTTTTCGTATACGGACTGTTTTTCGGGTTCGGCGAATTCGGGGTTTGGTTCTGGTTTCTGCAAACGTCGGCCGTCGCCGCCATCCTTATAGCCGATTACATCGTGAACGCCTGGGGCGTCAAAAAATTCGGAGGCTCGCGGGCCTCCGTCATCGGCAGCACGATCGGTATTCTGATCGGGCCGTTCGTCATCCCGGGGATCGGTCTGCTGGCCGGACCTTTCCTCGGGGCTTGGATCGGCGAGCTGATCGCTGGCGCCGATATGAGGCAGGCGACGCGAGCCGGACTCGGTGCTCTCGTAGGCTTTTTATCCAGTACGGTCGTCAAGCTGGTGCTTCAGGCGATCATGATTGTGTTGTTTATCGTATGGATATCCGCCAATTAGGAGATGTTGCGGCAGTATAGTTCCACAGCCGTCGGCTTTGCCTTGCACCGGCAAGATTGACGCTGCTCCGGAGTGAAAATGCGGCAACAATTCCTTAAAAGTCCGGTGATTAACGGAGTGGAGGGTCTGGAATGATGGCGTAGAAGCGTCATCGTTCGCATGTGTTCCCGGATATTCACCGATTATGGTGTTATTGGGTCAAAAAATCTGGGAACAACGGCGATCGGAGACATATTCCCGACCCGTAGCGGAGTTATTCACCAGCCTTCTAAGCGGTACACATAATGCAAGGCATTGTTTAAGGGGATACCAACCGACATCCAGATTGACAAGATGGCAACTTCATTTAATTAAGGAGCTGACCGACTGTGATCCGAGTAACCGTATGGAACGAAAACGTACATGAGAAGCTGAACGAGAAAATCGCCGCCATTTATCCGAAAGGGATCCATGGCGCCATTGCCGAAGGCATCGCCTCAGAAGGCGTGCAAATCCGCACAGCCACGCTGGAGCAGCCCGAGCACGGGCTGACCGAGGAAGTGCTGAACGATACCGATGTCCTCATCTGGTGGGGACACCGCGCACATAAGGACGTATCCGACGAAATCGTCAATCGGGTGCACGACCGCGTCCTGAAAGGAATGGGCTTGATCGTGCTGCACTCGGGCCACTTCTCGAAAATATTCAAGAAGCTGATGGGCACGAGCTGCGATCTGAAATGGCGCGAGCAAGGCGATAAGGAACGCCTTTGGGTCGTCGATCCGGCGCATCCGATCGCCGAAGGATTGGGCCAATATTTCGAAATCGAGCACGAGGAAATGTATGGCGAGCATTTCGACATTCCGGCTCCGGACGAGCTCGTCTTCATCAGCTGGTTCGAAGGCGGGGAAGTGTTCCGCAGCGGCTGCACGTACCACCGCGGAAACGGGAAAGTGTTCTACTTCCGTCCCGGGCACGAGACGTACCCGACGTACCACAACAAGGACGTGCTGCGCGTTATTTCCAATGCGGTGAATTGGGCCGCTCCGCGTCACGGCATTCGTCAAACGTACGGCAACGCCAAGCCGCTCGAACCGATCAAAGGCCAACAGTAAACAGACCCGCCCGCTTGTTCCGTTCCGGGAGCACGCGGGCTTTTGGCATATCGAACAATGGGGAGGAATCGGGATGAAGCTGTCTTTTACGACGCTCGGCTGTCCGCAATGGGACCTGGAGACGATTGTATCAAGAGCGGCCGAATACGGCTTTGACGGAGTCGATTTCCGCGGGCTTCAAGGCCAGATGAACATATACGAGCTGAGTCCGTTCGCTGCGGATGTGGAGCATACGCGCCGCCGTTTCGAGGATGCGGGACTTGCCGTCACATGCTTTTCCAGCTCGATCACGCTTGTATCGAAAGAGCGCGAGGCGCAAAATATCGAGGAGCTGGAACGGTACGCAGAGCTGTGCGCTAGGTTCGGCACCCGGTATATCCGGGCATTCGGCGGCAGGCTGAACGGCGCCGACCGATCGGAAGCGCTGAACACTGCACGCTCCTATATGCAGCGGGTGGAGCCGATTCTTCGCCAGGCCGGCGTCAAGCTGATCATCGAAACGCATGACGACTGGACCCGCTGCGAAGACGTCCTCGACTTGCTGGACGGCACGTCCTCCGACACGGTGGGCGTGCTTTGGGACGTGCATCACCCTTATCGGATGTTCGGGGAAAGACCGGAGAAGACATGGGAGGCGCTCGGCTCCCGCATCGAGTATACCCACTGGAAAGATTCGCTCCCGGAGGCGAACGAACCGGGGAAATTCAAATACCGGTTCATGGGCGAAGGCGATGTGCCCTTCGGCGACATTCATTCGGTATTGCGGACTAACGGCTACGACGGCTGGTACACGTTCGAATGGGAGAAGCGCTGGCACCCGGATCTCGAGGAGCCGGAGCTCGCGTTCCCCCAATATGTGCGGTATATGCGGGCGTTGGGGGCGGGCAAGTGACATAGTACGATTGCGCAGCGAAAGCGGCGGGGCCGGAGGGGATCTCCGGCCCTTTTTCGTTATTTCCGCTTGAGACAACGTTGAAACCAGCGTTAAGGTCGGCGCGACGAGGGAAATAGTGCGGGGATAGTGCTGAAACCGAAAGTATTCGTTTTTTGTTCAACAGCCCAAGTGGGGATTACGATACTCCGGTTCATTCTACATCCGATTGCCCTAATACAGACATGAAGAGAAAGAATTTAGCTAGATTCATCTCGGGTTTACTAGGGTGTCCAAACGCGGACAAAAGTTCCGCTATCCCGGGATACCTCTTCGCAAGTACGTTGCCCCGATAGCCGTTGCAGCGCCACACCGCGCGCGGGGAGAGACGGCGCCATGGCGCTCACCGCATTTCCGCAGCATTTTTGCCTATTTATCGAGCAGCCGTTTCTTGCGAGTTGGCGTTACATATATTGATAGAGAGGTCAATGTTATGAAGTGACAGCGGCAATGAAGGCTTGCTTGAGGGAGGGCTCAACGATGTATCCATATGATCTCGTGATCAACGGCGATTTTGAGACGGGTTCTATAAGCCCTTGGAATCAGTTAAATACGAGCATAACGATGGCAGGCGCACATAGCGGTCTATATGCGGCTTTATTGGCGGGTGGACACGTCGACGCGGTTTTATCTCAAATGGTGCCTGTTCAGGAGGGCGGAGTTTACCGGTTTATGGCTTCTTTGGCGGCGGCGGGAAATTTGCCGAGTCCGCTCATGATGGTTACGATCGCCTACTATGACGATGCGCTGAGCTTTATCGGTTACGGCGTCGTGGAGGAAATGTTCGAAGGGCGATTGCCGAACGGACTGGAAGGGGAATGGTTGACACTGTACCCGGTATTGTCGATACCGGAAGGCACTTCGCAAATCATGATCGTTTTCAACAAAACTTCAACTGCGAGCTCGGCCGATGTTCTGATCGATGATGTTCAGTTAACCGAGATCGCGGGAGCGACCGGAGTAACCGGAGTAACTGGGGCAACGGGTTCAACAGGAGCGACTGGTGCCACAGGGATGACGGGAGCAAGCGGGGCCACGGGAGAGACAGGAGAAACCGGGGCAACGGGAGAGACCGGGGCGAGCGGGGCAACGGGAGTGACAGGAGCAACAGGAGCAACAGGAGCGCCGGGAGTAACAGGAGTCACGGGATCGACTGGAGCAACAGGGACGCCGGGAGTAACAGGAGTCACGGGATCGACTGGAGAAACCGGGGCCACGGGATCGACTGGAGCAACGGGAGCAAGCGGAGCAACGGGATCGACAGGAGCAAGCGGGGCCACGGGAGTGACTGGAGAAACCGGGGCAACAGGAGCCACGGGAGTGACGGGAGCAAACGGAGTCACGGGAGAGACAGGAGCCACAGGGGCCACGGGAGAGACCGGGGCGAGCGGGGCAACGGGAGAGACAGGAGCCACAGGAGTCACGGGATCGACTGGAGCAACAGGGGTGACGGGAGCTACGGGTTCAACGGGAGCCACTGGAGTAACAGGGGCGCCGGGATCGACTGGAGCAACAGGAGCCACGGGAGAGACAGGGGTAACAGGAGTCGCGGGATCGACTGGAGCAACAGGGGTGACGGGAGCCACGGGAGAGGCAGGGGCGAGCGGAGCTACGGG
>NZ_VDCQ01000092.1 GCF_006265175.1 Paenibacillus hemerocallicola | reverse complement strand
ATCGGTGCTGTTGCATCCGGCAATGCTTTCGTCACCGGCTCAATCGCTTTCACCGGAGCCTCCACCACTTCTTGGAGGGGATCTTTAAGCGACTCGGTTACATTATGCAGTATTCCTCCCAGCGAATTCAACGAAAGCGGCTTTTGTTCCGCCGAACAATCCGCTGCGTAAAGCAAGGCGACTATACAGGCACCAAGTAATGAAAGGAACGGCTTCAAATGTTTCACCTCCTTTCCATGTAAAAGATTTCCTCTTTAATTATGACACACTATACCATAGAAAGGTTGCATCCTGTTTTTCTTAGTGCGTTTTTCCGATTGAGAAAAAAAATGTGTGCTTTCCTGGAGCGAGACGGCTGTCGGAAACGGGGGCATACCGGACGTCGAAGAACGCATTCAGTACAAAAAGCCGCATCTTCTGAAAAACGGGAAGTGCGCTGCGGTTATGTTAGAGAAGACGACCGGTGGCGCCGCCTCCGGTTGTTTGTTGTCCTCGTGCCTTCCGCGCGAGGATACGCCTTACGTTGTCCAAGTCCTAAAATCGCTTCCCGAGCATATATTGGTGCTAAAGGGAGCGTGAGCAATGTGGACAAGAAAGTAAAGCGCTATTACCAGCTGAAGCAAAATCAAAAAGAGCTGGAGCGGGAAATGGCGGAATTGCGCAGCGAAATCATCGGCCATTGTATCGAGCAAGGCGTTTCCGAGCTGGAAGCCGGCACCTACAGAGTGAAGCTGGTGCTTCAGGAACGAAAAGAATACGACGACGCCAAGCTTTACGAAGCGCTTCCGGATCCCGACGTGTGGCGCCTGCTCTCCAAGCCGGATACTTCGAAAATAGCCAGCCTGATCCATCTGAACGTCATTTCCGAAGAAAAGCTGAAAGATACATACTCGGTCAAAAACGTAACGCTGCTGCAAGTTGAGAAAAAGTAACCTCGCGACCCGGCCCCATAAACGCCAAACGCGCGTCTCGAAAGACGCGCGTTTGGCATACAGCATAAGCATAATAGGCTTGGCCGCTTCGGATCAGCCCGGCGCTTTTTCTTCGGTCGTGACCATCCACAGGACGCCGAATTTGTCTTCGATTTGTCCGAACAAGCTGCCCCAGAAGGCCGTCTGCAGCGGATGAACCACCTTGCCTCCTTCGGCAAGCTTTCCGAACGCTTCGTGAGCTTCTTCGTCCGTCGCGAATTCGAGACTTAGATGGATGTTGTTCCCCCGGTGAACCGGGCCGAATACGGAATCGGACATGAAGATCGGAATCCCGCCGGCAACGAGACTCATATGCATGACTTTATCCTTGAGCGCTTCGCTTGCGTCAGGCAGCTGTCCGTGTGTCATGACGGATGTGATCTCTCCTCCGAGCGCTTGCGTGTAGAACGCGGCTTGAGCCTTTGCATCCTCCGACATGATGTATGGGGTAAGCTTTGGCATGGTTCAACATCCTCTCTTCTTGCGGGTTGGATTCGTTTAACCTGATTGTAGCAAATCTCCCCTTCTGACGTTTCTTATGGATTGCTATCCTGATTCGAAAAAAATGATGAATACTGGCCGTACATGCAATCCTACTGGCAGGAAATTGCCTGATTATGAAGAATTATGGAGGAAGATGTATCTTTATGTAGACGCCGGTACCATGACCGCCGGGACGGGCGCTCACCCAAGGAAGGAGGGATTATTGTGAGCTTTGATCAATCGGATATCGAGAAAAATAAAGTAATGGGCATCCTGGCCTACATTTTGTTCTTCGTACCTTTGCTGGCCGCGAGAGAATCGAGATTTGCCATGTACCATGCCAACCAAGGGTTGATTTTGTTCCTCGTCGCTCTTGGCGTCAATATTGTCGGAGGCGTCATTCCTGTTATCGGCGCGCTGCTGATCATTCCGCTCGGAAATTTGTGCGTATTCGTACTGATGATCTTGGGCATTATCAATGCGGCTAACGGCAAGCAAGCTCCGCTGCCTTTGATCGGAAACTTTCAGATTATCAAGTAAAAGCTTCGGCTCGAAGCAGCTTCGAAGAAGCCCATTCGTGCGACAAAAACAAAGCAGGCTGCCGATAATACGGTAGCCTGCTTTTTCTATTTCCGCGCGCCATGTCGCCGTTTCCACTTAATTTTTAGTTGCTTGAAGCAGCCGCTTCATGATCGTGGCCGCTTGCGCTCTCGTCGCCCTTCCTTGCGGATCGAAGGCAGCCGAGTCCGTTCCTTGGATGAAGCCGGCTTCTGCCGCCAAGGCGACAGCGCCCGCCGCCCATCCGCTTATGCCGGCGCGATCCGCAAATCGCTCCAATTGCTGCGGCTTTGCATCTTTCCGCTTTGCCGCATCGATATATTCGTACGCCCGCCAAATCATGACCGCCATCTGCTCCCTCGTTATGAGCGCATCGGGCTCGAAACGATCCGATGCTACGCCGTCGATCAATCCCGCTTCAGCAGCCGCTCCGACGCTGGCATAATACCACGCTCCCGCGCCGACATCTTCGAAGCGGTAGATGCTGGAATTGGACACAGAGCGCAAACCGAGGGCCCTGACTAGCATTGCCGCAAACTCAGCGCGCGTGACCGGCAAGTCTGGCTTGAACGCATCGGGTGCGGCTCCATTTACGAGCAGTCGCCGGCCCATCCAGCCAATGTCCGCTTCCGCCCAGTGACCGGCAATGTCCGAGAAGCGGTTTGCATACGCCATCACCGCATAAGAGCCGGAAGATACGATTTCAATGACGGTCCCTCCGCCGTTGGCTTCGGATTTCTGGCCCCATACGAACGCCCAGCCGCTGTCCGCTCCGTCAAACCGATACACCGCCTGCTGTCCGGTGCCATCCGTCGCAATTCGCATGCGAATCGGCTTTGCGGATTTGAACGACACGGGTGACGCCTGATTCCCGCTAACGGTTTCCAGCCATATGTTTAACACGTGCCCGGACAGCTTCAATGCGTTTCCGCTTTGACGCGCAGCCGCCTCAGCAGCCGCATTCTCCTCCGAGGTCGATGCCGTACCGACGGCCAGTTGCAGCGAAGCGCCTGCAGGAAGCACCGCATGCTCGAGAACTTCTACAGGTATCGCAGCCTGCCATGCAACTGTCTTGAAGATCACCTCTGCGCCTCTTTGCCTCAGCTCGGCTCTAACCTCTGCCGACAGCTGAAGCGCGTATTCATCTGCCTGCTCCTTCACCTCGACGAGCAGCTGCTTATTCCCGTCCGAACCCGTTTGAATTGCCTTGGCAATCGCTCCGCTTTGCAATGTTACTCGCAGTCCCGAACCGCCGTTCTTGCCGGTGAAAGGCTCCAATTTCGTCAAAGCCGGATCGACCGGACCGCCTGAAGTCGAGCCTCCCCCCGGTGCGGGAGAGTTACCGTCATCCGGGCCTTCCCTGCGGGTAACTCGAATCGTATATTCACGCACCGTTACACCGTCTTCAGCCGTTACGCGAATAGCGATATCGCCGCTGCCCGGAATCGGGACCGATGTCGGCTTGCCGCTCGCCGTTTCGATGCCTTCGATAACGAGCTTCGCTTTCGGAGCCGCAGTAGCAGCGGTAATTTGCACATGTTCCGCCGCTTGCGGCACCGCTAACGTATACGCTTGCTTGGCCGGATCGAAGGCAGGCGCCAGCTCGCCTTCCGCTACTTGCAGCGAAGCCAATAGCGCGTTATTTGAAGATCCGGTTCTTGCAACAGGCAACGTCTTCTGTACCGAGCCATTGCCTGCGGCGTCGGATACCGCCCCTGCCATGATCGCCAGCTGTCCGACGGCGCCCGGTGCCAGCGGCGGCTCCATGAAGGTAAGGAGCACCGACCTGCCATCGTCGACATCTGCCGTTTTTACAGCCGATACAAGAAGCTCCCCGCTGCCGTTCATCGTGATCTTGGACATATCAACGTTTGAGCCCACCTTTTCGTCGAACGTCAAGCGCACGATCATGCCCTCGGCTTCGACGCTGGCGCTTACAGCCTCCGGTCCCCGCTCATCGCGAGCGGCAAACGCGAACGCGGCCGTTTGCTCTTCGTTCATCCAGACGCCCGAGTAGCTCTGCAAATAACCGCCCTTCACTTTTGCCCGATAGCCATCGCCGACCGGAACAGCCGTCTTCGGCGTGAATCGGACGATTCGCGACAATTTCGCTCCGCCCGGATCGGCCGGATTATTTGCCGCTCCCACGAAATCAGCCGTCCCTTCCAGCGTGCCGCCGTTCGCTCCCGTTATCGTCAAGGCCTGCGAAACGACTGTCGGATTCGTCACTTGTACATACTTGCTCAGCTCGATATCTACGTAGCTGCCCCCTGCGTACGTCACACCCGTCACCGTCCGGATCTTCGGCGGTTCCCGTGACACCAACCCGGCATGCACCTCGGTGTGCGGCGGAGGAACGTCCAATTCGGCGCTCGACTGGGTCTCGTATCCCGCCTTCTCCCAAACGACCTTCCATTTGCCCTCGGGCACATCCCATCCGTATTTTCCTTGATCATCCGTATTATGCGGATTGACCTGCTCGTACGGAGCGGCATCCCACACCGTCCACTCCTTGCTGACCGGATCTTGATAGAGAACCGTCGCCTTTACGCCGCTCAAACGGTTTTCCGGTACAGCTTCATAGACGTGCCCGCTTGG
The DNA here is from genome assembly GCF_006265175.1 of Paenibacillus hemerocallicola. Taxonomy (GTDB): domain Bacteria; phylum Bacillota; class Bacilli; order Paenibacillales; family NBRC-103111; genus Paenibacillus_AB; species Paenibacillus_AB hemerocallicola. The sequence continues at coordinate 28,135 of NZ_VDCQ01000092.1, read as the reverse complement.
ATCGTATATCCAGCGACCGCGTACCTTTTTGTATTTTTTGCGTTTCTTGGTCTCTTCGTCATCATTGCGGCACTGATTGTAGCCGGTTCCGATCGAGTCGATCTGACTATCGACGTAGTTGTCGATTTTGGCCCCCACTACAGCCGAAGTGCCCGCCGCTGCGATCGCTCCCGCGCCCGACAGTCCCATCATGCCCGTCCATACGCCAAGCCCGAACTTGGCCACTTCGCCGCCGACGGTCGCGGCAAGCGCTTTGCCCGCCTGCTTGATCGTACCCGGCAGTTCGGCCAAGCAATCCAATCCGCTCGATTGGACCCTGTACGTAATTCTGTTGATTCTTCCGGCAAAGCTTTGCATGCCGTCATACTGGCTTTTAATCGAATTAAAGGTGCCGAATTCCGACCCGTTCGGACCAAACTGAACGTACGACTCTGTTACTACTGCGGCAAAGGCCGGATCGGCATCGAGAGCGTGAACTCCCTTGGCTGCCCGGACCGCCTTTAGTTCGGCAGGCAAGCCTTCCGGAAACAGTACGCTCATCGGAATATATCCGGAAGAAACCGTCTTGAATCCGTCATCCGTCTCCGTCAGCTCGAAAGAGCCGTTATACATCGGCACTCCCGAACGTTCGACCTGAGCTCTCTCCTCACTCGTCGCCGAATAGCTCGTATCCGGCGTAAGCGTCAGCTTTACGGTCATCGTCATGTCTTCCAGCTGCGGGAAGGTCAGCTTTACCGTCCCGGAATATTTCCCGTCCTTCAGCTCAAACGGAGACGTTACCTCGGCTTCGAAGTCGCGCATGTCGAGAGGAAGCGATGCTTTGATCTCGTCCATCGACGGCTGCTTGCCGTTTACTGTAACAGGCTCCGGTATCGTGTCGAAATCGACATATATGTCGCCCAGCGCTCCTTTGTCCGTTGGCGTAAATGCGCGGAAAACACCTCCGTCCCTTACCGCCTTAACCGGTTCGCCAAGCTGGCCGTCCAAATATACATACGCATTTTCCACCTTATCCGGCTTATCGAACAACAGCTCGAACTGGAAAGGATTACCCGGTATTACCGTGTAAGGGACAGCCGGAATGCCGTCGCGCACGTTCAGCGTCACCCATTTGCCCTCCGGTGCCTGCGCCATGGCCATCTCCAGTAGCCGCGGCTTCTTCGTATCGTATATAACGTAAGAGACCGGGGACTGCAGCTTGACTCCATTCGCTTCGGTTTCGGCCCGGAGAGCGTGCGTTCCAGGGTCGCCAATATCCGGCAGCTCCACTCGCACGCTCCAAAACCCGGTCACGGAAGCTGCCGCGCTGCCCAGCAGCTCATTGCCGTCATACACCTTTACGATGCTTTGCACAGGTGCAACCCCGCTAAGCTGTACGGACGAGTGGAATACTTGGTCGGGCACCTCAAGCGTCACCAGCGGCGCATCGAGCAGTACGTTGCCGATCGTTTCCTCGATCTGCTTGCCTCCTGCTACGGCGTGAATGCGGGCGGAAGACTTCAAGGAGCTGTTGTTGAATAACGGGTCGATCTTCACTTGAAAGCTGACCGTTCCCGACTGCTTCACGGCAATGGCTCCGATTGGAACGATAAGCGTCTGACCGTCGAGCTCCGGCTCTCCGATCGCGCCGGTACCGCCAAGGATGACACGACCGCGGGCATCTTTAACCACCGTCGTCCCTTCCGGGATGTCGATGAGCAGCTTGGCGTCGCTTGCCTCCGAGTTGCCCGCGTTCTTATACCCGGCGCGGAATGTGATTGTCCCCCCCGGTACGACCCGACTGTCGATGGCATCGAAATAATTGCCGTAATAATTGGAGAACATCGTTTTCTCACTGAACGAAACGGAGCCGATCTGTAAAATTTGTTTGTCCGCCACCGTAAACTGCACGTTCGCATACTCGTATTTGGCCGGGCTTCCCGCTAGCTGTCCGACCAGCTCCAGCACGAAAGTGCCTGCTTCCGGAACATTAATATTGAACGCCCCGTCAGCTGCGAAATCATCCATCCCGACATACCTGGATGAGGATGATCTGTATCCGTCCTGCTTCAGCTTATAGATCGACCCGGACATCCATTTATAGCTCGTCTGGGCCAGCTTTCCTTGAATGCGGGCGCCTTTCTCTTCCAGATACAGCTTGGCCGTCGCGTTCGCATTCTCATCCAAGATGGCATCCGTGCACGTCGTCATGTAAGCAGGAACCGTTCCGGTCACGCATACGGAAACTTTATCGCCCGGCGCCCCCCCGATATGATAAGCATTGCTGAAATATCCGGTCTGCCATCCCGTTCTTGTCTCCACTCGCGTATATAGGCCCATCAGATCCATATTGATAGGGTCGCCAAACTCCGTGTCCTCGATATACTTGAGCCGCACTTCCAGATTGACGACGCCGCGGCTAGGCTGGCGCACGGGAATATCCATCGCCGTACTCTGGCCTTCCGCCACATACGCCTGGACGACCCCATCCGTACTGTATTGGTAAGACGACTCGTACGCTTCGATCGCGGCCTCGCCAGCGAGCAGCTGCAGCCTGTACGCGCCCTCCAGATTGGTCCGCGTTTTGCGGACGATCGGCTGCCCCCGGTACGTCTGGGTCGACGTGACGAGCGCATTGCGCACCGGTTGTCCGTTCGGCGCCTTGACGTATCCTTGCAGGACTCCTTCACCCGGCACCTCCAGCCTGATAACCTTCTCGTTCGATCCGGGTTTAAGCACAACCTCTTGATTCGGCACCGGCTTAATCAACTTGTCGCCGATATCAACCTTGACAACGATCGTCTTCCCGCCCTCCAGGTTTTGCTCCCACGGTGTCCAGCCATCGGTGCCATTATAGTAAGAATTAATGAAATTTTGCTGCGAATCGAACAGCTCCACCCGTACGCCGTCTACCGGCTGTCCCGTCGGTCCGACGATCTGGAAGCGGATATTCGCCGGCGGCTCGATATTCATGCTAACGGCTTTGCTTCTGCCCGCTTCCACTTGAACCTGCTCCACCATGCCCCATGTATGGCGGTAATCCGGCGAGCGCAGCTGGAACGTATAGTCCTTCCCGGGAAATAGGCCGTTTACCGTAAAGGAATCGTTTCCGGTCAAGATGGAAACTTGCTCCCCATATTGCCTGCTATACACGGATAGCAGGCTGTTGGCCAAGCTTACTCCGTTCTCATTTTGGAACGTAATCACCGCGGTCCCCGCTACTTGTATCGGCAACCCGTCAGCCGCTTTCGCCAACACGGCGCCCGGCTGAACAGGATCGGTCAAAGTAACGTTCATGGAGACGATTCGGCTGATAGCCTCCGGCATCGTCCAGCTTGCGTCGTAAACGCCGGGCGAAGCTGCCCGCTCGGCAAACTGCAGCTGCACTTTGCGCGTTTCCTGCGAAGTGTCGTCCTTCCATGCCGCATACGATAGCTCGGCGGCAACCTGCTTTCCTTTCTCGCCATAAGCCGTTGCGCTCAGCTTGCTGCCCGGCAGTACGACCCCGTTCCGCTCGCCGTCAAATTCCCACATGATGCGCAATTCTCCGCCCGGATTTTCGCCTCCGCCCGTACCGAGCTTGTAGGTCGGTCCCCCGTAGCTCTCGTGGTAGTCCGCGTTTACCGCCTCGACCTGAAACACATGCTCCGCGCCCGGCAGCAGTCCCGTTGCGGTCAACGTGTTGCCGCCGCTGCCCGAGAACGGCACGTAACCGATATTTGCTCCGTCCTTGTATACATGATAGCCTAGCACGCCTGCCGGATCCGATGCATCCGGCCAGCTCAGCTTGACGCTGACTTCCGTCTTATCCGTCGCCGCCAGCTTGCTGCCCGCCGGCCATACAGGCGCATTCCCTTGCGCAGCGATGAAAAGGCCGGGAATAATATAATCGTTCGCCATGCCGCCCAAAGTCTCCTCATACTCCGAGCCGTATACGACCAGGCTTCCTCCTCTCCCGACAATCGGAGACTGGCTCGGATTGAAGAGTCGGTAAGGCGCGTTCGGCACCGTTACCCGATACGCCGTCTGCGCCGCAACGTCAGCTACGAATGCTTCTTTGGGCACATCTTCGTCCCAGGAGTCCAGATGGAAGCCTACATATCTCCCGTCATCGCTGATGGAGGGCTCCGCACTGTCCCGGGTAAACGGAAGCCCGCCCGGCAGGTTGGAGACGCGGACTAGCGTGGACTGAAGCCGATTGAATACGAAAATGTCCCGCTTCTCGTTGAAATCGTTCTCGATCATATTGTCCGCATCCGATACGAACGCGATAACTTGGCCGTCCGCGCTGATCGACGGCAGGCCGCTCTGGCCGTTCGCTTCCGCTCCGTTCAGTCCGACGCTCACGAGCCGAAACGGGGCGCCGCCCCCTTGTCGATCCAACAAATAGATGTCCGAACGGCCTTCCGTATCGTTCTCGACAAGCCGGGCATCCGATTGGAAAACGATATAGCGGCCGTCTGAGCTTAGCGACGGCGCCTTGCTGTCGCCATAATCGTAATCCTCCATCCCGGCACGCGTGCTGATCCGGACAATCGACCCGTCATCCCGATTATAGACGAATACGTCGTAGTAATCGTCGTCATCCCCCGGCACGAGTCCGTTCGCGTCGGAATCGAACGCGACGTAACGACCGTCCGCGCTGATCGACACCCGATTGCCGTCGCCGTAATCCGTCACGCCGGGTTTCCCTGCCGTAATCGCAGTCAGCTTGCGGTGTTCGGGATGACGGTCGAACAAGTAAACGTGCGTCTGTCGATCCATAAGTCCCGTCGCATAAGTGAACGCCACATAGCGGGCATCCCCGCTCATATCGAAATGAAGGATTTCATCCTGCTGCGCTGCATTCGCTCCGTTTATACGAATAAGATCCATCTCGCCTGTAACCCGATCATACACGGCAACAGCCGGGATGATCGTGGGCATACCCGCCTCCATGCGCATCTCCAACCGTTTGTAGGCGATATATCTCCCGTCGGAGCTCATCTTCAATTCCTGTTCATCCGGCTGATAAATCGTAGAGATAAAGTCCCGTCCCAGCTTCGTCAACAAATTCCATGTCGGCGCCTCGCCGCCCGTCACCGCCGCCGCGAAGGGTACTGCAACGCCGCTTGGCCCTTTCCCGCTCGGACCAGGGCTTGTCCCGCCGGCCGGAGGCTGGCCTACTGTCCCGTACACCGCATTAAGCACGGCGTTGGACAATGCGTTGCCTATCGTACTCCGTTCTTCCGCCTCGGCTGTCGATACGGCCGCCAATTCCGGCACGACCAGCATCGCTGCCAGCAGCAGAGCGGTTGCCCTTTTCCACAAACCTTTGCTACTACGACTCATCCATCGCAACTCCTGTCCGACGATCAAAAGGTATAATGATACACATAGTATCATTATACCTTTTGCCGGATTGTCATTGATAGTGACAGATGTAATGTAATTTTTTACCTATTTTCGATTATTTCAAGGACTTTAGAACTAATTTTCGTCTTCGATTCGGTTTGAGGCTCGGCCGACGCACCGGTTTGGCCGAGCGTTCCTCCGGCTCCGGAACTGTGAACGCCTCCCGACTTCCAAAGCAAGCTGCCCATTGTCCGGATCGTTGTCGTCATCGTTCTTGTCGTCTTTTTCTTTCGGTTTTGAAGCAAGGCTCTCCGTGGCGATCCAATCATTGATCTCGGCCAGAATGTCCGCTCCCAGACGGGCTCGAAAATGCGTCAGGAGCGAATGGTGAAACGGCTCTTGATCGAGATAGCCCGGAAATCCGAGGAAGAATTGTAGGTACGGGTTTTCCATGATCTGCAGGGTCGTCTCCCGATCGCTCAAGCAAAGCCGTTCCTTGATGATCAAACCGCCGAGCGCAACCCGAACCGAATACGCCTTTTGTCCCATCACGGGGGAGCGGAAGGCGTCCGTTATTTCCCTTCCACTTTGTCCCAGGGGATCAACTTCGACAGTTGAACCCGGCGATTCTCCGGGTTCAGTTTTCCGCAATAGGGCAGGTGGAAATCTTCTAACAATTTGGGTGTGTTTTCATTCATTTGAAACATGGTTGTTCACTCCGTCTGCAAGGGTTTTGGCCGTTTTTCGCATATTTCCTGCAGTTGAATTCGACAAAAGTCCGCCTAGCATGACCGACGAAACGCGCCGCCATGTACATGATGTTCTGGATGACCATGCGGATACGTCGGCGTTTTACATTGCCGCGGATCGGCGCATCGTCCTTTCGGAGACTTTCTTGCCCCATGATGCGGAGAAGGTTGTAAGCAAACAATCCCGCATGCAATACCAGATCGTTGGTGGCGAATTTCCCGGCGGGTAAACGCTCCAGATCCAGGTCGGTTTTAATCTCGCTGTGAAACTGCTCGCTTGTACCGTGGTCACGATACAGTTCGATCACGCGCCATGGCGCGCAACGTAGCGAGGTCCAGTACACATGAACCTCGATCTCGGGGATGAGCAGCAGTTGGCCGTCCGTCCATCGTTCGCTGGATCACATGAAACACTTGCCGCAGCTTGCCGTCGAATCCTTTTTCTTTGAATTCGATCGCGTCGACATATTCGGTTATTCCTTCCCGTTGCTGGCACGCGATTCCTTTCGTTTCGGCGATGGTTAGCCACATCTCCTTCGGTGTTTTGCGAAGGTTCACCTTGATGATGTAGTCCGTGCCGGGATGCCGGTGGCACACATGCAAATTGTCCAAACTGTCGTTACCCGCATGCGGACGAGGAGCTTGCGGTCCGTGATACGCCGCGCGTACCGAATACTTTGATCCAGGAACGTGTCGGTTCCCTTCATCTTCAGCATCAAGGCCGCTCAGTATTTGCCTTATACCTAAATGGCAAATACTACCTATAAAAACTGAAGGCAGCCCAGGACCCAAAAATAAAGTCTAGACTGACTAGACTGCCTCTATTCTAGTGCACTAAAGTCGGGATGCCGATGAGACGATCATTTCGATTACTGACCGAGTCTTTGCTCTTTGCCTGTGCTATGAAACTTGAGGAATAGATAAATTCCGATCACAGCCACGACAATCCCCGACCAAAAGAACCACATTTGAACCCCGAAACGTTCGACGACCGGTCCCGCCAGCGCCAGTCCGATCGGGGAGGCCAACAGTCCAATGCTCGTGACAAATGAGAGAACGCGCCCTAATTTTCCAGGTTCATATGACTTCTGAATCATCGCCATATAGGGACCATTGAACAAAGGAGCAGCTGCACCCATGATGAAAGACAAGACGGCAAAAGCAAGGAAAGCTTCACTTCCGACCACCCCGCTCAGGACGCAGGCGAATCCAATCGCGCCTAAACTAAGGCTCATATACGTGGAATCCCTCCATTTAGAAGCAAGAACCGACAACAATGCGCCGCCAAGTATCATGCCCATGCCGAACACCGCCTCAATCAAGCTAGCGCTATACCCCCCGCGGTTGAAGTGCGACAGCGTTATTAGGGGAAAAAGCATGGCAAGAGGCATAAAAAAAACGCTAAAGACAGCCATTGCGACCGTAATCGTGACAACAGGCTTCACAGAAAGGAACGCTTTCCAGCCGAGAGTAAATTCCTTTCGAAACGAAGGCGCTTGAACGGCCTCCGGCTTCGGTTGATGAATCTTGACCAGCAGTAGCATAAGGTTGGCCAATAGAGCGCCTGCCACATCCAAGAGCAGTACCATACCTAAGGAAGTTGCCGAGTAAACCGCTATTCCAAGCGCCGGTCCGAGTACGTTGGACGCCGAGAACACCAACTGATGCCAGCCGGCTACCTTGGTATATTGTTCCTCCGGTGCAATCAGCGGAATCGCGGCCTGGAACGACGGAGCATGGAAGGATGTTGCTGCCGATCGAATGAACAGTATCGCATATACGATCCACAGACTCGGATCGGCCCATAAGAACCAGGCGCCCAGAACCAAACTGGAAAACGCAATGACGCTATCCGCAACCATCATCGTAAGCTTACGATTCCATCGATCAAGCCAGACACCGATGAACGGGCCCAGGAGCGCTTGCGGCAGGAAGCCGGCGAAACCTGCGACCATCAGCACGGCAGCCGAACCTGTTGTCTCGGTCAAATGCCAGATAATTGAAAACTGAACCATAGCGGACGTTAAAATTGAAAAGATTTGTCCGCTGAAAATCAATACGAATGTTTTCTTCCATTGTCTATGCATGAATGATTTCTCCTTTATTCTGCTCATCGCCTTTTCGCATTACTTTAATCGAACAAGCCGACCGTTCTTTACTTCGTACACCTGATCGGCAACGCCTTCGATCAGACGCGCATCGTGGGATATAAATACGATGGTGCCCAGGTAATTTTGCATCATAGTCTCCAGTGCTTCCACGACGGGAATATCCAGAAAATTGCTCGGTTCGTCCATAAGCAGGATGTTGTAGCGCCCAAGCAGCAATTTGGCTAACTGGAGCTTGATGATTTCTCCACCGCTTAATACGGCTAGTTCTTTGCGAATATCCTGATGCGTGAATCCCATTGACGCAAGTACCGCCCGAATGTCCGAAACGGGATATTCGCAATTTTCCTGCATGAAGGCCATGACGTTCTGATTTCGCTCGAACTTGTAGCCGGTTTGGACAAAGCAGCCGATTTCCGCTTTGGGAGATATCGTAATCCCGTTCTCCCGATCTCTGATCATGTTGAACAACGTGGTTTTTCCGACCCCGTTGGCGCCGGTGATCGCGAGCTTGCTGCCGAGCGGGATCTGGAAAGACACGTTGTCGAAAATCACCTTGTCCCCGAACCGTTTGTGGAGATCTTTGCCCACAATCGGAAATGGATTGTGCAATTCCAGCGCTTTGCTCTGACGGAACTGCACGCTGCGTATGGCTTCGGGCGCGTCAACCTCTCCCAGCGCTTCGATTCTTCGCTCCATATTTTGGGCAGCGTTATGGAGCTTCTTCTGCTTGCTGCCCTGGGATTTCTGATGACCAAGGCGTCCGCCGCTATCCGTGCTGTTTTCTCTGTCGGCCCCTTTGGTCCTTTGATCAAGCTTGCGGGCTTGACTTTTCTTTTCCTCGATCGCCTGTTCCAATCGCTCCCGTTCCGCTACATATTGCTTGTATTGGGTAGCCTGTCTTTGTCGCTCCTCTTCCTTTTGTGCCAGATAGTCGGTATAGCCACCCCAATATTCGGTGATTCTTCCGTCTTTCAGCTCCCAGATCTTATCGACGACACGGTCCAGGAAATAGCGATCATGACTGATGACGAGCAAAGCTCCAGCGTAATGTTTGAGCCGGTTTACGAGAAAGTCGATGCCTTCCCGGTCCAGATGGCATGTCGGCTCGTCGGCAATAATGCCGTGCGCCTCTTCAGACAGCGCTCGCGCAATCTTTAGCCGTGTCTCTTCCCCGCCACTCATGGACTCCGTTTGCACGCGGTCGACGCCTAATCTGCCCATAATGGCGTAATCCTGCACATCTTGGACAATCACCTCTTCCAACTGAGGAATGTAGGTGAACGTCCCTTCCCTCTTGATCTTGCCTTGCTGTAAGGGGATTTGGCCCAGCAACGCTTTGAGCAATGTGCTTTTTCCAGCTCCGTTCGCGCCAACAAGACCAATCCGATCGTAATCGTACAACTCCAACTGGTCGATATCGAGCACGTCGCGCCCCAAATATTCCACATATATACTTTCCGCTTTTATCAATAACATGAAATGATCCTCCTTCGAACCGCAGCTTCTGATTTCCGTTCGCAAGCTTTCCTGCGGACTTGCGAAAGGAGCATCAAATAAAGAAGTACCAGTGTTTGCCCTGCATCATCATAATTCCTTTTCTCTGAATAGTAATGAATCTAGAATTTGCCAAACGTTTTAAACAATAAAAAAAGCAGACTCAAGTCCATATGCGGGCTTGGGTCTGCATAAATTACGCTTCAGAACACAGCAAAAGAAGGTACAGCAAAAAATACCGTCCGGACCGCGATCAATGTTCTCATGCGCAAAAATAAGCAGCTCAAAAAAAGCCCACACAAGTGGTAAAATCCGCTTTTTCTTGAGTGCTTATCTTAAGCGCATAGAGTGAACCACATTGATCGCAACCCTCCTGATTATTGTTCAGTTGTATCTTAACATCGACGACTGAAACCGTCAATTCGTATTCCGTTCGTAATGTCGTTGTAGTTGTTCCCTGGCGTAGCACCCGAAAGCAGAGTCAGCTTTGCTTGGCGAGGGCAAGGTACGCGCGTCGCGCTTTTACCCGGTACATGAGCGGTTTCGGCCGATGACCAATGTGTCAAAAGCGGATCGTTGTGAGGTCTGCTCCACCCAGTCAAGCCGTGATTTCGCTCCAATTTCTGGTGATGAATTTGGAACGTCATCTTCTGGTTCTTCTTTTTCTTATTTTCAAAAGTTCAACAATTTGGTCTTACCGCCTTCTTAATTAGATCTGATCCAATGAACCCTCCACTTTATATCAATATGATCGGCTTGGCCTCTGGTCTCTGAATAGAAGTACTTCCAATATGTTCAGGTTTTTCGAGATCATATGGATTTTGAGCCCCTATGATCATACGTTTTGCAAATTCCTTGATCCATGCCGATCAGTGTTTCACTGAACATCCTGCTTTCGACGTTCGGGTTTGAGGGTAGGATTTTGACTTTATATGGTGCAAAAATCGATTTTTTAGCAGGCTACTAGGACAAATAGTCCCACTTATTTTAATTTAACAGATTGCGGTCCGAGCAGCGCCTCGATCGCTTGAACCAGCTGTGGAGACGGCTTGATACTGTACTGCTCGCTTAAGCGTATGGAATTCTTACTCCGCTCGTAGTAAAGAATGACGCCGAGTGGACCTTTGTGCTGCTGAAGCAACTGTTTCAGCTTGCTCAGGCTTTGCGTGTTTTCATGAGCAGCATCGATCTTCAAGAAAACGCATGGCCTCGAGCCGGCGGCTGGGCGTGACATTGGTGCGGTGCGCCAGCGCAGCGCGGTCTCGCGCGCACTGGGCACGTCCAATGGGGCAAGGCGGTCGGCCAGCAGCTTGACGCCGGCATCTTGCTGCTGCAGCTTGCCGCGAATGAGCATGAGGCGCTCCTTCTGTACATGGCTTCCATATTGCTTCCAGATTTCCGGAAAAATGACGACCTTGACCTTTTCGATGCGATCCTCCAGCTCCACGAAAGCCATGGCCTGACCTTTTTGGGTCAGGAAGTTGTTGCAGTATACAATCATCCCCGCCACGGTCACCTCGCTTAAATCCGGCTCTTCTGCCAGCTGATGAAGCGGCATGGCTTCGAGCTCTTGCAGCAGCGGTTCATAAGCGTCGAGAGGATGGCCGGAAATAAACATACCGAGCAGTTCACGTTCCTGCGCGAGTTTCTGAAGCTGGGTATACGGAGTGACGTCGGGATATTCGATCGTCCAATTCACCTCCTCGGTCAAGCCCAACAAGTGCAGTTGCAGTTCCTCTCGCTCCTTTTTCCATTTCAGCACCGCCTCAATCATCCGTTCCAGTACGGCCAACAGCTGCGCCCGGTGGCCAGGGAGAGAATCGAACGCTCCTCCCAAAATCAAGGATTCGATCACCCTCTTGTTGCATACCCGTAAATCCACCCTTCGGATAAAATCGAGCAAATCTTTATAAGGCGCGCCATTCCGTTCACGGATTATTGCTTCGATCGCCTGCGTTCCGACGTTTTTGATCGCGGCAAGCCCAAAACGTATCGATCCTGCGTCGGTATCTTCGTTAAGAGATTCCGCGTTCAAGCCGACAGTCTGCTCTTCGCTGCTCTGTCGCGGATGGACAGGAATAAACGCCTCTTTGCTTTCGTTCACGTCGGGCGGCAGCACCGCAATCTTCATGCGCCGACATTCATCGATGTATTCGGCCACCTTGCGATGGCTGCCCATGATAGACGCCAATGTCGCCGCCATGAAAGGCACTGGATAGTGTGCCTTCAGCCAAGCCGTACGAAAGGTCAATACAGCATAGGCTGTTGCGTGCGAACGCGGAAAGCCGTAGTCGGCGTAGCGCACGATCATGTCATACACCTTGTTGGCGTCGGCCTCGCTGTAGCCCTCCCGCAAGCTGCCGCGGATAAAGTGAGTGCGTACCTCGTTCAGCACCTCGCGTTTCTTTTTTCTAACGGCGCGCAGCAGCAAGTCGGCCTCGCCAAGGCTAAATCCCGCCATCTTGGCGGCAATATGCATGATCTGCTCCTGATAGAGGATAATCCCGTACGTATCGCGCAAAATCGGTTCCAGCGACGGATGGTGATACTCCGGCTCAATCTCTCCGTGTTTGGTCTTCATATACTTAGGGATAAATTCCATCGGACCTGGCCGGTGCAATGCGCTGACGGAAATAATGTCCTCAAACTCCGACGGCTTCATTTCTTTCAGCACCCGTCGGAAGCTGGCGGACTCCAACTGGAAAACAGCCGCCGTTTCGCCGCGGCACAGCATCGCATATGTAGCCGGATCGTCCTCCGGCAGCTTCCGCAAATCGATCTCGCACCCGTCCCAATCCCGAATCCAGCGCAATGTACGCTCGATTACTGAGAGCATGCGCACACCGAGAAAATCCACCTTCAGTAATCCGATCGCTTCCAGATGCTCCATCGAATATTGCGTCAAAGCGGTCCCCTCCGCCCCCTCTTGGAGCGGCACATACCGGTTAAGCGGCTCGCGGGAAATAACGACGCCCGACGCATGCGTGGATACGTGACGGGGCAACCCTTCGACCCGTATCGCCGTGTCGAGTAGTTCTGCGATTTTGGGTTGCTTGGCTGCCAGCGCTCTCAGCTCAGGATTGACCGTAAGCGCCTCCTGCAGCTTGATCCCGATAGGGCCGTTGATCATTCTGGCGACCCTGTCAACATCGTTAGAGGGCAGGTTCATTATCCTGCCTACATCGCGCAATGCGGCCTTCGCAGCCATCGTACCGAACGTGATGATCTGCGCGACATGGTCTTTTCCGTATTTTTCCGTTACGTAAGCGATCACCTCTTCCCTACGCAGGTCGTCGAAATCGATGTCGATATCCGGCATCGATACCCGCTCCGGGTTCAGGAAGCGCTCGAACAACAGGCCGTACCGGATCGGATCGACATCGGTGATGTTCAGCGTGTACGCAACGAGACTTCCGGCAGACGAGCCCCGACCCGGTCCGGTGGCGATACCGCGCTCATGTGCGAAGCGGATAAAATCCCAGACGATTAGAAAATAGTCGGAGTACCCCATTTTTTCAATGACCGTAAGCTCGTACTGTAATCTTTCCTCTATCATCCGCCGATAAGAAGCATCGACTGTAACGCCAACATCATCCTCGTGACGTCCATCCCGGCTCCAACCGTATCGGGCGGCAAGCCCCTGCCAGCACAATTCGGCCAAATACCCTCCGGCGGTTAACCCTTCTGGTATCGGCTGGAATTCGGGCGAAATCGAGCCGCCGAATTCCAGCTTCAGATCGCAGCGGTCCGCCACAACGGCCGTATTGGCCAAAGCCTCGGGGACGTGAGCGAACAGCCTACGCATTTCTTCACCGCTTTTCAAGTACAATTGATCGGTCGTAAAACGCAGCCTGTCAGTATCATCCAACGTCTTTCCGGTGCCGATGCAATTCAGCACATCCTGGACCGCCTGATCCGACGCCTTAATATAGTGAACATCGTTCGTGACGATTAATGGGATTCCGGTTTCCCTGCTCAACGCAATCATATCGCACATCACTTTCTTTTGCTCGGTCAGCCCGTGATCCTGCAGCTCCAGAAAGAAATCGTCGCCGAATATATTCCGATACCTTTCGGCGGCCAGCTTCGCTTCCGCGTGCCTTGCATGAAGGAGATGCTGAGAAATCTCCCCCCCGAGGCAGGAGCTTAAGCAAATTAAGCCTTCGGCATATTCCGTCAAGCGCTCGGCATCAATACGCGGCTTGTAGGGAAAACCCTCCAAATGGCCGATCGAGATCAGTTTCATTAAATTTTGATAGCCCGATTCATTCTTGGCTAGCAGGATTAAATGGTAAACCGGCTGATTCTGCCGGCTTCCTTTGTCACGTATCGAGCCTGCCGTAAAGTATGCTTCACAGCCGATGATCGGTTTGATTCCCCGCTCCGTACACGCCTTATAGAATGGTACCGCTCCATACATGACGCCGTGATCGGTCAGCGCAAGCGACGTCATGCCAAGCTCGGCCGCATGGGAGGCCAAATCTTCGATCCGGGCCGCCCCGTCTAGCAAACTGTATTCACTATGCACGTGCAGATGCACAAAACGTTCCATTCATACTCATCCCTATCTTATTTACTATCATTTTATAATAATGCTAAGTCGTTCAGCCTTATCGGTATGTACAGTGATAACGGTCAACCTATCGCTTAACACACTCTTTTCGATAATCATTCTTCAAAATGTAAAATTAATCCATTTCAATTTTACCGCACGTATGTTCGATAGTAAATATATAACAGAGATAAAATACGATAAAATCACTTTCTAAATCTCCTGCTACCAGGCTTCGGAAAAGTCCACTTTCCTACCAATCCGTATTAGCGTAAACTGCCCTTAGCTCAATGGCAAAAAAATGCCCCATAGCAACGGGCTATGGGGCTTAAGATTTATATTAATAAGGGGGTCAACACTTATTATAGGCTACATTTATTAATGCAACGTGAAACGATAATTTCAAGTTTATTACAAATTACTGTCACTTTTGTTTGTTGAAGTAAACTGCCCGTTACTTCAATGAAGACAGGGAGCAGTTGCTGCGGCGCCTGCTCCCTGTTTAATTCCACTATAGTCTCCGTTAGGTGAGAAAGGCAACCGTTCTCACAAACCGGCTGCTTCTTTAGCGACTTCCCCTGATGAAAATAACGTTCTTAAGCAGAACGTCCCTCTTTATCGGTGTCCATTGAGACCGTATTACCTTCGCGGTTAACCTGAATAAAAGGCATCTTATCTGTATTCAAGTAGGTTTGAGCAAAATCCAGTACGTCTTCCATCGTAACTGCACGAATGCCATCAACAAAGCTATCCGGATCAACTACATCCTGATACATGTGCTTGGACGCAAGCCGAGAGATTATGGCTTCAGGGTAATCCTCGGCGATCAGGTAACGTCCTGTTATCGATTTTTTTGCGCGGAACAGTTCTGCATCCTGCAACGGTTCCACTTTTAGGCGATTCAATTCTGCAATAATGATGTTACGTACCTCATCGGTACGTTATGGATCCGTACCGACATATCCAATAATAAATCCTTCGCTGACCCTTGGACTTAAAAATGCGCCCACATCGTATGCAAGTCCCCGATCTCCGCGGATTAGCTTACGGCTGCTTCATGACATCCACCCATCCCATATAAATGAAGGCGCAGCTTTTTAAAAAACACGCCGGCCGCGCTTAGTTTCGTATTGCCATTTTTAGCTACTCCGTGCATTTGATTTTCAGGGTAGCTTAATGGATAAACCTTTTCAAAGACATCCGCTGGCGATCCCCTCGAGTCCAAATAATCTCCCAAAAGTAAGAAACACTTTACAAAGGGACATTCTGTAAAGTGTTTTGCAGAAAGGCATACTTTCTGACACAGTCTGAACGGACAAAAGGCCATCGAAGTAATCGACGGCCTTGCTGACAATTCAAATTTCGTTTCCGTTAGTTGAGCACTACTTGCATACCATTATGAGATACCTTAAGCCCCTTCTGAGACCAATGGTTCGAGTAGAGACGAGAACGTATCGTAGCTTCTTGTAAGGAAGTAAGGGCCGCAAAAGGTGACCCAGGATACTCTCATGCTCTTGAAAAAAGCCGAAACAAATTCAGGAGATAATCCTGAATCTGTTTCGGCTTTTATATGAGAGTTACACTCTTTATTATTCAGTTACACTCTTTATTATTCAGTTACAATCTTTTTTATTCAGTTACAGAGTATATTGTTCAGTTACAAACAGTATTTAACGCATTCACATGATTTCTGCAAGTATACCAACCTCACTCCACCGTTACCGACTTCGCCAAATTCCGCGGCTTGTCGACATCGTTTCCACGGGCAAGCGAGGCGTAGTAGGCAAGCAGCTGCAGCGGAATAACCACCAGCGCCGGAGCCAGCAGGGCGACAGTGCGCGGAATTTCGAACACGAGATCGACCGATTTGGCAATCTCATGGTTGCCCTCGAGCGCAATCGCGAACACTTGCGCGCCCCGTGCCTTTACTTCTTTAATATTGCTCACGGTTTTCTCCAGCAAATGCTCCTGGGTGGCCAGCGCGATGACAGGAATGCCTTCCTCGATCAGCGCAAGCGTGCCGTGCTTCAGCTCCCCGGCCGCATAAGCCTCGGAATGGATGTACGAGATTTCTTTCAGCTTCAGCGAGCCTTCTTGCGCTACCGCGTAATCGGAGCCGCGTCCGATGAAGAACAAGTCGTCATGCTCGGCGATTTGCTCGGCGTATTGCTTAATATCTTCGGCGTGGAGCAATATTTGCTCCACCTGCTCCGGCAGCTTCTGAAGCGCTTCGATCGTCTCGCGGATATAGGTCGCATCTTGCGTACCGAGTGTTTGGGCGAGATGAAGTCCGAGCAAGTAAAAGGCGATTAATTGCGACGTGTACGCTTTGGTCGAAGCAACCGCTATTTCCGGTCCGGCCCAAGTGACGATAACATCGTCCGCTTCGCGTGAAACGGAGCTTCCTACTACGTTCGTAATGGCGATGACGCGGGCGCCGCATCGTTTCGCTTCCCGAAGAGCGGCCAGCGTGTCTGCGGTTTCGCCGGATTGACTGACTACGATAACAAGCGTGTTCGGGGTAATGATCGGAGCGCGATAGCGATATTCCGACGCTACGTCCGTTTCCACCGGAATGCGAGCCAACTGCTCGATGACCGATTTCCCGACTAGTCCCGCATGGTAAGCCGTTCCGCAGGCGACAATATGAATGTTATGAATGTCCCAAATCTGCTGCGGCGTAAGCTTCACTTCGCCAAGGACGACCCGCTCCCCGGAACCGTCGATCCGGCTCCCTATCGTATCCCGGTAAGCCTTCGGCTGCTCGTGAATCTCTTTCAGCATAAAATGATCGAATCCGGCTTTTTCCGCCGTCATCAGATCCCAATCGACATAAAACGTTTCCCGGGAAATAAAATTCCCTTCGATCGTACGCAAATCGACACCGTTCTGCGTCAAAACGGCCATTTCCCCGTCGTTCAAAATATACACGTTGCGCGTATATTCCAGAATCGCCGGAATGTCGGAGCCGATAAAATTTTCCCCGTCCCCGACACCGATAATAAGCGGGCTTGCGAGCCGTACGGCAACAAGCTTCTCGGGCTCATGCTCGGTCAATACGCCCAGGGCAAACGCTCCGGTCATTTTCTTGACCGCCTGCTGTACCGCCTTCACGATGTCTCCTTCATATAGGTCGGCAATCAGGTGCGAGATGACTTCCGTATCCGTCTCCGAAACGAACCGGTGTCCTTTTGCCGTCAGCTCTTCCTTCAATGTCATATAGTTCTCGATAATGCCGTTATGAACGACGGAAAACTTCATCGAATTGTCCGTATGCGGATGGGAATTCACGTCCGACGGCTTTCCGTGCGTCGCCCACCGGGTATGTCCGATACCGATCGTACCGTCAAGCGGCTCCTGCTCCAGCTTGGATTCCAGCACTGCAAGTCTTCCCTGCGCCTTTTTGACGGTCAGGCCGCTCTCCGTAAATACGGCCAAACCGGCCGAATCGTACCCTCTATACTCCAGCTTCTTCAAGCCGTCCAACAAGATCCGCTGCGAATTCCGCTTTCCCACATAACCCACAATTCCGCACATAGGTCCATACCTCCGATAAATTGGATGAATTTGAACCTGTGCGCCCTTGTACGAAAACTGAAGCTGCGCATGCCAAAACAAACGTACGATCGTACGATTTTTTTCGTGTGCTATTCCGTTTTCAAAGAACGCAGCAAGTTCATCGTTGTTTTCTGATCATGACTTATAACTGAATCGACCGGCCCGAACACAACCCTCTTCGGTTTCATTTCGAAAGGGCGGTTCATTTTGTCGGTCTAACTTACGCATCTCGCGGAAATCTTGTCAGTCCGGTTGCCCGAACCTTTTGCCTTTCCGCTTTCGGCCAGATGCCATTGCCGAGAGGTCCCCGCCGACTGTTCCGAACACCTCTACCTCGTCCGCTCGCTATAGTTGGTCCGGCACGCCCTTATCCGATCCGGCGGCCGCAGCAAGCGCAGGCGCTTCGCTTACGTAACCACTATCCACCTTTCTATTCCAGAGTGATAGTACCATCATATTCAAAAACGGCACCGGATGCAACTCGCAAATATAATGAAACGAACCGCAAAACACCAAAAATCCCCCGGATGCTCGTCCGGAGGACTTGTTTTCGATACATTTCGTATCAATCGCTTTTATTTAAACAAGCTCCAGCTTCACAACATCGACAATTTCCGCAACATAGGCTTCTACCGTAGATTTGTCCGGCCCTTCGGCCATAACGCGAACAAGCGATTCCGTGCCGGAAGGACGAACAAGGACGCGCCCGTTCCCCGCAAAACGCTGCTCCACATCCCGGATCACATTCTCGATCACGGCATTGCCCTTCAATTTGCTTTTGTCCGCTACCCGCACATTCACGAGCACCTGCGGATATTTTTGCATCAAGCCTTTCAGCTCGCTGAGCTTCCGGCCGGATTCCACCACGGTCCGCACGAGCTGCAAGCCGCTCAGAATGCCGTCTCCGGTCGTATTGTAGTCCAGGAATATGACATGGCCGGATTGCTCTCCGCCAAGGTTATAGCCGCCTTTGCGCATTTCCTCCATCACATACCGGTCGCCTACCGCGGTTTGAAGGGCATTGATGCCAAGCTTCTCCGCTCCTTTGAAAAAGCCGAGGTTGGCCATTACGGTCGTCACGATCGTATCCTGCTTTAGCGTTCCTTCCCGCTTCATCGCATCGCCGCAAATGCTCAATATATAGTCGCCGTCTACTTCGGTTCCCGTATCGTCGATCGCGATCAAGCGATCCGCATCGCCGTCGAACGATAACCCGAGATCGGCCTTGACGCGAATGACTTCCTCCTTCAGCTTCTCCGGATGAGTCGACCCGCAGTGATCGTTAATATTGCGGCCGTTCGGCTCTGCGCCGATCACGTGTACCTCGGCCCCAAGCTCGCGAAACACCTTCGGAGCAAGCTCGTAAGCCGCTCCGTGGGCGCAATCGAGCACGATCTTAAGCCCTTGGAACGAACGATTGACCGTTGTTTTCAAAAATTCGGTATAACGGAATTTGGCCTCCGCATCATCGTGGACCGTCCCCAAATCCCCGCCTACCGGACGAGGCAGCTCATCGACCGGCGCATCCAGCAGACGCTCGATTTCCAGCTCCGTCTCATCGAACAGCTTGAACCCGTCGCTGCCGAAAAACTTGATCCCATTGTCCTCCACCGGATTGTGCGAAGCCGAGATCATCACTCCCGCATCCGCCCCGGACGTCCGGGTCAAGTAGGCGACTCCCGGCGTCGAGATGACGCCCAGACGGACGACGTCCGCTCCGATCGACAACAGCCCGGCCACGAGCGCAGCCTCCAGCATAGGACCGGATACGCGCGTATCCCGTCCGATCAGCACGACCGGCTTCTCCGCATGCTGGGTCAGCACATATCCGCCGCTGCGGCCGATTTTATAGGCAAGCTCCGGAGTCAACTCTTTGTTGGCCACTCCGCGAACCCCGTCAGTACCGAAATATTTCCCCATCTGGTTCTATTCTCTCCTTTGAATACTCCCATAGTGCCAATCCTGTTCTAATTTAGGCCGCTTGTTCCCCGAGCCTGTAGCCCCCCGTTTTCGGACGACTTCGGGGTAATCTCCACTATAGCCTTCGTTTCCGTATCTACTTTTTTGACGAACTGGGGCAAATTTACGTTTACGTTGACCGTATGCTCCCCCGGAGGCAGATTGCTGACGTCCACGATCGCCTGCACGTCCTGCGGCTTCAGCTTCTGCAGAGTAGCCGGAGCCCCTTCGACGGTAACGTTCATCGTACCGGCTGCCGGGGTCTTGATCCGGGTATCGAAATTGTTGTTTTCCCCGATAATCGTAATCGGAAGCTGCGGGAACGTTCTTTTGTCCGACGGCACGACTTGAACCTTCACTTCAACCTTGGACGGATCGACAGTCGTTATCCTCGATTTTAACGGTACGTCCAGCGTATAGATTTGATCCGCCTTCAATCCGTTCAAATCGACCTGCGGCCCTTCGTAGAAATCGAGCGTGTTTAGCAGCTCCTGCGGTCCGTATACGGTAATTTGGTCGATCGAAGGCTGGAACTGCGATATGCTGTATCCGGCTGCCGGCTCTCCGACTATTTTCAATTGCAACGGCATTTTTTTGAACGGCTGCGTAATCGGCACCTCTACGTCGACAACGGTAGGATTAATCGAGACTCCCAGCTCCTTGCCATTTTTGTCGAGCACCACCAGCTTGACCTGCTTCGTAATGGCGGCTTGCGCGTTCTCGATATTCACGTCGGCCTTGACCGTTATCGCCTCGTCCATCAATCCGCTGGGCAGCGTAATGATCGCGCGATTCGGCTTCGCGACCGGCTGTCCGGCTTTGAATCCGTTCGCGGGATTGCCGATCAGATTGACCTGCACCGGCACCTCTTTCATCTGCTTCTCCTCAAGCACCACCTTGGCATATGGCGGAAAAATCGATACCTTGATGCCGGCGGGAAAATCTTTGGCGATCAGCGAAAGCGTATTTTCCCCCACCTTGGCGCCGTTCAAATCGAGAACGATTTGATATTTGTCCGTGGTGCTCACTTTTTTCAAAGCAGATTCTTTGCCTTCCAACCGGATCATGACCTCGGTCGGGTCCATGGTGGCGATATGGAATTTGCCCTCGTCGTATATCGGCGTAACCTTGACGTTATAAATCGTCCTCTCCTGATTGGTAGAGAACCCGTTTCCCGTTGTCGAGCCTTCGTCCAAATGAACGACGGCCCACAGCAAAATACCGAGCAGCAAAGCGATAACCTTGACAACATTTGGATTGCTCAGCCACTTATCCATTGCTCGGCTCTCCTCCTTTCCGCTTCCAGAAAGGGGTCTTTTCCTTCGCCTTCGCCTTCGTCTTCGGGCGCAATTCCTCGAACAGCTTCGAGACGAGCGATTCTTCCTTAATATCGCGGACGATTTGTCCGTTGATCGCCAGCGAAACTTGTCCCGTTTCCTCCGAGACGACGACGCATATCGCATCGCACACTTCGCTCATGCCGATCGCCGCCCTATGGCGCGTACCGAGCTCTTTGCTGATGAACGGATTTTCGGACAGCGGCAAATAGCAGCCTGCGGCCATAATCTGGTGTTTGCGTATAATAACGGCCCCATCGTGCAGCGGCGTATTCGGGATAAAAATATTGATCAAAAGCTCCGACGTAATTTGCGCTTCCAGAGGAATTCCCGATTCCAAGTAGTCGTTCAGCCCGGTTTCCCGTTCGAACACGATGAGCGCGCCGATTTTGCGTTTGGACAAATGGTTGACCGCCTTCAAAATATGCGAGATACGGCTCGTCACATCATGCTCTTCGTCCGACGAGGAGGAGCCCCTGAACAGCTTCCCTCGCCCCAACTGCTCCAACGCCCGGCGCAGCTCCGGCTGGAAAATGATGATGACCGCAAGAACGCCGAACGTGAACATCTGATTCATCATCCACTGCAGCGTATTCAGATTGAACCATATGCTGAGCGCCCAGGCCAGAACGACGACGACGATCCCCTTCAGCAGTTGGATGGCGCGTGTCCCTCTTACGAGCAAAATGAGTTGATAAATGACATAGCTTACGATCAGAATGTCAATGATATCTTTAATTCGGATTTCCGTCAAAAGTTCCATGCCTGTTCCCCCACAGCCCTTCGGAGCCTTCTCTGTCTGTTATACAATAATAACATATTTCCGAGAAAAAACCTCGCTTTGCCTTCATGTTGCAGGGCCGATTCTTTCTACGAAATCCGACAAATTCATCCAAAAAGCGATTTCTATCTACAATATCGGCAATTGAGCCGTTCCAGGTTTCTTTTTGGTTAGGCTTTTAACGCTCCGCTCCCCAAAAAAGGTCAAAAAAAACCCGCATGCCGCGGCGAATCGAATTCGCTTACGCACCCGGTTTTATTTGACGAACATGGAGAACAGCTGGTTCAATTTGAACCATATCCATTCGACCGCCTGATTGACGCTCGTAATGTCTCCGGATATTTGAGCCGTCGATGCAAGCGCGTAGTTGCCGTCGATGACGACCAAATTGCCGTTTATTTTGCCGTTCACTTCGATTTGTCCGTTCTCTATGATCAGATTGCCCTGCACCGTATGCCCTTCGGGCACTACTACCGTATTTCCTTTAATGACGACCTGTTCGAGATCGGAACCGTGCACGACAAGCTGCGTGTCCTCATTCCACATCGTCAAGAAGCTTCCCAGCATGACCACCAGGAAGATGGCCGCTACCGATGCCGCCGGATGGCGGCGCGGCCACTTCACCCATGCCGACCGCTTGGTCGGAGCCGGCAAGCTTTGCATAATGGCCGATGTCGTCATGTGACTGGGCGCATAGACCGGCTTCAAGGAAGAGACTAGCGCTCCCGCCTTCTCCAGCTTCGTATACCGTTCCTGGCAGCTTGCGCAGCCGATCAGATGCTTCTTTAATTGCGCCGCCTCGGGCCCCGTCACATCTCCGTCCAAATAATCGTGCATTAAAAGGATGGCTTCTTTGCAATCCATAACTCGTGCCACTCCTTTCCTTGCTTTCCTTCGCATAGTATATCGTATTGTACAATACGTGCAAGCATCGAATGCGTTTCAACATTTCCGACTTACAGTACAGATTCTTTTTCCAGACGCTCGCGCAAATATTCCCGTCCCCGGTGTACCCGCGTCTTGACGGTCGTGACCGGCATATCGAGCACTTCGCTAATTTCCTGCAGCGACATGTCGTGCAAATACCTTAATATGACGGCCGATTTATATTTCTCCGGCAGCGAATCGATCGCTCTGCGCACCTGCTCCTGCGTCTCCGACAGCAGCAGCTCGCCCTCCGGGGTCCGATCGTTGCTGGCCAGCATCGAGTACCAGTCGCTTCCTTCGCTGTCGTTCACTTCGGCATCCAGCGAATAAGAAGCTTTCCGCTTGCGGAGACGATCGATGCACAAGTTCGTGCCGATGCGATAAATCCACGTCGAAAATTTTTGCGTCTCGTCGTACCGGTTCAAATTCGTGTAGACGCGCAAAAACGTTTCCTGCACCACGTCCTCCGCTTCCTGTACATTATGCAGCATCCGGTAAGCGAGGTGATAGATTTTATCTTTATACAGGTCGACCAGCTCGCTAAACGCGCGACGATCGCCGTTACGGGCCAGCTTGGCCAGCCTCGTTTCCACAAAATTCACCGACATTCCTCCCATCCCGGCATGCGCAGCGTAATTCGGCTCAGCCCGGCTTTACCGATCCGGACGTCCGGATTTCCGAGACGACAATACCGAGAAGTATCAACACCATTCCTATCCACTGCGAAGGCAGCACCCGCTCGTCGAGTATGAAAAACGCCCCCGTCAACGCCACAGGCAGCTCCATCGAAGCAAGCATGGCGGAAAGGGAGCTGCCGATTTTCGGGATCCCCATATTAAAAAATAAGGTGGGCAGCACGGATCCGAGCATCCCGAGCAGGATCCCCCATCCGAGCAAAGCCTCGATATTTGCCGAAAATATGGTATGCGGCGGATACACGATATACAGCACCGGCAGCGACGCAGTGAGCATCACGGCGGATTTCATGCTTGCATGCAGCGTTGTGCGAACTTTTCCGGCCGCAAACAAAAACAGACTGTATGTACAAGCGGACAATAATCCCAACAGCACCCCGAGCGGCTGTATCGTCTCCAAATTGTCCGACGACAAGTTAACCGCGAGCATCGTTCCCGCCAACACGAATACGACAGCGATAATCTGATTCCGCGAAGGCCGTGTCCTCGTGTAGATACATTCCATCAAGATCGTGATCCAAGTAAATTGGAACAATAACACGATCGACAAGGAAGCGTCCAATTTGGATAACGTATTGTTGTAGAAAAAAGTGGTAAGCGCCAGACCGAAAATGCCGATCAGCGACAAGCGGATCCACGGATGACGAAACGGATTAGCCCACGATTTCCGATTAAGCAGCACGAGCAACCACAAAATGGCGGTTCCCATCGTAATCTGGCTCGCGCTGACCTGCACATCGCTGAATCCCCGCTCATAAGCCATTTTAATAAATGGGGAAAGCAAACCGTAGCTGGACGCACCGAGCAGTACCAGCACGACGGCGATCCATCGGGATGCCATTCCATTCAAAGTCCATTCACGCTCCCGCAAAGATAGCCGTTCTCTTTCTAAGAGTACATTTTTTTACGAAAAAAGTCGAGAACCGTTCCACTGGAAACGGCTCCCGACTTGATAGGACCATACGATATAGATATTGCGGGCCGGATCAGCCCGTATTCCGCAAGCCGGCTGCTATGCCGTTGATCGTGAGCAGCACTTCCCTGAGCAATTTCGCGCCGTCTTCCGAATTTCCTTCGAGCGAGCGGAGCTCGGTAAGAAGCTGCACTTGCAAGTAGCTCAGCGGATCGACGTAAGGGTTCCGCAGCTTGATCGACTCTTGAATGACCGATTGGTTATCCAATATCTCCTTTTGACCCGTAATTTGCAGGATCAGTTGGGACGTCAATTCGTATTCGTTGCGAATTTGTTCGAAAATCCGTTTGCCGGCTTCCGTATTTTTCGACATTTGCGAATATTCCTGGGCGATCAGCATGTCTGCCTTGCCGAGCGCCATCTGCAAATTATCGATCGTCGAGCTGAAGAACGACCATGATTCGTACATTTCCTTCAGCTTGCGCAAATTGTCCGGGTTTCCTCGGTAATAAGTTTGCAAGCCCGATCCCGCCGCATACCAAGCCGGGAGCAAGTAACGGCTTTGCGTCCAGGCAAATACCCATGGAATGGCTCGCAAGTCTTCGAACCGGTCGCTCCCTTTACGCTTGGATGGCCGTGAGCCGATGTTCAGCTCCCCGATCTCCGGCAGCGGAGTCGATTCCTTGAAAAACTGGTAAAAATCCGAATCCCGGAAAATGAGATCCTGGTATTTCGTCTGCGATTGCTCCGATATCGACTTCATAATCGCTTCGTATTCTTGCTCGTCAGCCGAATTTTGCGGCTTCTTCGCCAAATACGCGCTTGTGATCAAAGCGGAGGTAGCCTGCTCCAGACTGCGGTAGGCGATCCCCTTGAGGGCATAACGGGAAGACAGCACTTCGCCCTGCTCCGTTATTTTAATGCCTCCGCCGATCGTCTCGGGAGGCTGCGCCAAAATGCTCCGGTTCAGAGGCATACCGCCGCGCCCGAGCGCTCCGCCGCGTCCATGGAAAAATTTCAGCTTCACTTGGTGGCGTCTGGCCGTTTTCGTAATATCTTTGAGCGCTACGCGCAGCTCCCAGTTCGCCGTCAGCACGCCGCCATCCTTATTGCTGTCCGAATAGCCGAGCATGATTTCTTGAATATTGTTGAAATCGGGGATGCTGTCGCGGTAAGCCGGTATGCTGAATACCGTCTCCATAATACCGGGTGCGGCATGCAAATCTTCGATCGTCTCGAACAAAGGCGCGGGCTGAAGCGTACAACGCACCGTGCCGTCCGTCTCGCGGCGGTACAGGCCGACCTCCTTGCCCAATACCATAACCTCGAGCAAGTCGCTGGCGCCTTGCGTCATGCTGATCAAATACGTCGTGATGCATTTGGGTCCAAACTCGGCTTGCGCCGCTTTAATCGCCTTATATACGCTGATGACTTCCATCGTCGATTCCGAATACTCCAAATAAGGAGACATAAGAGGACGCGGGTCGTTAAGCAGCCGGCTCAGCAAAGCGATTTTCTCATCCTCGGAGAGCGACGAATAGTTGCTCGCGATATTCATTCTCGCCAATATTTCATTCATAGCCGATTCATGCTCTTTGCTATGCTGACGCACGTCCAGGCCGGCCAAATGGAAGCCGAACAGCTCTACCTGACGGATAAGCTTCCGAATATAAATATTCGCCGTATAATCCGCGTAGTGGTTTCGCAGGCTGCGATCGATCAGGTAAAGATCATCAAGAAGCTCTTCCGGAGCAGAGTATTTGGCTTTTGTGTTCTTAGAGCCGTGATTTTGCGTATTCGCAATTTTCTCGACCATATAGGTCAGCTTGATCCGGTAAGGCTCGTTGTCATTGCGCCAAACGTCCTCGGATTTAAGCCGTATATTCTGCTTGTCCAATTCGATGGAAGCGAGCAGCTCCGGCGAAACCTGCACGATATTCGTACTGAAGCTCAAATGGTTCATGAGCTGGACGAGCTGCTGCTCATATTTTTTGAGCGCCAGCTGACGATGCAGCGTCAATGTCTCCCAAGTAATTTGCGCCGTAACCGAAGGGTTGCCGTCCCGGTCCCCGCCGATCCACGATCCGAAACGCAAAAAGGTCGGAATGGCCCAATCCGAATCCGGGTAATATTTAGTAAGGCAGCGGTCGAGCTCCTGATACACTTCCGGAAGCACGTCGAATAACGTCTCGTCGAAATAATACAAGCCGTTGCGCACTTCGTCCAATACGGTCGGCTTCCGGTCGCGCAGCTCGTCGGTCTGCCAAAGCGTAAGCACCTCGCTGACCAGCTTCTCGCGCAACTGCTCCCTCTCCCGGTTCGTCAAGGACGGGTTATCCAATTTCATGACATCTTCCGCAATACGTTGGTGAATTTCCAGCACGACGCGTCTCGTCGCTTCGGTCGGATGCGCGGTCATGACCAGCTCGAGTGAAATGGTTTGCAGCATATCCTGCAGTTCGTCGGCCGAAACGTCCCGCTTGCTCAGCTCGGCAATCGTATTCTCAATCGAGCCCGGTTGGATCTTCTCTCCGGCTGATCGATCATAGTCACGTTTCCGACGAATACGATGGTTCTGCTCGGCAATGTTCACCAATTGAAAATAAATCGCAAAAGCCCGGACGACGTTATGCCGATCTTCCGGACTCAGCGAACCGATTACTTTTTTGAAATCCTGCAAAAGCGCCGGATCCGAAGAGGCCCGCAGCGTCTTGCTCATTTCTCGAATTTGCTCCTCGAGATTAAGCAGCTCCTGACCGCCTTGATGAATGAGCACTTCTCCAAGGATGTTCCCTAGGAATCGAACGTCTCGACGTAACAGTTGATTGCTGGAATTGCCTTGCGTCGTATCTATTGTTGCTTCAGTCATAGTAATTCCCTCCATATCCTTAACACATTCGACAAATTTTACGGCATTCCTGCTTTAAAGCGATAACTGTCCATGTATACACAAAAAAGACCTTATCGGTCCGCATCATCTCTCGAAAGCGATTACCGAATGCCTTTATTGCCAATGGCCTTGTAACTTGCATGTCCTTTCTATCTTAGTTGGAACCAAAGTATAATTCAAGTGCAAAAATGTCCAATCGTTGCATTGCTTCCCATTTACCCGAATCATAAGCAATTGAACCGGATTTAATCTCAAATAAAGCCCGTGCAACAAAAAAGACGGTAAGCCGTATTCCAGCTTTCCGTCTTTTTTATGAAGCGGGTGATGGGAATCGAACCCACGCTACCAGCTTGGAAGGCTGGAGTTCTACCATTGAACTACACCCGCAGATCCACCCGCAAAAGCGAAATTCTTCCGAAGCTAACTCCGATATCTTTTGCGGGTCCATTCATAAGTCGGGACGACACGATTTGAACATGCGACCCCCTGGTCCCAAACCAGGTGCTCTACCAAGCTGAGCTACGTCCCGATACAACATATTGAAAGAAAATGGCGTGCCCTGAGAGATTCGAACTCCCGGCCTTTTGATTCGTAGTCAAACGCTCTATCCAGCTGAGCTAAGGGCACAAACTTATATTGGAGCGGACGACGAGATTCGAACTCGCGACCCTCGCCTTGGCAAGGCGATGCTCTACCACTGAGCCACGTCCGCATTGAAGATGATGCGCGTGGAGGGACTTGAACCCCCACGCCGAAGGCGCCAGATCCTAAGTCTGGTGCGTCTGCCAATTCCGCCACACGCGCTTCAGGGAATGTGAGCCATGTAGGACTCGAACCTACGACACCCTGATTAAAA
>NZ_VDCQ01000091.1:12148-32770 GCF_006265175.1 Paenibacillus hemerocallicola | reverse complement strand
CCGATTCAAGAGGTAGTAGACGTTGCAGTGAAAGTAATAGAACCGGTGACGAAAGCACTGCCGGATGTGGCAGCGCCTCTCCAAGAAGTGGTAGACGTTGCAGTGAAAGCGGTAGAGCCGGTGACCCAAACATTGGCCGATGTGGCGGCTCCGATCCAAGACGTAGTCGAAACGGTTACGATGGCCGTGGAGCCGTTAACCGATACTTTGTCAAATACACTAGCCCCACTCGTGAATACGGTTGATCGTACATGGAGTGAAGTAAAGCCGACGGTGGACAAGTTGGTCGAGACGATAGCTCCGATTACCGAGACAGTCGAAACATTGCTCCAGCCTCAGCCCGGGAAAGCCGCCAATGAAGTTCAACAGAAGCAGACGGAAGATAAGACCGTTGGAGACGTGGCAGCCAAGGAGCGGGAAAAAGAAACGACGTCTTTGTCACTGACGGTAACCCTGCCCTCGGTTGAAGAGGAGGAGCCATCCCCGACGTTCGAAATAGAAGAGCCGGAATCAGGCGACGAAGCGGCCGAGTCGTCCGCGAAAGCCCGAGTGGAAACGCCGGAAATCAAACAGCCCGCAGCAGTAGAAAAGCCGCAATCGGGAAATCTTGCAATTACGAATGCACCCATCATGATTCCAACAGAAAAGACGTTCATACAAACACCAGCTGTAATGGATGAGCCGGAGCCGGTTCATACTGTAGGGACTCCGCCGATAGCTTCCCTCCCGGATAAACCGGAGAAGTCGCCCCCAGCAGCTATAGCGCCTATCGAACAGCATCAGGATCGACCATCGCGAAGAGTCGAGGTGTACGAACATCCCTTGGAACCCGATCCGATGCCTCTACCGCACACGGACATTCCGGCGGCTGTCCTGCAAGGTGCACCGTCCTGCCCGAATACAAGCAAAATAGCGGGAGGGGCCGCGGGTCTGTCCGTCATCGGGATTTTGAATGACGAAGCACATACCGACGTGCAAAGTCGGTTGTTGCAATGGGTCCGATCTATCGAGCTGTACAAAAAATGGTCCAACGGCCCGCCGGGGCATCCGCCCAAGCCATCCTTTTCTCGAGTGAGATAAATGAATCCTACCGGGAAGAGGAGGGTCAATGGACATGCGAAGCGCGAAGTCTTTGGTTCAACTGACCGATCATCAAAAAAAGATGGTTATCAAATCCCTTATTTTACAGGGACGGACGATCCGCAACCGTTACGAATCGGAAATGTACAAGTGGCTGGCCCATAAAATCATGTCCATGGATCGTACTATCGGATTGGACGGCCAGGAACTGGTCATGATCTCATTTTCGTTGAACAAAGAGGCCGATCGCAGGAAAAGCGAGACAGTCGCCCACCTGTACCGGACCATGTCCCAGCATATTCTTCAAGTAAAAAAGGAGTTTCATAACGAAGCGTACGCGGAGCTTGCCGCCCGCTACTTGGTTTGAGAGCGCTTATAATAGAACGGGCTGCCGACATCGTCGGCAGCCTGTTCTTCCCTCCGCGCACGGCCAATCATACCCCGGCCTTCCAATCCCGGATTTTATTTTTCCATGGCAGCTTGCCTGCCCCTTTTCTGACAAAACCGACGATTACGCGGATGATGCTGTAAGCCCCGTAAGCTGCCGCAATCCCGATAAAAGGGATGCTGGGCGCCTTATACCTGTACATGCCGTCAATGAACAGCATGATGCAAAATACGAATACGGCAAGTATGATCAGCCATATGATGGAAGCTTTTTTAAACAGTCCGTTGACGATGGCGGCAACGCTTCCGATTAGGAATAAAACGAAAGGAAGCATATCGGAGGCGAATTTCTTGATCCCGCTCACACTGCTCAGATCCGTTTGCCATACCCATCTTCCGAGGAAGGCGACGATTCTTCTGGCGTAAATGGCAAGGACGTGATCCCAATTGTGAATCAGGAAGCTGAGGATGAGACTATTCCCTATGTCGATCGTATAGTCAGGCCTGTAGAAAACGTCATTGGGCGTCGCATGGTCGTAAATCCAACCCTTTGCGTAAACATTGTAAAGGACCATTTTGGCGTTGAATTGCAGGGAGGCGGCCAACGGGTTCAGCTTGCCGGCCAACAGGATGCAGACAAAAACGGCGGCAGATACGGTCAAGACGATGCCGATCCTATATTTGTGCTTTTTCGCGAAAGCGAGCGCGTTTCGTTTATCCATCCGGATCACAAGATAGATCATAATAAATGCCAAGGACAGGATGCCCGTCGGCCTGAATATGAGCAAATAGGCGGATGTTGCGACAAAAAGGACGGTAAACATTTTATTGTCGGATTCCAAGCTTTTGAGAAGGAAATAAACGCATAGAAGCAGCAGGCTTATAAAAAAGCTGTCGGTCAAAATATAAGTGGACCAAAGCGTAATGTCCCACGAGTAGGCGTATATAAGGGAAGCGATGATTGCGGTAGTCCGGTTGAACAACATGCGGGCGATTTTAAAAACGAGAATAATGCTAAGACTCGCCGTGATGGCCTGTATCAATACGATCGTCACGGGGTCCTTGAATACCGCGAGCAGAAGGGCGAGCAGCAGATTGTAGCCGAAGTACAAAATATCGTTCATGTGCAGACCGATTTTGAAATCGGCAATCAGGGATCGTGCGTAAGAGAGGTACCACTGGCTATCCGCAGCGTCGGGAAAGCCTTTGCCGGAGGACTTAAGGTAGTAAAAGTATTGAAGCCGTATTCGAAGGGATAGCGCGATAAGCGGAATGAGATAGAGGAAGTCCTTATTCTTGTATTTGTGGTAAAGTCGGATCATCGGTTCACGGCCCCAAGTGTCAAGGTGAAATGTAAGCACTTTCCTAAAATTAGTTCCTTTATACTATAACAAATCGGTTTCAAGCTGACAATCCTTAAAAAAGGCTTAAGTTGTTAGTTGGAAGGGCGTGATCGAACAAACAAAAAAACCGCCCGCGAGCATGATGGGGGACGGTCTTTCTACGTCTCGCCGACCCATGGAGCGGGTCAGGTCCGGTTGATGAATTGCTCGGTTTTTTCTTTAACCTGCCAGTCGCCGACCACGACCAGAATATCGTGGGCCCGTATAATAAAATGAGGTCCAGGGGAAATGGTAACCTCCGTTCCTCTTCGCAGCGCAACGATGGTCGCCCCCGTATGCTGCCAAACTTGAAGGCTTGCTATCGTTTTGCCGATAGTCGGGGAATGGTCGCGAACCGATATTTCGATCGGGTTATACGGCTTCAAATTTTGCAGCCGGTCGGAAGCGTTAATAATCTCCGTAAGCAGCGCCTCGAACTTGTTGTCGATTTCTTTCTTCTGCACCATGAGCAGCTGCAGATCCTGCTTGAGGGAATACACCGATTTCAAGTAATTGTTGCGCGTAATATAGTAATAGGCGTTCTGGTCCGATAAAATAATAATCTCCTTGCCTTGGGAGACGGAAACGATCTGTTCATCCTTCAGCAGGCCGACCGCCTTGCGAATCGTTTCGGGGGATACATGATATTGGCTGGCGAGGAGGGAACGACCGGAAATTTTGCTATGGACGGGCAATTCTCCGCTTGCGATTCTATGGGCAATATCGAGCGCTATCGATTTGTATCCGACCGTTGCTGGCATAGTAGGTTCCTGCCTTTAATTATCGTTTCTCGTACCAAATTTAGAATACCCGGTTTTCATTGCCAGGTAAAGCCGGTATAGTCGATCGGGCGTCAAAGGGGACCAAAGGCCCAGGGCGAAATCGGAGCCGATTGCAAAGCAACTGCTGCATTTGCAAGGGATGACGACAGACGAAGCGGGGGAGGACGCTTTACAACTCGAGGCCCCGCGTATTATAATGATACCGAATTTCATACCGGATTTACCAGGAGGAGCCTGCCATTAGCGGGCTCCTTTTGTCTTTTTTTGCGCATGCCGGAGGTGGGACAGGAAGCATATCAGGAAAGATAGGGTAAATTAAGGGCAACTTATCGCGTAAAACGGGAGGAATTATGGAGCAGCAAGCTATTTTGGCCATCGGCATTTTTCTAGTCACTTACGGCCTTATCGTCGCCGAGAAAATTCACCGCACGATTGTCGCCATGCTAGGCGGCGTCCTGATGGTCGTACTGGGAATCGTGGATCAAGAATCCGCGCTTCATCATATCGATTTCAATACGCTCGGCCTGCTGATCGGCATGATGATAATCGTCAGCGTAACGGCGGAAACCGGTCTATTCAAATATATCGCCGTCATATCGGCCAAGAAGGCGAAAGGGGACCCCGTGCGCATTATGCTGGCGCTAGCCCTAATTACGGCCGCAGGGTCGGCCTTTCTCGATAATGTGACGACGGTGCTGCTGATGGTTCCGGTTACCTTCAGCATTACGAGACAATTGCGGGTAACTCCCGTCCCGTTCCTCATTACGCAAATATTGGCCTGCAATATCGGAGGCACCGCAACGTTGATCGGAGATCCGCCGAATATAATGATCGGCAGCGCGGTCAAGGAATTGACCTTCATGGCGTTTATCAACAACCTTGCCCCAATCGCCGCAATCATATTGGCGGTATATTTGCCCCTATTCGTATGGCTGTTCCGCAAGCAGATCCGAACAAGCGACGAATTGAAGCAGACGATAATGGAGTTGGACGAGAAAGAAGTGATCGCGGACCGCAAATTGTTGATAAAGAGTCTCTCCGTCATGGGATTGACGATAGTGGGCTTCTTTCTTCATCAGGCGCTGCATCTGGAGTCGGCGACGGTTGCCCTGGCAGGGGCGTTCCTCCTTCTGCTGCTGACCGGGGAGCATGCGATGGAAGTCGCTTTTACGAAGGTGGAATGGACGACGATTTTCTTCTTTGTCGGCTTGTTCGTACTGGTATCCGGCCTCGTCGAGACTGGGGTTATTTCCAGGCTGGCCGAACAATCCATCGAACTGACCGGCGGGGAACTGGTAGCTACCTCCATGCTCATTTTATGGCTAAGCGCCATCGCTTCCGCTTTTCTCGATAATATCCCGTTCGTTGCGACGATGATTCCGATGATCCAGGAAATGGGCAACATGGGCGTCGCGAATTTGGAGCCTTTGTGGTGGAGCTTGGCGCTCGGGGCCTGCTTGGGCGGCAACGGAACGTTGATCGGAGCGAGCGCCAATCTGATCGTGGCGGGCTTGTCGGCCAAGGAAGGATATCCGATCAAGTTCATAGCTTATATGAAGATCGCTTTTCCGCTCATGCTATTGTCGATCGTCATGAGCAGCGTGTATATCTATATGCGTTACTTGATTTAATGGGAAAAGGGAGGTATCCGACGATGAGGCTGCACTATCGATGGGATCCGGATTTCTACAAGTGAGACCGGGTTACGGGATGACCCGCCCCGTGAGCGAATGCACTTTGATCGGCAGCGACGGGGTGTCCGCCTGCTTCGGATCGAAGGTGACGACGTAAATGAGCGGGACTCCCTCCCGTTCCGGGAGATAACACGCCTGCACGTCGGTCGCTTCGGCCGGCAGCAGGCGGTTCATATGACGGGAAGCAACAGAAGCCGCCTCATGGACGGATATGGCCGGATACATGGGACGGTTCAATCTTCTTTTCTCCAAATCCGCATGAATCGTTCCTTCTACTCGGCGTATGACGCCGGACTTGTCCATTTCGATCGCCAACTCGTTACCGCATACCGGTTTTCCGTATAATTGACGCTGCAGGACCACCTTCGTCCGATCGGGAAGACTCCGCTCTACTCGCGTAATCTTCATACTCTCATCGACCCGTTTCAAATCGTACAGTACACTGGCCTCGCGCAAAAATTCGAACGCAATCCACTCCGGCGAATGCCTGGAAGGCTTCGTCAAAAAACCGGTAAGCAAGCCGGGCGCCGCTGTGGCCGCATTCCACTCGATGGCTAAGGTTCCGCCGCTCTCCGTCTGCAAGCGCTCAGCAGCTCGTTTGGCCGGCTTCAGCCGTTCGCTATGAGCCAAAGCCTCATCGATTGTCGGCGCGATCCACAACAACGCCGCTGCCAGTAGCAGATGATTCAAGTTCATTGCTATCGCCTCCCGAATATTACATTGTCGGCAAACCGGGGGCGTTTTTATTCCTATACCGTGTTTCAACGGTCATCTTAAAGGTGGAAGCAGCCGATCTCGGGAAAATGGAGGGACCGGCTGCTTGAGCTTCTCCTAACGACGTTCCGACGGGCCGCCTACGAACGCCTGCTCGCCGGTGTCGAGCCCGAAGGCAGTGTGCAGGGCACGAACGACGTCGTGAAGCTTGTCGCCTTCGATTACGCAAGACACCTTGATTTCCGACGTGCTGACCGTGTTGATGCTGACCTCGGCTTCGGCCAACGTGCTGAACATTTTCGCCGCGACGCCAGGGAAGCTGATCATGCCGGACCCGACGATGGACACTTTCACAAGCTCGGATTTGGTTCTCAAGTCTTGAAAACCGATGTCCGGTTGAATGCGGCGGAGCACGCTTCTCGCTCTATCGAGCTCGGCGGTTCCTAGCGTAAACGACGTATCGGCCCAACCGTCTCTTACCCCGCCTTGCACGATGATGTCGACGTCGATGTTTTCTTCGGCGAGCGCAGTGAATATGGCGGCAAGCTGACCCGGCTTCTCCGGTACGCCCAATATGGTGATGCGCGATATATGTTTATCGAACGCGATGCCGCGAACGACGATTCCTTGCTCCATGGCAGCTTCCTCCTTCACGCACGTTCCTTCGTTATTCGTAAAGCTGGATCGGACGATCAGCTTCACCTGATACTGCTTGGCATATTCCACCGCTCTCGGATGGAGGACGGCCGCCCCCAAATGGGCCAATTCCAGCATTTCGTCATAAGAGATTTCTTTGAGCTTTCTTGCCGCTTGGACGATACGCGGGTCGGTGGAATAGACGCCGTCCACGTCGGTATAAATTTCGCAAAGATCGGCTTGGACCGCCGCCGCCAGAGCTACCGCCGTCGTATCGGAGCCTCCGCGTCCCAGTGTCGTAATCTCTCCCTCCTCCGTCAATCCCTGGAAACCGGCCACAATAACGATCTTCCCATGTTCGAGCGCCTCGATCACGCGCTCTGGCCGGATGTCGGTAATTCTCGCTTTGGCATGGACATCCTCCGTGTGGATGCCCGCCTGCCAGCCGGTGAAAGAAACGGATTGTTCGCCCAAACGATGCAGGGCCATGGACAGCAGGGCGGCGGAGACTTGCTCCCCGGTCGTGAGCAGCATATCCATTTCACGGGCGGACGGTGTCCCGTCGATAATTTGCTTGGACAAATCGATCAACTCGTCTGTCGTATCGCCCATTGCGGAAACGACAACGACGCAGCGGTGTCCTTCCCGTTTTCTGTCCGCGATCCGTTTCGCGACGCGCTTCATCCGTTCGGCATCGCCGACGGAACTGCCTCCGAATTTCATCACAAGTAAAGACAATAGGGCTCACTCCCGTTTGTTTTCTTAAATCTACGATTGGCCTCAGAAAGAAAAATACGATTTGGAATGTTCTATTAAATAAGGCCGTTCCAATGATAAATCGTCGTGCCGTTCGGGCGGAGACGGGAATTGAAGCTTGGTAGCCAGGTCCGTCAGGGCGGCTGCGGCCAGCGACGCTCTTGCCGCCCCCCATGCCTCCTCTTTGCATTGAATATAGCGGAAGGCATCGGGGATGCTTAGCCCTTTCAGATTTATAAAGACGGAAGCCCATTGGACAAGATCGAACGGCTGTTTCATGCAAGCGAGCCTGCACGCTCCCCAGCCGTTCATGCCGTTGCCGGATATTTTCAAATATCCGCAATCGCTCTCTCCGCCATTTCCGGGATGACGGATTCGGATCGGCTCGCAATCGAATCGAAATAATTCCATGGAGCCGATTCTGCATTGCTGCAGTTCCGTTCTGTATAAATCGGGCAGCGGATCTGTCGTTTGCACGCCCAGCATGATGACCAACCTCCTTATGAGAATCCGGTAAAAGCACGACAAAGAAGCCCTGGGAGCAGAGAAACTCTGCTCTCGGGCTTCTTGCGTAAGTCCATGGAAAGGACGACAATGGCACGAAAAGCGGTTCTCTCTCAAGCTGCTTACGAGGTTAGCTGTCGGATTCGGACTTGAGAGTGCCCTACCCGGCGCTTGCAAGCAAGCGTCGGGATTCACCCCGTGAAGCTATGCAGGTTGCACGGCCTCGGTCGGTTCCCCCGTTTCCCTATTCGGGAATTAAGCGATGAATTGGAAATATCCAGTTGTTGACCTGAATCATACGCCGAACGTCGCGCCTTGTAAAACGCAAATCCGGAGCTTATTGGCGGATTTTGGACGTTACCGGCATATGGAAACGGATTCATAAAGGGATGGCATTTATTATCCGGCCAAAAGCTCGTTGATGCTATTATTTTCGCTGTATTCATGAAAAATGCAGAAATAGGGAGTATGATAGAGGAAAAGGAAGATCGATAGCGGATTTATTTCTGACAGAGGCCGATTGCGCCGGAATTGAAAGACCGGTTCTATTTACAGAACAATCCGGCAGGCGTAAGATACGATTCATGAATTCCAAGAAGTTTCCTGATTTCTGAATCGCTGAGTTCCCTTGCAGTCCAAGGGAAGCGGGGGAACCAAACAGAGCGGTGCGCAAGCGGTGTGAGAGCCGTCTGCCGTAGCCGCCAGGGGTGAATCCCGGTACGGAAGAGCCATGGATGCTCCGTATCGGGTAGGGCGACTCTCACCGCCCGAATCCGTCAGCTAACCTCGTAAGCGTTGGGCGGCAACGAATAGCGTTGCTTGAGAGAGGATGATGAAGCTTGTGATCCGTTACCGCGACCACAGGGCTTAAGCCTCTGTGGTTTTGTATTGCCCGTTTATGAAAATTAGTTTGAAAAACGATCTTTTTTCGCTGAATCCTTGAATGGAAAAGGAACGGGGGAACCAACGGAAGCCGCGAACGTACCGGTTCGAACAGGCCGGAGAAACGGTTGCAGGCTTCATGGGGTGAATCTCCCGGCATGCCGTGCATGCCGGGAGTAGGGCGACTCTCACGCCCGAATCCGTCAGCTAACCTCGTAAGCGTATGTAGAGAGGCAACGATCGACGTGCTTAAGACACGGTTTATTTTCTGTGCCTTGGGAAGCCGCGAGAGGAGTTCTTCTCTGATCGGAGGCTTCTTTTTTGTTGCCTCCTTTCGTCTGAAACTGGAGGAGAACACGAATGGAACAGCAGCAGGTCGTACTCGTATCGGCCCCGAACAAGGCCGGCGAGGAGTTTATACGTCGATTGATGGCGAATCGAATGCCCTTCGCGGCGATCGCGAATAATAGAGCGGAGCAAAAAAGGTTGGAGGATTTTGGAGTAAACCGCATCATCCTGTTGGATACTACTCAGGAGAGCACATGGCTCGTCCCGGATCTTCCGATCGGTAAAGTATTTCTGTTCGAGAGCAGCCTGAATCTGAGCTGCCGGTATATCCGGGTATGCCGGACGTGGACGTCGAAACCGATCTATGTCATTACGCGTTCGGCCAATCCGAGGATGATTTACAAGGGCCTCGGGGCGAGCTATGTGATTTATACGAATGGGGACGACGTGTCTTTTCTGATCGATCGTTTGTAGGGGATCCCCTTAAAGGAAAGTGCAGCGCCACTTATCTGGGTCGGACGATAGGGAAGAAACCATTGGAGGGATTGGGATGTTGGATCTGTATATGATTGCTACCCTTGCGGCGGCTTATGTATTGTTTAGCGGGTTTTTATCCTGGTGCGGAAGGATCGCGGAGGATGCGGGAGGAGAGCGCAAATGATCGTCGTCTTTGCATTTACGTTGTTTATATTCGTTTATTTGGTCTATGCGTTAATTAACCCGGAGAAGTTTTGAACGGACCGGGATGAGGGAGGACATCGTAAACTATGGGCGTATTGCAGATAGCCATCGTCATCATGCTTCTGGTGCTGCTGGTGAAGCCGCTCGGCACCTATTTATATAACGTGTTCCGCAATGAAGCGAATGCGACGGACAAATGGTTCTCGTTCGCGGAACGGCCGATATTCGCCCTCATCGGGCTGAAGGATCGCAAGGGCATGACCTGGAAAACGTACGGCATCAGCTTTATTTTAACCAATATCGCGCTCGTAGCCGTCAGTTATTCGATTCTGAGGCTGCAGAAATTTTTGCCGCTCAATCCGAACGGGATCGGCAATATGGAGCAGACGCTTGCCTTTAATACGGTCATCAGCTTCATGACGAACACGAACCTGCAGCATTACAGCGGAGAGACGGGCTTGTCCTACTTCTCCCAGATGGCCGTCATCATGATGATGATGTTCACCTCGGCCGCAACCGGCCTGTGCGTGGCCATCGCCTTCGTAAGAGGGATTACGAGCAAAGGACTAACGATCGGCAACTTTTTCGAGGATTTCGTCAAAGCGCATACGCGCGTGTTTTTCCCGCTGGCCTTCGTCGTGACGCTGCTTCTCGTCGCCTTTCAGGTTCCGCAGACGCTGCAGCCAACGCTGTCCGTAACGGGGCTCGAGGGGCAGGAGCAGCAAATCGCGATCGGACCGGTCGCCGCTTTGGAATCGATCAAACATTTGGGCACGAACGGCGGCGGCTTTTTCGGGGTCAACTCGGCGCATCCGTTCGAGAACCCGAACGGGGTTACGAACGTGATCGAAATTTTATCGATGTGGATCATTGCTGCCGCTCTTCCCTACGCGTACGGCTTATTCGCCAAAAACCGCAAGCAGGGCTGGGTCATCTTCTCGGCCATGATGATCTTGTTCGTAGCGTTCTTGTCTCTTGTGTACGTATCGGAGTCCAACGGCAACCCCGCCATGAACCGGCTCGGCATCGACGCTTCCCAAGGCAGTATGGAAGGGAAGGAAGTGCGTTTCGGCATCGCCCAATCCGCATTGTTCACGACGGTGACGACGGCGGCTACGACAGGATCGGTCAACAATATGCACGACACGCTGACTCCGCTCGGCGGAATTACGCCGCTGGCGCTTATGATGCTGAACTGCGTGTTCGGGGGCAAAGGCGTCGGGCTGGTCAACATGCTCATGTATGCGATGCTTGCCGTTTTCTTGGCCGGCCTGATGGTCGGGCGGACGCCGGAATTTCTCGGCCGGAAAATCGAAGCCCGCGAGATGAAGCTGATTGCCATCGCGATCTTGACGCATCCGCTGATCATTCTCGCTCCGACCGCGATTGCTCTCGTATCGGAGCTGGGGAAAGCGGCGGTTACGAATCCGGGCTTTCACGGCATCTCGCAGGTGCTGTACGAATACGCCTCATCGGCGGCCAATAACGGCTCGGGCTTTGAGGGGCTGGGCGACAATACGCCGTTTTGGAACATTTCCACAGGTCTTGTCATGTTATTCGGCCGGTATATATCCATGGTCGCCCTCCTTGCGGTAGCGGGTTCCTTGTTGCGCAAACAGTGGGTGCCGGAGACGATCGGTACGTTTCGCACGGATAACGGCTTGTTCGTCGGCATTCTTGTAGGGACCGTACTCATCATCGGTGCGCTGACGTTCTTGCCGGCCATCGTGCTTGGACCGATAGCCGAACATTTGACGATCCGTTAAGGGAAGAGGTGGACAACAACTATGGGCGCGAATAAAAAGAAACTGTTGACCGGCGATATCGTGACGAACGCCATCAAGGACAGCTTCATCAAGCTGAACCCGGTTACGATGATGAAAAATCCGGTTATGTTTGTCGTAGAGGCGGGGACGATCATCGTGCTCCTGATGACCGTGTTTCCCGGTTACTTCGGTACGGAAGAGACCGTCGGCTTCAACTTGGCCGTATTTCTGATCTTGCTCTTCACCGTGCTGTTCGCCAACTTTGCCGAAGCGCTGGCCGAGGGACGCGGGAAGGCGCAGGCCGATTCCTTGAAGAAGTCCAAGAAGGAAATCGCCGCGAATAAAGTCGTGGGCGGCAGCGTGAAGCAAGTGCCTTCCACCGATCTGCGCAAGGGCGATATCGTCGTCGTCTCGCAGGGAGAGATGATTCCCGGCGACGGCGAGGTTATCGAAGGATTGGCGTCTGTCGACGAGTCCGCGATAACGGGAGAATCGGCCCCGGTCATTAAGGAGGCCGGCGGCGATTTCAGCTCCGTAACGGGAGGCACGCGCGTCGTCAGCGACAAGATTAAGGTGAAAATAACGAGCGACCCGGGCGAGTCGTTCATCGACCGGATGATCGCTTTGGTCGAAGGGGCCAAAAGGCAGAAGACGCCGAACGAGATTGCCCTGAACACGCTGCTTACGAGCTTGACGATCATCTTCTTGATCGTCGTCGTTACGCTCGCTCCCATAGCGGGATTTCTGGAGATCGAGCTTTCCGTTCCGGTGCTCATCTCGCTTCTCGTCTGCTTGATTCCGACTACGATCGGCGGCCTGCTGTCGGCGATCGGGATCGCCGGCATGGACCGCGTCACCCAGTTCAACGTGCTGGCCATGTCCGGTAAAGCGGTGGAGGCTTCGGGCGATATCAATACAATGATTTTGGACAAAACCGGAACGATCACGTTCGGCAACCGGATGGCGAGCGAATTCATCCCGGTAGGCGGGGAGGACACGAACGCCGTGGCGGAATGGTCCGCGGTCAGCTCCGTGAAGGATGAGACGCCGGAAGGCCGTTCGGTGCTGGAGCTGATGAAGAAGGAAGAGCGGACTTACAGCCCGGCGATCGCGGAGGGCGGCGAGTTCATCGAATTCAAAGCCGAAACGCGGATGAGCGGCATCGATTTGCTGGACGGCCGCAAGGTGCGCAAAGGCGCCGTCGACGCGGTAAGAAAATGGGTGGAGACGCAAGGCGGAGCCATTCCATCGGATTTGGAAGCGAAAGGAAACGCAATCGCCAAGGAGGGCGGCACTCCGCTCGCCGTAGCGGTAGACAACAAGATTTTCGGCCTCATCTATTTGAAAGATACGGTAAAGCCGGGTATGAAGGAGCGGTTCGACCAGCTTCGCAAAATGGGCATCAAGACGATCATGTGTACGGGAGACAACCCGCTCACGGCCGCTACGATCGCACGGGAAGCCGGGGTAGACGACTTCATCGCGGAGAGCAAGCCGGAGGACAAAATTGCGGTCATCCGCCGGGAACAAGCGGAGGGCAAGCTGGTCGCCATGACCGGCGACGGGACGAACGACGCCCCCGCTCTCGCCCAAGCGGACGTCGGGCTTGCCATGAACAGCGGCACGGTAGCCGCGAAGGAAGCGGCCAACATGGTCGACCTGGATTCCGACCCTTCGAAGATTATCGAGGTAGTCGCCATCGGCAAGCAGCTGCTCATGACGCGCGGCGCACTGACGACATTCAGCATCGCGAACGATGTGGCCAAATATTTTGCAATTATCCCGGCCATGTTCACGCTAGCGATTCCCGAGATGGAGGCGCTCAACGTGATGAAGCTCGGGTCGCCGCTGTCATCCATTTTGTCGGCGCTCGTGTTCAACGCGATTATTATTCCGCTGCTCATCCCGCTTGCGATGAAGGGCGTCGCATACAGGCCGATGAGCTCGACGAAGCTGCTGCAACGCAACATTTTCATATACGGCCTGGGCGGAATCGTAGTACCGTTCGTCGGAATCAAGCTGATCGACCTCGTCGTTCATATGTGGATCTAACCGGCCGGTGAATAACTCCGCTGCGGGTTTGGAAGGAGCTTCCGATCGCCGTTGTTCCCGGATTTTTTGATTCTATTAAACCGTAATCGGTGAAGATCCGGAAACAAATGCGAACGCTGACGCTTATCCAGTCTGCCTCCAAGCCTTCCGCTCCGTT
This sequence comes from Paenibacillus hemerocallicola, assembly GCF_006265175.1. GTDB lineage: Bacteria > Bacillota > Bacilli > Paenibacillales > NBRC-103111 > Paenibacillus_AB > Paenibacillus_AB hemerocallicola. The sequence goes on along the minus strand of NZ_VDCQ01000091.1, from coordinate 19,009 downwards.
AATCGCCGGCCTTCTAATAGAAGGAGAGGGAACAAGAGATGAATAAATCGTCAAAAGTCGGACCGGAGACGGCCCGAGCGTCGTTTGGAGTCGTCGTACGCCTGAGCCTGGTATTTATCGTGCTGTGCGGTATCGTATACCCGCTCGTCGCTACGGGCTTTGCCCAAGTGCTGTTTCCGGGAAATGCGAACGGAAGCCTGATCGAGAACGGCAAAGGCGAAGTCGTCGGCTCGGAGCTGATCGGACAAAAATTTACGGATCCGAAGTATTTTCAGGGCCGGGTATCGAGTATCGATTATAAAGCGGAAGCGTCGGGGTCGAACAATTATGCCCCTTCGAATCCGGATATGCTGAAGAGAACGCAGGAATCGATCGAGGAGTGGAAGAAAAACAATCCGGATGTGCCGGTCAGCGAGCTTCCGATCGACCTGATCACGAACTCGGGCTCCGGGCTCGACCCGCATATTACCCCGGAATCGGCCAAAGTGCAGGTGCCGCGGATCGGCAAGTTGACCGGATTGTCCGCGGATCGGTTGCAGCAGCTGATCGACGATAACACGCAGGGACGGGACCTCGGCGTTTTCGGGGAGCCCCGTGTAAATGTGCTGAAGCTGAATCTGGCTTTGGACGGAATGCTGAGTAAATAACGGATGTCGGGAAAAGTCGGGACGAGGCAGCGGGGGCCTTTCCGGACTTTTTCCATCGTGGGGGAATGATATGGAAACGTTCAAAAGGAAGACGCCGGAAGAAATATTGCTGTCCATCTCCAAGCTGCATCGCGGGCGATTGAAGGTATATATCGGGGCCGTGAGCGGCTCGGGGAAAACGTATCATATGCTGCGCGAAGGGCAGGCGTTGAAAAGCCAAGGCATCGACGTGGTCATTTGCGCGGTGTCCACGATGCAGCGCCCGGAGACCGTGGAGCAAATAAGCGATTTGGAGCGCATCCCGAGCGTGCATTGGCGCAAGGACGGCCAGGCGAAGAAGGATCTCAACCTGGACGCTCTGATCGAACGGAATCCGGAGGTGCTGCTCGTGGACGGCTTGGCCCATCGCAACAGAGAAGGCGCCCGGTATCCTACCCGGCTCGACGATATCCGCTTCTTGCTGAGCCGCGGAATCAGCGTGATCACGACGGTAAACGTTTACGAGCTCGAGGATGTCCGTGCCGTTGCCAAGAAGCTGACCGGCATCGAAGTTTCCGAAACGGTGCCGGCGGATACGCTGGAGAAGGCCGACGAGGTCGTGCTGATCGACGTGACTCCGGAAACGATGCTGAACCGGGTCGCCGAAGGGACGCTGCGCGGGCAAAGCGCCGAAATGCTGAAGCGCGGCAACTTGGCGATATTGCGCGAGATGTCTTTGCGTCTCGTGGCGGAGGGCGTCAACGATTCGCTTGAGAAATATCGCGAAGAGCTCGGTCTGACCGGCCCTTCCGGCGCGGCCGAACGCATTCTCGTCTCCACGCAATACCATTGGAACGGCTCGATTTATGTGCGGCGGGGACAGCAGATTGCCAAAAGATTGAACGGGGACTTGCTCGTCGTTACGTTCGTGAACCGGAGCAAGGAACCGGACAAGGAAGCGGCCGCTTTCAAGCGCTCCATCATCAAGCTCGTCGAACGGATCGGTGCGGGGTTCGAGGAGCTGCCGCTCGGCTCCCGAAAATCGTTGCCCGGCGTTCTGGCCGATTATGCGCTGGAGCATCATGCGACCCGCATCGTGCTCGGGCATTCCAGGCAGACGAGGTGGCAGGAGTTTTGGCAAGGCTCGATCGTGCACGATATGCTGAAGAAGACGCGAAACGTAGACATTTTCATCGTAGCGGACCGGGCGGAGCTCGAGGGAGAGCGCATTTTGCCGGCCAAAATGACCAAGCAGGAGGATGAGGCGGAGCTGTTCCGCCGGTTAAGCTCGCAGGAGCTCGACCGGAAAATCAGGCAAATCAAGCGGGGGCGATTCAAAGTGTACATCGGCGCGGCTCCCGGGGTCGGCAAAACGTATACGATGCTGAGGGAAGGAAACGACCTGCTCAAGAAAGGAATCCAAGCGTGCGTCGGGTTATTGGAAACGCATGGCCGCCAAGATACGCGGATGCAAGTAGGCGCTCTGGACGTGCTGCCGCGAAAGGTGATCGATTATAAGGGAGCCCGCCTGGAAGAGATGGATACGGATGAAATTATCCGCAGAAATCCGGAGGTCGTGCTCGTCGACGAGCTTGCCCATACGAACGTTCCGGGCAGCAAGTACAAGAAGCGGTACGAGGATGTGCTGGACATTTTGGCGGCGGGCATATCGGTCATTACGACGGTGAACGTTCAGCATTTGGAGAGCTTGAACGACGCTGTCGAGCAAATTACCGGCGTGCGGGTCAGGGAGACGGTCCCGGACCATATATTGAGGCTCGCCGACGAGGTGCAGCTGATCGACGTCACGCCCCAATCGCTGCAGCAGCGAATGAGGGAGGGGAAAATTTATGCGCTGGAGAAGGTGCAGCAAGCGCTGGGCAACTTTTTCAAAACCGGCAACCTGATTGCGCTCCGCGAATTGGCGCTGCGGGAAATTGCCGACGATGTGGACGAAAGACTGGAGTCTTGGGAGCGCAGCCATTCGCTGAGAGGACCTTGGAGGCGCAAAGAGGTCATCTACGTATGCGTCAATTGCATGAAGCAAGCCGAAAGACTTATTCGCAGAGGCTTCCGGATCGCGTACCGGCTGAAGGCCGTCTGGTACGTAGCGTTTGTTCAATTGGAGCATACGGTGCAATCGGAGGAATCGGCCGAGAGGCTGGAAGCGCTGAAGAAGCTGACCGAACGGCTGGGAGGGATGTTCGAAATCCGGCGATCGAAGACGACGAAGCAAATACCCAAGGTGCTTGTCGCGCAAGCGACGGAATACGGAGCAACCCAGATCATTGCCGGGCAGTCGAAATCGTCGTTCTGGAAAGAGCTGCGGCACGGCTCTGTCGTCAAGGATTTGCTGCGTTCCGCCCGGCACATGGATGTACTGGTCGTAGCGGATTATGACCCTTTGGACCGGCCTTCCGGCGCCGGTTTCATCTAAACCAACCCTTTTTCAGAAACCAGGCAAACATTCCGAACCCGATCGAAAACATGATTCCGAGCACCGCAAAATAGCCCCAGTGCCAGTCCAGCTCGGGCATAAAGCTGAAATTCATCCCATAGATGCCGGCAATAAACGTAAGAGGCATAAAAATGGTCGTGATGACCGTCAACGTCTTCATGATCGTATTCATCCGATTGGAGCTGAGCGAGATGTAATTGTCTCGCAGATCGGCCGTCATCTCGCGGTTCGCATCGATCAGCTCGGACAGCTTCAATAGATGGTCATAAATGTCGGTAAAATAAACGAGCTGGTCCTTCAACCCGTCGACCCGGTCCGAGCTGACGACCCGGTACAGCAGATCGCGCATCGGGAAAATCGTTTTCCTCAGCTTCAGCAGCTTCGAGCGGATTTCGAACACTTCGTTCATCAGGTTGGGGCTCATATTGCGTCCGCCGCCAGTCTCGATTTCGAGCAACTGGTCCTCGATCTGGTAGACGGCCGGAAAGTATTCGTCCACTAGATTGTCCATGACGGTATACATCGCGTACAGATGCCCCTTCTCCCACAGGCCGCTCTGAATCGAGATGCGCTGCCACGCCTCGTCGATCTCCTTCAGCTCCCGGTGGTGGAACGTGACCAGGAAGTTGCGGCCGACAAACAGGTCGACCTCCTGAGCGGACAAGTTCGTCTGATCGAGCGCGTGAAGCACGAAAAAATGAATGCTCTCGTAATGGTCCAGCTTCGGACGTTGCAGCAAATGGAAGCAATCCTCGATGGCCAAAGGGTGGAAGTGGAAATGATGCTCGAGGCTTGACGCCTCTTCTTCGGTAGGCGCGTTATAGTCGACCCAATACCACAGGATGTCGGGTCGGTTCAACTGCTCCAGGGACACGTCGGGTATCGTTGTGAAATCACGGGCTACGGCGAATATACGAAGCAAAGGGCATCCCTCTTTAATGGCATTTCCCCTAGTATACCTCGCCAATGACGCATTGCCCAATATCCAAAAATAAGTGATTACTCACTTTACAATAGACGATCCCGCCGAGTATAATGGCCGTAATAAGTGAGTGATTACTCACACAAAGGAGTGCATGCAGATGCCCATTACTGCGGTTAACGAATTGTCTCTTCCCCCCGCTGTAGAGCTTCGCGACATTACCCGCGCCTTCGGTCGAAAGCCCGTACTGGACGGGATTACGATGCAGGTGGAGCGCGGCGAACTGTTCGGCCTGCTGGGCCCTTCGGGCTCCGGCAAAACGACGCTGGTCAAGCTGATTACCGGTATCGACAAAGCCGACGGCGGCTCCGTCCGCTTGCTGGGCGAGACGATGCCGAAGCTTAAAATGCTGCAAAGAATCGGCTACATGGCCCAGTCGGATGCCCTGTATAACGAATTGACGGCCAAGGAAAATTTGCAGTTCTTCGCTTCCCTTTACGAGCTGTCGGGCTCCCGCCGCAACGAACGGATTCAGGCGGCGATGGCCGTCGTCGATCTGCTCGACCATCTGAACAAGCCGGTAGCCGCCTATTCCGGCGGCATGAAGCGCAGGCTGTCGCTCGCCATCGCCCTGCTGCACGAGCCGGAGCTGCTCGTGCTGGACGAACCGACCGTCGGCATCGACCCGGTTCTCCGCCAATCGATATGGCGGGAGCTGCTCGCGCTGCGGGAGAAGGGCACGACCATTCTGTTGACTACTCACGTTATGGATGAAGCCGAGAAATGCGACCGGATCGCGCTCATCCGGGAAGGCAAGCTCACGGCGATCGACAGCCCCGAAGCGCTTAAGGCGAAGAGCGGGACCGCGAGCATCGAAGAAGCGTTTATCGCGCTTGGGGGAGGTGGCCGGGGATGAGAATCCGAGCGTTGGCGATCCGGATTATCCGGCAGTTTATTCGCGACAAGCGGACATTGGCGCTGCTTTTTTTGGCCCCGCTGCTCGTATTGACCTTGATGCATTTCGTGTTCGACAGCCAGACGGTCAGGCCGGACATCGGCACGGTATCCGTTCCTCCGCAATTGGCGGAGCGGCTTATCGGCGCCGAGGCGAACGTAGTTCCGTTTGCGGAAGCGGATGAGGCGAAGCGGGCTCTGGAACGAGGCAGTCTGGATGCGGTGCTCTCTCTTGAGGGCGGCAAGCCCGCCATTATGCTGGAGGGCAGCGATCCTGCCGGCAGCCGGGCGGTCATGCTCAAGCTGCAGTCCGCGATGCAGGCCGGTACGCCTGCGGTGCAGCCTGCGGTTACTTATTTGCACGGAAAAGAAGACCTGTCTTCATTCGATTCGTTCGGCCCGGTGTTGATCGGCTTCTTCTCCTTCTTCTTCGTCTTCCTGCTGGCGGGAGTAGCCTTCCTGCGCGAGCGGACGACCGGTACGCTGGAGCGGCTGCTCGCGACTCCGATTCGCCGTTATGAAGTGGTCGTCGGCTATTTGGCCGGCTTCGGCCTGTTTACTTTGCTGCAGGCGGCCCTTATCGCCTGGTTCTCGATCGGCGTGCTGGGGCTGTACATGGAAGGCTCGATCTGGCTCGTGCTGCTTATCAATTTGCTGCTCACCTTGACGGCGCTGACGCTCGGTACGCTGCTCTCCTCCTATGCGGGAAGCGAATTCCAGATCATTCAATTCATTCCGATCGTCATCGTCCCCCAAGTCTTCTTCTCCGGCCTGTTCAGCCTGGAAGCGATGCAGCCGTGGCTGCAAAAGGTGAGCTACGCGATGCCGCTCTATTACGGCGCGGATGCGATGCGGGGCATTATGCTGCGGGGAGAAGGCTTCGCCGACATCCAGCTCGATATTTACATTTTGCTCGGCTTCTCCCTTGCGTTCGCCCTGCTGAACGTCGTCGCCTTGAAGAAGCAGCGGGCGATTTAACAACCGGGCCGGGATTATGGTATGATCGTGGGAAAAGGTCGCCTAGACGCACGTCCGCAAGGGAGTTGGCATATATGACTGGCGAAATCGAGCCGTGGATGGAGGAGCTGCTGGAAGCCGGCGCGACCGACGGCAAAATGACGGAGAAGCAGAAGCGGATATTCGAGTCGGCGATCGAGGTGTTCGCGGAGAAAGGGTACGCCGCATCGTCGACGAGCGAAATCGCCCAACGCGCCGGCGTGGCCGAAGGGACGATTTTCCGCCACTACAAGACGAAAAAAGAGCTGCTGCTGTCCATCGTGACGCCGGCGATGGTGAAGCTGATGGCGCCGTTCGTGCTGCGCGAGTTCGGCGAGGTGCTGAAGAAGGAGTACAGCAGCTACGACCAGTTTTTGCGGGCGATGATCGAGAACCGGATCGCGTTCCTGCACAAAAATAAGCGGCTGCTCAAAATTATCGTGCAGGAAATACCGTTTCACCCCGATCTGCAGGAGCAGTTCAAGTCGGTCGTCCTGTCGCAGGTCATCGAGCGGCTCGGGCGGGTCATCGATAAATTCAAAGCCGACGGCAAGCTGGTGGATTGGCCTGCGACGACCATTATGCGGTTGAGCGGTTCGGCGATTATGGGGTATGTGCTCACACGCGAGTTTTACGGGTTGCGGGAAGGCGCGGTTTGGGATGACGAGCGGGAGCTGGAAGCGACGATCGCTTTCGTCATGAAGGGCTTGGCGCCTTGATGACGGTTCGGCTTGGAACCCGGGGAGAAGATAGGTCAATGAACTGTAAAAGATGAAGGTATTCGGATGAAGCGCTCGCGTTTGCCGTTTGAAAACTGGAAAACATGCGGTTATTTTCGATGGTTATTGCCCATTTGGTTACTTGGCGTCGATTTACCTGCATGATTTCTGGTTGTTGAAAAAGTC
>NZ_VDCQ01000091.1:0-12138 GCF_006265175.1 Paenibacillus hemerocallicola | reverse complement strand
TGACTTTAAAATCGTGTTGTAACCGCTAAAATCTTATAAGACAACACGATTTTAACGGATGTGGAGCGCATTCCCCCACCTCTTGTCTCCGACGCTTCCTCTCTTTGCAGACTTTTTCAACAGCCTTATGATTTCCAGTCATTTCTGCGAATATCGCTTTTTATCTGAAAATAACTGCATATTTTCCAGTCCGCTGCCAAGGGCCGAGCTTCCGTTGCGTTTTGCAGGTCGGTCTTGCTAGAGAGTCGTTCACCGTGCATTCAAGCAAGCCGCAGCAAGGACGAATCAAAGGATGAGGGAGAAGATAGCGACGATGGGGAACGAACCGTTATTTGTCGGAGGCATGCTGTCGGTCACGTTCCGGCAATTGCAGGCTAAGGAAATCATAGAGTTGACCGCCAAGGCGGGCTTGCAGCTCATCGAATGGGGAAGCGACGTCCACGTGCCGCCCGGCGAGAGCGGCGTTGCCCGTGATACGGCGCGAATGACGGCAGAGGCCGGATTGCAGGTATCCGGCTACGCTTCTTATTACCGTGTCGGCGATGAGCCGGCCGGACAGTTCGACCGGGTATTGGAAAGCGCGCTGGAGCTGGGTGCGCCGTCCATCCGGGTATGGGCGGGAAGGTTGGGTTCCGCACAAGCGGACGAAGAGGTGCGCGGACGGACGGTAGAGGACGCGCGGCGTATTGCCGAACAGGCGTCTGCGCACGGGCTTACCGTCGATTTCGAGTTCCACAACAATACGCTGACGGATACGGTCGACTCGACCGTCCGGCTAATGGAGCAGATCGCCTCTCCGCATGTCCGCAGCTGCTGGCAGGCGGCGCTGGACGAGACGGCTGAGCAGCGGTCCGAAGGGCTTAAGCGGATTTTGCCTTGGCTGTCGACGATTCACGTATTCCATCTGGTCGCGAGAGAACGTCTGCCCCTGCGGGAAGGCGTCGATGAATGGAGAGGCTACCTGGACATTATCCGGCAGCTGGGCCAGCGGAGGTCCGTGCTGCTCGAATTCGTACGGAACAACGAGCCGGAGCAATTTATGCAGGATGCGGCGGCGTTGAACGCTTTGCTCGACTCCGTTAACCGTTCTGAATAGAAGTTATAGTCAAGTGCCGAGCACCCTCGCTCCGATTGCGGAGCGGGGGTGTTTTTTCGTGGAGAGTCCGGTGCGCTGCGGCGGGTCATCTATCGCCGCCTTCCCTCTATCTATTGCCGTTCCGATATCGGTATCGTCGGCTACGTCAGGCTGGCTAGCGTGCTGCGGTATCCGTTCTGCCGGAAGGCGCGGGGCGTCTCGCCGATTTCCCGCTTGAAAATCGTGCAAAACTGGGCGTCGTTGGAAAATCCGCACTCCATCGCCACGGAGGTGACGGACAGCTCCGTGTAGCGGAGCAGGCTGCGCGCCTTCTCCAGCCGCTTGTCCATCAAATAATGGATCGGCGAGACGCCGAATCGCTTCTTGAACAAATGGCGGAAATGATGGTAGCTGTAGCCGGCCATGTCGGCCAGCTCCTCGACGGATATTTTCTGATTGTAATTCTCGTCCATAAACGTGCGGGCATAGAGCAGATTGTCGTCCGGTCGGCTCGACTCTCCGGTCGTGACCGAGCGCAGATGCTCGATGAGAATTTCGCTGATCCGCAAATTGAGCTTCTGGGCATAATACGCGTTCTTCTCCTGCATCTCCGCCTTCATGCCGAGAAGCAAGCCGAGAACGGTCGAATCCGGGGTATCCTGGAACAGCCCCTGCTGCAACGGAGGCAGCTCGCGGCTGGCCAAGCTGAAGCCGATGAAGATGACGTCGGTATCCTCGGCCCGTCTCTCGTCGTGCGGCATACCGGCCGGAATGATCGTGTACGTATGGGGCTCGTACCGGTATTCGACATCGTCCAAACGGGTAAACCCCGATCCCGTTCTATAATAGACCAGTTCGTAGCAGCGATGCCGATGCATCGGCATGTACGTGCGGAGCGGCCGCAAAGCGTGAAAAATGAAATCCACTTGAGCAAGCATGGAACGCTCCTCCTTTCCGGGTCTTACCCGAGGATAGCCACATCGTATAAACAATGCGCCCAATCATGAAATATGGGGTGCAGCAGCTAGTGTAAGATGAATGTGAGCTTTAGCCCGATATAACAAATGATCCATTACTAGGAGGAATAGTACCGTGGTCGATTTTCCGAAACTATCGCAAGAAAAGCTGCTGCAGCGGCTGGCCCATCCGAAGCGCAAAGTGCGTATGGTGCTCGACACCGACACATTTAATGAAATCGACGATCAGTTCGCCGTCGTGTATGCGATGAAATCGCCGGAGCAGCTTCAGGTCGAAGCGTTCTATGCGGTGCCTTTTCACAATAAGCTGTCGACCGGGCCGCAGGACGGCATGGAGAAGAGCTATCAGGAGCTGCTTCAAATCCGCACCCATCTCCCGGAAATGTCCGATGTCCCGATTTACCGCGGGTCCGAAGCTTATTTGCCCGGTCCGGACGTCCCCGTGGAAAGCGCGGCGGCCCGGAATCTCGTAGAGCGCGCCATGGCCACCCCCGATGACGATCCGCTGTACGTCGTGGCGATCGGAGCGATTACGAACGTCGCGTCCGCCATTTTGCTAGAGCCTCGGATCATTGAAAAAATCGTCGTCGTGTGGCTCGGCGGGCATGCCCTGCACTGGCCGACCGCGCGGGAATTCAATCTGCATCAGGATTTGCACGCGACCCGCACGGTTCTGGACTGCGGCGTGCCGCTCGTGCTGATCCCTTGCCTCGGCGTTGCCTCGCATTTGCAGACGACGCTGTCGGAGGTCCGGGACTACGTCAAGGACAAAGGTCCGATCGGCGCGTATTTGTACGAGACGTTCGAGAACTGCAACAAAGACCATGTAGGGTATTCCCGCGTCATCTGGGATATTTCGGCGATCGCTTATTTGATCGACGGCTCATGGATGCCCAATGAGCTCGTGCACAGCCCGCTGCTCTCCGAGCAGTTCCGGTGGAGCTTCGACGCGTCGCGCCATTTTGTCCGTTACGTTCATTATATTCAAAGGGACCGCGTGTTCAAGGATTTGTTTGGCAAGCTGGGTTGAGCGATTTGTTCCGCGAGAAAGGCAAGACGTTCGTCGGCAGAGGAATCAAGGGGCGGCTGCGCCCCTCCTCCTGGGAAAGTCAGCCCAGCCACTCCACGAGCCCGATCATCGTTAGCGTTCCTATGATGAAGGCGAAGGTGGCGGGGATTTCATGGCCGTCGCCATGGCTTTCCGGGATAAGCTCCTTGTAGACGACGTATAGCATGGCTCCTCCGGCGAAGGCCAGTCCGTAAGGAATGAGCAGACGCAGCTCCGTGCCGAAATAATACCCGAGGCAAGCGGTCGCCCACTCCGTCGCGGCGATGGCCGAGGAGTACAGGAACGTTTTGCCCATTCCCGTCCGCCGCGTTACGAGAAACAGGGAGACGAGGAAGCCCTCCGGAATATTTTGCAGGCCGATGGCCGTCGCGACGAGCGTGCCCATGTCGGTGTCGCCGCTGGCCAAGCTGATTCCCGTGGAGAAGCCCTCGGGCAAATTGTGCAGCAGCATGGCGATGAGCAGCAGGCTATGACGTTCGTCGGACCGCGTATTCGAGTGGGACGGATCGGCATGGGGAATGTACAGCTCCATAACCGTGAGCAGCATCGCCCCGAGCAGAATGCCCACGGTCAACACATACATGTTGGAAAGCTTGAGAGCGGAAGGCAGAAGCCCATAGGTGGAAGCCGCGACCATGATGCCGGCCGTGTAGGCGAGCAGCACGTCTTTGCCGCGGTGGGAAATGTCGCGGAGAAACAAAGAAGGAAGAGCGCCGATCAAGGTGCATAAGGAAGAACAGGCAGCGAGCAGCAAAAACGTATTCATGGCACCTCCGGGACAAGATCAGACCTCATAGTAAAGCATATGTGCCTGTGCCGCTAACATGTCCGTAAGATCGGACGCGGATCATCGGCACGCCGCAATCAAGACTCCGAACGCCTACAAGGGCGAACGGGGTCTTTTTGTGTTCCCTGCTGGTACTCGCGAACAGTAGAACGACATTTATATGCCGGGCCGCAACAGCAGAATGGCATGCAAAATGGGAAAAGGGGCCGGACACGGTACCAACGTTAGGACAGGCGGTGGAGGGAAGTGGAGGCCGAAATGACGGAGTTGCCCCTTTCAGCAAACTTTCAGGTAACGCTCAGTCCCAATTAAGGACGCTCCGGGCACCCGGCCTTATAGTTAAGGAAGAAGCATAAGCGATGCGTCTGGAATAATACCGGCTCACTGGGAAGGAAGAGGAATCATGGCAATGAAACGTGCGGTCAAATGGGCTGTCGTTGCTGCGGTAATTGTCGTTCTGGGTGGCGGAGGCACTTATTATTTCGTCAAATCGGATCGTACGACGACCGCGGCCCAAAGCGTGGAATCGACGGCCAAGGTTCAGAAAGGCAACATCAGGCTCTCCGTGTCGGGCACCTCGCAATTTTCCACGCAAAACCTGCAAAACATCGCGGCTACGGCCGACGGGACGATCAAGACGATGAATTTGACCCGGAGCCAATCGGTCAAGCAGGGCGATATTCTGGTCGAGATTTCCAACAGCACGCTCGAGGCGAGCTTGAAGGACGCCCAAACTACGCTGGAGACGCTGCAGCAGGATCTGCAAGAATTGCTCAAGCAAAAGCAGAACTTACGAATCTCGGCTCCCGCAGGCGGCAAGCTCGCGCTCAATAATTTGGATGTCGGCTCCTCGGTCAGCAAGTCGGCGAAGCTCGGCACCGTTGCGGTCGTTTCGAAGCTGACGGTCAAGCTTCCCTTCGCTTTGGAGGAGGCTGCGCAATTTATATCCGGGGATGAAGTCGATCTGGCGTTTACGGGCTTCTCCTTGACCAAGACGGGCACCGTTCAATCGGTCGGGCAGACGGTGAAAGCCGACGCCTCCGGCAACCGGCTGGTCGAGGTGACCGTTGCGGTCGAAAACGACGGAACGCTGGCGGCGGACCTGGAGGCGTCCGGCACGGTTATCGCGGGCGGCCGGGAGCTGAAGGGGAAAGGAACCGGCAAGCTGGAGGCGCTGCAAACGGTCGTCCTGCTGTCCGGAACGTCGGGAACGGTCTCGGAGATGAAGAAGAAGGACGGAGATACCGTTCAGGCGGGCGATCTGATCGCAATCATCGTCAACGACACGCTGGACGAGTCGATTACGGCCAAGCAGGCCAGCATCGAGCGTCAACTGCGGACGGTCGAATCGGCGCAGCAGAAAGTCGACGATTTGACGATCAAGGCGCCGTTCGACGGCGTGTTTTCAACCGATTTCGCCAACCAGAGGACGAATGTACTGGCCAATTTTCCGGTCGGGGCAACGGTAACGTCGGGCAATTTGTTCGGCGCCGTGGCGAGTCTCGACGTGATGACGCTGCCGATTCAGGTCGACGAGCTGGATTTGGTCAACATCAAGCCCGGCCTGAAGGCGGAAGTAACGGTCGACGCCATATCCGGCAGAACGTTTCAGGGCGAAGTGCTGCAGGTGTCGACGGTCGGGACGACGACGAACGGCGTGACCTATTACGATGCGGTCGTGGCGGTGGACAATAAAGACCAGCTGCTGAAATACGGGATGACCGGAACGGCGCAGGTGCTCATCCAAGACAAGCAGAACGTGCTGACGATTCCGATCGAGGCGATCCGGCGTCAGCGCGGAACGACGACCGTTACCGTGAAGCGGGCCGACGGCACGACCGAAGAAAACGTGGCGATCCAGACCGGAATTCAGAGCAAAACGGCGATAGAGGTAACCGGCGGATTAAACGAAGGCGACGTTGTCGTCCTTCCCAAGAGCCGGAATACGACCACGACCAATCAGCAGCAGCAACAGCAAATGATGCAAGGCCTCCCCGGCGGCGGAACCTTCCCGGGAGGAGGCGCGGGAGGCGGAGCGGCTCCGGGCGGCGGTGCCGGCGGTGGCGCCGGAGGCGGCGCTGGCGGAGGTGGTCGATGACGATGAACATTATCGAATTGACCGATATTTACAAAACATACGGTCGGGGTGCCGAAGAGATCCAGATTTTGAAAAGCGTTTCGATGAGCGTAGCCGAGGGCGATTTCGTCGCCATCGTAGGCCCGAGCGGCTCGGGGAAATCGACCTTGATGAACACGATCGGCTTGCTGGATACCCCTACCTCCGGAACTTATACGCTGGACGGCGTCGCTACCGAGAAATTGAACGACAGCCAGATGGCGAGCGTCCGGAATAAAAAAATCGGCTTCATCTTTCAGCAGTTCAATCTGCTCTCCCGGCTCACCGCCCTGGAGAATGTAGAGCTTCCGCTCATCTATGCCGGGCTCGGCAAAAGCGAGCGCAGGGAGCAGGCGAAGCGGATGCTCGTGTCGCTCGGCATGGGGCCGCGGATCGATCATAAGCCGAGCCAGCTGTCCGGGGGGCAGCAGCAGCGGGTCGCCATCGCCCGCGCGCTCGCCGGCTCCCCGTCGCTACTCCTCGCCGACGAGCCGACCGGGGCGCTCGATTCCAGGACCGGAACGGAAGTGCTGGAGCTGATGATCCATTTGAACGAGCAAGGGAATACGATCGTACTCATTACGCACGATCTGCACATCGCGGATAATGCCAAACGGGTCGTCTCGATTAGGGACGGCGAAATTGTGGACGACAAGCGCAACAGTCCTCTGGTCAAGGAGGTGCAGCGGGCATGAACATTCTGGAGCTCGTCACGATGGCCATCCGGACGATTACGGCCAAGCCGATGCGCACGCTGCTCACGATGCTCGGGGTCATTATAGGCGTGGCGTCCGTTATTACGCTCGTCTCGATCGGGCAAGGCACGACCGAACAGATCGAGAAGCAGTATGAAAGCTTGGGCACGAACCTGCTGGTCGTCAACCTGATGGGCAACGGCCGCGCCCAGCAGCTCGATTACGAGGAACTGATGGAGCTGGAAATATTGCCGGAGATCGAATCGATCGCCCCGACGGTGACGAAAAGCGGTGCAAACGTCAAATACGATCGCGAATCGGAAAGCTACAGCGTGATCGGTACGAACGACCGCTATTTCAGCTTGATGAAGACCGAAATCGAATCGGGCCGGGAAATCGTCGAAGCCGACGTGGAATTTCGCAATCAGGTGGCGGTAATCGGCAGCGAGGTGGCCAAGACGCTGTTCGGCAAGGTCGACCCGGTCGGTCAGGAGATCAACATCGACGGAATCGTCTTCACGATCGTCGGGAAGCTCGCGCCGAAAGGCTCCAGCATCGGGGGAACGTCACCCGACAGCGCGGTAATCGTACCGATCGTAACGGCGATCCGGACGTTCAAGCTGGGGCAAATCCGGACGGCCTATCTCGAGGCGCCGGAGGTCGATCAGCTGACGGCCGCACAGACGACAGTCACTCAGTTTTTGACCGGCAAGTTCAAGAGCAGCAACGGGTTTCGCATCTCCAATCAGGATGAGCTGATGAATGCGCGCAAGGAGGCATCCAGCTCGCTGACGAACCAGCTGATCAGCGTCGCCCTCATTTCCTTGCTCGTAGGCGGTATCGGCATTATGAACATTATGCTCGTTACAGTCAGCGAACGGACGAGGGAAATCGGCATCCGCAAATCGATCGGGGCCCAACGCCGGCATATCCTGACCCAATTTTTGATGGAAGCCACCGTGATCAGCGGCTTGGGCGGGCTGCTCGGCCTGCTGCTCGGGGTTGGGGCCTCGCTGGGCTGGCCGATGGTGAATCCGGATCAGCCGACGAAGCTGTCCCTCGATTTCGGCTTGTATGCTCTGCTATTTTCCGTATTGGTGGGCGTCATCTTCGGACTGTATCCCGCAAACAAAGCATCGCGGTTGAAACCAATCGATGCGCTTCGATTTGATTAAGAAGCGGCGGCGCGCTACTGGCGCTTGCGTCGCCGTTTCAAGGACATGGAGGTCTTACAAGACTATGACGACAACGAGAGCAAGCGGCATGCTTCGCACGGCGCGAACGGCAGTCCTCATCCTCGCCTTGCTGTGCTTCGCCCTCGCGCCAATATCGGCGCAGGCCGGCAAGGAAGGCATATATGTAAGCGAGTCCGTCTACTTTACACTCGAGAAGGTGCGTTTGTCCGAAGGCTCCGAAGATTCGATACTGCGTTTCGCGGTCAAGCTGCACAACGGCTCGGCTTCGTCCGTAGATTACAACCAGTACGGCGTTCGCGTTACGGACAGCGACGGCTACAGCTACTCGGCGCAGCTGAGCGGTACGCAAAGCGCGCGGGTGCTGTCCGGCAAAGAACAGGAATTCGCCTACGAGTCGCGGGTGCTGAAGGGCAGCCAGGCTGAGCAGCTGCGCGTTACGGTATTTGCGTGGAGCTACGGATCGGGTATAGCCATGACGGATCTCGGCTCCTTCTCGGTGGCGAACGCGCTGCTGACGTCCGATGCGGCTCATGAAGCCATAGTGCCTTTGGCGCCGATGGACAGTGCGTTGTCCGCCGATTCCCGAGTGTCCTTTCGCATCGGGAACGAATACACCGTCTACGAGAACGGGGAATGGAACGTTTATATCGACCTGGTCGCCGGCAATTTGGGCGATACGGGCGTCACTTTGCCGGCCGGCTTGAAGATGCGGCTGGAGAACGCCGGGGGGCAGACGATGACGGTAACGGCCATCGACGGTGCCGACAAATCTCTTCTCCCGGGCAAGCCTCAACGGGTAACCGTTCAGGCGCAAATTCCCGATTCCGAATCGGCCGAAGGCTGGGCGCTGCAATTTTATTATATGAACGGAGAAAAGGCGACCGTGCTGGACAGCCTGGATCTTGGAACGGGCGGTGCCTCGTCCGCAACGGCCATCGGCGATTCGCGTCCGACCACGGATAGCCAGGGACAGGAAATCGTCTCGCTCAAGGTAGAGTCGGCGATCGTCTCGCAGAGCGGGGACGGGCAGTGGGTTCGCGTGGGCGTTACGGCAAGCAACAACGGCGGCCGCGTCGTGGCCGTCCCGAGCTTGTCCGCTTCTTACCAGTCGACGAATGGGGGCGTTACGGTCGCGGCGACCGATTCGGATACGCATGCGGCTTATTTGTCTCAAGGGGAGACCGAGGTTTTCTCGTTCAGCGCTTTGCTGCCGAAGGGAATATCGGTCGAAGAGCTGCAACTGGCCTTGTTCGAGACCAGAAACGCAAACGGCGGAACGAATAACGCCACGACCGGCGGTTCGGGTGCAAGCACGGGTACGGGCGCAAGCGGAACGACCGGATCCGCTTCGAGCGGCTCGGCGAACGCGGCCTCCTCCTCCGGCACGAAGGTGCCCGTTCTGATTGCCGGATTGGGCAAAGCGGAAGTATACGATCAAGGAACCGGAACGGACTACACGCTGGGCGACCGGATCGAGCTGCCGCTCGACAAGAAGCTTGACATTGCCGTTACGGAGCTGAAGCTGTACGACAATGAGAACTACGGGTTCAAAACGGCGGTCGCGAAGCTGAAGATCACCAATCTCGACAATACGGCCTATGCGCTGCCGGAGCTGAATTTGGATGTCGTGGGCGAGAACGGCTTGGTGTACACGGGGACAAGACAGGCGAACGTCATCTCGCAGCTCGCTACCAACAGCAGTTATATGGTCAGCTACTCGTTCGTCATGCCGGAGGCGGCGGACGGTCAAGCGGTAGCGCTCCGGCTGTACAACGGCAGCGATTCGATACCGCTCCATTCCGTCAAGCTGGCCATCGGGCAGGACGATACGGCGGACGATGTCTGGGACGTTTATCCGTACAGCATTACGGTCAACAGCGCCGATTTGCTGGTCGGCCAGTTGGGCACGACCTTCTCGTACACGATGAATTTCAACGTAGGTTTGGAGCGCAAGGAGCAGCTTATCGCGGATGCGTCGGTATCGAAGCTGCAATTCGAGATCGAGGATTCGTCCGGACTCGTGCTGTCGACCCAGACGCTGCCGTTCCAAGGCACGACCAAGCTGCTGGACGGCGACAACAGCATTACGTTTACGAATTTGAAGCTGAATCAATACAACTCCACCAACTACGTGAACGTTTACGAAATCGTGGATACACCGAACGGTATCGTGAAACGGAAAGTCGGAGAGATCAGGTAAAACCAAGAGATAACGCGGCGTGGCCTTTGGGCCGCGCTTTTTTTTGCGCGCGGAATGATCGGAGTTGCTTCGAGGCGATAGGCATAGGCGTTGCACGTCGGGTCCTTGTCAACGTGAGCTTTTCGGAGGCTGGAGCGGACTTGGACGGCCCATACTGAACAATAGTGAACATCATTAGCTTCATTGCGCATATCTGCGGATTTCATGCCCGTTTTCGCCATTAGCGAATCGGTTTGTTACTACTTAGGTGGCAGGTGACTCAGTCAGAGCATGGCCTGCAACAAAGCGCAGGACGGGGATACAGCCGACACAGGAACTCGAGCTAACGGACAGGAGCGACGCTACTTAAACGAATCGCCCTCATGAGTAAATGAGGTTCACTAATTCAATGGATGTGCTTTTCCTTATGGGTAAAGAAGGTATTTAAGCTCATATGTGGAATTCGTATCGTGCAGAATCGCGTTTATTGAATCAGATAACTTAGACGTAGGGGAGGCAGGGCAATGAAGCTAACGTTTGGGCGGCCCGAAGAAGCGGGGATGTCGGCGGATCGTATCCGTCATTTGGAGAAGGTGGTCGCCGGATGGGTGGAGAATAAGGCGGCTCCGGCTGCAGCGATGCTTGTAGCCCGCAACGGAGTTATCGTATCGCACGAGGCGTTCGGCCCGTTAACCCCGGAGCCGGGCTCGCCCGCATTGGCGAAAGATTCCATATTTCCTTTGGCCTCCTTGAGCAAGCCGGTTACGGCGACCTGCATGATGACACTGGTTGAAGACGGTTTGCTGGAGCTCACGGATTCCGTTTCCAAATATATTCCGGAATTTATCGGCGAGGGCAAGGACTCGATCAAAATTCATCATTTGTTGACCCACACGGCGGGTATGAGAGACGAGGACGTACATAACCATTCGTTGAAGGAAGAGGAGCGGCAAGCTGCGATCCCGGAACCGGAAGCAACGCAGCATCCGAATATCCATAAAAGGCTGCACAGAGGATATGGAGCGCCTTTGTGGAAGGCGCCGGGCACGGAAATGCGATATTTCAATTACGGATATTTGCTCCTTGGGGAACTGATTAGAAGATTGAGCGGCAGGTCGCTTCACGATTACGCTGCCGAGAGGATCTTCGAGCCTCTTGGCATGAAGGACACGTTCTTCGTCGTCCCGGATGACCGGTTCGATCGGGTGGTCGAACGGGATGATCAGCATTACGGGGGCAAGTGGTATTCCAGTCCGGATAAAATGCGGTTGCCATCGGCGGCGGGAGGCCTTTATTCCACGGTTATGGACTTGGCGATATACGGGCAAATGTTTTTAAATAAAGGCGTTTACGGGGACACGCGAATCTTAAGCCCGTTAACCGTGGGCGAGATGGTGTCCAATCAGATTCCGGGTGTACCCGCGGCACGCAATGACGAGGTTTATGTCGAAGCCAGCTGGGGCTACGGCTGGAATGTCAGGGGGCCGAAGCGGGATGACAGCGGGTCTTTGCGAACGGCCAGGGCGTTTGACCACGGAGGGGCCGGAGGCGTCCGCCTTCTCGTAGAACCGGAATACGGCGTGCTGTGGGTATATTTATCGATTGAATCCACGAAGCTGTACACAAGAAATTTATTCAACAATGTCGTGATGAGCGCGATCACCGTCTAGCTTGCCAATTCCACGAAGATCGATAGAGGCTTGGTTGGCTGAAACGTAAAGAAAGGACGGTCGCTTGACCGTCCTTCTCTATGCCTGCCTATCAGCTCGTTACTGCTTGGCCGGTTGTCCCGGCCTTGCCGTTGCCACGGGAACCGCCTGCGTCTCCGGCAGTGCCTTTGCCCCCGGGACCGCCTTTGCCGCCACCCGGGAAGCCGCCTTTACCGCCCAGTTCCCCTTTGCCGCCCAGCTCTCCGTTAACGAGTTTCGTGGCGTTGTCGGTCAGCTCGGTTTTGCGCTTGTCGGCTTGCTCCTGCGTAAGTTTGCCTTCGGTTACTTGTTTGCTCAGCTGCTCGGACTGAGTCTTTACTAGCAGGCTGACGACG
>NZ_VDCQ01000090.1 GCF_006265175.1 Paenibacillus hemerocallicola | reverse complement strand
TGGAGAAGGTTTTCTTCGGCCTTCCCTATCCGACCATCAAAATTTTGAAGAAGATTCTCTTCTAGGGCATTAAGTCGTTCTTTTGTAGATTGTTCGGAACTTTCTATAGCATTCCGAATCCCCCCCTCGATCATCTGCGGCAATTGCTGCAGTTGTTTTAAAATTTCCCCTTGCTCTTTAATCTGATGATCCAATATCTGAATTCTGGCAGCCAGATCCTCTACTAAATTTCTTATAACGGCATTTTGGCTTGATGGATTGCTTGCATCCATGTAAGCCTTAATTTCTTGCTTGTAGTCCCACATGTGCCCGTCTAAGTCCCAAATGTGACGGCGCAACTCGTCAAAACGATTTGAAAGTCTATTTTTGAAAGGCCTATAAACAGGCATTAACAATCTTTTCAAGATTTTTTTATATATCACATTGTAACTAATACGCCTTTCTTTTACTCGCTTAGCAACTTGAAACAAATTATTATTAGACATCCATTCATATCTTCTTTTTAAAACAGCTTTTAAAGCAGAAGAGTCATATACTCTATATAGTTCATTTTGTTTCTCAATTAATCTTAGCAGCTTTTTCCCTTTATCGATTAATATTTTTCTATCATTACGATTATCATCCTGAAAAGGGTTAAACCATCCTGAAAGTAAGATTAATTCATCATCTTTTATAGTTATCTTTAATTGTTCTTTTAGCGTTCTTGCAATGATTCTTTGGGCTTCTCCTTCAAGACGATCCATTTTTGAAGCGGTGATATTTTCTCCATCCCAACGGTATTCGCCAAGAACATCTGGAAGGTTATAAAACTTTAAATTATGAACCGCCCTCGACCAAAGCTCAAAATCTTCTGAAAGATAATTTGGATCGTACCAAAGATTATTATCAATAAAATCCTTCTTGCGAATCATCAAAGTAGAGTGACACATATCACAAATAAACAAAGTTTGTGCTTTAATTTCCTCTGAAGTAATCACGGTTTTATGAATATAATCCCGTTTACCGAAATGACGTTGCCAAGATCCACAAACTGAGATATCCGGATGTTGATCAAGAAATTCGACTTGTTTTTCCAGTCGATGCGCGGGATAAACATCATCCGCATCCGCACGCGCAATATATTCACCTTTTGCAACACGAATGCCTGAATTTAGAGACTGCGCAAGTCCAAGTCTTTCAGTATTTTGAATAATCTTAATTCTGGGATCTTGAAATAGTTTTATGATTTCAGTTGTCCTATCGTTTGATCCAAGTTCATTGACAATCAAAATTTCGAAATCTTGGAATTTTTGTTCTAATAATGAGTACAATGTATCCATTATGTATTTCTCGCTATTAAATGTAGGAATTAAAATAGAGACCTTTGGGTCGCTATTACATGTTTCAATTTTACATTTATAAAAATCAGTATGATAAAATACACCACGTTCAATCGCGGCTTTAAACCTTTCATCGTTTATCTCCCACTGCATCTCTTCAAGAACTCGCATCCATCTACAATGCAATGTATAAAATAAAGCTTGAATACCATATTTTTTTCTTGCTGTTTCATTTAAAAAGATTTGTTTCAATAATATATCAAGCTCAGATAAATGTTCGAGTATTAGGTCTGCATCCTTTGATTTCGGAAAAGAATGTATACATAACAAATCAATTTCATTTTCATTAAAATTCAATCCACATTGTTCCAACAATCGTTGGGTCACACCGCGGTATAGCTTAATCCCTTTTTCTCCACCAACAGCAGTTGCGTTCTTTTTATGAATTCTGTAATGAAATAGTGAAGGGTCATCCATATTTTCATATGCCAAAAATTCAGAAGCTCTTGCGAAAAAATCGTAGTCTTCCGTAAACAAATACTCTTTGTTGTACTTTAGTTTATATTGTCTAAGACGTGATGCACGAATCATAATGGTAGGATGAACAAAAGGTGTAAAAAACAATAGGCAACTCTTCAAAAAATCTGGTCCGGTCTCAACTTTCCACTCCCATTCTTCTTCACCAAATATCTTGGGTTTTATTCCAACAATATCTATATTGGAATGTTGCTCTAAGTAAGCTACTTGCTTTTCTAATCTTAGGGGCATTGAAATATCATCCGAATCCATTCGAGCGATATATTCGCCTTGTGCCAAATCAAGTCCGATATTCAAAGAAGCAGAAATACCTAATCGTTCTGTATTTTGTACTAATATAATTCTCTTATCTTTTGAAGCAAATTCACCAAGAATAGAGGTCGTTGCTTCATTTGAACCATATTCATTAACAATGATAAATTCCCAATCTTTAAAAGTCTGATTAATAATGCTCTCAATCGCATCACGTATATACTTTTCTCCGTTATATACCGGCATTACAATTGTAACTTTCGGCAAATTATATCACTCCAAAAATGAAATTATTACCCAGTCCTCACCATGCTACGAAGCTTTTTTGCCTTAGATGCTTCCGACTTTATCTAACACTATCCAGATCCACTTCGTTGCAGACTTGTCAGCGGTTATCCCCGTCGCTTTCTCTTCGATCCTGTTCAAACCTCCGAACCTCCTGCAAGATATACAACGGACGGCCCTTAGACTCGTCATAGATGCGCGCAATATATTCCCCGTTACTCCAAACGCATTGATAGTGTCCGAAATCATATATATAAAGAATGTTCAAGTTAAATGAAAACAGTCACAAATATAACAGCCAGAATCGATAAACAAATCCAGTATGTCCTATAAGAAGATTTAACAACCAGTTTTATACATTTAACAGAAGAAGTAATTGCATTAATTGATCCCATCTTATTCCCCTTTTTAGCTAAATGTTTGAATGGTTGTTCTTATCATACAAGCTTTTTAAAAAACGGAATTTTAGATAAAACAAAAACGAACATCGCCGAAAAAACAAAATACATTAAGGCTCCAAGAAACATATTGATGCTTCCATCAGCATTATTTGTAAAACTGATAATACCAAGTTTGCGATTACCAACATAATAAATAGCCAGCATATGAACATAGTAAATGCCCATCGTCAGTTTTGAAAGGGACATAATCCAATTTTTCAGCACTAAAGATATCTTTTGAAGCTTATCTTCCAACAACATGAGGAGAACAAATACCGATGTTGCAAATATGAAGACTGGTACTGTTCCATAACCACCTAAGAAAGTTTTATCTGGGTAGCCAATTTTCAATGAGAGATAGTAACTTGACAGTACTACTCCACTAAATCCAATAAAAACCGTAATCCAAGCAAGCCATACTTTTCCAAGAAGTTTATGTTTATTGTCTATTATTAATTTTCCAATAATAAAAATGCCCAATTCAGGGAATCCAAAAGCAAATGAAGGTAGAGGTACAGTTTTTGTCGTATACCCTATAATTGTAGTTAAGAGAAGTGGAATGATAATTATCAACAGAAACGCATATTTTTTTAAATTAGTATCCCATTCATAATAAGCTTTCCGTATCAATGGAAGCAAAAAGTAAAGACCTAATAAAGGATACATAAACCATAAATGGGAATACTGTGAGGAAAATAACATCCTGACTGATGCTGATAATATGTTAACATCCTCATGGAGTGAATATTTTCTTAGTAAGATATATATAAAGCTCCATACAAAAAGTGGAATAACAATCCTTTTTATTCTCTTTGTAACAACTGAGTGAATACTTTCTCGTTTTCCAATCAAAAAAGCTCCTGACAACATATAGAAAACAGGAACGGCAAAGCATGTTGCCGCATTAATATATAAATACCAATACCAAGTGGACATATTATTTGTGAAGTTATTGTAAACGTTACTGGAGGTATGAATCCATACTACTGCGAATATACATAAAATTCGTAATAAATCCGGCCAAATTAAATGTGCTTCTTTTTCTATTGGAGTACTTATATTCCCATTTTTATTTCTACGTCCATCAAAATAAAACATTAAAGCTATTATCGAAATACTAATAAAAAAACTCACTGCAAAAATTAGTATTCTTTGATTTCCACTTATTTTTTTCGATTGATTTTCAGAATGTTCTATGCCAAAACTTTTATCTGTTGTATTGTCAGTTGGAACAAACAGATCCTCGATTTTAGTACTACCATTTAGCTCGTATTTAACTATACCGCGCCACTTATTTGTATCAAATACGATGGAGCGCTGCTTACCGTTCGGTAAAGTTCCGTTTATCGATGAAGCCAATCCATTAGGTTGTTCATAATCTCTCCAACCCAAAGCTCCATCTTTCTCGATCCACTGAGCCTTTTTATCGAATATATCTTTTGCGTGAAACCATTTACCGTCAACTGATACTCCTTGAATCCAAACCTCAGTTCCTTCAGATTGATCTGATTTCTGACCCGTTGCAGTGACAACAATTGATACAGGTTCATAAGTTGACATTGTTAGTAATTGTGAAATGAGTCCGGTCGCTGGCAACGCAATTGCAAATGCTATTGTCGCGGTGGACATTACCTTTTTAAGCAGTGATATCTTAGGATAAGGTAGCCATAAGACCAATGTTGTCACTGCTAATAGGATCAGAAAGTAATTCAATGCCGACACTCCTTAAGATGTTTTAGCCTTTAACATGATCGATTCCACAGAGCGTTTTATAAAAAATGCTCATAATCATGTGGTCAAAAATCATATGGACGTCCTCCGTTATTTGCATACTATTAATTGGAACATGCAGAGATACATCAGAAAGCTGCTTTAGCTTTCCACCATTATAACCTGTCATTCCAATTATTTTGTTTCCCTGCTCTTTTGCATATTCTACAGCATTAATTACATTTTTCGAGTTTCCACTTCCGGATATCGCAATGACCAGATCCCCTGGTTTTATGTGACCTTTTAGCTGGAAACGGAATACCTCTTCGAAACCAATATCATTCGCTATAGCCATAACAGTTGCCATATTATCATTTAAACAATGAAAATTGAATTTTTTATCAATATACTCGGATATCCCCTTGTTGAAGTCATTTTGATAATGGGAGGCCGTTGCAGAACTTCCCCCATTTCCAAAGATATAAATGGTTTTTTCGGTTTCATGAGCTTCCATAATGAGGTTCATCGCATCATTTATTGCATTAACATCTAGAGCTTTCAACGTATCAATTTCAAGTGCAATGTAAGTATTGATGCTTTCTCTGTAATCCATTTTTCATATCTCCTCTATTTTTAAAATTTGTTCTACTGCCTCCAAAATATTTCCGCACACCAAATCTGATTTCACTTCATATTTTCCATCTTTACCAGCTTCACCTGTTAAAACAAGTGCTGTATAAAGTCCAGCATTTTTTCCAGTTTGGATGTCAATCGTGGTGTCCCCAATTATCCATGATTGAGTAATGTCAATATTAAACTTCTCTACACAAGTTTCGATCATGCCCGTTTGAGGTTTTCTACATTTGCAAGATACTTTATATACAGGGTTCTCTTCCGGATAACCCTTGTCAGGATGATGGGGACAAAACAAGACATCATCTAGAAGTACCCCCTCTCTACCTAACAATGTTTTCATTTTGTTATGGATATTTTCTATATCTAACACATCACATAATCCCCGAGCAACAACCGGTTGATTAGTAATAACGATGGCAAGATACCCTGATGCATTTATTCGTTTTATGGCTTCTATAGCGCTGCTTTCCAATACAAAATCGTCTTCATGGCTAATCAGCCCTTTGTGTTGGTTTAATGTTCCATCTCGATCAATGAAAATACATTTTTGTTTTTTTGTTAAATTCCTTGCGGCCACATAACCATTTTCTATTTCATGGGAAGCTGTAGAAATTCGCTCCGGTGTACCTACATCCTTTATATACTCGGGTGATGCATAAGCATAGACCGCTTGTTTTTGTGCTACTAACGGCATCAATACATCCTTTTCTAGGTCCGTTTTGATACCAGGCTTGACTAATTTACATATTTCCTTACTTAGGATATAGAAACCAGCATTTACGCAATTGTTATACCAGTAGCTTCTTTTATTATTCTTTGAGTCAAATCGGATGATCTTTTCATTATCATCGGTTACGACAAGGTCCGAATCATATGGATGCGAGTTGGGATGAACAAACAAAGTTCCGAGAGCCGCTTTAGCAATATGATATTGTTCCATCCTCGCTAAATGAATATCGAAAATGACATCACCAAAGACAAGCAAAAAATAATTATCCATGATTTGATTTTGTAGATCGTAGAGTGCCCCAGCAGTCCCCAACGGCTGTACTTCCCAATAATAAGTAATGTTTACACCAAAATTCGATCCATTACCAAAAAAGGTTTCAATCTTTTCACCAAGATGCTCAATTACCATAATGATATCCGTAATACCATTTTTCCTTAAACACTCAACTTGCCAATGTAAAATGGGCTTCCCGGCAATATGTGCCATTGGTTTCGGAATATCATCATTTGTAATAGAACGCAATCGAGTTCCTTTCCCGCCTGCCATTATGACAGCCTGCATCAGATTACCTCCTCGACTGTCTTGGCAACTGCTTCATCAGAAGTCCAACGGGCCTTCCATCCATTTTCATGAATTTTATCAAGATTATACGCGAAAACAGGAACATCTCCTTTCCAGCCTCCACGTCCACCTGTGTAGGAATACTTTACGTTTTTCAAATTCATATTTTCACAGATAATATCAGCTATCTTAGTAACGGTTGTTTGAGTTTCGACCCCGATATTATACAAGGTTACTCCTTCTTTAATTCCGATAGAAAATTTCATAATTCCATCAACTAGGTCATACACGTGCATGTATGGCTTGGATTGCGAGCCATCCCCAAGAATTGTAAGCCCTTCAGGATTTTGCTTTAATCGTTTCACAAAGTCAAATATAACACCATGCGTCAATCGTGGTCCAATAACATTCGGAAATCGGAATACAAGACTTGAGAAAGAGTTCATGTAAGTAAAAGCCGAAATTAATGCTTCGGCCCCCAACTTCGCTGCACCGTAGTATGAGATCGGCTCTAATTGAGTGGAATATTCCGACACTTGTTCCCCCTCTTTTTCGCCGTATACAGCGGAAGTCGATGCAAAAAAGAGTTTCTTTACATTGTTAACTCTCATACATTCAAGTAAATTAAATGTAGTAGTATAAGTATTAGCATATTCAATGGATGGATTACTTGCACTCGCTTGAATATCTGAATTTGCCGCCAAATGGAAAACAAAATCAATATCTTCCTTTTCAAATATCTTATTAACTTCTTCGAGATTACATAGACTCAGCTCATAAAACTTGAAGTCAGGATTATCCCTTAAGTGCTCAATGTTTTTTCGGGTTCCAATGACAAAAGTATCAATACAAACAACTTGATGCCCCTTTTCCAATAATGCATCGATTAAATGACTTCCAATAAAACCAGCACCACCAGCGACTAGAGCTTTCAAAATTTATTCCCCCTGTCAATTTTCACTCCAATATTTATCACCAATATACACAACCGATGTTCCATCACGCTCAAACTCAAAATTCAATTGTTTAAGTCCAAGAGAAACTCTTACCTTTTCTTGATTATCCGGTTCACAATAGAGCAACAAGAATCCGCCGCCACCGGCACCTAACAACTTACCGCCAAGAGCACCATTTTCCATGGCAACGTGATAAGCTTCATCAATTGAAGGATTTGAGATACCCGATGCAAGTGTTCTCTTCAACTCCCAACTCTTATGCAAAATATTCCCAAACGATGACAAATCGTTCTCTTCTAAAGCCATTTTCATTTCTTCGGCTAGCTTGCACATTTCAATAAGATTATTAGTTTTATCTTCTTTTGACATATTTTGTTTTTGCTCGCCAAGTATTTCATTGGCGGAACGAGAACTACCTATATAAAACATCATTAAATTATTTTGCAGCTTGGTGTAGGTTTCCGGCTTCATCACAATTGGTGAGACCGATACGCTTCCGTCTCTATTGAAGCGGATAAAGTTTAAACCTCCAAAAGAAGCCGCATATTGATCCTGCTTCCCTATAGGAGCCCCTAATTTATTAATTTCGATATCACTGGCTTCTTCAGCAAGTCTGGCTTTTGATGCATATTTCCCCTTATAACAGTAAAGTGTATTTAAAAGTCCTACTGTAAATGTACTTGACGAACCTAATCCTGTACCAGCAGGAATATCTGCAGTACTGCTAATTTCAACGCCGGATATTTCCGTTTTATTCAACACACAGTTAAAAATCTTATGTTTAATTTTTGAAATGTCATCTACAATTTCATTTTCAGAATACTTTAATGCAGTATATCTCGCGTCAAAATATGGATGAACCGATATATACATATATTTATTTATTGTAGTACTGAGTACACAACCATCGTATTTTTCATAAAACGATTCCAAATCACTTCCACCGCCACAAAAACTAACGCGAAAAGGTGTTTTTGTAATTATCACAGTTGATTACTCCTCTTATAAATCTTTATTTTTCATATATTCATTACAAACATCTTCAGCAGTTCCAACCATCATTAAATTTCCCTTGTTTATCCAAACTGCATTTTTACATACACTTAAGATTTGATTTATGGAATGAGAGACTAAAATTAATGTCACTCCCTTTTTTTTCATTTCACTCATTTTCGCTTCACACTTTCCCCGAAAATGCGCATCACCAACTGAGAGAATTTCATCCACTATTAATATATCCGGGTCCACAAGCGTTGCTATCGAAAATCCTAATCTTGCCTGCATCCCTGAAGAAAAATTCTTCATTGGAACATCCACAAAATCCCATAACTCTGCAAAATCGATTATTGCATTAAAATTTTGCTTCATAAAATCTCGGGAATAACCCAACACAGCACCATTTAAAAACACATTTTCTCTAGCCGTTAAATCCATATCAAATCCAGCTCCTAATTCGATCATAGGAGCTATGCGCCCGTTCACGCCCAGATTACCGGATGTGGGTTTATAAATCCCGGAGATAACCTTTAGCATGGTGCTTTTACCCGAACCATTTGATCCAACTAATGCAAATGAGTCTCCTTTTTCGATATTGAAACTCACATTTTTTAAAGCGAAGAACTCATCAACTTTATGCGAGCCCTTCAACAATCTGACGAAATATTCTTTTAAACTGTCAACCCTCTCTCTTGCAAGGTTGAATTTAACTGAAACATCATTTATTTGAACCGCATAATCCATACCGAACACCTCATAAGTACAAAACAAAATTGTCTTGCTTCTTCTTAAATACAATCAAACCTACAATCATTGTCAACGCCCCATAGCTAAAGCAAATAAGATTATCTTGAACCGTCGGAAACTTACCATAAAGAACAATATCTCTAAACATTTCAATGATGTGATATAAAGGGTTCATTTCAACAATGGATACAGCAAATTTCGGAAGAACTGATATAGGATAAAAAATTGGAGTGAGATACATTAAAGCCGTCAGAAAAACTCCATATAAATGCAACATATCCCTGAAATAAACTGCAATAACTGAAATGATCATCCCAATACCGATTGAAAAAAATAAGGCATATAGCAAAGGTAAGGGAAATAAGAGTATAACTGGTGTTACTGGTGTTCTGGTAAAAATTAACATTAACAGAATTGCAACCAAAGAAAATAAAAGATTTGTGAATGACGATAAAGTTCTGGCGAGTGGGAATATATATTTAGGAAGATAAACTTTTTTTATTAAAGAACCACTATAGATAATTGAAGTCATTGCAAAATTAGTTGCTTCGGAAAAAAAGTTATAAATTAACTGTCCAGTCAATAAATAGATCGGATAGTTACTAATATCAAAGCGAAACATGTACGAAAAAATAGTCGCTATCACAGCCATCATAAGTAGCGGGTTTAAAACACTCCAAATATACCCCAATACAGATCTTCTATATTTAATCTTAATATCACGTAAAACCAGCTCAATCAATAAACCTTTATACTTCCAAAACTTTTCAAAATAAGTAATATTCATGTTTTACTCCCGTTTGCTATATATGCTCTTTAATTGCTTGTTCTGATACCAGTAATTGTTGTTTAGATTTAAATTTTCGCACCAGAAGTCTTTTGATTTTTTTCAACCAACTTAAAGCTAAAGCTACTGAACTTATTCCAAATATTGAAATCGAAATAGAGATAATTCTCGCCAAAAAATATTGATTATAGCTTAGCAATTCCAAGTTTTGTTTAAACAACGACTTTGTCTTTCTTTTATCCGATTTAGCAACTTCATAAATTGTAGCCATATTTAATATAAATTCTAATAATATTTTTTTTATCATTACCTTTCGGTAAGGAAATGCACTATTTGACAAAATCTCGTTAACGGAATCGTGAATGATTACGACTGTATCATGTACTCTTTTATAAGTAACAACATCCATTAATGAGCTCCCTCTACCAACAACATAGCAGTAATAAGGATTATGGAAGAAAGCAATTTTTTTAGCTTTAAGCAACACTTTAACTGAATAATCGATATCTTCGCTTAAATATCCCATTCGGAAAAAGATTTGATTTTCTATTAAAAAACCTTTTCGGTAAATATAACGCCAAACATTCCAAAAGCAACCTTTTTGTTCAAGAAAATGCTCCATATAATTATACTCGCAAATTGGAGAAAAAGTCTCTTCAATTTGTCGAACACTGGAAATAACTTTCCCACTATCAGATACTCGATAAAAATCGCTTATAAAAACGTCTATATTAAACCTTATCGTTTTCCTGATATAATTCAAGCTTTCTTTAAAATTATTAGAAATGATATAATCATCACTATCTAAAAAAACAATATATTCCCCATTGGCGACTTTTAACCCGCAATTTCTTGCGTCAGATAATCCAACGTCTTCTTGCTGTATGATTACAATATTAGAATGCTTATTTTGGTACTCAATACAAATATTAGCACTTCCATCATTTGAATTCCCTAGTACCAGAATTACTTCACTATCATATAATTCACATGCAAAAACATGATCCAAGCATTTCTGTAGAAACTTCTCAACGTTGTAAACCGGAATAATGATACTAAATACCATATCGATTCTCACCCAAATTATTCTTCATTATATATTGCTAAAATAGTTGGTTTAATTTTGTCAATTGAATGAAATTTAACTTTTTCTATCCCTGCTACCCCCATTTCTACCCTCAAGGAACGATTTTTATGAATTTTTATTATAGCAGATTGGAACTCATTCTGATTATTAATTTCACACAGATATCCTGTTTCTCCATCATCAACCAGATCAGTGTGTCCCTTAATTCTACTCGCAACGATTGGCAAACCACAAGCCATAGCCTCCATCACGTTAAAAGGCAATCCCTCCGATAAACTCGTAGTAATCGCCATGTCACATATAGGATATAAATTTTCCATATCTCTGGTATAGCCTAGAAAGTGAACACGATCTTGTAATCCAAGTTCATTAGCAAGACTTTTACATTCTTCCATCAATGACCCATTTCCGGCAAGTAAGAGATGTGCATGGGCAATCTCTGCGCTAATCTGTGCAAATAAATTAATTAAAAAGAAATGATTCTTCCTCTTCGAGAATTCCGCTGCATAGATCAATAAAAAATCTTCATTATTAAACATCATTTCTTGACGTTTCATTGTTTGTTTTTCGGCAGAAAATTGAAAAAATTTGGACGTATCAAAGCCCATTCCATTGATATAATGTAGTTTTTTTAGGTAAAGGTGATGTTTTATTGCAATTTTATGATCCTCACGATTCATAACCATTAGAACATCTGTGACTTGGGCACAAAGTTTCTCAGGTACT
This sequence comes from Paenibacillus hemerocallicola, assembly GCF_006265175.1. Lineage (GTDB taxonomy): Bacteria > Bacillota > Bacilli > Paenibacillales > NBRC-103111 > Paenibacillus_AB > Paenibacillus_AB hemerocallicola. Next base: position 21,394 of record NZ_VDCQ01000090.1, on the reverse strand, counting down.
AAGAAAGCCCACTTAAATTTGTCCTTCTCATTAAATAGATAACCATGACAAGTATAACATACCTTAGGTCGTTTTTTGTCAAAAAAACGCAAAAGGACAGCTAATCTAACAACGATACTAGCCAAAGTGGTATGCAAGATGATAAGGTCGAAGCGTTCACGTTTCAAAAGATAATATACTGAAAATATTAAGGAAAAATTTTTTATACTAAATAACTTCTTTTCAAATGGCATATTAACAATATTATCTATAAATGGAATATCGTCATTCATATTCAAGTTTGCTGCAACCCAAATATCATTACCCTGTTCTTTAAGTAACTGCAAATATGGAAGGTGAAAATTTCTTATATGAGATGCAGTTGAAGCACAGAACAAAATTTTTCTTAACCTCATGTAGCTAATTTGCCTCCATTTTCCCCATAGTTATGCATAACCCAGAATCATTCGACATAACTATAACACATTTTACGATTGGACATCATGTTTGTAAATATTTTAAAAAAATTCCCAATAATAAGGAAATCCAGACACAGTAAATGAGTTTAAACCTACTTAGCAGATCTATCGATGTCTGATCAGTCAATATGTTCTGCAAAAATCGCAAAACAATTTTTAAGAGATTAAATCCGGTGTATTAAATCCCGTAGTTAAAATCTTTCTGCCTTATCTCGAAAAAATTGCTGCTGACAATGCGCGGCCTCTCCAGCGGCAAAAGCGCGCAGCGCAATCTTTCCCGTCCATCAACATCCTGATTCTTCTGGTTGGCTGGATACTTGGCAGCAAGCTGATTCCACAGTAGTAGAAGTTCTCATAATACGACCAGCTTTACCTATTCTATTTTATTGGCTTTTCTGACAAAAGAAAAGCCAAACCTTATATCCTTTTATTAACTTTAATGTTGTGAAAGCGAGTAAGAAGCAAAGTTACCTTTAGGTCTACAGATGGCTGAAAGGTTCTTTGCTTAGACTTTGTGCGATCAACATCTACATTCTTTCATATTTCTCAAAGCTCTGATAGAATTATGTCGTACTGAAGAGAACGAGAAACGAGGTAATTATACTGTATGAGCAAACCTGTATACGGGAAAAAACAAAGCACTAAAACTCGTATCGAAATGTCCGACACGACCACCATGATCTACTGGCTAACACTTTTCTTTGTTGTATTCTTTTTATTCTTCTCGTCATTTCAAACCGCTCTTTTCAACGGAGAGTCCAATCAGGCTTATGTTGTAAACTCTTTTGAGCGGCCTATAATCACTGCAGTTCTGTGGTGCTCTATCATTTTATTGCTTGCTGCCGTTTATTTTTTCAAGCGTTGGAGCTTGAAGAATCGTGCAGATATTTTGTCGCTTTTTGTTTGGTTAATCCCATTGGCTTACGTGCTCTCCTCCTTTTCTGCGGGATCTGCTCATTTATCGACAAAAATGATTTTATTGCAAGTGCTATACGCTACATTTTTTATATTGGGCATCTATTTAACCAAAAATAAATTGGGTAATACAATTTTAATCAACTCCATTATGGTCTGTGGATATATCGTTGTCTTTTACGGCATTCTCAATTTGCTGGGAAATGCATATTCCAGAGATGGAGTAATGTTAACGGACGACGGTTTGCGATTGACTTCGGTTTTTCAATACGCAAATGCTTATGCTGCATTCTTAATGGCGCTGCTTTTCGCCGGCATTTATTTACTTATCCATTCTCGGGTTTGGTATGCAATAGCCTTGCATAGCGTAATGCTGGTACCGATCCTTTTATCGTTTTTTCTAACCCTGTCCCGTGGTGGTCTTGTGGTGCTTCCGATCATCTTACTGCTTATCTTGCCGTTTATCTCGTTGAAGAAACAACTACTCTTCATTCTTTATTTGGCCTTACCTTCACTGGCTGCACTAGCCATTACGGATAAAATGGACGCCCTTGGGAATGATATCGCAAAAAGGGTCCTTGCTACCCGAACCGTGAATAATGATGTAACACTTCTAGGGTTAGGCGATCCTAAGGTCATGGAGGGCTGGCTGTACTTTTTGATCACCACCCTTGGTCTTGCCGCAATTGTTACACTTCTCCATAAATTATTGGGGATCCGCTTTCTTGACAAATCCGTTTCATGGTTATCTTTCAAATTTTCGGCTTTTGTAGTACCTGCTGTCACTGTACTTGTCGGACTGTTTGGTATTTATATTTTGGTAAGTGATTCGCCGGTTCGAAACATGCTGCCGGACACTTTGGAACAACGTATCGAAAACATAAATTTCGAGCAGCACAGCGTCCTGGAAAGAACAACCTTCTACAAAGACTCTTTCAAACTAATCAAGGATTACCCTGTTCTCGGTGCAGGCGGAGGCGGATGGGCTGCTTTATATGAGAAGTACCAGAACAATCCATATACGAGCAGGCAAGCGCACAATTTCTTCTTGCAATTCTGGATTGAAGTCGGTACGTTGGGCATCATTATTCTCGCAGTCTTTTTGATCTACATCTTCTATCAATATGTTCGCAGTTATATAAAGGGAGACGAGAGCTCTAGGAATAGTAAATTTGTTTTCTATATTGTAGCGATCTCACTGCTCGTCCATAGCAGCATCGACTTTGAAATGAGCTATGCCTTTATTGCCGCTCTTGTATATCTTTGTTTAGGCGGTATGGTTTCAGGAATTTCACCAAATGAGTTGCCTTTTACAAAGCGTCACTTTATAACGAAATTTCGAATCACGTACCCGCTTGCTTTAGGCGCCATCGCGATTACGACTTTTATCTTTTCTGCCGTACAATTAAGTGCCAACAACAAGTTTTCCTCTTCGTTAAATAATGCAGCAGCTCAAAAACCATTGCAAGATATCATGACCCCTCTCAATGAGGCACTGGAGCTGCAATCGAATCATCCGGACTATGTGGCCACCAAGGTGGGATTTCTAACCCAACTATATAACCAGAATAAAAATGAGGATATGTACAATGAAGCTATAAAGTTGTTACAAGATACGAAACTCAAGGAAACAAACAACAAGGTTCTATTCGGACAGGAGCTCCAGCTATACACCATCAAGAACGATCAAACCAAGATTGCTGCGCTTGTTGGCGAAGGACTAAATAAATTTCCATGGGACAATTCCTTGTATGAAAGAAACGCGACTTTGAATTTGGTACAGTATGACCAAGCAAGAGTTACAAATAAAACTACGGCCAACCTGTATGGCGAAAACATTTTAGATACCTACAATGCCGCACTGCAGAAGGTAAAGCATTTGGAAACATTACCTAAAGGGCAAATGCAAGGTGCATCCTTTACTTTAACTCCTGATATCGTGACCTCCGCAGCGCATGTCTATTTCACTCGTGGAGACTTCAGTTCCTCCGAAAATGTATTAAAGAGTTTTATAGGCGGTAACATTGACGATGCAAAGACGCAACTTATTATCAGACTTTATCTTGCATCCATTATGAGACAAGGAAAGTCCGATCAGGAGCTCTACAACAAGCTTATCGCCAAAACCCCCAACGAAAAGGTCGAAATCGACAAATTGCTAAAAGCCGCGCCATAATGCGCGGCTTTTCTATTTTTTCAAAAAATAGTTATTTTCAAAAGACCTCCCATCCATTACAATTAGCTATTGGAGGAGGTGAAACCATATCTTATGGTTAAGAAAAATTCATTTAAAATTAATAGAGAAAGGAGGAAGAGCCTCATGTCTAAGCTGACTATGAAAAAGGTTTCTCAGTTGCTGGTAGCCGTCTTGTTGATCTCCGCGCTTATGCCTGTTATTGCTTTTGGAGCATCCGGTTTCAAGAATGTGACTTATGATGGACAAAACGTTTCGGGGACCGTTTATTCCGATACATACTCCTCAGATGGAGTTACCGTCAGCATTTACTCGCCGGACGGCACCTTGATTGCTGTTGTTCCTACCGTATACTTGCCTAGTAGCGGGTATGAGTGGAGTATTCAAGCGGCTCAGGTTGACACTTATGGCTTTGTCACTCTCAAAGCGCCTAGCGTGAATGCAGACGTATACACTGCCGTGTATGACAATACGGCTCCAACTTGGGCTGCTGGTCCAATGACCGCTTCCAATATTACGGTGAGCTCGGTGGATTTGAACTGGCCCAAAGCAACTGACAATAAAACCAGTGTCACTTACCATGTGTATCAAAATGATACTTTAAAAAGTGATTCAGTAACCGGTCAAACCTACAGTATCTCAGGCCTTGCCGCGAATACTATGTACACTTTCAAAGTAGAAGCTGTTGATGCATTTGGTAATAAGAGCACTCCACAGACTCTTTTGGTAAACACGAGAACCCAGTCTGGTGGAGTCATTGGCGGCGGCTGGGGCGGCGGATCTTCCGGTAACTCGACGAACACCGACGGCTCCATCAATGTATCCAATGGTCAAGTTGATGCAAGCACTTTAAAGAGTGCTTTCGCAAACAAAGCCGAAGTCACCCTTGTGGTAAAAGGCGAGACCGTTACAATTCCGGTATCCGGGCTCTTGGATGCTGCGAAGAACTCCGATTCCACTCTTGTGATCAAAACGGATAGCGGAACATATGTACTTCCTTTGTCGGTATTCGATTTTGATGCCCTGGCTAAGGAGCTTGGCATTTCCGTGAACGATCTTAAGTTCACAGTAAACATCAAGAAGCTTACAGGAAGTGACGCTACAGCCGTATCCGGCGCAGTAACTGCTGTGGGCGGCAAAGCTTTGGCAGACGCGGTTGATTTCAGCATCACGTTTGAAGGCAAAGATGGCAAGAAAACGTCCATTACTTCCTTCAATCAATACGTGAAGCGTATTATTAAACTTAACTCCAAGCCAAGCAAAAACGCTGTCGTATTGTTGTACGATCCGGCAACCAAAACCTTCAGCTTCGTTCCTAGTTCGATCTCCGATACGGAAGCCGAATTCTGGCGTACAGGCAATAGCGTGTACACGGTCGTTGAATACAACAAAACGTTCAGCGATATTTCGTCTCACTGGGCAAAAGCCGACATTGAGCTGCTGGCCAGCAAGATGATTGTGAACGGTGCCACGGATACTACATTCGAAGCGGAGCGTAACATTACCCGTGCCGAGTTCGCGGCATTGGTCGTTCGTTCGCTGGGTCTGTCTCCAGTTGCAAGTGCTGCTAAATTCAGCGACGTAAAATCAGCTGACTGGTTCGACGGCGCTGTAGGCGCTGCAATGCAAGCAGGTATCGTCGACGGGTATGAAGACGGTTCGTTCCGCCCGCAAGTCCAAATCAATCGTGAAGAGCTGGCAGCTATGATTGTCCGCGCTTACGAGTTCGCCGATGGCAAAGTCGCCGTCGATCAAGGTACAATCTCCAAAGCTTTCTCGAAATATGCAGACACCGACAAAATTGTTTGGGCTCAAAGAGAAATCGCCCTCGCACTTTATGTCGGTCTGATGGACGGATTGACGGATACGACTCTCGAAACGGACGGACAAGCTACTCGCGCTCAATCTGCGACGATGCTGAAACGTTTCTTGTCGAAAGTTGAATTCATCGACTAATTCTTGCAATGCTGCTACAAACCCTCACTTCCCTCGCGGAAGCGAGGGTTTTTCTTTATGCTCATAGTGATTGCCTAATTTTGTTTATACGATTCGCTCCCCACATTTGGTTTCAGTCGGTAGCATCCAAATTTTATCAAATGGAATTTTTCTTCCAACCCCCTTATAAATTCCCATCTGTTTCGAACATATATATCTAGGGTAATGGAAGATGGCAATCTATCGAAAGGAGGTGTCTCTGATCTTGAATAGGCCAAGCTTACTCCCCGAAAATACAAAGAGAAAAAAGGAAAGGAGCGGGAGACGATTGTTTAACAAAACCATACTTAAAAAGACGTCCGGTTTTCTGATCGCCATGATGATAATATCGATGCTGGTTCCGGTTCTTGCTTCCGCGGCCGTATACTTTACCGGCACATTCAACTCGAACGGAACGGTCTCCGGTCAAGTTTATTTTAACGGAACCGTTGGCGATGATGTCTACGGACAAGATGACGTTACGCTTTCCGTTTATGGAAAAAATGGCCAGTACATCACTACCGTTACCGTAACGTACGCGAGCTATAGCAATGGAGCCACTTATTTCAATATTCCTGGCAATACGGTAATCAACTCCGTATACGACGGCGTCTACTTTAAGTACGATGACAATAATGTAACAAACATCGTATACCGTCAACCGGCACCTCCGATTGGTGGCGGCGGCGGTTGGATTGGTGGCGGTGGCGGCTGGACATCCGGCAGCACCATTTCGACCTCCAATGGAACCGTTAGCGCCAATGAACTGAAAAATGCATTCAGCAGCTATACGGAAGTAACGATCAAAGTTACGGGAGACACCGTTTCGATTCCAGTCTCTGCACTGTTGAACGCGAAAGAAGGCTCTACCCTGATTATCGAAACCGATAACGGTGCATACAGCCTTCCTCTCGATGCATTTGACTTTGATGCTTTGGCCAAATCTGTCGAAACCGATGTGGAAGACTTGAAACTGACCGTCAGCATCAAAGAACTTACCGGTGATGACGCCCAAGCCATATCGAGCGCTATTACGGCCCTCGGTGGTAAAGCTCTTGCCGACGCAACGGATTTCAGCATCTCGATCGAAGGCGACAATGACAAAACTGCCGCAATCGACTCCTTCGACCGTTACGTGAAACGCAAAATTCCTGTGACGACCGAGAAGACGAAAAATGCAACTGTAGCCATGTACAACGCCGATACGAAATCGCTTAGCTTCGTTCCTGGATTAGTATCTTCCACGGAAGCCGAATTCTGGCGGGCAGGCAACAGCGTGTATACGGTTATCGAACTGGACAAATCGTTCAGTGACATCGCATCCCATTGGGGACAAAAAGACATCGAGCTGCTGGCCAGCAAGCTGATCGTGGATGGCGTGACCGATACTACGTTTGAGCCGGATCGCAATATCACTCGTGCAGAATTTGCGGCATTGGTCGTTCGCTCGCTTGGTCTGAGCACTGTTACATCTGCCAATTACTTCAATGATGTAACGTCTGGCGCTTGGTATACAGGTGTTGTGAATGCGGCTGCTAAGGCTGGCATCGTGGATGGCTATGAAGATGGTACGTTCCGTCCGAACGCTCAAATTACTCGTGAAGAGCTTTCAGCCATGGTCGTAAGATCTTTCGAGTATGCCGGCGGCAAAGTAGAGGTTGATGCTTCTGCCCAGGCACAAATTTTGAGTCAATGGTCGGATGCGAATAAAATCGTCTGGGGCCAGCTTGAAGTAGCCAAGGCGATTAAAGCCGGACTCGTGAACGGCATGACCGACACGACGCTGGAAACTAACGGACAAGCAACGCGTGCCCAAACGGCAGCCATGCTGAAACGTTTCCTGGCTGAAGTGAAATTCATCGATTAATTGATACGTTCCTAAGATGAAACCCTTGCTTCCATCTCGGAAGCGGGGGTTTCGTTTTTATTTTTGTAATGACATGTTTCATTTATAGGTTAGCTGGGTAAAAGGAAGATGATGATCTAATGGGGGGAGGTGAATCAGTGAGATGAGCAGTGAAACGAAAAGGAGCGAGAAACCATTGTTTACCAACAAGGTGCTGAAAAAAACATCTGCCTTTGTACTTGTGCTGCTGCTATTATCGATGCTCGTTCCTGTTCTGGCTTCAGCCGCCATCGTGTTCAATGGCAATTTCGCCAGCGATGGGATTGTCTCCGGTCAAATTAAGTTTGACGGGTCGGTTGGACAGACCGTTTACGGTCAGCCGCAAGTATCGGTCGGAGTCTACGCCGCCAACGGCGAGCATCTCCAAGATGTGACCGTCTCATTCGCTTCATACGCAAACGGAGTATCTACATATACTATTCCGAATGCCACAGTTATCAACTCCGTTTACGATGTCGTTTATTTCAAATACGGCACAAGCGATGTTACCGGCAATATTTATCGGGACTCCGAGTCTGATGATGGGGGCGAAGATGACGGAGGCAATAACGGCTCCGGAAGCGGCGGTTCCGGCAACGGTGGAGGCGGTAATACCGGCGGCGGTTCTAACGGCGGAAGCGGAAATGGCGGATCTGACGGCGGCACTGGCGGCCCCGGACAATCGGGAGACGTTTCCGATGTAATTGAAGCTTCCAATGGTACGGTCGATGCCGACAAGCTAAGAGCGGCATTGAACAAGTATACGGAAGTGACGATCAAAGTAACCGGCGACAAGGTTGCCATTCCGGCATCCGCTCTCGTGGATGCTAATCCGAAATCGATTCTTAACATTGTGACCGACCATGGTACCTACATTCTTCCGCTCTCCGCTATCGATTTGACCGAATTGGCGGATAAAGTGCAGACCAATGTCAGCGATATGAAGCTCCATGTTGCTCTCTATGCGCTTACCGGCGATAAAGCAGCAGAGGTTGCAGACGTAATCAAGAAAATCGGCGGCAAGCCGCTTTCGGATGCGTTCGAAATGAGCTTCGCAATTGAAGGCGCGAGCGGCGCCACAATGAACATCGCTAATTTCGATCAATATGTGAAGCGGAAAATCCCGCTTAAGGAACGTCCTGTTCAGACTGCCACAATCGCTCTCTATAATCCGGATACGAAGCAATTACACTTCGTGCCAGGATCGATTTCTTCTACGGAAGCGGCATTTTGGCGGACAGGTAATAGTATTTATACCGTATTGGAACTAAACAAAACATTTAACGACACTGCCTCTCACTGGGCTCAGTCCAACATCGAGCAGCTTGCCAGCAAGCTAATCGTTGAGGGGATGACCGACACCACCTTCGAACCGGATCGCAATCTGACTCGTGCCGAATTCGTTGCTTTCACTACTCGCGCTTTCGGCTTGGTCGATGTGACCGACGGTACCTACTTCAGCGACGTTGGCCGCGGAAGCTGGTATTCCGGCATGATCGCTGCGGCGGCCAAGGCCGGTATCATCAACGGCTATGAGGACGATATGTTCCGTCCCGACGCCCCTATTACGCGCGAAGAGCTTGCGGCAATCGTCGTGAGAGCTTACCGTTATGCAGGTGGTACCGTAAACGTGACTGACACCGAGCAAACGAACATATTGTCCCGTTGGTCCGATGCCAACGAGATCGTATGGGGTCAAAAGGAAGTAGCCGGAGCGATTTCCGCAGGTTTCGTACAAGGTATGACTAACGATACCCTCGAAACCTACGGTTTTGCAACACGCGCCCAAACCGTTACGATGCTTAAGCGAGTTCTGCTTTCGTTGAATTTCATGGACTAACAGAATGGCAAACAAAAACCATCGTCAACCTCTGCGTTGACTGATGGTTTTTTGTTTTTCTATGCAGACCTTAGTCAAGCTTTCGCTTTCCTCGCTATCTCTTCGTAGAGGGCTCTCCATGAGGAAGACATCCCTTTCAAATGTGGAGCATCATTGGCGTCTAAATACTCCTTCGATGCCTTTGTCTTCTTGTCCCTTCCAGCCGGGGACTCTGCTACACTTTCTGGCAAGACCTTCGATCTGTGGGCAGGTCGGTTGATGGCAGCTTCTGCACCTCGCTGCTGCGGCCTCGCCGTCTTTTGGCTTACTTTCGCAGGCTCCGGCTTTGCGGCTTTCCCACTTGCTTCTTCTCGCTCCGGCTTCGAATGCCGGGCCGCCTTCGCTTTCATTTTCTCTCTTCGCTTTTTCGACATGCCTGCTCTTCACCTCACGATTCGATCCATTCCTTGCGCAAGCGGAACAGCTCCTTCAGCTCGTTCGTAGACAGCTCGGTAATCCAGTTCTCACCGCCTACGATTTGCTCATTGAGTCCCTGCTTGCGGTCTATCATCGCATCTATGCGTTCCTCCAGCGTCCCCAACGTTACGAACTTGTGCACCTGCACGTTCTTCGTCTGACCGATACGGAACGCGCGGTCGGTCGCCTGATTCTCCACGGCAGGATTCCACCAGCGGTCGAAATGAAAGACGTGGTTCGCCCCCGTCAAATTAAGTCCGGTCCCTCCGGCCTTCAGCGATAAAATGAATATTCCGCTGTGATCCTCGCGCTTGGAATCTTGAAAACTCTCCACCATCCGGTCGCGGCTCGCTTTCGGCACGCCTCCATGAAGGAAAAATACCGGTTGCCCGCACTCCCGCTCGAGCAAATCGTGCAGCATATGTCCTGTCTCTACAAATTGGGTAAAAACAAGACAGCGATCCCCCTCTTCTCTCAGCTCTTGAATCATCTCCAGTAGGCGGACCAGCTTGTTGGACCGCTCCACCGCTGGCAGCTTCCCCGTCTCTTTAAGCAGCATGGCCGGATGATTGCAGAGCTGCTTCAACCGGGTCAACGTGGCAAGAATAAGGCCTCTCCGTTCCATCGCCGACAGCTTCTCGATTTTATCGAACAGCTCCTGGACGATATTCTCATAGAGCGAGCCCTGCTCGGCGGTCAAATTCACATAAGCCTTCGATTCGTTCTTGTCCGGCAAATCCAACTGGATCGCCGTATCCGTCTTGACCCTGCGCAGGAGAAATGGTCGCACGAGACGCTGAACTTCACCGATGAGTACCGCATCGTTTGTTTTTTCAATCGGATTGACATATCGCCGAGTAAATGATGGCAGATTGCCCAAATAGCCCGGGTTCATATAATCGTAGATGGACCATAGCTCGGTCAGCCTGTTCTCGATCGGAGTGCCGGTCAAAGCGACGCGATGCCGGGCTTGAAGACTTCGCACGGCCGCGGCCTGCTTCGTATACACGTTTTTAATATTCTGCGCTTCGTCGAGACAGAGCGAGCTCCAAGTAACGCCCGACAATTCGGTTTCGTCCAGATTGGCCAGTGCGTACGAAGTAAGAACAAGATCGTACTTCCGGGCGTGAACCTCGAACTCCTCCCCTTTAGCGCGACCGGAGCCGTAATGCAAATATACGTTCAGGGAAGGGGCGAACCGTTCGAGCTCCTTCTGCCAATTGCCAAGCACCGAGGTCGGGCAAATGAGCAGCGCCGGAGCGTCGGGCTTGTCCGTCTCCTTTACATGCAGCAAATAAACGATCCATTGCACCGTCTTGCCCAAGCCCATATCGTCGGCCAGACAACCGCCGAGCCCGAAACGGCGTAAAAAGTGAAGCCACGAGCTGCCTTCGGCTTGGTAGTTGCGCAGCTTGCCTTGAAACGAGGCAGGGGACTCCACGCGGGGAATATGACCATTGTGGCTCAACTGCCCGATCAGGCCGGACAAATGCTCGTTCAGCTCTACTTCGATTCGCAACGGAGCATCGAGAAGCTCACTTTCCTCCTGTGAGCTTACTACCGCCGACTGTTCCCGCGCACCGGAATCGCTTACCCCGTCCATTCCGGCCGCCGGATCGTCATCCGCTCCGAGCAGATGCATTTCCAGCACGTCGCGAAACGACAAGCCGTTTTTGCCAACCCGCTTCATCATTTGCTGAACCTGTTTCAACAAAGCAGGATCCAATTGAATCCATTGTCCCTGGAACTGAATGAGCCGTTTATTCTTGGAAGCGAGCAGTCGGAACTGCTCTTCGCTCAATTGCATGTCTCCGACTGCTACTTTCCAATCGAACTGCATGATTTGCTCCAGTCCGAACAACGACTGTCCCGGCCCACCCACGGACGATTTCATAACCGCCTTCAGACTTGGCTTGATCCCTTTCACCTGTTCCCACCAGGAAGGAAGCAGCACGATCTCCCCGGCTTGCACCAACCGCAGGCTGGCTTCGCTCATAAAAGTCCACGCTTGCTCGTCCGTCAGTATACTCACCCGTCGCTCGCCTTCTCCGAGCCATGGAACGAGACGCAGCCACTTTCGAATATGCCGCTCCGCACAGTCCGGCAAAAACGGGGCCCAATCAGCCGGCATATAGTCCGGTTCCCCCAAGCGGCCTGCTTCGTATTCTATGACATAACTTGGCGTTTCCTTGTGCTGCAATACGATATCCAGTCGCCAATCGCTGTCGATTTCCGGCTCGGTCAGGCGCAAGCATGTGCGAAAAGGAACCTCGTCCGACTTCCAACCAATCGCGACTAGCCATTCCTCTTCGTCCATGACGTACGACTCGTCATCTTCACTGGAGTGTCGATGGTAGGTGTTCATTTGGCTTAAATGTTCCGCAGATGGTAGAATCGGGTGGTCGCCTGCGGCACGTGTCCACGCTTCCTCGATCCTGGCATCATTTCGTATCCAATCCTGCAAAATATGATCTAGCCAGCGGTCGGGATCATCTAACCCATCTGTCGCGGCCATTCGGCACGCTTCTTCATAGGTCGCCCTATTCTCTTTCGGCACGATCGCCTTCCAACCCCATTGCCCTGCCAGCCATTTAGAGTAAGAAGGCATATACTGTCCTTGCCGCAAGCAGTCTATCAGAGTAATTGCGATACGCTGCAAAGACGAGCACCGGCTGCCCCAAGAGAAATCGGAATGCATCAGGGCGGCAGGCGACCCCAACAGCTCTGCGGCCATAGCAGGAGTCAACAGCAGCCCTGATCTTCTATCCATCTCGGCGGTAGGGATTGTCGTGCCATAAAACGAGGCCTCGTGCCATCCAAACAATTGATGCTTCAGCGTCAAAGCATCGACACGCCCGTCTTTGGCGGTTGCCCATACAAAGAACTGACCGTCCGGCCGTATGCTTGCTTCCACTGTCATTGTCCCGGAGGCTATCATGAGATCAGCTTTCCTTTCTTCATCTCTTCTTGCAGCGCACGCAGTCGCGAATACTTTTCTCTCATATGGTCGAGATACTCGTTCCACAGCTGTGGCGACTTTATTTTATAGTAGCAATCCCGTAGCTTCACGAGATAATAGACCGCAGTTTTGTACGACTCGCGATTTTTGTTCTCGATATGCCGTTCGATCGACTGATGATATAGCGGGAGCAGCAAGCTCATCTGAGCCGAGCCTACTTTTCGCAGGTCGGATGCTTCCAGTTCGTCCGGATCCGCCTTCATCGCCATCTGCAATCGATCCACCGGCGGTAATCGCCCAGCTTCATCAGCCTTTCGTCGTATCTTTCATACGTATGAGGCAGCAGCTGGCGCATAGCTTCGAGTTCACTTTGCCTATCCCCGCTGCCCTTGACGTAACCGGTCCAGTAGTAGTCGAAATATGGATCGAGGAAATCCGACTCTCCGTCCTTCAGATAAGGAATCATCCATTTCAACCAGCGAAGAAGCTTGTCCCATTGCTTGGTCTGCAAATAATACTGCAAATAGGAAGATAAGTACCCGACCTCCCGATCGGCCACTTCTTCGGCAAATAAACTCAGAGCCTCTTCTTCCCGTCCTACTATAAATGAATGATGCCTAACCGAGCCAGGTCGAGCTGCTTCGCCGGTACGCCCAATCCCTTGAGCCGACGCTGAAGCCGGACCTTCTCCTTATCGCACAGAGACGGAGTATGGAGCAGATTCCACCAAATGTATCGATAACTAAACAACCAGTTCATCACCGCTTGCGGATTCGAGCACAAATAATCGTGCAGAATCTTGGTCGTTTCTTCCAGCCGATCCGCACACTCCGTCCGGATCGTTTGGCGGTCCGCTTTGGAAAGTACAGTTACCACTCGTTCCGTAATTTTCTCAGCGATGTCGTACAATCGATTGAAATAGTAATAAGCGTATAATGAGCTTTGCGACCTGCGATACATCTCATCAATACGACTGGACAAATCGATCAGCAGTTGAATCTTGTATAAATCCGTCAAGGCCTTCGGCCAAGTAGCGGTGCAGCGTTCGGCAAGCTGCTGCAGCTCCGAGAAATGGGCTCCAAAATTTTCTCGCAAGCGGGACTCGTACATTTCGAACATTTGACCAAAATAGTCGTGCCACTGCTCGATCGTGCTCGTTTCCGTCAATTTGGTTGCTGCAGACTCCTGCTGTCGAGCCTTTTCTGGTTGCTGTTTGATCGATTTCGGCGTAGGCAAAGGATTTTTGGGCTGCTGCTCAATGCTACGGAGCGAATTGGAAAGCTTGACCGGCTGGGACATTTCATTTTGCAGAAATTCCTTGAGGAAAAGCTCCGGTCTCCCTCCTTGGAGGCGGTACAGCTGCAGTAAACCAGCCGCCATATGCTTACAGTAAGTTCCGCTACATTCGCACTCACTCATGACGAAAAAGTCACAATCGATCTTAACCCGATATAGCTCCCCGTCCCGCACAGTCGCCGCGAAGATGGAACCGTCCTCGAACCAACCGGCGGTAACGGCCTGTCCATGATATAATTCCCATCCCCTTTCTATAACGGGTCTCGTAAAGTATTCATTGGCCGCCTCGCATAAATAGTTTATTTGCTCTTTGGTTAGGTGCGTGTTCGTTTCCATCAGAGTCTGTACACTCCTTTCTTGGAGTCTAGTAACGGTTCGTTCTGCTATGGTAAGTGTAGCAAAGCTCGGTGGACAAGATCAATCCGTTTCAATCGATTTTTAAGGATTCGTGTCGAATATCGCCAAATAAAACCCCCTTGCCAATTCCGAATCGTTGGCAAGGGGGCTGGATTAGACTGCTTTGGTTTATTCTTGCACCAAAGCTTTTGCAATAGCTTTTTGATTTTCATAATCTTGTTTGTACTGGGCGATGATATCCAAGTTATATTGATTGCTCTTCAGCTTGCTTTCAAAATCCGTAATCAGGGTATTGAACCGGCTGTCGAATACGGATAGTTGGTTCCTGCCAGCTTGCTTGAGCTGTGCCCGTTTCTCGGCATCCGCTTCTTTATACTGCTCGAACAGGCCAAAGTAGTAGGCTTGAGCTTCGTCGCGAAGTGCGGCGATTTTGATATCGGCATCCGCCTTCAACGACTCGTAGGTAGGTTTGGTGATAATCACGCCACCTCCACCACCGCCGCCAGTAGGACCAGTTCCACTAGGAGAAGTGGTAGTCCCAGTTGGCTTATCCGTAGCCGGTTTGTCCGTTGCACCCGGTTTTTCTTCAGGCTTTGTTTCAACCGAAGCGGACTTGGCCGCAACCGTATAGGTCTCCGGATCCCACTTTACTTCCTTACCAATAGACTCGCTCAAGAAACGCATCGGCACATACAGACTGCCATCGTAGATCATCCCCGGCAAGTCTTCCGAAGGCTGCTTCTTCTGGCCATCGAACAGGTAGGAAACCTTCTCAAAATAGACCTCCAACCATGTCGGCGTCAACTGCGAAGCATCAAACTTCTGGATGCGGCTCTCCCGGACAAGACGATTCATATTATACTCCGAGATGACCGTCTTATCCTTATC
This sequence comes from Paenibacillus hemerocallicola, assembly GCF_006265175.1. Classification (GTDB taxonomy): domain Bacteria; phylum Bacillota; class Bacilli; order Paenibacillales; family NBRC-103111; genus Paenibacillus_AB; species Paenibacillus_AB hemerocallicola. Next base: position 6,172 of record NZ_VDCQ01000090.1, on the reverse strand, counting down.
GGTCGGCTCTTTCAACGTAACCGTATAGGTGTCTCCATCCCATTCCACCGCTTTATTTAGCGAATATGCGATAAACCGAAGAGGCACATATGTACTGCCTTCATAAATAAAGCCTTGCTGGCCCTCAGGTGGAGTCAATTCTTTATCGTCCACTACAAAGTGAATCGGAGCGAAATACACTTCGATCCATTTGCTTTGTTGTTCTCCGTAGATCGTCCCGATGGGAAGAAGCATAAGGAGGGTAAGTACAATAGCCATTATTCTGCGCTTAAAAAACACTGGTAACATCCTTTCTAGTAGATCCATGATAAAGTTAGTGAAGACATACTACTCTTTCAATGATTCTTGATAAGACTTACCCGAAGAGCTTAGCCCTAGCTTGGAAGCTATCGCTATGAGTTCATTGTATTCTTCTTCGGTTAACTTCTGTAAAATGATTTTTTTCGCCTTCTGCTTCTCCTCCACCGATACGCCACTCTCGCTCATCTGCATAAACAGTTTAATGTCGGATGCGCTAAGCTTGCTCAATAGAACGGAGGTGACCTTAGATTTGTCCTTCAGTGTTATATCTTCCTGGGCCTTTTGAGCTTGTTCAGAAGATATATTGGCCCCAGGTTGTTGGGATTGTGGTTGCGTTGTCTCAGGATTAGGCTGTGACGTTGACGGTCCAGTCGAGTCGTTTTTTGCTGGCTCTTTCGTAGTAGAGCTATTCGATGGTACAGGCTGGCCTGAGGTCGAATCTTTTGGAATCTCATCTTGCTTTATCCCAGAAACAGAGGTTTCGCTAGTATTAGTACCTTTATCCTCTGGAAGCTTTGTTGATTCTGTCTCCTCCTTCGTTTGGGGAGGCGATATGTTGGGAGTTCCTATTGACGAATATCCTGAGCCGGAAGCAACAATGGATCGAAGAACATAGTTTGTCGCATAGTCAAATACGAAGTATGCTCCTATTGCGAAAACCAAAAGTACACTTGCTGTCCATATTAGTAACTTTTTAAGTTTTTTTTTCTTGTTCATAATCTCCTCCAGAACTTACAGTAAGGTTAATTATATCTTACATTATTTCTGAAGTTTATCCAACTATCGCTATATTCGAATCCATTATATGCAATCCTGCAAACAAGCTTATACTATTTTAATGCATACTGCCGTTCAAAATATTTCTGATACTCTCCACTAATAATTTGTTCCCACCATTCATTATTATCCAGATACCATTGAATCGTTTGTGCTATTCCAGTCTCAAAGGTATATTGCGGTCTCCACCCTAATCTCTCCAACTTAGTAGGATCAATCGCGTAGCGCTTATCGTGTCCCAAACGATCTGTTACAAATTCTATTAAGTCCTCCGACTTATTTAGTGCTCTAATAATTGTTTTCACAACTTCCAAATTTGTACGTTCATTGTGTCCGCCTACATTATAAACTTCACCAATTTTACCTTCGTGCATTACCAAATCGATGGCTTCACAATGGTCATGAACGTGCAGCCAGTCTCGAATATTTTTACCATCACCATACACCGGTACCTTTTGACTATTCAGTACACGGGAAATCGTTAAGGGGATCAGTTTTTCAGGAAAATGGAAGGGACCATAATTATTGGAACAACGAGTTATATTGGTTGGTAAACCGTATGTTTCGTGATAAGCACGAACCAGTAAATCAGACGATGCTTTACTTGCACTATAAGGGCTGTTCGGTTGCAATGGAGTTTCTTCTGTAAAAAATGTCGTTGGATTGAAATCCAGTTCTCCATATACTTCATCAGTGGATACATGAACAAATTTGGAAACTCCCGCTCGTTTAGATGCTTCCAGCAATATTTGAGTCCCTACTACATTTGTTTGAACAAAAATGCCTGGATCCGTAATGGAACGATCGACGTGACTCTCTGCCGCAAAGTGAACAACATTGTCAAATTGTTCTTTTTGAAAGAGAGCAGATATCGTTTCTTGATCCGCTATATCCGCCTTTACAAAAAAATAGTTGTCTTCCTTTTCTATGTCACGATGTTTGCTTAAATCACCGGCATATGTCAACAAGTCCAAATTGTATATGTCATACTCTGGATATTTCTCCACCATATACTGCACGAAATTACCGCCAATAAAACCTGCGCCACCAGTAACGAGTACTTTTTTCCTTGCCAACTACTTCACCTCTTTTGTCAGATCGTCTAAATACCTTCTAACAGCATCCTGCCATTTTGGCAATGGCCTAAATCCACTATCTACCAATTTTTGCTTAGACATACGTGAATTCTTAGGTCGTACAGCACGTGTCGGATACTCCTCTGTTGTAATCGAATTAACTTGTATATCCTTATGGGCTTGTCTAATTATTTCACTAGCAAAATCAGCCCAACTACAAAACCCTTCGTTGGAAGCATGATACGTCCCATATTTATCACTTTGAATCATCTCAATCAGCAGCCTAGCCAAATCCAATGTATACGTCGGGGAACCGAACTGATCACCTACAACGTTCAACTCATTTCGTGTTTCCGCCAGACGCAGCATAGTCTTAACAAAATTATTTCCATTAATGCCAAAAACCCACGATATACGAACAATAAACCAGTTATCTAATAATTTTTCGACAACTTTTTCACCTTGAAGCTTTGTAAGTCCATAATAACACATTGGACTCGAAACGTCTGTTTCCTTAAATGGGTATTCTCCTTCTCCATTAAAGACGTAGTCTGTGCTTATATACATGAACTTTGCATTAACTTCTTTAGCGGCACAGGCTAAGTTTTTTGTGCCTTCAACATTTACATTCCAACAAGTATTCTTATCATCCTCAGCTTTGTCAACTGCCGTATAAGCTGCACAATGAATGATTACATCTGGATTTACTTTTTTTACGTATCGTGCGACCTCTTCAGGTTCGGTTATGTCTAGTTCCTTGGATCCTACACCCAGCATAGTGAAACCAGCTTCCAATCCATATCGCACAACATCATATCCAAGCTGTCCGGTATAACCAGTAACTAGAATCTTCATAAATTATACTCCAATGCGGAAGTTATTTTCGGCATCCTTTAATAAGGGAGCTCGTTCATCTTTTGCTGATAAAATTGGATTAAAGTCTATAGGCCATTCAATTCCAATAGCTGGGTCATTCCAGATAATACCTCGATCAAGCTCTGGCGAGTATAACTCATCTACTTTATATTGCACTTCAACATCTTCCGTTAAAGTCATAAATCCGTGAGCAAATCCTTTTGGAATTAGTAACTGTTTTTTATTTTCAGCATTTAATTCTATACCGAACCATTTCATAAATGTCGAACTATCTTTCCGAATATCAACAGCAACATCAAAAATTGAGCCCCTCGTACAACGAACAAGCTTTGTTTGAGCTTTAGGATTTAATTGATAATGCAACCCCCGTAATGTACCTTTAGCTGCTGAAAATGAATGATTGTCTTGGACAAACTCCAAGTGTATTCCCGTTTCCAAAAACTTTGCATCGCTGTAGGTTTCCATAAACCAACCACGGTGATCACCAAATACAGTTGGTTCAATAATGACTACACCATCCAAATTGGTTTTGGCAAATTTCATCGTGCTCCCCATCTTTCACTACTTAGTATTGGATCTCTCCATTGGCTACTTTCATTAAATATTGACCATACCCAGTCTTGTTAAGCTTTTCACCCAGATTCCAAAGTTGCTCCTTAGTGATCCATCCATTAATATATGCTACTTCCTCAGGCGCAGCAATTTTAATTCCTTGATGATCCTCTATAGTCTTAACAAAATTAGATGCCTCTATCAGGCTTTGATGAGTACCGGTATCCAACCAAGTAAATCCTCGGCCCAATAGCTCTACTTCTAATTGACCAAGACTCAAATAGGTTTGGTTTATTGATGTAATTTCCAACTCGCCACGTTCCGATGGCTTAACTGTTTTGGCGATCTCAACGACCCTATTATCATAAAAATACAACCCGGTAATAGCGTAATTGGATTTAGGTACTTTGGGTTTTTCTTCAACACTTATTACCTTTCCGCCCATATCGAATTCTACTACACCAAATCGTTGTGGATCTGCCACATGATAGCCAAATACGGTGGCGCCATTTTCTTTCTTGGCTGCACGCTGAAGAATCTTCCTCATACCACTGCCATAGTAAATATTATCCCCCAAAATCATAGCCACAGAATCTTTACCAATAAATTGTTCCCCAATTAAAAAAGCTTGGGCTAAGCCATCAGGATTGGGCTGAACTTTATATTCAAGATGTATACCGAACTGTGATCCATCTTTTAACAAAGCCTCAAAACGTGAAGTATCCTCTGGAGTTGATATGATTAATATGTCTCGTATTCCGGCGAGCATCAGAGTTGATAACGGATAATAAATCATTGGCTTATCGTAAACTGGTAATAATTGTTTACTTGTTACCATTGTTAGAGGATATAAGCGAGTGCCGCTGCCGCCTGCTAAAATAATGCCTTTCATTACATAGAGGCTCCCTTCAATTTTCATATTTATATTTAACATCTCAACTGCATGCTGGGCTATGAACACCAACTGGTATTCTCTCAGTCCGAAATAGTTAATTATCGGATATATGCTATGGTCAATTTAAAGAGGTAATGACAATGAAAAAATGCGGCTATAGATGAACTGAAGAATTTCATACCCAAGTCAGGAGTCGCTCAATAACCTCCATAGGTTGTTGATTGATTCTCTTCATGAAAGCAGTGACGGGTATACGAATGTGGTAAAAATTGCTGAAGAAAACAATGTTGAATACATCACCTTTCAGCCATTTCCACAGCCCTTCAACCGGATTGAGCTCCGGGCAATAATCGGGTAGAAAAACCAAGTGAAGTCGTGGGTTCTTCTCAAAAAAACTGTAGCTTTTCAGCGTGGTGAATGCGGTAGTTATCCAACACGATCACAATGTTCTCATCCGGGTATTGATTCAAGATATTTCAAGATATCATTAAGGAATCGCACGAACGAGGCGGTATCGTACTTTTCCTCTTCGCGATGCGTGACGAAACCCGTTTCATAGTTGATGGCCGCAAACAGTTTGGCGCCTTAATACAGGCCACGTTGCTGTCCTTTTAAGAACCAGTTATACTGCAGGGCCAGATAAGCGCGTATCATAGACTCGTCCTCAAAGAAGAGGTGTTGAACGCTTCCGTTCGCAAGCTGTTTCTTCAAGGCTGGCAGCGTTTCTTCACGAAATTGCGCTTGTTCGTCGTTATCTGCCTTAGCCAACGTTTAGGTTGCTTTGATACAACTGAATCCCAAGCGTTCAAGCAGCTTGGAAACGCCGCGTTCAGAATAGGTCTAACCAAACTCGCTTTCGATCCAACTGACGATGATCTCCAATGTCCAGGTATGTCGGGCTTCGAAACCCGACATCGACAGGGCGTTTATGGGCGACGGTATCCGCGATTTTTGCTCTTATTCCTCGCTCAACTTCTTGGGTCCGCCTGGCGCATGATCCAGTTCAAGATCGGCGATCCCATTCTCTTGGTAGTCTTGCCAATTCGTGCTGACGGTTTGATACATGCGCCCTAATATGTCTGCGATAGCCGTAAACGTCCGTACGTCCGTCCCTTGAGGCGAAGTCTGACGGCCAAATAACGTTCGTATAGTCGTGTGTTATTGGTTGCTCGCATGGCTCTCTGGTACGTGGTTATTTCTTCCTGCTGATCGTATACATTTGCACCGTGGAGTCCATGTCCAAGATAGGTTCGTCAGATAACAAAGCTGGATGGCCTCATTTCCGCAAGTCTAGCGGAAGATTTGAACACGCCTTGCGTAAGCATTTCAAATCTTTGTACAGCAACGAGTGGTGCGGACAATGTATGCCAACGTTTGAGGAGTGGAAACGAATTCAATTTCCAAAAATGAAAGAGGCGCTCCTAGCCAAGAATCCAGCCAACGATAATATAGAACAGATTACGGTATCACCTTGGTGAAGCGCTTTGGTGAACTTAATCTTTTCGAGGTATTCCAGGAATATTGTGAATCACTAATGCTGGTCGCATTCTGTAGCGTGAGTTCAGTCTTGTTTTGCTGATGGGTATGGTAGACTTCACCCTCGAGGTATTCCTCTCTTTCAATGAAGTTGTTTTTTTGCAAGCTCCATTCCACCAAAGTGTAATGCCCCCCGTTGTCAAGACACGAATTATTGATG
>NZ_VDCQ01000009.1 GCF_006265175.1 Paenibacillus hemerocallicola | reverse complement strand
AAAGGGAAAAGGCGGAAGATAAAGCACGTTTCAGCACTATTTCTCGGAAGCGAACGTATGTTGGCGCAAATAGTGCTTGTTTGAGCTTTATTACTGGGCTTCCCCGGCCTGGCGCGGAGGTTGCAGCCGCAGGAACGGCCACGGAAAGCAGGACTTACAGCAAAGCTCCCGGTACGATCGGGGCTATATGCACACTCTCCGCTAACGGCGATCGACGACAATTTTTTTTCAAAAGAAAACCGTTGACGTCCTGTCGATACGGTGCTACTATAAGTAACATTAATCCATAGAATTCCAATTGGAATTAAAGTAATTGTCGACCGAACGAACCGGAGACACTGATCTTTCCGCAAGCTTTGCGGAATAACGGTGTCTTTTTCGTTTTGGAGGACATGGCGCGTTCTTGGTGGAGAATCTCGTCCATGCCGGGGAGCTTGCCCTACAAACCATTTTTTAGACGGACTATACCGGACGAACCGGATGGCACGTTTTTCGCCGTTCTACTGGCATCCTGCTTTCACAGACGCACAGGAGGAGATTTCCGATGGGTACGAAACCGAACGTATTGTTTATTTTATCCGATCAGCATCGGTACGACTGCGTCGGCTACAGCCGGGATTATCCGGTGAAGACGCCGAATCTGGACCGGCTGGCCGCGGAAGGGGCGGCCTTTGCCAACGCTTTCACGCCGATCCCGCTCTGCTGCCCGGCCAGACAAAGCCTGTTGCACGGCAAACGGCCGGAAAGCTTCGAGTCGTTCTGGAACGCCGATCTCGTGCCGAACCGGGAGCTTGCGCCTACCGAGTATACATGGCCGAGGCAGCTGCAGGAGAACGGTTACCGGAACGGCTACGTGGGGAAATGGCACGTCAACCGCGACCATTCGCCGCTCGACTACGGGTTCGACGATTATGTCGGAGATCAAGAATACCGGGAGTATCGGACAGCGAAATACCCGGATGCGAAATTCACCAACGGCTTTTTCGGCGAGATCGATCCGGTAGAGCTGGAGGATACGCGTACGCATTGGTTGGCCGACAAGGCCGTTCGTCTCATCGAGTCGTATGCGGCTTCCGGGCAGCCTTGGCATTTAAGGCTCGATTTTCCCGAACCGCATCTTCCGTGCCAGCCCCACGCTTCTTTTCTGGCCCAATACGAGTCGGAACAAATTCCCGTCTGGAGAAGCTTTTCCGACAGCTTCGAGGGCAAGCCTTACATCCAGAAGCAGCAGCTGCTGAATTGGGGGCTGGAGCACTACGGGTGGTCCGATTGGGAGCCGATCGTCCGCAGGTATTATGCGATCATTACGCAGATGGACGCGGCGATCGGCATCGTGCTGGAGAAGCTGAAGCGGCTCGGGCTGGAGCGGGACACGATCGTCGTCTACTCCGCCGATCACGGCGACATGTGCGGCGGGCACCGGATGATCGACAAGCACTACATCTTGTACGACGACGTGGTCAAAGTGCCGCTGATCGTCAAATACCCGGAACGTGTTCCCGCCGGCGCGCTCATCGACAAGTTCGTTTACAACCTGCTTGACCTGCCGCCTACTTTATTGGATTACGCGGAGCTTGCTCCGCAGCCCTTTTTCCACGGCAGATCGCTTGCGCCGCTCTTGCAGGGCGATCGGCCGGACGATTGGCGAACGGAAGTGGTCTCGACCTACAACGGCCAGCAGTTCGGGCTTTACAACCAGCGCATGATTCGGAATGAACGTTGGAAATACGTTTGGAACTTGACCGACGTCGACGAGCTGTACGATTTGCAGGCCGACCCGGACGAACTGCACAACGTCATCGGCGACGACGGGCACGGGGATGTGCTGGCGGAGCTTAGAAGCAAGCTGTACGAGGAGCTGAAGGGCCATCAGGATCCGTTCCTGAAATTCGATTGGATGAAGCGCCAATTGACCGAAGGCCGCAAGCTGGCCGTTCGCTAAAAAGCAAAGAGCCATACGTGCGGCGCCGAAGTGTCATCGCCGAAGCCGCAAATGCGGAAATCCGGCGAACCAATCAAACTGCTTGTAAACGTGCAGTTATATGGAGGAGAAGACGCCGTTCTTCGACTTTAGCTGTAAAAAGGTCCGGTTGTTGAAAAAGTCAAAAAGAGAGATTTGCACTACAAAAAGGTGGGGGAAATGTGCGGAAAGCGAAGCGGTTGACTTTGAAATCGTGTTGTGACCACCGCTAAAATCTTAAAAACAGACACGATGTTAACGGATGTGGAGCGCATCCCCCACCTCTTGTCTCCGGCGCTTCCTCTCTTTGCAGACTTTTTCATCAGCCTCAAAAGGTCCAGCTATTTTCGATCGTTTTTACCGATTTAGCGGTTTTGCGGCGATTTACCTGCATGATTTCCATTTATTTCGACAAATATCGCTTTTTCTCTGAAATTAACTTCATGTTTTATAGCTAATAGAGTGGAGCGGTTGGGCGAGCATTAGTTTCCGCGGCTGCCGTTCATCGGCATGGGCCGCTTTGCGATAACTGTTTGCCGGGTTTTCGAAGCAAGGCCAAGGAGCCGCCCGAGAGCGGGACTACGGCTCCCATTCAGGAGGGGAAGTTTCATGAAAAAGACATTATCCGTCATCATGCTGGCAACGCTCGTATCCGCCGCGGCGCTGACCGCGTGCGAATCCGGGGGAGCGGGCAAAGAAGCGTCGACGACGCCTCCATCCGCCGCGGCCAATACGCAAGACAGCGGGACGAAACCCGTGAGCGCCGCCACGGCGACTACAGCCGTACCGACCGACTTCAAGCAATCGCCGTATTTCGACGGGAAAAGCCTGCCTCCGGTCAAGGAGCGGCTGCCGAAGGAGCCGAAGCTGACCAACGAGCTGCCGAAGGACTATTTGAACTACGAGATCGGCACGTACGGCGGAACGCTGCGCACCGTAAGGCAGGACCCGGTCAACGACTCCGACCTGTTCATCATCAACAACGAGCCGCTCGTGAACAGTCCCGGCGTGCTCGGCGAAGAGGTCACGCCGAACCTCGTGAAAAGCTACAAAGTAAGCGACGACCAGAAGGAATTTACGCTTACGCTGCGCGAAGGGCTGAAATGGTCGGACGGCCAGCCGGTCACGATCCAGGACGTCAAGTTCGCGGTCGAGGACGTGCTGCTGAACAAGGAGCTGACGCCTACGCTGCCGCTGTGGCTGAAATCGGCGTCGGACGCGAACGGCCAGCCGTTTGCGTTCCAGGCGATAGACGACTACACGTTCAAAATCGGCTTCGATCAGCCTTACGGCGGCTTCCTGATCCAATTGGCGGTGCAAGGGTGGAGAGGGTACAACGAACTGCTCAAGCCGAAGCATTTTCTGCAGCAGTACCATGTCAAGTACACGCCGCTCGACAAGCTGGAGCCGGCCATCAAGGAAGCGGGCTTCGCGTCCGGGGAATGGGTGAAGCTGTTCACGGCCAAGGACGTGCTGAACAACGAGATTACGTATCCGAAGGCGATCGGGTTTCCGGTGCTCACCCCGTACATCCAAGTGAAGTCGGGCGACAAGATCGAGTTCGAGCGCAACCCGTACTATTTCAAAGTCGACGCCGCCGGCAATCAGCTGCCTTACATCGATAAGCTGCAGAGCACGCTTGTGCAGAACGCGGAAATGGTCAATCTGAAAATATTGGCCGGGGAGGTGGATCACTCCTACGAGTACGTCTCCATCCCGAAAGTTCCGCTGCTCAAGGAGAACGAAGCGAAAGGCGGCTACAAGGTGTATATCAACAACCTTCACCGGACGGCCAACGACATTCATCTGAACTTGACGTACGACGATCCGGCTTGGCGGCAGGTCGTGCGCGACGTACGATTCCGTAAAGCGCTCAATCTGGCGCTCGACAAAAAGGAAATCGCCGATACCGTCTTTTACGGCTTCGCCAAGCCGTCGACGATCGAGGAAACGACCCGGAACCTTCAGGAAGCGAATAAACTGCTGGACGACATCGGGTTGAAAAAAGGAGCCGACGGCTTCCGCGCCGGACCGGACGGCAAACGGTTCACGATCCCGTTCGAGGTATCGTCCGCCTTCGCCGATTTCGGCACGCTGGGGCAGCTCGTCGTCGAGCAGTGGAAGCAGATCGGACTGGACGTCACCCTGAAGCAAATCGACAGCACGCTGTGGACGAACCGCAACAAAGCGAACGAGCTGAAGGCGACGATCATGTTCACTCCGGGACCGGTGCAATGGTCGAGGCAGGAATGGGGCCAGAACATTTGGGCGCCGCTGTGGGACCAATGGTGGAATTCCGGCGGCAAGCAGGGAGAGGAGCCGCCCCAGGAGGCGAAGGATTTGTTCCAGACGATCTTCAAGCTGCGCGAGCTGTCGCTTAAGGATGCGCTCGTGAAGCGGGACGACATCCGCAAAAACATCGGCGCCAACTACTGGTACTTCATCCATAGCGAAAATATTGCCGCACCGGTCGCGGTTAACGCGAAGATCGGCAACATTTCCGACAAAGGCTGGGGGATCGGCCAAAACTTCGCGGGAGAGCAGTGGTTTTTCCGCAAATAATGGGGGCTGCTCCCGATTCATCAGTGGAAGGGAGGAACCCGCATGCTGACCTATATAGGCCGCAGGCTGCTGCAGCTCATTCCGTTGCTCGTCGCCATCAGCATGGTCGTGTTTCTGATCATTCAAATGCCCCCGGGCGACTTCCTGACGACATACGTCGATCAGTTGAAGCTGTCCGGCACGGACGTGGCGGAAAGCACGATCATTCATTTGACGGCCCAGTACGGCTTGAACGAGCCGATTTATGTTCAATATTGGATTTGGATCAAAAATATAGTGCTGCACGGCGATATGGGCACCTCGTTCCAGTGGAATTTGCCGGTATCGCAGGTGATCGGGGAGCGGCTCGCGCTGACGATGCTCATCTCCGTCATCTCGCTCGCGATCGTATGGGCGATCGCCATCCCGGTCGGCATTTATTCGGCCACGCATCAATATTCGGTCGGCGATTACGTCTTCTCGTTTCTCGGCTTTATCGGGATGGCCGTGCCGGGCTTTCTGATCGCGCTCATCCTCGTCTATGTCATATTCGATACGACGGGGGTGTCGATTACCGGCCTGTTCTCGCCCGAATACCAGGATGCCCCGTGGAGCGTGGGAAAGGTGCTGAACATGCTGCCCAGACTGGCCATCCCGGTCGTTCTCGTCGGCTTGTCGGGCACGGCCTCGCTGATCCGCGTCATGAGGGGGATGCTGCTGGACGAATTATCGAAGCAGTACGTCATTACCGCCAGAGCGAAAGGCGTGGGGGAGACGAAGCTGCTGTTCAAATATCCGGTGCGGATGGCGATCAACCCGCTCGTCAGCACGATCGGCTGGACGCTGCCGGCGCTCATATCCGGGGAGGCGATCGTGGGCATCGTGCTGAACTTGCCGACGACCGGTCCTGTTCTGCTGAAGGCGCTGATGGTGCAGGACATGTATTTGGCCGGAAGCTTCCTGCTCATCCTGAGCGTGCTCACCGTAATCGGAACGCTGCTGTCCGATATTTTGCTGGCCGCGCTTGATCCGCGAATCCGGTTTGGGGGTGCCGGCTCATGATCGCAGCGATTCGCAGACGTCTCGGGCGCAATGCCCCGGCCGGAGGGGGAGACGCCGGGGCTCCGTCCCCGGTACCGCCCGCGTCCGGCGCGGAGGACGCTTACGAGGCGGCCTCCCAATGGCGGCTCATGTGGTGGAAGTTCCGCAAGCACAAGCTGGCGATGATCGCGGTGCCGGTCCTGCTGCTGCTTTACTTGACGGCGGTATTTTGCGACTTCCTGACGCCGACCGTGCCGACGGCCCGGTTTACCGAGTACAAAAACGCGCCGCCGCAGCAAATCCGCTTCGTCGATCCGGAAACCGGCTTCTCCTTGCGGCCGTTCGTTTACGATCTGAAGCAGGAGATGGACCGCGAGACGTTCCGGCGCACCTTCGCGGATGACACGACGCGCAAGCACCCGATCCGCTTTTTCGCGCAAGGGGAGCCTTACAAGCTGCTCGGACTGGTCCCGACGAACGTGCATCTGTTCGGCCTGGAAGATCCGAACGCGCCCTTGCTGCTGATGGGCAGCGACTCGCTTGGCCGCGATTTGTTCACCCGCATCCTGTACGGGGCGCGCATCTCGCTGTCGTTCGGCCTGCTCGGCATCGCGCTGACGCTTGTGCTGGGGCTTGTGATCGGCGGCATTTCCGGGTATATGGGCGGGGCCGTGGATACGTTCATCCAGCGCGTGATCGATCTGCTCGTCTGCATTCCGACGATTCCGCTGTGGATGGCGCTGGCGGCGGCGCTGCCGAGAAGCTGGACCCCGCTCGAGACGTATTTCGGCATGATTCTCATCTTCTCGGTGATCGATTGGACGGGGCTCGCGCGGGTCGTCCGGGGCAAGGTGCTGTCGCTGCGCGAGGAAGATTTCACGCTGGCGGCGAGGCTCGGCGGGGCAAGCGACATGCGGATCATACGGAAGCATTTGCTGCCCTCGTTTTCCAGCTATATTATCGTGTCCACGACGATGGCGATTCCTTCCACCATATTGGGGGAGACGGCGCTCAGCTTTCTCGGCATCGGCCTGCAGCCTCCGGTCGTCAGTTGGGGCGTATTGCTCCAGGACGCCCAAAACCTGCAGACGCTGGCGCATCAGCCGTGGCTGCTTTGGCCGGCCGCTTTCGTCATCGTAACGGTGCTTATGTTCAATTTTCTCGGCGACGGGCTGCGGGATGCGGCGGATCCGTACAAATAAGGAGGGAGGCGGCCAGATGGAACGCGACGAGGAAGTAGTACTGGAGCTGAACGGGCTGCGGGCGCATTTTCGCATCAAGGAAGGCGTGCTGAAGGCGGTGGACGGGATCGGCTTCGCGATCAAGCGCCGCCGGACGCTCGGCATCGTGGGCGAAAGCGGCTGCGGCAAAAGCGTGACGTCCCAGGCGATACTGCGCCTGCTGCCCTCCTTCGCCACCGTCGGCGGAGAGGTGCTGCTTCGCCGGACGAAGGAGGGGCGCGCCGAGACGGTCGATATCGCCAAGCTCGATCCGAACGGCGAGGAGATGAGGAGCATCCGCGGCGGCGAAATCGCCATCATTTTTCAGGAGCCGATGAAAGCTTTCTCTCCGATCCATACGATCGGGGATCAAATTACGGAAGCCATTTTGCTGCACCGGACGAAGGACCGCAAGGAAGCGAAGCGGATCGCGCTGGAGACGCTGAGAAAGGTCGGGATGTCGAATCCCGAGCAGCGGTTGAACGAATATCCGCACCAGCTGTCCGGCGGGATGCGGCAGAGGGCTATGATCGCCATGGCGGTGGCGGGCAATCCTTCGGTTCTCATCGCCGACGAGCCGACGACGGCGCTCGACGTCACCGTTCAGGCGCAGGTGCTGCGGCTGATCAACGAGCTGAAGGAATCTAACGGCACTTCGGTCATATTCATTACCCACGATTTGGGCGTTATCGCGGAAATGTCCGACGAGGTGGCGGTCATGTATTTGGGCAAGGTCGTCGAGTACACCGATGTGGATACGTTGTTTTACGGAGCGCTTCATCCTTATACGCAAGCGCTGCTTGCTTCGATCCCGTCGATCTCGCGGAAGCACGAGAGGCTGGAGACGATCGAAGGGACCGTGCCTTTCCCGGTCGATTTGCCGGCAGGGTGCGGGTTTTACAACCGCTGCCCGAAAGCGCGTCCCGGCGTTTGCAACGTCGGAGACGTTCCGCTGTATGAAGTGAAGCCGGGTCATCAAGTGCGCTGCGTGCTCGCGGAGCCGGGAAGGGAGGCGAATTGACGATGGCGGAACAAGTAAGGCGGGACGCCGACGCGGAGACGGAGGCTGTAGCTGCAGCGGTCGGCGACGCGAATCATGCGACCGGGGGCGGCGATATCGCCGGGGGGCCGTCCGTTGGCGCTGCGGCCTCCTCCTTCCGTGGGGAAGCCGGAAGCCATGCGGGGGAGACCCTATTGCGTGTAGAAGGACTGACCAAATATTTTCCCGTGCGCAAAGGCTTCTTCGGCCGAACGGTCGGACAAGTGAAGGCGGTCGACGATGTTAGCCTGACGGTTCGCCAGGGCGAGACGTTCGGGCTCGTGGGCGAATCCGGCTGCGGCAAATCGACGCTCGGGCGGTGCATTCTGCGGGCGATCGAGCCGACCGGGGGCACGATCCGTTTCCGGGAGAGGGGCGGGACCGAGGTTGACGTCCGGGCGCTTGACAAGCAAGGGCTCCGGTCGGTTCGACGGGAAATGCAGCTTGTGTTCCAAGACCCGTATTCTTCGCTCAATCCGCGTATGACCGTGGCCGAGATCGTCGGGGAGCCGCTCGTCTGCCATGGGGTCGCGAGAGGAAGCGAGCTGAGGCGCCGCGTAATCTCGCTGATCGAGATGGTCGGCTTGAGCGCCAGACATCTGGAGCGTTACCCGCACGCCTTCAGCGGCGGGCAGCGGCAGCGGATCGGCATCGCCAGGGCGCTGGCCACCGATCCGGGCTTCCTCATCTGCGACGAAGCCGTATCCGCGCTGGACGTGTCCGTGCAGGCGCAAATTTTGAATTTGCTGCGGGAGCTGCAGGAACGGCTCGCGCTGAGCTACTTGTTCATCTCCCACGATCTCGGCGTCATCCGGCATATTTCCGACCGGGTCGGGGTCATGTATGTCGGCAAGCTCGTCGAGACGGCCGGAACGGAGGCGCTGTTTGCACGGCCGCATCATCCTTACACGGAAGCGCTGCTGTCGTCCAAGCCGATTCCGGACCCGCGCCGCAAGGCCGAGCGGATCGTGCTGTCGGGCGAGGTGGCCAATCCGGCCAATCCTCCTTCGGGCTGCTATTTTCATCCCCGCTGCCCGTACGCCCGGGACATCTGCAAAACCGCGGCGCCGCCGATGAAGCAAGTGGCGGACAACCATTACGCCGCCTGCCACTTTGCGGGCGAATTGAACTTGCGGGGGGCTTTATGACATGACGTACGTATGGGGACTCGTCTTACTTGTGTTTGTGCCCGTGATGGCAGGGCTGATGATCGCATTCTCGTGGCTGTCGCATGCGGCGGTCCGCCGCATGATCGGCCGGAAGCATCAGGCGCTGGAGGAAATCCATCTGACGAACCGGATACCCGCGTCCTGGACGGAGAAGTACGACCGGAAGCTGCGCTCGCTTGCGCGTTCCGGGTCCGGATCGGAAGGCGCCGAGGCCGCCAAATGGAGCAGACGGAAAAGGGAGAAGATCGTGTCCGAGCTGGACCGGCTGATCGAATACACGCGCCGGACGAAGCTCGTCGCCGAGGAAGAGGTGCGCGGCGCGCTGCTCGACGATCTGGAGATGCTGCGCAGCGAATGGCGGATGCGGGGACAGGGAGGCTGAGCCGCGGATCGGGGAGCGCTAGGGGATAGTGGCGGTCCCCCAAAGAGCCGGCGACGGCGTAACGCCTCGGAGCGGAGCTGGCGCGGGCTCTGACAGGCAGCCCGGAACGTGGCTGTTACCGATAGCGGCCCATGCAGATTCGTTGAGCGGTTTTGGAATAAGCGTCACAACGCAGGCCCCGCTTTCGTGGGGCTATTTGGCGTGGACGGCAGCGAGAAGCTTCGGACACGACACGATACGGACAATGATGTCCGTCAGCCTGTTGAGCTGTTGAGGAACCTCAAAAGGTATTTTTTATCGATTCAGAAATTTCAAGTTCGCTAAAGCGACACAGCTTAAAAGCGATGCTTCGATAAAGCGGGCTGCGAAATTGTGAACCAGGAAAAGCAACCTCAAAAGCTCGGATGTACTCCATCGAAAAGGCTTCGATCAGAAGCTTGCCTTAGCGTTATAGAATTTATAAATTTTCGGTCCTTGTAAACGAAAAGAGTAAATTGTATACCAAGAAAAACTTCCTCTAAATCGCGGTCGCTCCTCCTTCAAATACGTCGTTAGACGTTTTTCTTATGGTCCGCCCGTCTCCTAGAGACCGGATCCCGGTAATGAGCGCTGGAATTCGAGCGAAGTTTCTGGATAAGCTCTGATGCGGGACTTAATAGAGAACACCGCTCGAAAGGCTGCTCCCTTGCGGCAGCGCGGAACAATTGCTTCCTTTATTTCAAATGAAGGGAACTATAAGTTCCGCTATTGCCGAGGGAAGCACGAAAAACGGTACAAACGGAACAATGAGTTCCTCTATTCGAGCAAAACGGCCTTCAAACGGCCGTGTTTCTGTCGATAAAGGAACTAATCCTTCCTCTGCACCCATTTTATCGGCTTTCCGAAGGAATAGCGGAACTTTTTGTTCCGCTTACTTGGTTAGACCGTCGTCATGCAGCGCCACCGCAGCGGACCGCCCTGAACGGGCAGCCCTAAGTGGAACGTCCTAAACGGACCGCCCTGAGCGGGCAGCCCTAAACGGACCGCCCTAAACGGACCGCCCTAACGGACCGCCCTAAACGGACCGCCCTAAACGGACCGCCCTAAACGGACCGCCCTGAGCGGGCCGTCCTAAACGGACCGCCCTGAGCGGGCCGCCCTAACCGGACCGCCCTGAGCGGACCGCCCTAAACGGACCGTCCTAAACGGACCGCCTGAGCGGACCGCCCTAAACGGACCGCCTAAACGGACCGCCCTGAGCGGACCACCCTGAGCGGACCGCCCTGAGCGGACCGCCCTGAGCGGGCAGCCCTAAACGGACCGCCCTGAGCGGACCGCCCTAAACGGACCGCCCTGAGCGGACCGCCCTAAACGGACCGCCCTAAACGGACCGCCTGAGCGGGCAGCCCTAAGTGGAACGTCCTATACGGTACCCGATCGATCAAGCCGCAATTGTAGCTGTTGAGCGCTCCTGCCCCATCCGGTATGATTTGGCGGAAGAGTACTATCCTTATACATGCCGTTGTCCCCAGGTAAACCGAGCTGTCTGTCGAGCGCGTTGCCGAGGAAGTCGGCAATGCTACAACGCCGCATTTTACCGAATGTTTGAGCGGAGGAACGTACCGGGTTGTTGCCGACAACGTATCACGGCATCCACGGCATCCAAACCGCAGAGACTTTCACGGGAAAGTCGGTTACCGGCTTCCTCCATCGCTGTACTTACTCCCCTTTGTTTCCCGATGGAGGTCGATTCATCGGTCTTCCCTCCCTATTCTTCGAAATTGCCCAAAAAGCGAAGAATAACCGCCGGACAAGGCGCATGCCCGACCCTGAACCCGGCTAAGCCGGAAAAGTCGATGGCTGGCACGGTGTTGGGCACACCGCTGCTGTGGTATAGTGGAATTTGGGATTCCAACAAGAAAGTGGAGGGAAATCAAGGTGCCGGCGCAAGCACAACAAAAAGCAAGAGCGATTCTGAAGACGGTATTCGGTTACGACAGTTTCAGGAAAGGGCAGGAGGAGCTGATCGCAGGCATTATGGACGGCCGCGACGCGATCGGGGTCATGCCCACCGGTGCGGGAAAATCGATCTGTTATCAAGTGCCGGCAGCCGCGATGGACGGCATTACGCTCGTCGTCTCGCCGCTCATCTCGCTGATGAAGGATCAGGTCGATGCGCTCAACCAGGCCGGTATTCCCACGACCTTCATCAACAGCACGCTGACAGCGCAACAGTTGAATACGCGCTTCCGGGAAATAGCGGACGGCAATTTCAAGCTCGTGTACGTGGCGCCCGAGCGGCTGGAATCGGAGAGGTTCACCAGGTTTCTCGGCGAGCTGAACATTCCGTTCGTGGCCGTGGACGAAGCGCACTGCGTCTCGCAATGGGGCCACGATTTCCGTCCGAGCTACATGTCGATCAGCCGCGTGCTGAATTTGATCCGGCCGAGACCGGTTATCGCGGCTTTTACCGCGACGGCTACGGACAAAGTGAAGGAAGATATCGTCCGGCATCTTCGCCTGGACGATCCGGTCCGCGTCACGACAGGCTATGCGCGGGAAAACTTGAGCTTCTCCGTCATGAAGGGCGTCGACAAGAAGGCCTATTTGGCGGATTACGTCCGCAGCCGCCCGGGCGAATGCGGCATCGTATACGCTTCTACCCGCAGAGAGGTGGAGGAATGCTGCAGCTATTTGCTGAAGCTGGGCATCCGGGCGGGGCGCTATCACGCCGGCTTGGCCGAGGAGGAGCGGGCACGCAATCAGGAGCTTTTCCTCTATGACGAGCTGAAGGTCATGGTCGCGACGAACGCGTTCGGCATGGGGATCGATAAATCGAACGTCCGATACGTCATCCATTACAATATTACGAAAAACGTAGAGTCGTACTACCAGGAAGCGGGCCGGGCCGGACGCGACGGCGAGCCGGGGGAATGCATCCTGCTGTATGCGCCGCAGGACGTCATGACGCAGAAATTTCTCATCGAGCAAGGCGAAAGCGACGAGGAGCGGAAAACGATCGAGTACGGCAACCTGCACGGGATGGTCGAATATTGCCATACGACCGAATGCTTGCAGCGGTACATCGTACGCTATTTCGGCGATCCGGAGGGTCAAGCCTGCGGCCGCTGCAGCTGCTGCACCGACGACCGCGAGGTGGCCGACGTGACGCTGGACGCGCAAAAGGTTTTCTCATGCGTAGCCCGCATGAAGCAGCGGTTCGGCATCACGATGACGGCCAAAGTGCTGAGGGGCGCGAACGACGCCAAGGTGCGCCAGTTCGGGTTCGAGCGGCTGTCTACCTACGGAGCGATGAGCAGTCGCAAGGAAAAGGATATCGTCAACCTGATCAACGTGCTCGTAGCGGACGGGTATATGAAGCTTACCGACAGCCAGTACCCGGTGCTGACGCTGACCGCGGAGGCGAAGACGGTGCTGGAAGGCAAGGAGCAAGTGTTCCAGCGGGTTGCTCCGGCCGCCCGCAGCGTAGCCCGGTCCGTCGACGCCGGAGACGAGGCGTTGTTCGAGAAGCTGCGGCAGCTGCGCAAAACGTTCGCGGAACGGGAGCGGGTGCCGCCGTTCACGATATTCCACGACGCCACGCTGAGGGAGCTGTGCGTCATCCTGCCCCGAACCGAAGCCGAGATGCTGTCGGTCAAAGGGATCGGCAAGCATAAGTTCGACAAGTACGGCCGCGCGTTTCTCGATTTGATCGGGGAGCACGCTAACGGAACTTGATTCCGTTATTCCGGGAAATTTGCCCCGTTCCGATAAAATAACGGAACACCGTGCCGTTATGTCGCGGAATATTGCCGGCTTCCGCCGGTATCGATCGGGGTAGCGGAAGTTTGTTCCGCTATTTCCGGAGCTCTATCCGATCGGCTTGATATAACGGAAGCCATTTCCGGTATTGCGTCCGTTTTACCTTGCAGATCCGGTACATGAGTACGGATATGGCGGATCGCAAATATTGCGACGGCAACGAAACCGTGCGTCTGGACGGTCAAAGCGTGCTGTACCGCGACGACGACTTCGTCCGCTTGCTGTCGCGCGCTTTATAGCGCAGCGGCCCATAATCCAACAAGGAAGAAAAGGATGGAATAACTATGGCAAACGACCAGCAGTCCGCAATCAAACCTATTCGATTCCCGTACCGGGCGGGGGAGACGGACATCGTTCTCGGCGCAGACAAGGAAAGGCATGGACTGGCCTCGCTCCGGAGACCGGAGGTCGGCTTCGATCTCGTCCGCGAGCCTTATTTCGCTTTGAACTTATACCGGATCATGTTCGATCGAAGGCTTCAAGGAATCGCCCGATACGAGCCGATTCGCGTCAAGTCCCAATCCGAGCGGGGAATCGTGCTGGAGTGGGAACCGACGGAGGTCAATCCGTGCCGCGTGGAAGCGGTTTACGAAATCGTCGACGAAGAAACGATAGACTTGACGGTTTCCATTGAAGCGGTAAAAGCGATGTCCAAGTATGAAATTACGATATCGTCCTATTTCGATTTCGCGATGGAGCCTTATGCGATCATACCGAAGTGGCCGGCCCGGACCGATTCCGCCGACATGCTGCTGCACAAGGTGGAGGACCATCCTTTGATCAAAGGCCATTACGTATATTTGCCGCGCGACAACGAAGCGGGGCATACCCGGCTGGACGGACGCTGGTTGAACGAGAAGACGGGGCTGCCGATAGCTCCTTTCGTCACCGGGCCTTTTTACGGAAGAGCCGTCGCGATCATGGGCACGGGCGACCTGCATGTCGTCCAGATGGCCGATCCTGCGGAATGCGGGGCAATCGGCGTAACCTACTCCAGCCCGGAGGAGAACGACAGTATCCGCAAACATAATGCGCTCTATTTCACCTTGTTCGGCAGCGACCTTGCTCCCGGAGACAAGAAGACGGCCCGCATGCGTCAAGTTACGCTGGCCGGAGAGGCGACGCTCGAGAAAGCGCTCGATGTCTATGAGAAGTTTATAGGATAAGCCCGCTCGAGGCGAACCGGAAAACGTATGAGCGCAAGTATGCCAAATACGTCAAGCCGTACCCGGCGCTCTCCGGATTGTTCGTATAGCAGCCAATGACCGCCCCGATCGCATTCGTGCCGTCGGGGCGGTCCTCATTACGGCCGATCATTTGGACGACATAAAGACATCCCGCGTTGTTGCTGAGCCGAAAGCGGTTGCTTTATAATATATGAATCAAGCGCTCGCAAGCACGGTCTCCCACTCGCTGCCGGGAGACCTTTTTTGGCGGCGACGAGCGCATAACGGAGGGAATCCAGTGGCATACAAAGTGGCAATCGTAGGGGCCGGCGGCATTGCCGTCTCCCATTTGGAAGCGCTTCGGCGGATGGAACGATTGACGGCGGTCGCTTTGGCCGATATTTCGCGGGAAAGGGCCGATTCCGTGGCTGCCGAATACGGTATTTCGGCTTATACCGACTACAAGGAAATGATCGAGCGGGAGAAGCCGGACATCGCGGTCGTCACGCTGCCGCATTTTCTGCATAAGGAAGCCTCGTTATTCGCAGCCGCCCGCGGCTGCCATGTGATGCTGGAGAAGCCGATGGCGCTGAACGCAGCCGAATGCGACGAAATTATCGAAGCGGTGCGCATCGCCGGAGTCAGGCTGATGGTCGGCCATACGCAGCATTATATCGCCCACAACCGGGCCGCCAAGGCGATCATCGAGGCGGGTACGCTCGGCACGCTGGTCATGATCAACGATGTGCGCCATGTGCCGTACTACCGCGATACGCGTCCGGCCTGGTTTTTCGAGAAGGCGAAGGCGGGCGGAGGCATTTTCATGAATCTGGGCTCCCACTCGGTCGACAAAATCCAATGGCTGACGGGAAGCCGCATCGCGCAAGTGAAAGCGTCGGTCAGTCATTACGGGACAAAAGGAGACATCGAGGGCAGCGGAATCGCCTGGCTGCGCACCGAGAGCGGAATACCCGCGACGATCTCCCAATCCGGGTACACCGTCGTCCCGCGCAACGAAACGGAGCTGATTTTTACCGGCGGGATGCTGAAGCTGGCGACCAGCCAGGGCTTGTGGATCAGCGAGGACGGCAAGTATGTCGAGGTGCCCGTGAGCAAAGAGGCTCCGCCGTTCGTGCTGCAGTACCGCGATCTAATCCGGTACATCGAGGACGGCGTCGAGCCGAGCTCGTCGATGGAATATTCCCGCAGCGTCGTAGCCGTCGTCGAATCGATGTACCGTTCGAGCGAAACCGGCGCGGAACAACGCGTGTAACAGCGCGATCTTAGGAGGATGCTGACGTTGAAATGGAGTCTTTGCTCGACGGGCAACCGGGACAAGCCGGTGGAATATGTATTGGAGCGGGTGCGCGATCTGGGGCTGGACGGCATCGAGCTGTGGACGGGGCATATCGACGAATACGCCGAACGCAACGGATCGATTGACGGATTGATCGAGGGCATACAGGGTGCGGGGATCCGGGTGCCGGCGATCAGTCCGTATGTGTCCTTCTCGAAGAGCGACGAAACGACCGAAGCATGCTTGGCGATCGTGGAGAAAGCGGCGCAATACGCCGTTCGGTTCGGCAGTCCTCTCGTCCGGATTTTTTTCGGCCATTTGCCTTCGCGGGAGACGCCGGACGAGCTGTGGGCGGAAGCGATGGAACGGCTCAAGAAGGCGCTCGCCATTGCCGACCGGTATGGAGTGAACCTCGGGCTGGAGCTGCACAACAACACGTTCGCCGACCAAATCGAGCCGATCCGCCGCATATTTCGGGAAGCGGACCATCCGCGGCTGCGCATGATCTTCGACGGGTTCAACCTGTACTTGGACCGCGTCGACCAACTCGAGGCGCTGGAAGCTTTGTACGCTTATACGGACCATGTGCATATGAAAAGCTATTTCTGGAATCTCGACTCGCCGGAGACGCGCAAGCCGACCTCGGTATTCGACGGCGACGTGGATAACGTCAGCATCTGCCAATCGCTGTACTCGAATGGCTATGAAGGATTCATTTCGTTCGAATATTTCGGTCAGGACGGAGAACAGTGCGTCAAAGCCTCCGTCGCCGAGCTGCGGAACGCCGGATGGATGCCTAATGCTTCGACGGGCATGCAATAACGAAGACGCAGACGAAACTTTGCGTCTCTGGTCGAGTTCCGGTCCGATGACTAGTAAGTGATGCAAGAAGCCTGCACATTCCCTTTGCTCTCGAAGAGACATAAGGGACGTGCAGGCTTATTCGAATTCGGGGCTGCGCCGGCGAACGCTAGCTTGTTACGCGGCCCATCTTCTTGCTCTGGCGCCAGCGCCGCAAATATTCGCGGTTGTATTCGCGGTAATATTCCCAATTATCGACCTTCCACTGTTTGTTGTAGGCGGTGACTTTCTCCAGGTTCGCTTCCCGGTATTTCCGGCTTGCTTCGCGATGCCGATTTTGCCGCTCCTCGTCCGTGTAGATCCGTTTCCTGGGCATAAGGGATTCCTCCTTATCGTTGTGCGTATTGTTGTACTGGAGCACTTGCTATATGATACGTATTGTATCACATAATCAGGCGATTGCCAATGAAAATGTGACGTTTCGTATCTATGCGACCAACATTAAAGAAGGAACGTCTTCTCCGTAAGGAGCAGGATCAATGAAGGATAGCAGTCTTTACGCTTGCGGAACGTGCCGACGTAGTTTTGGAAATAGCGGAGCAAGTCATGCCGGTAATCGAAGGTCTTTCCTCTATTTAGAATAATTATAATTAAGTATTGACTTTCGCCCATTTTAAATTATAATAATTATAAAATAGTAATTAATATTTGATGGAAAAGAGGTGAGGCGGCATGTACGACGTTATTATTATCGGCGGTGGACCCGCAGGCTCTTCCGCCGCCATCTATACGGCAAGAGGACAGTTGAAGACGCTCGTGATCGATAAGGCTCCCTATACCGGCGCCTTGGCGTTAACCCATAAAATCGCTAATTATCCGGGAGTGGAAGGGGAATGGACCGGCAAGGAATTGCTGGAACGTTTCCGCAGCCAGGCGCAATCGTTCGGCGCCGAATACATCCAGACGACGATTACGGCGGTAGACGTGGAGGACGATGTCAAAACCGTATTTACGGCAGACGGCATTTATGAAGCGAAATCGGTCATTTTCGCGACGGGCTCGAAAGGACGCAACCGGATGCTTCCCGGCGAGGAGCGGCTGCTCGGCAAAGGCGTAAGCATATGCGCCACGTGCGACGGAGCTTTTTTCGAGGGACGAACGGTTGCGGTCATCGGCGATTCGGAGGAGGCACTCGAGGAAGCCGCCGCGCTGGCCAAGTTCGCCGAGCGCATCACCTTTATCGTGCCGCGCGAAGGGCTGCAGGGCGTCGACCATGTGCCCGAGCTGCCGAACACGGAGTGGCTGTTCCGTACGAAACCGCTGGAAATCGTCGGGGAGCGCCATGTGGAGGGCGTCAAAGTCCGCACCCGGGAAGGGGAAGAGCAGCTGCTTGACGTAGACGGAGTGTTCGTCTTTCTATCGGGCAGCAAGCCGGGTACCGAGCTGATCAAGGACCAGGTTCCGCTCGACGACGACGGGTTCATGATTCTGGATCCGCTGATGCAATCGCCCGTGCCCGGCGTATTCGGAGCAGGGGAGGTTCGCCGAACTCCGGTCAAGCAGGCTGTCGTTGCCGCCGCGGACGGCGCCATTGCGGCCATGGCCGTCGACAAATATATTAACAAGCGTGCCCAAGTGCTGCCTCAGTATAAGTAATTTCAAAGGAGAGATGAAATATGTCCGAAGCGATCGTCTATTCGAGTACAAACTGCCATTACTGCGCGCAATTGAAGCAATATTTGAAGGACCAGAACATTGCCTACGAGGAGCGCAACATCGATACGAATCCCGAATACGCGCAGCAGCTGGAAGGAATGGGGCTGATGTCCGTTCCCGTAACCGTCATCGGCGGCATGCAAATTCTCGGCTTGAACCCGAGCCGGATCAAAAAGGCGTTGGCCGCAGCGGTCGCGCAGTAACGAATACGTAGAAGCAACGTTGTACGCCAACTTTTTCTAGTTTGCAACCCGACATCGAATCCCATACCCGCCTAGGAGGACTAACGAACATGACAACCGCATTGGATAGCAAATTGGCCCAAATGGGGCTTCCCGCTCCGAGCTTCAACCTGCCTTCGACCAAAAACGTGGAGACGTTGGAGGAAAAAGTAAAGCTCGACGATTACAAAGGCAAATGGCTGATGGTGTTTTTCTGGCCGTACGATTTCACGTTCGTATGCCCGACCGAAATTATTGCCTTCAGCGACCGTTACGACGAATTCCTCGATCTCGATTGCGAAATCGTCGGCGTATCCGTGGACAGCGTCTATACTCACCGCGCTTGGATGAATACGTCGCGGGACAGCAATGGAATCGGGCCGATCCGCTACCCGCTTGCCGGCGACGTGACGAGGGAAACGGCTGCGGCTTACGGCGTACTCGATGCCAAAGAAGGAGTCGCCCATCGCGGGCTGTTCATTATCGATCCGGAAGGCGTGCTGCGCTACCAGGTCGTGACCGATATGAACGTCGGCCGCAGCGTAGACGAGACGCTGCGCGTCCTGCAGGCGCTTCAGGCCGGCGGGCTGTGTCCGGCTAACTGGAAGCCCGGCCAGAAGACGCTATAAAGCGGAATCGATCGGAATGAACTGGAAAGCCTTCAATCCTCTTGCAGGAGATTGAAGGCTTTTTCTATTTCTGCGGAAACGTCGGACTAATCCGACACGAAAGAAAAAAAGGAATCAGGTTCATTAAAAGTTAAGAAAAATAATTATTGGTTCATAAAATTACAAAAGAAAATAGTAGATTTGGGTCAATACGATATGGAATCCGGTCATGGACAATATCAATTTGTCCACGGATCAGGGGAGAGAACATATTCAACCGTACCAATACGAGACCTCGACTACGTCGAACACGTTGTACGTCATCGATTGCGGCCGGGGGAGTATCCGATGGCGACGAATTGCGATTTAACGTCGTGCACGTCCATAACATGTATACGGAGCCGCTGGACTCGTGGGTATCGATCCGCAATACCGACCATTGGCAGACGATTTCTTTGCCGAATCCCGCGATAACCTCGCAAGATGTCGGGCTTTATTTTATCGACAGAACGTATACGATACCGGGCCGCTGCCGGAAGGCTTGCACACGATTCGAGTGGAGACGATTTGGGAGAGAAACCCTTCGGCGACCACGTACTACGTATCGTTCGATGAATTGCAGGTAACGCTTCCCGCACCATAAGCGAATAGGCTATCGCGCCGATCTATCCGATTGGCGCGATTTTTTTCGTCCGCCAGGGTCCTTGCGGGCAGGTTCACCGAATGTTCGCTGGCGTTCGCGGCGCTGTTCCGGTATTCTTGTGGTAATGGCATGACGCGAAGGGAGAATACGATTCGATGTTTCGCAACTATGTACGTTTAGGCGCCGCAGCCATGCTGCTGGCAGTCGCGCTCGGCGCGTTCGGGGCGCACGGCTTGAAGGATAAAATCGATGCCTCCATGCTCTCCGCCTACGAGACGGGAGTCCAGTATCATATCGCCCATGCGCTCGGGCTTATTCTGATAGGCTTGCTCGCGGACAAGCTGGGCGAATCGAAATGGATATCCCGCGCCGGAGCTTTCATCGTCGCGGGAATCGTGCTGTTCTCGGGCAGCTTGTATATCATGGCCGTAACCGGCATCGGCAAGCTCGGCATCATTACGCCGTTCGGAGGCGTTGCTTTTCTGATCGGATGGGCTTGCTTGGCTGCGGTAGCCGGCAAACGCGGCTGAAAGCAAAAAAGAAGACGGCCGGAGTCGATGCCGCATGAGCGCATGCTCCAGCCGTCTTGCTTGCTTTACCAGAAGCCGGGATATCCCCCGAAGCCTCCATAACCTGGATAGCCGCCAAAGCCTCCGTAACCCCCGTAACCCCCGTAACCGCCGTACGTGCCGATGGCCAACAGATCGAACAGGACGAGCGGGATGAACGCCGTCGTTTTGACCGACTTGCCTTTCTTCTGCTCCAAAATGAGCTCGTTGCCTTTCATGCCCCGCAGCGTACCGGTTACGACCGACCCGTTTTTTCTCACCGCATAGATCTGTTTTCCGACAAGCTTCTTCACATCTTGCCGTTTCACGGTAGATTGCATCGGATATCCTCCTTTTTCGCGAACCTACCTCATACTATGCGGCAGCCTTTCCGGTGCGTGGACAAACAACCAGCCTGACTCAAAATGCGGCTTGTCTATACGAATATCTCTGTGTCCTTACTAGGTCGATCGAAACGGAACAGCTCCGCGTCCGGGTGATGGCCGTCGACCAGCAAGCCGGCGACGATTTGCGAGGCGATCGTGCTGTACACGCTGCCGTTCCCGCCGTAGCCCAAGGCAAAATAACAACGCGGAAAAGCTTCCTGGGGGCCGATCAAGGGAAGGTTGTCATGCGTTCTGGCGAAAGCGGCCGTCCAAGCGTACTCCGCCCGCAGCTCGGATATTCCGGGGAAAAGCTGACGGAGCCGTTCTACGAGCAGAACCGATTTATGGCGCAGCATACGCTCCCGCTCGGCCGGATTGTCTGTTCTTTCGTCCAATCCTCCCGCCACGATCCGGTTGTCCGCCGACGTCCGCATATACAAATACGGCCGAGCGGTTTCCCAGATGAGGCAGCGGCCCGGCCATCCGGGGAAGCCGTCCAGTCGTTGGGTGGCGATCGCGAACGTGCTCTCCATGACGGCATTCGAATTTCTGCGCCATTCCTGCGTCTCGTATCCCGCCGCTACGACGGCATAACGTGCCCGAATCCGATGGTTTGGCGTATGGAAAACGATACCGTCCTTCAAAGCCGTATGCCGTTTAACTTCGGTATGCTCGAATATGCGCGCGCCTTGCCGGGAAACGTGCCGAAGCAGGGCGTTCACGAACCGGTACGGGTTCATCTCCGCGTCGTTGCGGTAATAAATGGCTGCAGGCTTGCGGAACGAGTACCGGCTGCCGATGTCCGATTCATTTAAGTAATCCACGTCGAAGCCGTATTTCGACAAAGTCTCATATTCCGTGCGAAGAGAGGGGACATCCTCCTCGCAGCTTGCGAAGTAGAGGCTGTCCCTTCGTTTGAACTGGCAATCCGCATCCAGTGTGGACGAAAGCAGCTCCAGATGATCGAGAGCTTGCCGGCATAGGCTGTAGAACCGAACTCCACGTTCTTGTCCGAGCGAGTTGATGCACGAATACAGCGATTTGTCGTTGGAAACCTGCAGCATGCCGGTACTCGCGCTGGATGTGCCGGATGCGGCCTTCCGCTTGTCGACCACGATGACGTCCAGCCCTCGGTTCACCAGCTCGTATGCGCACAGCGCCCCGCATTCTCCGGCCCCTACGACCAGAACGTCGCAGGACACGTCATGCTCGAGTGATGGAAAAGAAGGAAGCGCGAGGAGGCTGTCGATCCAATTCGATTTGCCGGAATGCAAGTCCATAAGGGTTGACCTCGTTCATAATAGGAATTGGGGATGCAATCGAAGCAAGCCCGGTGCCCCATGCAGCATGGAGAAATTCTTATGTAGTATGTACGCGGAGGCCGGACCTGCATTCATTCGGGCGACATATAATGGATTGATTTTGGGATCGTTAACAAAAAAAGACTACTCCAAAGTCCGCGGCTTCGGAGTAGCGCTTTGTTCCTTTACATAATAATATCCTCGATTTCGTTCAACGTGAAGGAGTACACCTTCTTCTCGTCGACGTGGTAAATCGTCAGCTGCTGCCCGCCCGGATCGAAATTCAGGATGCGGCAAGGCAGACTAAGCTTCACGCCCTTTCCTTTGACGACGACGATACGTACGAGGGCTCCGCTTTCCTTCAGCTGCATCAAATTTTCCAAATTTAACGTCCCCGTCTCCTCCTTGGGGGCGGATGCTGGCTTTGCTTCCGGAGTCTGTTTCGGCGATTTCGGCTTTCCGCCTTCCTTCGCGGAGGCGCTTTGACCGGCAATCGCATTTTTATTCGAGACGGTCTGATTCGGCGGTATGGCGAAAGGCTGGGCTGCGCTTTCGCTGACGGTTTTCTCGATCGTTTTGCCGAACTGGATGCCTTCCGCGATCCGGAAATCGTCCACCTTCGGATGATTCAGTATTTGCAGAAGGGCGGCCAGCGCCATCGTCTGAGTAGCTTCCTCCACCATAATCTCCACTCGGAACAAGTGCTTTTTTTTCTCGAGCGCCCGTTTATCTAGATCCATATCCTCACGTCCTGATTTTTCAATAGGTAAGTAGTCCTTAGTATAACAAATATTTTAAATTGAAGTAATGTATGCAGTTTCCAGCGGGCGAATTCGATACGGCTCCGAGTGCAGTCCCGTCTCGGGTAGGCGTTCGACCGGACGAACCAAAAGCGGGCTGCATATGCTGGTATGGACTTGACGCGAAGGGAGATAAGGTCCGATATGATGGAGGCGAAACCGATTGTGATCGAAGGCCGGACTGTGATCGGGATAACCGTTGAACTGCCGAAAACGACGCTCATTGCGATCGCGACCGAAAGAGGGTATATTATGTGCGGCGCCTTGGATGTTGGGCTGTTGAACGAGAGGCTGAAGGAACGGCACATTATCGCAGGCCGCGCTACGGGCGTGCGCTCGCTGACGGATCTGCTGGAGGCGCCGCTCGAGTCGGTCACCCATGAAGCGGAGAAGCTGGGCATCGTTCCGGGCATGAAGGGGCGGGATGCTTTGTTGTTGATGTGAGGGCGGGGGCTGATTGGCCCCCGAATCTACGCCTGATTTGATACGATATGTAACATAGCGATACACTCCGCATACAATGGTTCTAACACTAAACTGGATACAGCCCTATTCCGACCAGTCGGCTTCTACAAATTTAAACGTGGGGTGATGGCAATGCCGTGGGAAGTAAACATTTTGGATTACGGCGCGGTTGGGGACGGTTCGGTCGACGATACGAATGCTTTTCGTCTTGCGTTAAGTTCGGGTGCGGGAAGTATACGGGTTCCAACGGGCTATTATAAAATAACTTCGAAACTATATATCCCCGAATTCGTCACTATGCGCGGCATCGGAAGAATGTCGAAAATATTAAAAGGTTTTAACGGCGACATGATTGAGATGGGGACCGATTCCAAGCTGATAGAAATCGAATTGGACGGGAAAGGGGCGACCTTCTCGGGGAGAGGCGTTATTATTAACTCAGGGCACAATCAAAAAATTATGGATTGCACCATTGTAAATACGATGAGCTACTGCGTCGAATATACAACGAGCAGCGCAGGGATCATTTCCACAATCGAAGACAGCCTGCTGTACACGATTAGCAGGACTTTCCCGGCCGTAAAATATCCCGATAACGAAGCCAACGGGGATCGGAAGCTTATTTCCGTCGACTGTGGAGGAGGGGTACTGGCTGATTTTGCGGGCTGTTCTACAATTTTAGTGGCACATTGCAACACGATCGGCGTAGTGTTCAGACCGGCATCGAAAAAGGTAAGCTTGGTAGGGAATCGAATTGCCGGAGGCACGGCAGGTCTAAATGTGGAAGTGCACGGCATTAATCACGCTATCGTCGGAAATATATCCGCAACTCCAATAATCGTGAAATCGGATACATCTGGATCGTCCGTTGTAGGAAATTCGGCAACGATCATCGATGAAACGGGTGGGACTAACAATATCGACATTAAGCAGAAAGGCGTATCGGTCATCGATAACTACGGCATGATCCATTCCGACAGTTCTCTTCTTCAAGTGGGCGCTGGCGGAAAAAGTCCGGATGCCGCATCCATTTCTTTCGGAGACGGTACAGGCTGGAAACTGAATGTCGGAACGAAGAGAAACGGCGCCTTTGCCGCGAAATTCAGCTTTTACGATAAAGGCTGTCTTTATTTCGAACCGATGAAGGACTTTCACGCCGCCAATGGAACTTTGTTTGTCGATTCCGCAGACAATAAATTGAAGTTTAAAGATGCTGCCGGTGCAGTCAGAAATTTATACTGATGTACGGGGCGGCAAGGATGTAGAAACGGTCGGAATGGTGACGGAACTGACTCGGACGAGTATTCGGGCCGAAATCAGTTCCGTTATAAGAATTAGGGTCTATTATCGCGATCAAGTGCGCATCAGACCGGATGCTTTCATTTTTGAGAGCAAAGCATTAAAATCGTTTCTAAGCGAAGCGATATCCGATGCGGTGCTGTTGGGTTGACTTCCTAAAACCGATCCGCCCAGATTCATTGTCAAGCCGGTTTCATCTTTATATTTCAGCTTTTTGTCCGCAGTATCCGTAAATACGGAGCCGGGAGCGGCATGATTTGCATTCATCGGTTCGAAGCGCAGACAGCCTTTGTCATAGAAAGTAAACTTGGGTACAAAGGTTTTGTTCACGCTTGTCCCAATGTTTAATTTCCAGCCCGTCCCATCCCCGAACGAGATGGAGCCGGCATTGGGGCTAGTTCCTCCCGCGCCCAGAACCATATAAGAGCTGTCCGCATGGAAGCCTCCATAATTGTTGCTCAACGTAATTCCGGGGGTATCGGAATCGACCTTGTTTTTTCCTCTGCTCTGGTCCACGATTTTAGCAACGTTGCCCATAATGACAGATCCATCACAATCCTGCATGATATAGAAAGGGGTGGCGGATATGTTGCCGATGATCGTATGATTCAGTCCTGATATTTCCACGTTGATTCCGGCTGTTCCTCCCGCTATCCGGTTGCCGATCATGGATACTTTTTTCGATGCGGGTTTAAAAATGACGCCAATCGTATTGCAATTTGTGACCAGAACGGTCGAACAGCCTCCGAAGTCGGCCAAAAGCCCTCCCCCGCAATCGACCGAAATAATTTTACGGTCTCCGTTCTGCTCGCTCTCAGGCAGTTTGATGGCAGGGAGATTCGCAGGAGTTAGCGTATACATTAGGCATTTGTCGATTGTGGATATTTTGCCTGCAGCAGGCACCGAGAATTCGACACAATAACCTAAAGTATTGACAATGGAACAGTCCAGTATTTTTTGGTTCGTACCGGAATCTATGACAACCCCTCGTCCCGAGAACGACTTGCCGCGGCCGTCGATTTCCAGTTCAATCAGTTTTGCCGTATCCTGCAGCAAAACCATATCTCCGTTAAAGTACTTTAACAGCCTGGAAAGCCTGCCTATTCCCCTTAAAGTTACTTTGTCCGGTACTGTAAGTGTAGATGTGATCCTATAATCGCCTACCGGAATCAACACACTTCCTGCTCCTGAATGTAATGCAGCTTGTATGGCCGCCGTATCGTCCGCCTTTCCATCGCCTATTGCGCCGAAGTCCACTATATTGACAATTCCGTCCGAATGAGCGGGATCGTTCGCTCGGACAGCAACAGGGAGTGGACTCGACGCGGCTGAGAGGAACGGTGCGCTGAGCAGCGCCATTCCTGCCGTACTGAGAGTTGCAAGTGCTTTTCTTCTGGACATGTCTGTTTTTGCGTTGTTCTGATCTTTGTTCATGTTTTTCTCCTCCGATACATATTGTATACATAGTGTTAAAAAAAAGGGCCGGGAAACGGCCGACAACACGAAAAAGGCAGGGAATTATTCTTTCATGAGACGTTCGGCTCTGACAAAGGCGATGAAGCGTTTCGATTCTTCGGGCGATAATTTGCGTCCGTCGATTGTTAGTGCGAATCTTTCTAATATTTTTTCGTCGGAAAGCTCGAGAATGTCTACAAATTCACGTACATCATCGTCTAGTACCGTATCTGGATTATTTGTCCTGCCAAGCAAGTAATCCAGTGAAATATTGAAATAATTCGCAATGTTGCCTAGTGTTTCGTAATCGGGTTCTCGTCGATTCGTTTCATAATGGGATAATGCGGCGCGCGAGATTCCTAATTTATTCGCTAACTCCTCTTGAGTGAGGCCCCGTTTTTCGCGTAGGTATGCTATTCTTTCTCCGCATCTAACCATTTCAACCCTCCTATTGCAGCGTTTCCATATAACTTAAGTATACCCATGGTATTATGTCGAATACAAGTTGAAAAAGTGGAGCAATACGTACACATATAAATTAACACGAAAATTTATCGCTTGACAATGATACAAATTGTATCTAATATCAAGGTGACCAAGCGGAGACTTCGCACTCATAGCATTCGATACAAGACGGCTGATAAAAGGGGTTGCTGTTTATTCTTATCCATGTTTTAGGGGGGTCTATGGGATCTAAACGAAAAATTGATATTATCGATGTTTTGAAGTATTTGGACTTGGAGCCAAAAAAAATATATCAAATATTGTCGGAATTGCAAAGCTCTAATGACCTGAAAAATGAGAAACGGCAAGAAGCGACCGCCAACCAAGAGCCGAAGAAGAAACCGGGCAATCAGGCGAGAAAGCGACGAAGAAGTGATCGTTCATAAAAACTATACATGCATAATGCTTGACTTGATACATATTGTATCATAAAGTAAGGGTAACGAGATACTTTTTGTATCAAACAAGGAGAACAATGATGATTAAAGCTGAGTGTCGTGATCGACAGGGGACGGGACTACAACTTCGACATCCATTAAACGCCGAAATGAGAATCATACGCTTGAACGATTGTAAAGTTTGGAGCAGCATCGCGATCGCAGAAATTCGCGAAATCGGTCTATCCACATTGCAGTTTTCGACTCATCTGCAATTTCCGGTCGAGAGAAAATTCGTACTTCAATTCGAAATCAATTTTCAAAGTCTTCATTTGTCGGTTGCAGGCGAAATTATTCATGCGAATACAAACCAAATATGCACGGACTACATTGTGGATTTCTTGACACTACCGGGAGAACAAATCGGTCGAATGGTTCGATTCATTCAAACTGTGGCGGCTCATCAAAACGCGATATATCGAAAAATGATTCAAGGTTACCGCCAGTTGGAAACATGCACACATACCGTTCGCTTGGAGGAGAGACGATGGATCGGGAATTAAAAGACTATTTTCTTATCGTAAAAAGGAGAATTTGGTTAGTTTTATGTTGTGTGATTGCGGCTTGCATCTTTGCGGCCGTGTACAGTTATTATCTTGTAACACCGGAATACTCGGCTACGACCAAGCTCGTTGTCAACAAAGGCAACCAACTGCCCACCGGGCAAACCGTTTATGATTTGAACGCCGTGACGACGAATATTAAGCTCGTAAACACTTATAAGGAAATTATCCAAACTTCGGCGGTATTGGATAAAGTAGCGGAACGTTATCCCGCTCTTCAACTTTCGTCCGAGCAGCTTTTGAAGAAAATGACCTTTAAATCGGCCAACGAGTCTCAAGTCATCCATATTAGCGTATTTGATCCTTCTTACGAAAGAGCTGCGAATATCGCTAATGCAGTGGCCAGCGTCTTCAAGCAAGAGATATTTGAAATTATGGATATCGATAATGTAACGATTCTGGAGACCGCGAAATTGAAAGGGAACCCTGTACCGGTCAAACCGAATTTTCAGCTGAATTTGTTGTTAGCGATCGCAGCGTCTTTGATGATTTCGGCTGCCCTGGTCTTTTTGCTCGAATATATGGATAGCTCGATCCGTTACGAAAACGATGTTGAACTATATTTGGATGTGCCGTTACTGGCTACCGTCTCCACGATTCGCAAGAATGACTTGAAGAGCGATCGCAGCGCCGTATCCAATCAAAAACGAAAGGTGGGCGAGTCGACTTATGCAGGCGTCAACCGATAAATATCCGCTTGCGTGCTACTTGAACCGATCGTCTGCCATCGCGGAAAATTACCGGACATTAAAAATGAACATCCAGTTTTCCACGGATGGAGGAAGCGCCAAATCGATTGCTATTACTTCCCCGAATGAGGGTGATGGCAAGACAACGACAGCCGTCAATCTTGCGATAGTGTACGCTCACGAAGCGAAAAGAGTACTTCTGGTTGATACGGTTTGTCGGCATCCAAAGCTTCATTTATTGCTGGGCTGCTCGAACCAAGCAGGGCTGGTCGAAGTCTTAAGCGGTTCGATCCCGGTCGAGGATGCGATTCAGGAAACGCAGATCGAGCATTTAAGCTTGCTGCCTACCGGAGCTTTATCTCACAATCTCTCGGAAAAGTTCTCTCCACCTCGTTTCGCCTCGTTATTGGAAAGCTGTCGGGAGAGATACGATATCATTCTTATCGATGCGCCGCCGATGCTGCAAGTGAGCGATGCTCAATGGATCGCTGCCGTGTGTGACGGTATTGTACTCGTTGTTCGTTCGGACAAAACCAAGCGGCAGCAAATTCAGAGGGCACTGGAAACGATCGGTCGGGTTCAAGGACGAACGCTGGGTGTTGTTCTCAACAATTACAAGTACAAGTAACGTTTCCGTAATCCGCTTAAAAGCTTCAGGCTGGTAAGTACGACAAAGGTAATGTCTACTGGACCTTTATCACTGTAGGCACTCGACCATGCTGTGGGCTGGTATAGCCTTAGACGTTTATTGTCAAGGGTGTGGTGTGAGGCTGGGTTAGATGCCCATTTTGTTTCCATTCATGACGTTAAAAGAGTCAGTTGTCGACAAGAAATATACGACTGATTCTTTTA
Source organism: Paenibacillus hemerocallicola (assembly GCF_006265175.1). Lineage (GTDB taxonomy): Bacteria > Bacillota > Bacilli > Paenibacillales > NBRC-103111 > Paenibacillus_AB > Paenibacillus_AB hemerocallicola. Next base: position 154,497 of record NZ_VDCQ01000009.1, on the reverse strand, counting down.
ATTTCATGATTGATAAAAATGGAGGATGAGTATGGGGTATAAGAAGAGGATGTTCGTCCTTATCGGCATGGATATAGTCATAGTATGGTGCAGCATTCTTGCTGCAGGTTTGTTCGTTTCTTATGACGGTCAAGGCTTTGTCCATCCGGATCAACTGTTGATCTACGCGGCGGTCGCTACCGTCATCTGCCCGGTCGTGATGTATGTTTTCAAGTTGTATAACCGCGTGTGGCAGTATGCCAGCGTAGGCGAGCTGATGTCGATAGTAAAAGCCGTTTCCGTCATTTGTTTGTCATCGTATGCCATTTCAACAATCGTATCGAATTCGTTCGTACCGATGTCGTTGTTGATTTTGACATTCGAGACAAGCCTGCTCTTAAAAGGTGGAATCCGGTTCGGATGGAGAGTATTTCGCGACTTTTATTTCAAAAAAGCCGCAAATCAGAGGAGAACGCTTGTAATCGGGGCGGGAGATTGCGGTACGTTGATTGCAAAAGAGTTGATGTTCGATCGCAATTCGCAAATGCGCCCGGTCGCTTTTATCGACGATAATCCGAAAAAACACCATCTGCAGGTGCTTGGACTGCCGATATACGGCGGGCGTGATCGAATAGCGGAAGCGGTCGACCGGCTATCGATCGACGATATTGTGATTGCTCTGCCCTCGATTTCCAAAAGGGAAATATCGGCCATTATAGAAGCATGCAAATCGACAAAAGCAAAGCTGAAAATTATACCTAATCTTGGCGATTTGATCCATGGGAGGATTACCGTTAAAGAAATCAGGGATGTGGACGTAGAAGATTTGCTGGGAAGAGAACCAATTAAAATCGATCTTCAGGAAGTTGCCAATTACATGAAAAACAAAGCTGTCCTCGTTACCGGTGCGGGCGGATCGATAGGATCGGAGCTTTGCAGGCAGATCTCCTTATTTCAGCCGAGGAAGCTTCTTCTATTGGGACACGGCGAAAACAGCATTTACAATATCGAGATGGAGCTTCGGGAGAAATACCCGAATTTGATTCTAGAAACCATTATAGCCGACGTACAGGATATCGGCCGTATGGAGCAAGTGTTTGCCGCTTATTCGCCTCAAGTCGTATTCCATGCGGCCGCGCATAAACATGTGCCTTTAATGGAAAAAAACCCGATGGAAGCGATAAAAAACAATGTATTCGGAACCCGCAATGTGGCCGATTGCGCGGATCGGTTCGGAGCCGAACGATTCGTGCTCATATCGACAGATAAGGCGGTGAATCCAACGAGCGTTATGGGAACGACCAAACGGATAGCCGAAATGTACGTCCAATCGCTCAACCATTACAGCAAAACGAAGTTCGCCGCCGTACGATTCGGCAATGTCCTCGGGAGCAGAGGGAGCGTCATTCCGAAGTTCAAAGAGCAGATTAAAAACGGCGGTCCTGTTACCGTTACTCATCCCGACATGACGCGCTACTTCATGACGATTCCGGAAGCCGTGCAGCTCGTTATCCAGGCCGGCGCGTTTGCGGACGGAGGAGAGGTTTTTGTACTGGATATGGGCGAGCCTGTCAAAATATTGGACTTGGCGAAAGACTTGATCCGTTTGTCCGGATTCGAACCGAATATCGATATTGAAATCGCCTATTCCGGAATCAGGCCGGGTGAGAAGTTGTTCGAGGAGCTCCTGACAACGGAGGAGGGACTCGGCTCGACGAAGCATAATCGGATTTTTATCGGGAAGCCTTCCGACATCGTGCGTTCGGAGCTGGAGTATCAGATGAAGCAAATGGAAAAAACGAACGGGGAAGATATATTGGAGGTTTACAGGAAGCTCCAGGCCGTCGTTCCGAATTATCAAAAATCCGATCGCGAAAAAGAGCTTTCGGTAGTTTGAGTCTTGAGCTGGAGCCGACAAAACGATGAGATTGATTAGAAATCCTACAATTGTGCTAATGATCTTTACATTCATGCTCAACATTTTAAGCTTTTTCAAAAGTATCGTGATCGCTTTTTTCTACGGAACGAACGTGGAATACGACATCTTCGTGATGGCGCAGTTCATTCCTCTCCTGTTCTCGGGCTTGATCATGGGTTCTTTGCAAGGCTCTCTAATTCCGATTCTTATATCAAGCGAAGAAAAATTCGGTGAAGAACAGACGCTGCGCATCTACAAAAGCATCAGTTTGATGATTATCGGCAGCGTGCTCGTGCTATCCATCTTGTTTGTAAGGTATTCAGGGGAGCTTTTGCGGAGCGTTCCGATCGGCTTTGAGACAGAGCACTTTGAACTGCTTATCTCTTTAAGCAAAGTTTCCATCTATATACTAGTTACGAACTGCGTGATTTCATTGCTCAAAAATTTGTATAATGCAAGACGGCATTTTGCCATTCCGGCGATCGCGACCATTGCGAATTGCGTGGCATCCGTCCTTTATATTTATTTGGACCCTGACAAAAACATGTACACGCTATGCTATAGCCTGCTTGCGGGTGCGCTGGTTGAAATAGTCGTGCAGGCCGTCTGTTTGAGGAGATTGCATGTTCGGTATCCGAGAGGGTTCGAATTTCGGAATCCCGAGGTCAAGCGGGCGCTCTGGATGACCGTTCCTTTAATGATGAGTGCCACATTGGGACATGCCAGCCCTCTGATTAACCAGGTTATGGCCAGCAATTTGTACGAGGGCGCCATTTCCTCCTTGAATTATGCGGAGAAACTGGATTCCATGCTGCGGCAAATTTTCGTCATTACGATCTCGACGACGATGCTTAGCTCGTTTACGACTTGGGTCGCTCAAGGGAACATGTCCGCATTGAAAGCCAAAGTCAACGACATTTACCGGATATACGGCTACATTTTGCTTCCGCTTGCAGTTTATATTTTTCATTTCTCCCCATACATCGTGAAGCTGCTGTTCGAAAGAGGGGCATTCACGGAAACGTCGACCCGGTATACGTCTAGCGTTTGGAGCATTTATTCAATCGGACTCTATATCTTTTTATGCAGCATGATTCTCGCGAGAATGTATAACGCGATTCAAGACGCCAAATATCAGGTACTCGTTTCATTCATCGGATTGATCCTGAGTGTCGGCTGCAACGTGGTCCTGATGCAGCATTTCGGGCATAACGGACTGGCTGTAAGCACAGTTATTACTTCGGCGATTACTACAGTCCTGCTTTACTACTTCATGACTCGGAAAATCGGCTCCATACTTACGCGCGTTACGATCTTGGACCTTATGAAGATTGTGGGCGCCAATGCAAGCATGTTCGTGACGATATCCATATTGAAGGATGTATTTACGCCCAGAGGAACCATACAGCTTGTAATATGGATCATTTCCACATTTGTGTTATGCTCCATCATGATTTTGGTCATGTACAGACTGTGGGGAGTAAAACTGACTCTGACGACAAGGAGTGTCTTTGGTGAACGATTCGGAAGAGAAGCATAAGATCGTATATATAATCGGCAGCCTGAGCTCTGGCGGAGCGGAGCGGCATCTCGTGGAGCTGATGAAGGTACTGGACCAGAGCCTTTTTGTTCCAGTTATATACTGCATGGGAGAAAAGGGCGCTTTCGCCGAACAGGTGGAGAGCATGGGGATACAGGTCAAAGCTTTCCATTACATGAGCCGCCCTGCGAAGGGGTATGCGGACAAAGGAAAAGAGGCGCTGGCTCTTTTGAGGAGTTTGAGGAAAAATCTTTTGGCAGACCGACCGCACATCGTACATACGTACTTATTCTGGTCCAATGCTTTCGGAACCATCGCAGCGAAGCTGGCCGGCGTACGGCTTGTCATTACAAGCAGGAGGAGCTTGGGATTGTTCAAAGACGGAAAGCCGGCACTGCAATGGATTGAAAACATGATGAATATATTCACGGACGTAGTAACTACCAATTCTCAAGAGGTATTGAAAGATACGCTCAGCAGAGAGAAGTTCGTTGAGAAAAAAGTAACGATGATTTATAACGGGGTTGATATCGCTAAGTTTGTCAGAGTCAGTAAACCGAGCTTATTAAAAAGGGAACTGCATATCCCCGGCGATCATATCGTAGTTACGAATGTCGCCAATCTCGCAGAATGCAAAGGGCATAAAGAATATTTGGAGGCTGCGGCAGCCGTGCTGCGGAAAACGGCGAACATTACGTTTCTACTGGCGGGAAGGGACAGGGGAATGTATGCGCAGCTGCTTGAGCTGACCGAAAGACTCGGAATAGGTAAGCATGTCCGCTTTCTAGGGAGTCGCAGCGATGTGCAGGAAATTTTGAATATTACCGATATTCAAGTGTTGTGTTCCTACGAAGAAGGTTTTTCCAACGCTATTATCGAGGGAATGGCTTGCTCGCTGCCATTGATTGTAACCGATGTAGGGGGCAATGCGGAAGCCGTTATCGATGGTCATAACGGGTTGGTCGTCCCGCCCAGAGATGTGCATGCTTTGACAGATGCGCTGCTTCAGCTGACCGGAAGCGATGTGGAGAGAAAATCGATGGGGAGGAAGGGAAGAGAACGGGTGGAGAAGCTGTTCAACCTGAACGTTATGGAATCCCGGTACAAGGAGATGTACAGACGGCTGCTTGGTCATGGGCGGTTGCCTCTGGAGCGATCGGGGAGCGACGGATGAGCTATTATCATTCGCGGAAGTTGAAGCGATCAGACATATCCATATCGTTCGGCAGAAGCTTAATCCATTTATTTCTTATTCCGTATGTGTCACTCATAACCGTCTTTTTCCTGACCTCTACCGATTTTTACATGTCCAACCATCAGATGCTGCCGGCGGCGCCGATCATACTTGCGCTCGGCTTGCCCGGAGCGATTCTGCTGTACGTGTTCTGCAAAGATATCGTCCGGGACCAGGGAAAAGGACTGCTTTCGTTGTATGCCTTTTCCAAAGAAGCGGTGCTGTTTTACTATATTATTTCGGTAATGGGCATATTGTACTGTTTTCATCCGGGTGCCAATGTCTCGATCGTGAATAACGGGACTTTGCAAGCATTGAATCTGGTGTTCCTTCTGTCGTTTCTTTCGTTCGGACGAATTGGCAGCTTGCAGCGATACATCCGTTTTATTTTCATTATTTCGCTATTGGCCTATTTCGTTACGGTCATTTTGGATGTAGTGTACGTTGACTTATTTACTAGAGTAACCGGACGAGCCGCGGGTTTTGCCGTTAATCCGAATACCGGGGCTTTTACGTTAGTGCTCCTGCTCATTTTGAGCTTGGACTGGAACCGGCTTCGAGTCGCAGACATGCTGTTATGCTGCATAACGGCTATTGGGGTCTTCGTAACGTTTTCCAGAGGCGGTCTCGTTATTTGCAGTTTTACAATCGCAGCCTATGTATGCTCCGCGATTTTGAAAGTTCGGAGCGGGGAGCGTCTGAAGCACGTGGTCAAGCTCTTGGTTTGCTCGCTTCTCGTGTACGTTTCCATAGCCGCCGGATTTGCCTTAATGGGAGGGAGCCGTTTCTTCTCGGTATTTGACGGTAAGGAACGTCTGGAGAATGTACTCGGCTTCGTTCAGGGCCAGGATGATGCCGTCTTGCAGGACAGTCGGGTATATTTGGCGGAACAATATTATCAACATGCGTTAAAGTCGCCTATATTCGGATACGGAACCGGGTATTCCGATTCGCAGCCAATCGGTCCGCACAATTTATATCTGCTCCTCTGGAGTGACTACGGTATTGTTGGACTGCTCGTCGTTGCGTACGCCTGCTTCAGACTTCTTTCCTTTTTTTTTCGCCAGAAAGAAACGCGGGGAGTCGTATTTGTGCTTATTTTCGCAATCGAGGGTTTCTTTAATGATGACATTTTAATGTTCCGACCGTTCATCATATCCCTTGCGTTTCTATGCATCGCGGCTTATTACAAAGCGAATCCCCCGCAAGATCTACATGAGGTGGTCGAACGTCATGCGAAGAAAAGTACTGTTTATGCTTCCGTCCTTGAACGGTGGCGGAGCCGAACGCGTCCTGCTGATTCTGTTGAAGCACTTGGATCCGGCAAAGTTTGACGTCAGCCTGGCCGTAGTTGCTTTCGAAGGGCCCTATGTCAAGCAATTGCCCCCTAATATCAGTATTTACGATCTGGGGGTCAAGCGGGTCAGATACATGTTCATTCCTTTATTGAAGCTCGTGTGGAAACTGAAGCCCGACACGATTTTCTCTACATTGGGTTATTTGAATATTGCGCTTGTTCTATTGCGGCCATTTTTGGCCAAACGGGTAAAGCTGATTATTAGGGAGGGTAGTATTGTCTCCTACAGCATCAAACACGGCAAGCTTGCTTTTCTATGGCCGTATCTGTATAGAACGTTTTACAAGAAAGCGGATCTGATCGTGTGCCAATCTCGATTTATGATGAAGGATTTGGAAGACCATTTCCAAATTCCAGCCGGGAAGATGAGACAAATCTACAATCCCGTCGATATCGATACGATTAAACGAAAGGCCGGATCGGGAGAAAACCCTTTTGCGGGCAAAGCCGGTACGAATATCGTAGCGATCGGGCGGCTTTCTCATGAGAAGGGGTTTGCGCGTTTGATCGAATCCGTCCCGGATCTGCTTATGGTCAGACCTGATGCGAGATTATGGATTCTCGGGACCGGACCGCTCGAGAATGAGCTTCGCAGCTTGACTTACTCCCTAGGACTGCATGATCGGGTCATATTCGCGGGTTTTCAAGAAAATCCGTATTGCTGGCTAAAGCATGCCGATCTTTTTGTGCTGTCTTCCTTTTTTGAAGGACTGCCCAATGTGTTGCTGGAAGCGATCGCTCTAAGCTGTCCGGTGCTCGCCATACGCCATCCGGGAGGTACCGGGGAGATTATGGAGTTAACCGGTCAGTCCGACCGGCTTATAGATACAATTGGATGGAAAGAGGATTGGTTCGCCAGACCCGATCGCAAAGCTTCGGTCAAACTGGAGCAGCATTTCGAAGTAGGCGGAATCGTCGGACAGTATGCGTCCGTCATGTAATCATTACGATAAGGGAGCAGATGTATGTGCGGAATCGCCGGTTTCTTTGAAAGAAGCGGTACACGTTCGGGCGACGAAATGGTGACCGAAATCGTCAACATGACGGAAAAAATCATCCATCGCGGACCGAATTCAAGCGGATTTTGGGTTGATCCGGATATCGGATTGGCAATGGGGCATAGAAGACTGTCCATCATGGATTTATCGGCCGAGGGCCATCAGCCGATGCATTCCCAGAGCGGCAGGTACATCATCGTGTTTAACGGCGAAATTTATAATTATAAGAAAATCAGAGAAGCGCTGGAGACGGAGTGTCCGGATGCGGTTGCCAAGCTGCGCGGGCATTCCGATACCGAGATTATGCTGCTCTGCATCGAACGATGGGGACTGGAGAGGGCGATTCAGCAATTCGTCGGGATGTTTTCATTGGCTTTGTGGGACAGGGAACGCAGGGTGCTTCATCTGGCGCGCGACCGAATGGGCGAGAAGCCGCTTTATTATGGCTGGAACGGCAACGTTTTCTTCTTCGGTTCAGAGCTGAAGGCGATCAAAGCCCATTCGAAATGTTCCATGCAAATTAACAGGGATGCGCTCACCCTGTATTTGCGCCATAACTACATCCCTGCCCCGTATTCCATATACAGTTCCATGTATAAGCTGAAGCCCGGGAGCATGCTGAGCTTGAATACGAATACGGGGGAGATTATACAGAATTCGTATTGGACCGTCGAACAGACGGTCAACTCCAGCAAATCGGCCCAATTTACGGGGGGCGACGCAGAAGCGGTCGAGAAGCTAGATTCCCTTCTGAAAGAAGCGGTTAGTCAGCAAATGGTCGCGGACGTTCCGCTCGGAGCTTTTTTGTCAGGAGGCATCGATTCTTCCGCCATAGTCGCGTTGATGCAGTCGCAAAGCGCGGCGCCGATCAAAACGTTTACGATCGGCTTTTATGAGAAGGGCTATAATGAGGCCGAACAGGCTAAGGAAGTTTCTCGTCATTTGGGAACCGATCATACCGAACTATATGTGACACCGAGGGAAGCGATGGATGTAATTCCGTTGCTTCCCTCCTTGTATGACGAGCCGTTTTCCGATTCTTCGCAAATCCCGACTTATTTGGTCTCCCAGTTAGCCAAAAGACACGTAACGGTGTCTTTGTCCGGGGATGGAGGCGACGAGTTGTTCGGAGGCTACGGCCGATATTTTAAAAACGATGACGTCTGGCGCAAAATCAGCTCGGTCCCTTATTTCGGCAGAAAAGGGTTGTCCAAGATGATCCGCCTCATCCCGCAGGAAACCTGGAATAAACATTCGAGTTGGTTATCGCCGCATAAAGCCGGCGGACAGCGGCATATCGGGGATAAGATGTACACATTGGCAGAGCTTTTAAGCGTCAAGGACTCATCCAGGCTGTATCGGAGATCGATATCCCATTGGCAGTACCCCGAGTCGGTTGTGATCGGCGGACACGAGCCTGTCACCGTGTTCGATTCCGTTATCCCGAAGGGCCTTTCCAACTACTATGAGACCATGATGTACTATGACAGCATCAGCTACTTGCCCGACGACATATTGGTCAAGGTGGACCGGGCCGGAATGGGAGTCAGTCTGGAGTCCCGGATTCCCATGCTGGACCACCGGGTCGTCGAATTCGCTTGGAGACTTCCGCTTTCTATGAAAATCAGGGACGGAAAAGGAAAGTGGCTGCTCAGGCAAGTGCTGCACAAGTATGTCCCCGAATCGTTAATGGATCGACCGAAGCAAGGATTTAGCGTTCCGATCGATTCTTGGCTGAGGGGGCCGATGAGAGAGTGGGCCGAGCATTTGATCGATGAGGACCGATTGAACAAGCAAGGATATTTTCAAGCCGAGCCGATCAGGCGGAAGTGGACCGAGCATCTGAACGGGACGCGTAACTGGCACGGATACTTATGGGATATTTTAATGTTTCAGGCATGGCTCGAGGAACAAGCGAAATAAATGCATTTCAATTTAATGAAGAAGAGGTGTTGTTCTTGTCGATTTTAGTAACGGGCGCAGCAGGCTTTATCGGTTTTCACGTAGCCAAACGGCTGTTGGAGGAAGGAAATGAAGTGATCGGTCTGGACAATGTGAATCCGTATTACGATGTTTCGTTGAAGGAAGACCGATTGAATATGTTGAATGCGGAGCGAAATTTCGTTTTTGTAAGGTCGAGCCTGGAAGACCGCGAAGCGGTCTCCCTTTTGTTCGAGCAGCATAAGCCGAAGATCGTGATCAATTTGGCCGCGCAAGCCGGCGTCCGCTACAGTCTGGTCAACCCCCATGCCTATATCGATTCCAACATAACGGGGTTCGTCAACATTCTGGAGGCTTGCCGTCACCACGGCGTGGAGCATCTGATTTACGCTTCATCGAGCTCGGTTTACGGAGCGAATACGAAAATGCCTTTTTCCGTGCATCATAATGTCGATCATCCGATCAGCCTTTACGCCGCTACGAAAAAAGCGAATGAATTGATGGCCCATACTTACAGCCATCTATTCGGACTGCCGACGACAGGCCTTCGGTTTTTTACCGTATACGGACCTTGGGGAAGACCCGATATGGCGCTGTTCTTGTTTACGAAAGCGATTCTGGCCGGCGAGCCGATTCAAGTATTCAACCACGGGAAAATGAGGCGCGATTTCACATATATCGATGACATCGTGGAGGCTATTTACAGGCTGACCCACAAAAAGCCCGAACCGTACCCGCTCTGGTCCGGCGACAGTCCGGATCCCGGCACGAGCTACGCGCCTTTCAAAGTGTACAATATCGGCAACAACCAGCCGGTGGAGCTGCTGGAATTTATTACGGTGCTGGAGAAAAAGCTCGGTCGCAAAGCGATCAAAGAGTTCATGCCTCTCCAGGCTGGCGATGTGCCGGAAACGTATGCCGATGTGGTAGATCTGATGAGGGATGTCGGATTTAAGCCAAGGACGTCGATAAGTGACGGAATCGGAAAATTTGCGGAGTGGTATACCAGCTACTATGGGGTGACGAGCAGATGAACAGAACAATCGGAGTCGTAGGTTTAGGTTATGTCGGATTGCCCGTCGCAGTAGCATTCGGAGAGTTGCAGCCCGTAGTAGGCTTCGACATAAATCCTCACAGAATCTCTACTCTCCAGCGTCACATGGACTCTACGGGAGAAGTGAGCCGGGAAGACTTAAGTAAAGCATCGATCGATTTTACGACGGACGAAACACGACTTCAAGAATGCGACTTTATTATAGTGGCGGTTCCCACACCGATCGATCATGCAAAAAAACCGGATTTGGGTCCGTTGATAAGCGCGTCTCAAACCGTCGGCCGCAACCTCCGCAAAGGAAGCATTCTCGTCTACGAATCGACTGTTTATCCGGGAACAACCGAGGAGATTTGCATCCCCGTTCTCGAGAAGCATTCGGGACTCGTGGCCGGAACGGACTTTTTCGTCGGGTACTCGCCGGAGCGTATTAATCCCGGTGACAAAAATCATACGTTCAAAAAAATCGTCAAGGTGGTTTCCGGTCAGAATGAACAAACGCTCAATGTAATAGCGGATATGTATGGCATGGTCGTCGATGCGGGCGTATATCGCGCACCATCCATTAAGGTGGCGGAAGCGGCCAAGGTCATTGAAAATACGCAGCGAGATTTAAATATCGCCTTAATGAACGAGCTGGCGATCATTTTTGACCGGCTCGATATCGACACTTCCGAAGTATTGCGGGCGGCAGGGACGAAATGGAACTTCCTTTCCTTTACTCCGGGGTTGGTCGGAGGACATTGCATCGGAGTGGATCCTTACTATTTAACCTACAAGGCGGAGAGCGTCGGTTATCATCCGCAGGTCATTCTTGCCGGAAGAAGAATCAACGACGGCATGGGACAGTTTATTGTCACCTCGCTGGTCAAGCAAATGATTTTGAGCGGGATTCCGGTGCAAGAGGCTCTCGTAACGGTAATGGGCGTGACGTTTAAAGAAAATGTACCCGATATCCGGAATTCCAAAATCGTCGACATTGTAAGAGAGCTGCAAGACTTCGGAATCCGGGTTCAGCTGTGCGACCCGTTGGCCGATCCGGAGGAAGTCCAGCACGAGTACGGGCTTTCCGTAGTGCCTGCCGAGCGGCTTGAAGAGAGCGACGTTATTTTGTTGGCCGTTCCCCATCAAGACTTCGCCGTCTCCGGGTGGAACAGGATCACCTCGATGCTGAGGGATGGGAGGGGCATTGTGTTCGATGTCAAGAGCGTTCTGGAAGTAGCCGCTTGCCCCGAGAACGTTACCTATTGCAGATTGTAACGGCAGAGGAGGACGATGCCAAACATGAAGAAAGTGATGTATGTTACCGCAAGCACCCCTTGGGGAAAAGGGGAGACGTTTATCATTGAGGAGGTCCGGGCTCTCAGAGCTTTGGGACATCAAGTGGTGATCGTGCCGAGAAGCCCGGACAACGCCGTTTTTCACGACAAAGCGAAGCAGCTTGTCGACGACTCCGTCCGTCTTCCTCTGATCAATGTTAAAATGCTGCTTTTGCTTTGTTTATATTTGCTGATCGATCGGCGTGTATGGAGTCTGCTGCGGGACATATTCATCTGCTCCAGAAACGTCAAAATGCTGATCAAGAATTTATCGGTGCTTCCTAAAGGGGTCTTTATCGGTAAACGGTTCGACAAGGAAGAAATTAGTCACATCCACGTACATTGGGGCTCCACGACTGCGACGATGGGGTATATCGCCTCGCGAATTTCAGGAATCCCCTGGAGCATGACGCTCCATAGGTGGGATATCGCGGAAAACAATATGCTGAAGCTGAAGGTAGCTTCAGCAGCTTTTACGAGATGCATCGCGGAGGACGGAAGGAAAGAGCTGCTGGGCATCGTCGGCGATCAGTACCGCGATAAAATAAAAATTATTTATATGGGCGTATGGATGCCTGAGGCTAGCCGCAGCGCACCTGTCTCCCGCATTAGGTCGAACGTCGTCATCGCTTGTCCGGCAAACCTGATCGAGAAAAAAGGACATCGCTACTTGATCGAGGCTTGCAAAATGATTGCCGAACGAGGCAGCACGGATTTTACTTGCCTGCTTATGGGAGATGGTCCCTTGCAGGAACAGCTAGTGCGGCAAATCGAGCAAGCGGGTCTGCAAAGCCGCTTCACCTTGCTGGGCCGAGTTCCACATGATCGGATCATGGCTATGTACCGCGAGCGTGAGGTTGACATCGTCGTACTGCCGAGCATCGTTACCGACGACAAAGAACGGGAGGGGATACCGGTCGCTCTCATGGAGGCAATGGGGTACGGCGTTCCGGTCGTATCTACGGATACCGGAGGCATTGGCGAACTGATTACGGAAGGATCCGGTTTTTTAATCGAAGAGAAGAACGCTGATCAGTTGGCGGAAAAGCTCGAATTGTTAATACGGGAGCACGTGCTGAGGAGCCAAATCGGCAAAGCCGGTCAAAGCCGGGTTGCGCAAGATTTCGATATTGTCAAAAATGCGGCCGCGATTGTTAGAAATTTCTCCCGAAGAAGCAAGATCAAGCTCAGCGGCTGAACGAGGTCATTATGCAAAAGGACGTGAGCATCGTTTGAGAATATTATTGCTGCATCAGTATTTTCTGGATGACGGTGAACCGGGAGGTTCGAGATTCAATCAGTTTGCGAAGTATTGGGAGGAGCAAGGTCATGAAGTTACCGTCGTAGCCGGCAATGTCAATTACTCGACGGGAAAGAAACAGGAGAAGTACCGGGGAAGATACATTACAAAACAAAAAAAAACGGATAAAACTACCGTTTATCGAACCTACGTATCCGAGGCATACAATGCCTCCTTCGCCGGCAGATTATGGGCCTATATGTCATTCACGCTGTCGTCGCTTATCGCCTGCTTATTTCATGTCGGCAAGCACGATGTCTTAATCGTTACTTCCCCTCCGCTATTCGTAGGCATAACGGGAATAATAGCGAGCTGGCTCAAGCGGATTCCGATGATATTCGAAGTCCGGGATTTATGGCCGGAATCGGCAATAGATACGGGCGTGCTCAAGAACGGTTTGCTGATCAAGGCCGCTTATTTGGTAGAGAAGCTGTCTTATAAGTACGCTACAAAAATCAATGTACTGACACCTGCATTCAGGGAGGCATTGATTCGAAAGAAAGGAATTGCGGCGGAGAAGCTGATATTCATACCGAACGGAGCGGATCTGGATATATTCCAGCCCGGAGATAAACACAACTGGGTCCGAGAGCGTTACCAGTTGCACGATAAATTCGTCGTCTCTTATTTCGGGGCCCACGGTGTGGCCAACCATCTGATTTCGTTAATCCGGGTAGCGGAAATTTGCCGGGACATTCCGGATCTGGTATTCGTGCTTGTCGGCGACGGCATGGAGAAGGAACGGTTGCAGCAATACGTTCAGGATAAGGATTTGAACAATGTGCTCTTTATACCGCCGCAGCCCAAAGCCTACATGCCCGACTTTTGCCGGGCATCGGACGTGTGCACGGCCGTCTTGCAAAAGATTGAAACGTTCAAGACAGTATATCCGAATAAGGTATTCGACTACATGTCCTGTGCCAAGCCGATCTTGCTGGGAATCGACGGGGTAGCCCGGCAGCTTGTCGAGACGAGCGGCGCGGGCTACTACGTTGATCCGGAATCGCCTGAATCGTTCAAAACGAAGATCATGATGCTGTACCGGGATTCCCAATTATCGGAACGGTTGGGCCGCGACGGATTCGAATATGTAAAGCAGCACTTCTCGCGGGAAGCATTGGCGGGCGAGTATGAACGAGAGCTTCGGAAAGTGATCGGTCGAAACCGGACCGATGTCGTATACTCGCGACCGCTATGATACGATTTGTATCTGAAATGGGGGCTATTTGGTGAATGAGGAGTGAACTGGGTCATATGACAAGAAAAATTTGTGTAGTCGGATTGGGATATATCGGTTTTCCAACTTCTTTAATGTTTGCGAAGGCGGGCTTCGAAGTGATCGGCGTCGATATTAATGAGCAGGTAGTGGCTTCTCTTCAGGAAGGCCGGGTCCACCTTGAGGAAACCGGGTTGAAGGAAATGTTCGAACAAGTGAGGGCTGCTCATCACTTTAAAGTTGCGGGGAAGCCCGAACGGGCGGACGTTTTCATAATTGCCGTACCGACCCCGGTCAATGAGGATCATACCGCCAACCTGGATTATGTAGTTTCGGCGACGGAATCCATCTTGCCTTATTTAAAAATCGGGGACACCGTCATTGTAGAGTCGACGATTCCGCCGGGAACGACCAGTGAGATCGTCGGGCCATGCATTCAAGCTTCCGGCTGGCAAGTCGGAGACGAAATTTATTTGGCGCATTGTCCGGAACGAGTGCTGCCAGGCAGCATTTTCAAGGAGCTGGTGGAAAATAACCGCATTATCGGGGGATACAACCGAGTGTCGGGGGAAAAAGCAGCAGACGTATATCGCTCCTTCGTAAAAGGAGAAGTGCATATCACGACGGCCATTTCTGCGGAAATGGCCAAACTGATGGAAAATACGTTCAGGGATGTCAATATTGCGCTCGCCAACGAGTTGGCGAAGCTTTCCGAAAATGCCGGAATTGATGCGCTGGAAGTCATCCGGCTCGCCAATCGGCACCCGCGCGTCAACATCCACCATCCCGGTCCCGGTGTGGGAGGACATTGCATTGCGGTTGATCCGTATTTCGTGATCGAAAAAGCGCCTCACCTTACACCGTTAATGCGCACCGCACGCGAAATCAACAATTCAATGCCCGCATTTGTGGCCGGTCTTGTCGAAAAGCTGGCATCGCCTCACTCGGGCGCCAAAATTGCCGTATTCGGAATTACCTATAAAGGAAATATCGGAGATACGCGCGAAAGTCCGGCGCTCGAAATTATTCATTTACTGGAGCGGAAAGGATATTCGGTATGGCCTCACGATCCTCATGCAGGGGAGACGGATGCAGCAATCCGGCTGCACTCGGCCGCAGAAGCGGTTCGCGATGCCGACTGTCTGATCGTCCTTGCCGATCACGATGAGTTTGAAGTGATTCGGGAGCAGTGGCTTAACGCGATGAGATCGCCGATAGTATTGGACACGAAAAGCCATGCCAGGCTTGAGCAGGGGGCGAATGGCAGGATCTATAATTACGGAAACCTGCATGAGCTTTCCCGGGAAGAAGCATTGCTTGCCGTTGCCAATGCGAAATAAGCGACGGGCATGAGGGAGGGGCGGCTGATGGCCTATAAGATTGTGAAAAGAGTGTTTGACTTCTCCGCTTCCTTCGTAGCCATCATTGTCCTATTGCCGCTCATCGTTTGCGTAGGATTTATGGTTCGCCTGAAGCTGGGTTCGCCGGTACTATACAAACAACAACGTCCCGGCTTGAACGGACATCCTTTTTACATTTACAAATTTAGAACGATGGCGGATCTTTACGATTCGGACGGTACTCCGCTTCCCGATGAATCGAGACTTACCGAATTCGGGAAGATTTTACGCCGATTAAGTTTGGACGAATTGCCTCAGTTATTCAATGTAATCAAAGGCGAGTTGAGCTTGGTTGGCCCCAGACCCCTATTGATGGACTATTTGACCAAATATACGACATGGCAAGCGAGGCGGCACGAAGTAAAACCCGGTATGACGGGACTAGCACAAGTGAGCGGCAGAAATGCGATCGGTTGGGAGCAGAAATTCGAACTCGACGTTTATTATGTGGATCATCTTTCATTCCTCCTGGATTTGAAAATATTGATGAAGACCGCATACAAGGTGATTCATTCTGAAGGCATCAGTCAGCAGGGGCATGCGACGATGCCCGTATTCGAGGGAGAAAAAACGAATGAAACCGTTTAACATTTTATTCACCAGCGCGGGCAGACGCGTTTCGCTAATCAAGCATTTCAAAGGGGTTTTGTCTCAACTTGGTTTATCCGGAAAAGTGGTGACCACGGACGTGAATAAACATGCTCCCGCCGCCTTTATTTCCGATTTGCACATCTTGGTGCCAAGGGCGACAGAGCCCGATTACATCGAGAAACTGATGGATATATGCAGCAGGCACGAAGTGCGCCTGCTGATTCCGCTTGTCGATACGGAGCTGCATCTTCTGGCGTGCAGGAAAGAGCAATTCGAACAGTTGGGCGTAACAGTACTGGTTTGCTCGCCCGAAGTGAACGACATTTGCTACGACAAAAGAAATACGCACCGGTTTTTCAGGAACATCGGCGTCAAAACGCCCGAAGTGCTGGATCCCGAGCATTTGCTGGAAGATTCCTCGTTCGAGTACCCGGTTTTTCTGAAGCCTGCTACCGGCAGTTCCAGCAAAGGAGCTACCCTTATTCATAATGCGAGAGAACTCCGGTTTTTCAAGGATTACGTGCCCGACGCGATCGTTCAAGAAAATATCGAAGGGGAAGAGTTTACTCTGGACGTCTTCGTCGATTTTAAAGGAAGCGTTCGCTGCATTGTTCCCCGCAAGCGTATAGAAACCAGGGCCGGAGAGGTCAGTAAGGGGATGACCGTAAAGCATCCCGAGATTATGGCGGGAGGGACGAAGGTTGTAGAAAAGCTGCCCGGCGCAATCGGGTGCGTGACGGTTCAATGTTTTCTGACAGCAGCAGGTGAAGTTATTTTTATCGAGATCAATCCCCGGTTCGGAGGCGGATTTCCGCTTTCCATTAAAGCGGGCGCCGATTTTCCGAGATGGATCGTCGAGCTGATGCTGGGCATGGAGCCGGACATATCGCTGGATAATTGGCAGGACGGGGTCGTCATGCTTCGCTATGACGATGAAATTATTGTCAGTAAGGAAATGATCGATGAGCCAAGTTATCGTATTTGACCTCGACGATACGTTATATGCAGAGAGCGATTTCGTGTTGAGCGGCTTTCGGGAGGTCGGCAATTGGGTGCGCGACGTTCACGGGATAAGCGGCTTTTACGAAGCCGCTGAAAAGTTGTTTCTGGATGGGATCAGGGGCACGATTTTTAATGAAGCATCGACGCTGCTAGGTATGGATTCGGATCAACATACCATTCAAACGATGCTTCAACTATATCGCAGCCATCATCCCCGTATTTCACTCTATGCGGATGCGGTTTGGGCTTTGGAATATTACGGGACGGTCAAGAGGCTGGGGGTCATAACAGACGGCTACTTGGAGACCCAAAAAAATAAAGTGCAATCTCTGGGTATAGCTGGTCAGATTCCTTGCATCGTGTATTCCGACGAGCATGGGAGGGAGAACTGGAAACCTAGTCGGATACCTTACCTCAAAATGATGGATTATTACGATTTCCAAGCGTGCGAGTACGTCTATGTGGGGGATAACCCGGCTAAAGATTTTGTCGCGGCAAATGAACTCGGGTGGAAAACGATACGAATCAACCGACGCTTCGGTTTATATCATCATTTACCACTCGATCGTTCTTATGAGGCACATTTCGTCATTTCCAGTTTGTTTGAATTGAAAAATCTGATCGATTAGCAGGAGTGGAACTCATGGAACAATCGAAAAAAGTGTATTTGTCCCCCCCTCATATGGGAGAGTCGGAACGCCTGCTGGTGGAAGATGCCTTCCAATCCAACTGGATAGCCCCCCTGGGTCCCCATGTGGATGCATTCGAAAAAGAGCTGGCGGATTATGTCGGCATTAACGGAGCGGTTGCGCTCGGCTCGGGAACTGCAGCGATTCATCTGTCCTTGAAGCTGCTTGAGGTTGGCAAAGGGGACACGGTTTTTTGCTCAACCCTTACGTTCGCGGCCAGCTGCTTTCCCATTTTGTACGAAGGCGCCATTCCGGTACTGATCGATTCGGAGCCCGAGTCATGGAACATGTCGCCGCTTGCGCTCGAGAGAGCATTCCATGATGCAAGCAAAGCCGGCAAAATGCCAAAAGCGGTTATTATAGTAAATCTCTATGGACAAAGTGCGGATATGACGCCATTGCTATCTATTTGCGATCGGTATGGCGTTCCTGTAATCGAAGACGCCGCAGAATCGCTCGGAGCCACCTATAAAGGCAAAGCAAGCGGAACGTTCGGTAAATTCGGCATTTACTCCTTCAACGGCAATAAAATCATTACGACATCCGGTGGCGGCATGCTCGTTTCGAATCATCTGGACGCCCTGGATAAAGCCCGATATTGGGCTACACAGGCGCGCGATCCCGCTGTCCATTATCAGCATAGCGAGACGGGCTATAATTACCGGCTTAGCAATATTTTGGCGGCGATCGGCAGAGGACAGCTTAGGGTGCTCGATAAACGGGTCGATGCGCGAAGACGCGTATTCGAAACGTATCGGGAGCAACTATCCGATGTGCCAGGAATACATTTTATGCCGGAGGCGTCCCATGGCCTTTCAACCCGATGGCTGACCGCTATGACTATAGATCCGGATGTATGCGGAGTAACTGCCGCTCGATGCGTCGAATCTTTAGCGGCATTTCAAATAGAGGCGCGTCCGGTTTGGAAACCGATGCATTTACAGCCGTTGTTCCAGGACTGCTTCTACTATCCTCATAGGGAAGGAATCAGTGTGTCGGATAAATTGTTTGCCGAGGGCATTTGTTTGCCGTCTGGATCCGATTTATCGGAGGAAGATCAGAATAGGGTCATTGACATTGTAAGAAATAGCGCTCAGAGGGCAGTCAGTGTATGAACGCGGCCGGTGATGTCAAGAGCACCAGGAAACTGGCGAAAGACTTGCAAAAATTTATAGCCGCCGCGCAAGAGGAGAAGGAAGACTGCCATTCCGCCAAACCTTATATTGAAGATTTGAAGCGAATCTTGCTGAAGCATATCAAGCCATTGTAATGCTGCTTGCAATTGGAGGAAACGATTTGATGAAAGTGAAGAAAGCGATAATACCTGCGGCTGGATTAGGCACCCGATTTTTGCCCGCAACCAAGGCTCAGCCTAAGGAAATGCTGCCTATTGTGGATAAGCCTACAATTCAGTACATCGTGGAAGAAGCGGTCGCTTCGGGCATCGAAGATATCATGATCGTAAGCGGAAGAGGCAAAAGAGCGATCGAGGATCACTTCGATAAATCGTTCGAGTTGGAAGAGGCTTTGTTCAAAAAAGGCAAATGGGACGACTTGGAAGAGATCAGAATGATAGCGGATATGGGCAATATCCACTACATTCGGCAAAAAGAGCCGTTAGGTCTTGGGCATGCAATTTGGAGCGCTCGAGCGTTCATCGGTTCGGAGCCGTTTGCCGTTCTACTTGGCGATGACGTTATTTTGTCGGATACGCCTTGTCTAAAGCAGTTGCTGGATGTATTTCAGCGATATCAAGCATCGGTAGTCGGCGTTCAGAGCGTACCTGAGAAAGATGTAAATAAGTACGGTATTATCAAGCCGTCCGGAATCGAGATGGAATCGAACGTGATACCGGTGGAAAGCTTCGTTGAGAAGCCTGCTTTACACGAGGCTCCTTCGACCTATGCCATCATGGGGCGGTATGTCCTTTCTCCGTCCATATTTGACTTTCTCGAAAAACAAGAGCCCGGAGCCGGTGGAGAAATTCAACTGACGGATGCTATTAAACGTTTAAATCAGAATGAACAGGTGTTGGCCTATCATTTTTCAGGCAATCGCTACGATGTGGGGGACAAACTCGGGTTTATTAAAGCCACAGTCGATTTTTCTTTGCAGCGTAAGGAATTGAAGGACGATATTCTGGGATATCTGCAATTCGTTCTGGATAAGCATGTATCGGTTGCCCGTTGAGAATCCGCACATTCGATCCGGATGACGGAAATCAATATCGCTCTGGACAGGAGTGTTCTTATGATTGTAAAGCGGCTTGCCGACATCGTTCTTTCGCTTGCCCTGCTGGTTCTGACTCTTCCCATTATTGCAGCTGCAGCCATTCTGGTCAAAGCGAAAATAGGGTCACCTATTATTTTTAAACAGGAACGTCCGGGACTCGACATGAAGCCGTTCTGGATATACAAATTCCGGACTATGACCAATGACAGGGATTGGCATGGAAATATGTTGAGTGACGAAGTGCGGCTTACTCCGGTGGGGGCTTGGCTGAGGAGGCATAGCATCGACGAGCTGCCGCAGCTCTTTAACGTATTGAAGGGAAATATGAGCTTAGTCGGACCAAGACCGCTACTGATGAGATATTTGCCATATTTCAACGAAAGGGAAAAGAAGCG
Organism: Paenibacillus hemerocallicola; assembly: GCF_006265175.1. Lineage (GTDB taxonomy): Bacteria > Bacillota > Bacilli > Paenibacillales > NBRC-103111 > Paenibacillus_AB > Paenibacillus_AB hemerocallicola. The sequence goes on along the minus strand of NZ_VDCQ01000009.1, from coordinate 134,335 downwards.
TTTTCTGGTGAAACCGGGAATTACCGGTCTCGCCCAAATCGCGGGGAGAACCCACATGGCTTGGAATGAACGGCTTGAATTGGACTCGCTCTATACAGAATCCCGGTCACTTGCGCTAGATATCGATATCATCTTGAAAACGATAGTCAAAGTATATCGCAAGGAGGATTACGTCGAAGTTACGGAAGGGCGGTTACCGGACTTGGACTCGGAAAGAGCGAACATGCCCAACTCATCTCTAAAGGGAGCGACGAGCATTGAAGGATCATACCGATAACAAAACTTCGGTTATACTATTCGGTTCACTTGGTGTTGCGGTGGATTGCTTGGAATGGCTGATGTCTCAGCCATCATTTGAAATTAAGGGTGTCGTTTGCAGCAAGGCGCCCATGACGAAATGGCGCGAAGCGGTCGGCGATCGGGATATGCTGCCTGCAGCAACCCAATATGGAATTCCGATTCTCACAATGGAAGATGTGCTGACCATACAGGCTGATCTTGGGCTTAGCGTAAGATTTCATCAAATCTTGAAACAATCTCACTTGGACCGCTTCTCTATGGGGGTTATCAACTTACACGGAGCGCCTCTACCGGAAATGAGAGGATCGATGACGGACGCCATGGCCATTATCGAGAATAGGGATTATTACGGTACTAGTCTGCATTGGATGGATACGGGAATCGATTCGGGCAATATTCTCGCAGTAGAACGCTTTCCGATTACCTCGGAGGACACGGTATACGATTTATTCGTTCGCAGTAATCGGATCGGATTGGAACTGATCCAAACAAAATTGAATGCCATTATACGCGGCGACATCCATGGGGAATCGCAAGAAATGTTGTTATCGTCCACGGGCCGCACATCCAAAACCTACACCAAAAAAGAAGTGATGGCATGGAAGAGAGTTGTCCCGGAAACGAGGGAAGAGCAGTTATGGAGAGTGGTAAGGGCATTCCAATTCCCGGGCCAGGAGCCGGCCTATATAGAGACTAGAGAAGGGCGGATTTATTTAAGCGCTGGCAGTAACAACAAGGGACTGGGAGAAATGTCATTATCGGAGGGGTAGCAGCTTATGGGTTATTCTATAGTGGACGCAGATTCTCGGGAAGAATGGAATGCATATCTCGGGCAAATTCATAATGCGGATATATATTTCACTCCCGAATACTGCAAAATCTACGAGGAGAACGGCGAAGGCAAAGCCCAATTATTCGTTTATACGGACGGGGACTGCTTTATTTGTTATCCTTATTTGCTGAGAACTATAAACGATTTGCCATGGATTAAGCCGTTGGCAATTAGTGAACAACTGTACGATATTATTACTCCCTATGGATACGGAGGGCCACTGTGCAACGCTCATGATCCGGATATACGAGAAAAATTGTTCGAAGGTTTCTCGGAAACGTTCGGGCGATACTGCAGGGAGCATAATATTGTCAGCGAATTTGTCCGTTTCCATCCGTTTCTGCAAAATGATCAGGACTATAGAGCCGTGAATCCCGTTTATTCCAAAAACACAATCTACATAGACTTATCCCAAACGGAAGAAGAGATCAACAAAAATTTCAAGCCCGATAACCGCAATCGTATTCGGAGAGCACATAAGGCCGGATTGAACGTTGTCCATTCCGATGCGCTGGAAATGGATGAATTGATCAGATTGTACTATACGACAATGGATAAAAAGCAGGCGACATCCTACTATTATTTTTGTGAAAGCTTTTTCCGCAATACGGCCAATTTTTTGGCCGGAAACATTCGCTTGATAGAGGTGAAGTACGGGGAAAAAGTAATAGTTTCCGCTCTGTTCATGCATTATAACAAATACGTCCACTACCACCTTATGGGAGCCAACAAAGATTTTCTTCCTCTTGCACCCGTTAATCTATTAATTAGCGAGGCGATTAAATGGGCAAAGTCGCAAGGATACCATTACTTGCATCTTGGCGGGGGGTACAACGGCAATGACAATTTATTTAAGTTTAAAAAGACCTTTAATGAGTCGGCTACACTGGATTATATAATCGGAAGGAAAATACATCTTCCGGGCGTCTACAAAACGTTGGTGCGTCATCTCGAAATGTTGCCAGACCAAGACTATTTCCCCCTATACCGCCACCCTGCCAATGCAACAAAAACGTTAATGATGTCCGCGAGCAGAGTGCCATAATGCAAATGCATATTTTAACGCCCGGTTGGATGAATTCAACCGGGTTAGTTTTCGATACCGAAATGGGGGGAGAATATGGAAAGAAAACTAATTCCCGAAATGTTTGCTTTGCGCAGCATTGCGTGTCTTTGCCTCGTATTCCGCAACAGTACGAACAGAGCTTTTCCCGAGAGTAGTTTTCTGGGCAATTTTTTTGAACTTCTTCTGACGTTCGGTACTCCAGCCTTCGTGTTTATTTCCGAAATGATATTGGCCAGATCGTACCGAGAGGCTGTCGACCGATCTTTTTGGGAGAAACGGATCAAATACATTTTGGCCCCCTACTTTTTATTCGGTGCGTTTTATGCTGTTATGAAATCCGTACAGAGTTGGGCCGAGAGCGGAGAATTCGTTCTGGGGACGCTGGTCACATATTTGTGGCGGCATGTGCTTATCGGAGATTATCACGGTTATTTCATTTTGATCATATTTCAGTTTTACGCTCTACATTCTTTGATGAGAAAATTTGATTCGATATACTCGCCCCTTTCGGTCGTATTGATCTCTTTCGCGATCAACATAACTTACCTCGGATTCTTCAATTTTATTCCCTCTCCCGAACATCCCGTGATGCAGTATATATGGGCAAAATTTTACTGGATTCCGTTCCCGGGCTGGCTTCTCTATTATGTAGTGGCCTACTACTGCGGTACCCGATATGAAGCATTCAAAGAGATTCTAAGGAAATACGGCCATTGGAGCTTGCTCGCCGTTCCAGCAACAGCGGCTTTGTGTTGGCTTGCGTTGCAGTACGGATGGATCGAGCATGTATCTTCCAAACGAATCGATATGTTGTTTTTTACAATTAGCGTCATTTTTCTCATTTGTTACATCGTATCGAGAGTAAAAAAGGTCCCTTCCATTTTGGTCGGTATAAGCCGATACTCGTTTGGAATTTATTTGCTTCACCCTTTATTTTTGGCGATGATGATCATCCCGCTTCAAATGTTGCGCCTGACCGGCTGGCTAACGGCGTCGTTACTGTTTTTTGGATGCGTTGGATGTTCGATGGTTGCGGCGCATGTACTTAATCTAACGAAGTGGGGCCCTTATTTTGTCGGGAAAATTGGAAAAAGTGAGAGAGAGCAGAATAAACGACATTATTCGGCAGTTGCAATCGACTCTTGAAAAGATTCGAAATGTATCATAATATAGAAATATATACATATTGTATCGTTATCTTTTTCATCCTGCTCGGACTTAATCTAGAGTACAATCGGTCAAGATGGAGTGAGTTGGGCGTATGGCAGATTTACAGATTCAACTGGATATTGTGAAAATTTTGCAGCAGATAGCCGTTGATTCTTGCAAAAGGTCAGATATTCTGGCGAGTGTCAACCGGAAAGGCGACGATCCTACTATGAAAAAAAGCTATCTACGAATGACTCATCGTTGATCTTGCAAAACTTGGAATAGGTAAGCCCAAAACCTCCATAAGCATGGAAGTTTTGGGCTTTTTTTCGACTATCTTTAATCGTTCCTTCTCACCCAAACAACTTCCTCAAATGATCCCCGTAAGGAGCGGTTACAACGCCCTTCTCCGTAATTATCGCCGTCACGTACTCGTTCGGCGTCACGTCGAACGCGGGATTGTACACTTTGACGCCGTGAGGGGCGGTTCGTTTGCCGAACCCTTGCGTGACTTCGTCCTCGCTCCGCTCCTCGATCGGAATTTCGGCGCCTGTCGGCGTGCCCAAATCGATCGTGGACATGGGGCATGCCACGTAGAAGGGGATACCGTGCGCTTTCGCCAAGACGGCGACGCTGTACGTTCCGATTTTATTGGCGACATCGCCGTTGGCGGCCACCCGGTCGGTGCCGACGATGACCGCCTGCACCCATCCTTTCGACATGACCATTCCCGCCATATTGTCGCAGATCAGCGTAACGTCGATCCCCGCCTGCTGCAGCTCGAAGGCGGTCAGCCGGGAGCCCTGCAATACCGGGCGCGTCTCGTCGGCGAATACATTCACGTCCCAGCCGCGTTCTTTGGCCAGATAGAGCGGAGCCAGCGCGGTTCCGTACTTGGACGTCGCCAGTCCGCCGGCGTTGCAATGGGTCAATACCCCGAATCCGTCCTGCAGCAAAGTGAGCGCATGCTCGCCGATCAGGCGGTTCGTTTCCTCGTCTTCCGCCTGGATTTGCTTCGCTTCGGCCAGCATGGCCGCCTTCAGCGCTTCGGCGTCCGCCGCTTCTCCGCCGCCGGCGAGCGCTTCCGCCCTCGCCTTCATCCGATCCAGCGCCCAGAACAGATTTACCGCCGTCGGCCGGGACGTAGCCAAGTATCCCGCCTGCCGGTTTACTTCGGCCAGCACTTTGGCCGTGTCCCCCTCTACGCCGCGTATGCCGAGATAGACGCCGAAGGCGGCGGCAATACCGATTGCGGGGGCGCCCCGGACTTTCAGATGCCGGATCCCTTCCCAGACATCCTCCGCCGTCGTCAGCGGCAAGTACACGATTTGTTCCGGCAGCAGCCGCTGGTCCAGCAGATCGAGCCGATCTCCCGCCCAGATGACCGGTTGCAGCGGCTGACCGGACGCGTCGGCCGTCGGTTGTCCATTTATCGTATGTTCCATCAATGCGAATCTCCTTTGCAGCCGTCAGCGGGTTTCGTTCGTCGCGATGTCGATTACCTCGTCGAAGGAAGCCGCTTGGCGGTGATGTTTGATAAGCGCTTTGCCGATAGACAGCGCCAGCCTTTGCGCGCGTTCCTTGGCGGAAGCATCCTCGATCTTATCGATGTCGGCGACGTGCGCCAAGCCGATGACGCGGCGAACGATTTTGCACCCGGCATAACCGATCGTATCGCGAAGCAACTGCTCCACGTAGATCGATTGAAACCCTTCGGTGCGGGAGATGCGGTCCACGTTGCTCTCATTCCACAACGCGCGGAACTGCAGCTCGAACGTCGACCATACGTCCTTGGCCGTTTCCAGCAAGTAGTTCCTGTACTCGGAGCGGCTCTCGGCATCCGGGCTCCAGCCCTCCTGACCGGCGTAATTCAGCAGCAGGTTGGCGATAACCGCGCCGATGTCGAAGCCCATCGGTCCGTAGTAGGCGAACTCGGGATCGATCACTTTCGTCGACTTCTCGGTGACGAATATGCTGCCGGTATGCAAATCGCCGTGCAGCAGAGCCTGGGCGTTCGTCAGGAAGCCGTGCCTCAGTCTGGCGACTTCCAGATGGAGCTCCGTGTCGCTCCAGATCGTCTCGACTTCGTCCCGGATCGCTTCGTCGAAGCTGTTCGTGTCCGCATCGGTATAAGGATGATCGAAGATCAGATCTTCGGTTATTTTGCACAAGTCCGGATTGATAAATTGCTGCAGACGTACTTTTTTGTCCTGCTGGTTCATGCCGAGATCGGACGTGAAGAACAACGTTTGAGCCAGGAAGCGGCCGATATGGGCGGCGAACTCCGGATAGACGCGGCGCTCGATCAGCCCTTTTCGCATAATGATATGATCGCTCAAGTCCTCCATGACCGTTAAGGCCAAATCCGGATCGTACTTATATACGCGGGGGACGAGGTCCGGGCACAGCCCGCCCTCGATTTGCAGCGCCTCGCTTTCGATGCGCGCGCGGTCGAGCGACAGCGGCCACGATTCGCCGACTACTTTCGCGTAAGGGAGCGCCTGCTTCAAAATAATGCTCGCCCCGGAGGACGGATCGGAAATATGGAACACGAGGTTCAGGTTGCCGTCCCCGATTTCGCGGGACGACAAGGCCGCGCCGTCTTTAAACAAGCCGGGAATCGTCTTGGCGTATTCGATGGCCTCCTGTTCGGTAAGCGGGTGATACTGCGTCATAACGCACCTCCGTAAATGATCAAACTCTTTCCTTAGTATAAGCGATATTGGGAGTCGGGGGAATACCAAGTTAGCCAACCAGAATAGTGGTTATTCGAAAAGCTGCGAAGCGGCACATAGCGAGCGTGCCGAATAGCCACAATATATCCGATAAGCGATTCAAATCCGCGTTTTGCGGGTACTTTAGTTGTATGAACGTTTAGATGTTATCTATAAGGAGGAACGGCTTATGGCAACCGCAACCGAAACGAAATCCGTAGTGGAAACGATCAACAAGCAGATCGCCAACTGGGGCGTGCTGTACGTCAAAATCCACAACTTCCATTGGTTCGTGAAAGGCAAACAGTTTTTTACGCTTCACGAAAAATTCGAGGAGCTTTATAAGGAAGCCGATCTGCGGATTGACGAGCTGGCCGAACGCGTGCTGTCCATTAAAGGCAGGCCGATCGCCACGATGAAGGAAATGCTGGCCGAGTCTTCCATCAAGGAAGCCAATGGCGACGAAAGCGCCGACCAGATGGTCAAGACGATCGTGAAGGATTTCCAGACGATGATCGGGGAAATGCGCAAAGCGATCGATTTGGCGGAAGAAGCGGGCGACCATACGTCGGCGGATATGATGACAAGCGTTCAAACTTCGCTCGAGAAGCACGTATGGATGCTGGAAGCTGCGCTTGGCTAGCTATTTTGGGCGCATTGATTTAACGGCATGGCTTTTGGACAAAAAAGAAAGAGGGCGAACATGCACCCTCTTTCTTTCTTTTTCCTGCTAGCGCTGCATTCAATGCACATCTCTCGGGCTGCGCCGGTGTTCGACCAAATCGATCGCCCCCAGCACGATATGGGCGAGGCCGAAGCCAGCGATCCCGATGCCGACGGCCGGATATTTGCGGCTGAGGGCAACGCCTGAGGCGGTTACGGCTGTACCGAGCACGGTAGGGATCAAGCCTTCTCTCATACGGTTCACCTTCTTTCGCGTTCGGGAGTGGACGGATGAGGACATCCATGTATAGGGTCGGTTTTTCTCCCGTATTTATGCGGCCTCCGTTTGCTTTGTTTTCCCTGCAAATCGTATAATGGGGTACGACGGAGGTGTTCGAAATGAGCAAGGAACCGATTGCGTTAAAGGAATGGGCGGTAGCCATCCGGGCGCTGGCGGAAGGACGTCAGATCGTGCTGATGCGCAAAGGCGGCATCGTCGAGGAAACAAAGGAATTTCGGCTGGAAAGTCCTTCATTTTGGCTATACCCGACCTATGAGCACCAGAAGCGGGAGCTTCTGAAGGAAGAAGCGCAGCCTGCTCTCGCGGAGACGCTGGAAGGCTGGAATCCGGAGGCAGACCTGGCGGATATCGCATGCTTCGCCGAGGTGGCCGCGGATATCGAGGTGACGAGCCAGGAGCAGCTGGACCGGATCCGCGACTTTCATATATGGACCGACCGTTTCGCGGAGGAACGGTTGAAATGGAAGCGGCAGAAGCCTCTTCATGTGCTGCTTCTACGGGTGTACAAGCTTGATGTCCCGGTACGGATGCCGATATTGGAATCGTATTCCGGCTGCAAATCGTGGCTGCGGCTCGAAGGAGATTTTACACCCGGCGGGATGAAGCCGGCGGTCGACGATGAACGGTTCGGACAGCTCGTGAAGCAAATCGAGCGTTTGCTGGTCGGTTGAGGCCTGTCGTGGCGATTTTGCCGGAGGAGCCAACTGGCATCGACTGTCGCTCGCCCTTGAAATGCGGGATCGGTAAAAGCTTTTGTTACTTACTAAATATAAATGTTTAACAAATATGCCGAATTGCCCTTTATTGATTTTTGTGGAACGTTTATAATAATATTAATTGTTGAGAATCAATGAGAATCAAATTACACGGATTTCAATATTTTATTGAAAATCATGTTATAATGATTCTAAATTAATCGCGAGGGCCGAACGTCCGGATATTTCTTTCGCGGACAGGGCTCTCTCATTGGAACTACATGCAGGAAAAGAAAACAGTCGGAGGGAAGCATAAATGTCAACTGCACCAAAATTCACCATTGACGGCTTGAAGGCGTCGATCGAGGACAAAGAAATTTTGAAAGGCATCCAATTGGAAATCAACGGCGGCGAAATACACGCCATCATGGGACCTAACGGTACCGGGAAAAGTACGCTCGCATCGGCCCTCATGGGTCATCCAAAATATGAAGTAACCGACGGAGCCGTAACGCTCAACGGAGAAGACGTGCTGGAGATGGGCGTGGACGAGCGCGCACGCGCGGGCTTGTTCCTCGCGATGCAATATCCTAGCGAAATTCCCGGCGTGACCAACGCCGATTTCCTGCGCAGCGCCATCAATGCGCGCCGCGGCGAAGGCAACGAAATCTCGCTTATCAAGTTTATCCGCCAAATGGAAGGCAAGATGAAAGAGCTCGACATGAATCCGGAGTTCGCCCACCGTTATTTGAACGAAGGATTTTCCGGCGGGGAGAAAAAACGGAACGAGATTTTGCAAATGATGCTGCTCGATCCGAAAATCGTCATTTTGGACGAAATCGATTCCGGTCTCGACATCGACGCGCTCAAAATCGTCGCCGCAGGCGTTAACGCGATGCGCAGCGAGGATCGGGGCTTCCTGATCATCACGCACTATCAACGCTTGCTCGACTATATCAAGCCGGATTACGTCCACGTCATGATGCAAGGACGCATCGTGAAATCGGGCGGACCGGAGCTCGCGGAGAAGCTCGAAGCGGAAGGCTACGATTGGATCAAGGAAGAGCTTGGCATCGTAGACGAAACGGTCGGACAAAACTGATTGACAAAACGAGGCTCCCTTATTGGGGACTAAACTACTGGAGGAATGAAAATGAGCTCTCAAACCGTTCTTCCAATCGACCGCAATTCCGTAGCTGACTTGTCCAAAAGCCGGAACGAGCCTTCATGGTTGACCGAACTCCGCTTGAAAGCTTTGGAATTGGCCGGTTCGTTGGAACTGCCAAAATTGGAAAAAACGAGAATCGACCGTTGGAGCCTGGATGCCTACGGATCCTATAAATCGCCTTCCCCGCTGCAAAAGCTGGAAGAGCTGCCGGAAGCGGCGAAGTCGCTCCTCGGCGAATCGACGGAGAACCTGATCGTGCAGCGCGACTCCGGTGCCGTGTGGAAGCATTTGTCCGACGAGCTTGCCGGACAGGGCGTCATCTTCACCGATCTGGAGACCGCGGCCAAGGAGCACGGCGACCTGGTGCAAAAGCATTTCATGTCCGTCGTCAAGCCGGACGAGAACCGGTTGACCGCGCTTCATGCGGCGCTGTGGAACGGCGGAGTGTTCGTGTATGTGCCGAAAAACGTCGAGGTGAAGCTGCCGCTTCAGGCGATCTTCTTCTCCGACGATTCCGACGCGACTTTCGCGCCGCACGTGCTGATCGTCGCCGAATCGCACAGCTCCGTCACCTATGTCGACAACTATTTGTCGGAGGACGGCAAGCAGTTCGTGCATAACGGCGTCGTCGAGGTCATCGCGAAGCCGGGCGCACGCGTTCAGTTCGCCACGGTGCAAAACTTGGGCGCAGGCTCTACCGGCATCACTTACCGCCGCGCAATCTTGGAGAATGACGCTCGCATAGAATGGATCGTAGGCGAATTGAACAGCGGCAACGCGATGGCCGATACGGACTCGGTATTGAAAGGAAACGGATCGAGCTCCGACGCCAAAATCATTTCCGTCGGGAAGAGCGACCAGAAGCTGAACCTGACGACCCGCGCCACCCATTTCGGCAAAAACACGCCGAGCGACATGATTACGCGCGCCGTCATGAAGGACGAAGCGACCGCGATCATCAACGGGATTACGAAGATCGAGAAAAGAGCGACGGGCGCCAACGGCCAGCAGACCGAGCGGGTGCTCATGCTGAGCCCGAAAGCGCGCGGCGACGCCAACCCGATCCTGCTGATCGACGAGGACGACGTCAAGGCGGGCCACGCCGCGAGCGTCGGCCAAGTCAACCCGGAGCACATGCATTACCTGATGTCGCGCGGCATAACCAGGGCCGATGCGCACAAGCTGGTCGTATACGGGTTCCTCGCGCCGGTCATCAACGAAGTGCCGCTCGAAAACGTAAAAAAGCAGCTTCAGTCGCTTGTTGAAAGGAAGCTTGAGCAATGAGCAATCTCGGAGCCGAAATTCGCGAACAGTTTCCGATTCTTCATCAGGAAGTAAACGGTCATCCGCTCGTCTATCTGGATAGCGGCGCGAGCTCGCAGAAGCCGAGATCCGTAATCGAAGCGATCAAGCGATATTACGAGAACGATCATGCCAATGTGCACCGCGGCGTCCATACGCTGGGCTCCCGCGCTACCGACGCTTACGAGGGCGCCCGCGACAAAGTCGCCGCCTTTATTAACGCGAAGCACCGCGAGGAGATTATTTTCACGCGCGGTACGACGACGGCGATCAACTTGGTCGCTTCCAGCTACGCGCGCTCCGTTTGCCGGGAGGGCGATGAAATCGTCATTACCCCGATGGAGCACCACAGCAATCTCATTCCGTGGCAGCAGGTCGCCAAGGCGACCGGCGCCACGCTGAAATATATCCCGCTTCAACCGGACGGTACGATCACGCTGGATGACGCGGAAAACACGATTACAGACCGTACGAAGATAGTTGCCGTAACGTACGTGTCCAATGTGCTCGGCGTAATGAATCCGATCAAGGAAATCGCGGCAATCGCGCACCGGCACGGCGCGCGATTGCTGGTGGACGGGGCGCAAAGCACCCCGCACCTGAAAGTCGACGTGCAGCGGCTCGACTGCGACTTCTACGCTTTATCGGGCCACAAAATGTGCGGCCCGACCGGAATCGGGGCACTCTATGGCAAGAAGGAGCTGCTCGAGAAGATGGACCCGATCGAGTTCGGCGGCGAGATGATCGACCGTGTCGACTTGTACGAATCCACCTTCAAGGATCCGCCGGAACGGTTCGAGGGAGGCACTCCGATCATAGCGGGGGCGGTAGGACTGGGAGCCGCCATCGATTTCTTGACGGAAATCGGCATGGACCGCATACATGCCCATGACGAGTATTTGGCCAAACTCGCCTACGAGCAGCTGTCGCAGATCGAAGGGCTGACCATCTACGGTCCGCGGGACAACCGGACCGGGATCGTAACGTTCAACCTGAAGGACATTCACGCGCACGACGTGGCTACGGTTATCGACCAGGAGGGCATCGCCATCCGGGCCGGCCATCATTGCTGCCAGCCGCTGATGAGGTGGCTGAACGTGAACGCGACCGCCCGGGCCAGCTTCTATCTGTACAACACGGAGGACGATGTGGCACGACTTGCGGCCGCGTTGAAGAATACCGAGGACTTTTTTAACAGCATCGGATAAGTTATAAACCCGAGCACGTATTCGAATGAAACGAGGAGGGAATCACAATGGCAAAGCAAATGCCGGAAATGGAAGAATATAAATACGGCTTTCGCGACGAGCACCAGAACATATTTCGTTCGGCGAAAGGGCTGACGCCCGATATCGTCACGGAAATTTCGCGGATGAAGAACGAACCGCAATGGATGCTCGACTTCCGCCTGAAATCGCTGGAGCAGTTCAACAAGATGACTCTTCCCCGCTGGGGAGGCGATCTCGACGATCTCGATTTCAACGATATTACGTACTACGTCAAGCCTTCCGAGAAGCAAGGCAAGACGTGGGAGGAAGTACCGCAGGAAATCAAGAACACGTTCGACAAGCTCGGTATTCCGGAAGCGGAGCAAAAGTTTTTGGCTGGCGTATCCGCGCAATACGAGTCCGAAGTGGTCTATCACAGCATGCAGGAAGATCTGGAGAAGCAGGGCGTCATTTTTACCGACACCGACACGGCGCTGCGCGAGCATCCGGAAATTTTCAAGGAATACTTCTCTACGATCGTTCCGATTACGGATAACAAATTCGCGGCACTCAACAGCGCCGTTTGGTCGGGCGGAAGCTTCATTTACGTGCCGAAAGGCGTGAAATGCGAAATTCCGCTGCAGGCGTACTTCCGGATCAACTCGGAGAACATGGGCCAATTCGAGCGGACGCTTATCATCGCCGACGAAGACAGCTTTGTCCACTACGTGGAAGGTTGTACGGCTCCGATCTACAGCACGAACTCGCTGCACAGCGCGGTCGTGGAAATCATCTGCAAGAAAAATGCGCGCGTCCGCTACACGACGATCCAGAACTGGGCGCCGAACATTTACAACCTCGTCACGAAACGCGCGGTAGCCGAAGAAAACGCGACGATGGAATGGGTCGACGGCAACATCGGCTCCAAGCTGACGATGAAATACCCGGCCGTCATCCTGAAAGGCCGCGGAGCGAAAGGCATGGTGCTCTCCATTGCCGTTGCAGGCAAAGGGCAGCATCAGGATGCGGGGGCCAAAATGATTCACCTCGCTCCCGATACGACGTCCACGATCGTGTCCAAGTCGATCAGCAAGCACGGCGGCAAAGTGACGTACCGCGGTCTCGCCTCGTTCGGACGCAACTCGGAAGGCTCCAAGGCCAACATCAAATGCGATACGCTCATTCTCGACAACGAATCGACGTCGGATACGATTCCGTACAACGAAATCATGAACGACAACATTACGCTCGAGCATGAAGCGACCGTCTCCAAGGTGTCCGAGGATCAGCTCTTCTACTTGATGAGCCGGGGCTTGAGCGAAGCGGAAGCGACGCAGATGATCGTCATGGGCTTCATCGAGCCGTTCACGAAAGAGCTGCCGATGGAGTACGCCGTCGAGATGAACCGTCTGATCAAGATGGAGATGGAAGGCTCGATCGGTTAATCAACAACCAAACGTGTCCACAGCGACTTTCACGCTTGCGTGCCCGAGTCGCTTGGGCACGTTTTTTTTCTACACAGCATTATTCACATAAAGAAGGACATGCCTCGCATGCTCGGTGAAGAGTTGCCGCCTTAGCCGGCACCCGCGAGAACCGCATATCCGTCCAATAGCGGAACCGGCGTATGTTATGGACCCGAAAAGCAGCGCAGTCCGTACAATAACGGAAAACCATTCCTCTATTCCACAGATCCCCCCATCATTCCACCCGAGAGATCGAAATAGCGGAAGCCTGTGTCGTTATATTCAGGAGTGCAACGAAATTCGAGACGATAACGGAACCCAGCTCCGCTATATATCAAGCAACGTGTTATCACGCCTATCGACCCGTCTCCTGCTTGCATGCGAATGATGCGGCAGTGGTTTCTGCTGTCGCAGGCGAACCATATACCACTTATTGCTTGTCCGAGACCGGCCGCGATTCGCATAAATCGTTTCGCTCTTCCCCAAGCTATCCTCAGGAGTAAATCCACACCTACGCGAGGGAGAGATAGCGACGAGATGAACATCAAATTGCGATATTGGGCCATTTCGCTCATGGCCGTAGTCATTGCCGCAACGACCGCTTGCAGCGGTATCAATGGGGGCATGACGGGGAAATCCCGGCAGTCCGCCCCGCAACCCGAGGCGACGGCGCCTTCGGCTCCGGGAACGCCGGGCACCTTGTCGGGCTCGAACGTCGGCATGCTGAACGCGGACGATGGCCGGATTCCGTTCGTCGACTTGGACGGAAAATCCTACATTTCCGCTCAGAAGCTCGCCGGGCTGCTCGAATTTCAAACGGATTGGGATCCTTCCGCCGGCAAGCTGCTGATGGGCGACAACGATGTGGAATATGAGCTGACCGGCGGCAGCAGGGAGGCCATGAAGGAAGGAAACGCGGTAACCCTTGCGGAAACGCCCCGAGTGTCGGACGGCGCGCTGTACATTCCGGTAGACCTGCTGCCGGACTTGTTCGCGGATGAAATTTTTTACGAGGTGCGGGGCGGCGAGATCGTGCTGCGCGCGAATCCGGACGGAATGGATAAAGCCGTCATGCATCAGCCCCCCGAGCCGGAGGGGAAGGTGGACGAGCTAAGCTTCGTGGACGATCCGGACGATCCGTTCAAAACGGCCGCGGAAGCTGCGGGCAGCGGGCTGCCGTATGCGGACAAAGCGGTATGGGCAGTGCCTCTCGGCTATGAAGACGCGATCCCGGCGTTGAAAAACATCGATATGAACAAGCTCATATCGACCGCCCAACGATATAAGGGAGTCAAATACAAGTTCGGCGCCGCCCCATATGCGGAGTCCGGCAGATTCGACTGCTCGACCTTTACCCAATATGTATACGGCAAGCAAGGCATATCGCTGCCCCGCCTGGCCCGCACGCAGGCCCGTCAAGGCGTCTTGGTCAGCCGCAAAATGCTGCGCAAGGGGGATTTGATGTTTTTCTACGTGCCGGGCCGGTTTAAAACGAATAAAACGGTCGGTCACGTAGGCATTTATATGGGCAACAACAAAATGATCCATTCGTCGCCGGCGCCGGATAACGGCGTGCAAATATCCGATATCAACCATTCGTATTGGAAGAAAACGTTCCTTAGTGCCAAACGGGTGGGAACGTGAGCGTTGTCGGCGGCAATTGAAAGTCGAGCAAGCGAAAAGGGGCTATCCTCCGGTCGAAAACGAACCGGGGGATAGCCCCTTGCGATACGGAGGCACAGCTTTGCTAGCTGCCAAGCGGATTCCAGGGACCGGTTTGCGCCCCTTTCCATTCCGAGCCGTCCTCCCATACTTCCTTTTTCCATATCGGGACGATTTGCTTCAGCCTTTCGATCGCATAGCGGCTTGCCTCGTAGCAGTCGGCACGGTGCGGAGTCGATACGGCGATGACGACGCTCGTCTCCCCGACGGGTACGGACCCGATCCGGTGGGAGATCGCACACCGGGTGCCCGGCCATCGCGCCGCGATTTCATCGGCGATTTGCTCCATCGTCCTGAGCGCCATCGGAACATAGGCTTCGTATTCCAGCAGGACGGTGCGCTGGCCGTATGTGGTCCGGCGCGTCGTGCCTACGAAGGCGATCGCAGCCCCGTGTTCGTCATCAGTCACTTTGGCGCACACCTCTTCGACCGATAGCGGTTCCGACGTGATGACGTGCCTGGCGACGGCGGCATCCGGCATTTCCCCTTGTCCGCCGGACACCGGAGGGATAAGGGCGATTTCGTCGGCCGGAGCAAGCGGCTCGTCATCGGCGGCATATGCCTGATTTTTGGCGATAAAGGAAGATCGGATCAGGGCGGCCGCTTCGGGATGCGAATTCGTCAACCATTCCTTCAGTGCCGCGCCGGTTATGGTTTCATTACCGGAAGGCATCGGCACGGTTGTTTCGGAAGCCCCGAGCTTGTCCGATAATCCGGCAAATAAGCGTACAGTCAGCTGCATGCTGCAGGTCACCTCCCGGGCGGTTCCATCGTCAGTAGTAGTGTACCACTTTCCTTGCATGTCCGGCAAAAAAAAGCATAGAATGAGGGAGACTCGCGCTCCTTGCAGGAACTGCCGGGGGCAAAATCGAATGATTCATTAGAACAACATGGCGGAAGGAGCGGATGACGGAGCATGGACGAACGAAAACTTGTCCTACTTCATACGAACGACATACATAGCCATTTCGAACGGATGCCCCGTATCGCGGAGGCGCTCCGGCAGCTTAGGAGCAAGCATGAGGCCAGCCATCCGATCGTCATCGATTGCGGCGACCATATGGACCGGATGCGGCCCGAGACGGAAGGAAGCGGCGGCCTCGCCAATATCGCCGTGCTTAACGAGACCGGGTATGACATGGTCGTGCCGGGCAATAACGAAGGCTTGACGCTGACGCCGGCTCAGCTCGGCCTCGCTTACGGGGAGCGGCAAGGCTACACGGTCGTTTGCGGCAACTTGCTCGATCCCGACACGGGGGAGCCGCCCGAGTGGATGGAGCCGTTCCGGATTTTTCACCGGAATGGGCTTCGCGTGGGAGTGATCGGGCTGACGGCCTTTTATCCCGATTTCTATTCGCTGTTGGGCTGGAATATAGTCGATCCGATCGAAACGGCGGGACGCTTGACGGAGCTGCTTCGCCCCCAGGTTCACGTTCTCGTCGTCGTCTCTCATCTGGGCATTAATCAGGACAAGGCGATGGCCGAGCGGATCCGCGGCATCGATATCATTATCGGCAGCCACACCCACCATCTGCTGGAGCAGCCGCTTCTGCACGAAGGGACTTATATAGCGGCGGCGGGCTGTTACGGACGATACGTCGGGGAATTGGAGTTCGGGTACGACATGGATGCGGGAGTGCTGCGCCTGCATAGCGGAGCATGCCGCGATACGGACGGATTCCCGCCTTCTCTCATACTCGAGTCGCTTATCCGGCACGAGGAGGAGACGAGCCGTAAACGTCTCGAGCAGGCCGTGGCGACGCTCGCCGGACCGATCGGAATTAACTGGGGTGCGGAATCCGGGCTCGGCAATTTGCTCGCATCCGGACTTCGCCGCTGGACCGACGCGGAGATCGGCATCGTGAACGCCGGACAAGTATTGCAAGGCCTGGAGGCCGGAGCGGTCACCAAATACAGGCTGCTGGAAATATGCCCGTCACCGATCAATCCTTGCCTCGTACGATTGCGCGGGGAGGAAATCCGGGTGGCGCTGGAAGAGGCGCTGCTGGACGAATTTATCGGCAAAACGATCAAGGGCTTCGGATTCCGCGGCAAGGAGCTCGGGACGCTCTGTGTATCGGGTGTTCGGGTAGAGTACGCGGCCGATGCGGAGCCCTACCGCAAAATCCGCTCTATCGAAGTGAATGGGGAGCCGCTTGCGCCGCATCGCGTATACAAGGTCGGGACGATCGACATGTTCACGTTCGGCATCGGCTACTTATCGCTCGGCCGCGGGGAGACGGTGGACTACTATTTGCCGGAGTTTATCCGGGACGTGCTGGAGAAGCAGCTCTGCGACGAGAACGAGATCCGGCTCAGCTCGGTCACGCGCTGGTTTACGGTTTGACATATTTGGCATTTATCGCCGGGAGGAACGATCATGTTCGATTTATGGGTTGCTTTTATTATCGGTATTGTGGAAGGCTTGACGGAATTTTTGCCTGTTTCGTCTACGGGCCATATGATTTTGGTCGGACATTTGATCGGATTTACGGGAGAAAAGGCCGAGACGTTCGAGGTCGTCATCCAGCTCGGCGCGATATTGGCCGTAGCGATCATTTACTGGAGACGCGTGCTGAGGCTGTTCGGCATGAAGGATCGGGAAGCGCGGTCCAAGCCCCGGCGCATCAATCTGCTTCATATTGCGCTGGCTATCGTTCCGGCCTTGGGGCTTGCCTTCGTATTGCGCGACTATGTGAAGCTGCTGTTCATGCCGGAGACGGTCGTTATTGGCCTCGTCGCGGGCGGCGTGTTCATGATCATCGGGGAGAAGCAGCAGCCGCGTATTACCGCAAACGATATGGATGAGTTGACGTACCGCCAGGCACTGTTCGTCGGCGTCGCCCAATGCTTGTCGCTCTGGCCCGGCTTCTCCCGTTCCGGCTCCACGATCGCGGCAGGGATGCTGGCCGGTGCGAGCCGGGCCGCAGCCGCCGACTTCACGTTTTTGATCGCCATTCCGGTCATGTGCGCCGCTACCGGATACGAGCTGCTGAAAAGCTTCGGCTCGATGACGGCCGACGATATCGGCTTTTTGGCCGTCGGGTTTATCGTCTCCTTTGTCGTCGCTCTCGTAGCCGTCGTCACCTTCATCAAGCTTGTGGGCAAGCTGAAGCTGACTTACTTTTCCTATTACCGTTTTGCATTGGCCGCGGTAGTGCTGATTTATATGTATACGGTAGGATTCTGAGCCGACACGGGCACGCTGTCTCCAATACGCTCTGAGTAGGCTTTGGTAGGTCTAAAGGACTAAATTATTCGTAGTGTAACATTGTCGAACGGTGATGTTTTTTGTTGCTCTTTTTCTATATATCCTATACAGTATTAGTAACGAATTTAGAAAATGATGGAGAAGCGTGGGACGAGAATGAGATTAGTACCGATGGATCTGTGCCGCCCGGGCATGCGGCTGGCGAAAAAGGTGTTCAACGAAGAAGGCTTCGTGCTGTTGGCCGATCATGTGGAACTGTCTCAAGGAATGATCCAGCGTCTGGGCAAATACGGCATACCCCATCTGTATATCGAAGATCCGCGAACGGACGACGTAGTGGTGCGGGATCCGATCCGCGAGGAGACGAGGCGGCTGGCGATGGGGACGATCCGCTCGCATTTCAAGCGGATCATGATGGATTCGACGCCGCGCCGCACGGTCAACCAGCCGTTTATGGGCAAGGCGTTCAAGGAAGCGCTCACGATGATTATCGAGGACTTGAGCCGGAACCCGAGCGCGATGATCATGCTGACGGATATGAGCGTAACGGACCATTATTTGTACCAGCATTCGCTCAACGTATGCATCTATGCGACGATGCTGGGCCTCTCCAACGGCTATTCGCAGAACGATTTGGCCGTTCTCGGACTGGGCGCACTGCTGCACGATATCGGCAAGACGAAAATACCGCTGGACATTTTGCAGAAGCCGGGAAAGCTGCTCGAATCGGAATTCGAGGAGATGAAGCAGCACGCGGAGTTCGGCTACAGGCTGCTCAAGGACGAGCCCAACATCCCCCTGCTGTCGGCGCATTGCGCCCTGCAGCATCATGAGCGGATGGACGGCAGCGGATATCCGAGGGGCATTCGCGGCGAGGAGATTCACGATTTCGCGAAATGGATCGGACTCGTGGACTCATACGACGCGATGACTTCGAACCGGGCTTACCGTGCGGCGATGCTGCCTCATCAGGCGATGGAAGTGCTGTATACCGGCGTCGATTCGTTGTATGAGAAAAGCAAGGTGGAGCATTTCCGCGACAAGGTGGCTATCTATCCGCTGGGTGCGACGATCACGCTCAATTCCGGTGAAACGGGTGTGGTCGTCGATGTAAACAGCCAATCTCCGCAACGGCCGGTCGTACGGATTTTGGAGGATGCGGACGGACAACCGCTTCACGATCCGTACGAGATCGACATGTCCAAGCATTTGACATTGGTCGTGATCGGCGTCGGCGACGTGAACGTGGTGCAGCCGATTTGAGACGTAAGACGCGCCCCGACCGAGACCGCGAATGACTGCGCGGCCGGCCGGGGTTTTCTTTTTGCACGTCTTTCGGGTAAAATGGGAAAGATAAGGAACAGTCAGGTGGGGAAAGACCAAATGAGACTTAATGAACCGTTCGTGGCTCTGCAGCCGCTGTCCCCGGAATACGATCCATGGGATCCGATCCGATCGCTGCGGCAGTATGGACGTCACGTTTTGACGAGCGTGGAATTTACCGTGACGAATTTATGCAATATGCGCTGCGAGCATTGCGCGGTCGGGGATGCGCTGACGATGACCGAGGGCGCTCGCGTTCCGCTTGCCGACGTGCTGAAGCGGCTGGACGAGGTCGAGACGCTGGAAACGATAAGCATTACCGGGGGCGAGCCCTCCTATCAGCTTAAAACGGTCAAGGACTACATCGTTCCTCTGCTCAAATATGCCAGGGAACGGGGAGTGCGGACGCAGATCAATTCGAACGTGACGCTCGATTTGTCCCGGTACGAGATGATGGCGCCCTATTTGGACGTCATGCACATTTCGTTCAATTACACCGGCGCCGACGATTTTCATCAGGTCGGATTCGTCCACGCCGGCCATCCGGTCGGACGGGAGACGGCCGCGGGCATGTACGAGCGGATGATCCGGAACGCCTCGGAGCTTAGCAGGGGCGGCATGTTCGTATCCGCCGAATCGATGCTCAATTTCCGGACGCATGACAAAATCGCCGATATTCATCGGCTGATCGGCGAGATGGGCTGCAAGCGCCACGAGGTGCACCCGATGTATCCGAGCGCGTTCGCCGCAGGCTTGCCGCAGCTGACGCTGGACCAAATACGCGTCTCCATCCATCGCCTGCTGGACAGCAGAGATCCCGATATGTGGATGCTGTTCGGAACGCTGCCCTTTTTCGCCTGCAGCTCCGCCCAGGCCGATCTGGAGCTTGTCCGGCGGTTGAGGCGCGAGCTTAACGTGACCGTCCGCAACGATCCGGACGGGCGCAACCGGCTGAACGTCAATTTGTTCAGCGGCGATATTTTCGTGACGGATTTCGCGGATTTATCCGCGCTAGGCAATATGGCGAACGACCCGTTCGACGCCATTTTCCAAAGATGGCTGGAGCACCCGCTCAACCTGATGGTCAATTGCCACTGCGACGCTGCGGCTTGCTGCGGTCCGAATTTGCTCGTCGCGGACGCCTACTACCGGGACGTCGATTTCAAGAGACGAAGCGCCGTCGTTTGAACCGGCGCGACTTCGCGAACGTCCGATCATTAGGAAGCGCGGCCTCCGGCTAGCATTGGACAAGCTGAATTATGCGATGAGAACCTATCCTGCATGCGCAAAAGGAGGAATTCTCCGGCAGCCCGGAGCCCGGAGAGCGGCCATTGGACTATAACTGGAACGAACTGTTGCTGTACATGCTGCTCGTGCTCGTGCTCGTATGCTTGAACGGATTTTTCGTGGCGGCCGAATTCGCGCTCGTCAAGGTGCGGCAGTCCAGACTGACGCAGCTGGCGAACGAAGGGAACGGCAAAGCGAAATATGCCTTGAAAGTAACGGGCCGGCTGGACGCCTATTTATCGGCGACTCAGCTGGGCATTACGCTCGCCTCGCTCGGACTCGGTTGGGTCGGCGAACCGGCCATTTCCCGGCTTATCGTAGAGCCGATCCTTGCCAAGCTCGGGTATGCGGATGCGGTCTGGAGCCATACCGTATCGTTTATCGTCGCCTTCTGCATCATTACGTTTCTGCATATCGTGCTGGGGGAGCTCGCTCCGAAGTCGCTCGCCATCCAGAAGTCGGAGGGCACCTCCATGTGGCTGTCCGCTCCGCTCATGCTGTTCTACAAGCTGTTCATGCCGGCCATCTGGCTGCTGAACGGGGCGGCGAATCGGCTGCTGCGTCTGGTCGGCGTCCAGCCCGCCTCCGAGCATGAGGTGCACACGGAAGAGGAAATCCGGATTCTGATGAACCAAAGCGCCAAAAGCGGCCATATCGACAAGGATGAGATGGCGCTGTTCGACAACATTTTCGAATTTTCCGAGCGGCTGGCCCGCGAGGTCATGGTGCCGCGCACGGATATGGACTGTTTATTTACGAACGCGACGTTCGCGGAAAACCTGAAAACCGTATATGCCTCAAAGCATACGCGGTATCCGGTCGCAAAGGGAGACAAGGACCGGATTGTCGGTTTTGTCCACATTACCGACCTGCTCACGTGCGATCCGGACGAAGTGCAGGAGCTGAAGAAGTTCATCCGCCCGATTCTGACCGTGCCGGAATCGATGGAAGTGAGCCACGTCCTCCGGCTGATGAAGAAGAAACGGTCGCAAATCGCCGTCGTCATCGACGAATACGGCGGAACCGCCGGGCTCGTGACGATCGGGGATATTTTGGAGGAGATCGTGGGCGAGATGATGGACGAGTTCGACGAAGGACGCGCAAGCATCGAGGTGAACGGCGGCGTGACGTCGGTAGACGGCCGGACGCTGCTCGAGGATATTAACGATATGCTCGGCATTACGATCGAGGACGACGAGGTCGATTCGATCGGCGGCTGGCTGTTCAAGCAGTTGGAAGGCATTCCGCTTACGGCAAAACGGGTGGAGCACGGCGGCTACGTGTTCGAGGTGGCGGAAGTGGAACGGCTGCGCGTCGTCAGGGTGAACATTATGATTAGCGAAGCCGCTCGGCTGGACGCCGGTCCAACCGTGGAGTAAAGGGGAGCGGAATAAATATGTCCATGAAAACGATCGTTTTGATCGTGCTTGGCATCGGTTTTTTGTACGGCTTGTTTACGATCGGGATGCCCTTTCTGATGGCGATCGCCATCGCCATGTTTCTCGAGACGCCGATTGTCGCGATGATGAGGGTATTCCGCTTGAACCGGATCGTCTCGGCCACCATCGTGTGCACGCTGTTCACGCTACTGCTGTTCGGCGCCGTTTACTTGATCGGCGCGGGAGTCGTCTCGCAGCTTGTCGAGATATGGAAGAAGACGCCGACGTTTCTGGAAGAGTTCGACCGGTATTTCCGGGATGCGACCGAACGGACCCAGCTGTTCTACAATTCGCTGCCGGCCGATGCGGCGAAGCAGCTGCAGACCGGGCTGGAGCACGGAGTCTCTACGCTTACGAACTCGATAAGCGGCATTATCGGCGGCATATCCTCCTACTTCCTGAATGCGGCCAAAGCGGTGCCGAATTTGTTCGTCGCGTTCGTCGTGTTCATGGTCGCGCTCTATTTGATGAGCTACAGCTTGCCGGTGCTGAAGAACCAGTTCACCGGGCTGTTCGAGGAGAAGTCGCGCGGCAAGGTGGAGGATGTGCTCGGCAACCTGCGCAGCTCCGTCATCGGCTTCCTGCGCGCCCAGATCATACTGAGCGCGCTCACGTATATCGTTTCGTTGACGGGACTGCTTATTCTAAGGGTCGAATATCCGCTGGCGGTCGCTCTGCTGATCGTGATCGTCGACGTGCTGCCGATTCTCGGCACCGGTTCCGTCATCGTCC
Source organism: Paenibacillus hemerocallicola (assembly GCF_006265175.1). Lineage (GTDB taxonomy): Bacteria > Bacillota > Bacilli > Paenibacillales > NBRC-103111 > Paenibacillus_AB > Paenibacillus_AB hemerocallicola. Next base: position 111,757 of record NZ_VDCQ01000009.1, on the reverse strand, counting down.
CGTGGGCGGCGTTCGTGCTTATTAAAGGCGAAATGGGCCTGGCGATCGGACTGCTTATTCTGTTCGTCGTCATTACGATATTCCGCCGCATCGTCGAGCCGAAAATATTGGGGGATTCGATCGGGATCGGCGCATTGCCGACGCTCGTCGGGCTGTACGTAGGCTTCAAGCTGATGGGGGTAGTCGGCCTGTTCCTCGGGCCGATCGTCATCATGATTTACAAGGAAATGCGCAAGGTCGGACTGCTGCAATTCAAAATCAAGCTGGAGTAAGGCGCTGCATGGGGCGTTTTAAGTTCGAGAGGAGTATTGGTGCGTGAACGTGTGGGATTTGTTCGTAGCGATTGTATTGGGTATCGTGGAAGGCTTGACGGAATTCGCGCCGGTCTCGTCCACCGGGCATATGATTTTGGTAGACGATATGCTGCTGCACTCCAAGGAGCTGTTTCCGGCGTCCGTGGCCAATTCGTTCAAGGTGGTCATCCAGTTGGGCTCCATCTTGGCCGTACTGGTCGTGTTCAAGGACCGGTTCATCGATTTGCTGGGCTTGCGGAGACGCTCGGGAGCGGCGGCTTCGACGTCAAAGGGAGGCCGACTGAAGCTTGCCCAGGTAATCGTCGGTCTGATTCCGGCGGGTATTGCCGGCGTCTTGTTCGAAGACTTTATCGACGAGTATTTGTTTTCCGTGGAAACGGTGCTGATCGGTCTTGTGCTGGGCGGCATTCTCATGATCGTGGCCGACAAGTTCGGCCCTCGCTCGCCGTCCGCCGATACGGTGGATAAAATTTCGTACAAGCAGGCGTTCGGTATCGGCCTGTTTCAGTGTCTCGGCATGTGGCCCGGCTTCTCGCGCTCCGGCTCGACGATTTCCGGGGGCGTCCTGCTCGGCATGAGCCACCGCGCCGCCGCCGATTTTACATTCATTATGGCCGTGCCGATTATGGCGGGCGCGACGCTCATTTCCTTGTACAAGCATTGGGCCGACTTCACGCCGGAGGCGCTGCCGTTCTTTATCGCCGGCTTTATTAGCGCATTCGTGTTCGCCTTGCTGTCCATCCGGTTTTTCCTGAAGCTGATCCAGAAAATCAAGCTGACGCCTTTCGCCATTTACCGGTTCGTGCTGGCCGCCCTTATTGCCGTATTTTTGTATATTTGACGAATTGCCGGCAAGGTATTCATGTATGAAAAGGAACAGGGGACGCCCGACTCAGGCGTCCCCTGTTTGTTTTTTTCGATACTCCGCCGGCGATTGGCCGAATGCCTTCTTGAACACTTTGCTGAAATATTTCTCGTCCTCGTAGCCGGTCATATGGGCGATCTGCATGATTTTGAGCGCCGGATTGAGCAGCAGCGTCTTTGCCCGCTCCATCCGGTGGCGCAGCAGAAAGTCGCTGATCGTCTCCCCGAACTCCTGCTTGAACCGGCGCGACACGTACTCCCGGCTTAAATAAAAGTGCGCGGCGACCTCCTGTACGCTGATGTCCTGGTCTACCCGGCTTTGCAAATAGCGGGCGATTTCGTAGATCAGATGGTTTTCCTGCTGCGTCACTTTGCGAACGAGCTCGGCCAGCCGCACGAGGCTCGCGGTCATCTCCTCCCGCCACAGGTCGAGCGAGAGCTCGCCCCGTTCGTTCAACGGAATCGGCAGCACCGCGGTTTCGAGCGGAAGGCGCATGTCCGCGTCGTCGCCGGGGAAAAAATCTTTGACCCAGCGCGATTTCAACACTTGGAACTCGTGTCTCCACAGCTCCAAATGCTCCATCGTGACGATGTCTTTGCCCCTCACCTCACCGATCCACGATTGAACCGCTTCCTCGATTTTCTCCTTGCTCGCGCTGCGGATCGCCAGTCTGACCTTCTCCTCGAAATCGCTCATATGCATCTCTGCCGGATGCGGGACGGCTTTCGGATCGAACGCGTGAACCCACGACGAACGCTTCAGCAAGTTGCGCTGCCGGAGCGCGGCGTCCGCCTCCGCATAGGAATCTTTGACCCCCGCCGGAAACGGATGAACGCCGCCGAGTCCGAATTCGACTCGCGTGTGAAACGTTCTGCTCAAGCCGCCGTTGATAGCCTCGAGCATCTGCCCGGACCGCTCCGGCGCGCCCCAATGGAGCAGCACGATCGGATGGCGGTTGTTCCAGAATCGGAACGCGATGCCTTGTCTTGGCACGCGCCCGTTCGGCTCCAGCAGCTCGTTGCAAATGTTCGTCAGGCTGAACAGCATCAAATCGGTATGGGTCGCGAATTTGTCGCGCAAATTGCCGTGCAGCGTATCGATCGCAATGAGGCTCACCCGGCACGGGACGCCGACGGCCAGCTCGGGAAACTCTTGGGCGAACGACGCTTTCTCGGCATAATAGGAGCCCGGCTCCCCGATCAGATTGGACAGCAGCTTGTCGTAATACACCGGCCGCAGCGAATTGAAACGCATCGACCGCATTTGCGCTTCGAGCCGTTCCCGTTCCTCGTCGTTCCAGTTGCGGAGCGCCTTCTCGGTAATGTCCCGCAGCTGCTCGGCATCGATCGGCTTGAGCAAATAGTCCATTCCTCCGTATTTGACCGCCCCCCGGACGTAATCGAAATCGTCGTGGCCGCTGATGACGATCGTTTTGCACGCGGGCGCGTTCTCCTTGATCCAGCGCAGCAGGGAAATGCCGTCCATGTTCGGCATCATCATATCCGTATAGACGATTTGCGGACGTTCCGTCTCGATCAAGGCTATGGCCGAGGCGCCGTCCGCCGCTTCCAGAACGGTGTCGACCCCCAGGCCGCTCCAGTCCATCAGCAGCTTGATCGCATCCCTTACATGCTTCTCGTCATCCACGATTAATACTTTCACCCTCGAGCCTCCTTGCGTTCCGCCGGAATCGTCAACGTCACCTTGAAGCCGTGCGGCTTCGTTTCCTCGATATGCATGTCGGCCCTGTCGCCATAGAACAGCTTCAGTCTGGAATACACGTTCAGCAGCCCGATTCCGCCGCCGTCCGCTTCTTCCGATTCCGCATCCATCCCCTTGCCCGCCCGGCGCAGCAGCTGGCGGATTTCAGCCAGCCGTTCGGCTCCCGGACCTTTGCCGTTGTCTTCTACCGATATCGTAATGAGGCCATCCTCCGCGAAGCTGCTGCGTATTTCGACGGCGCCCTCTACGCCGGAGGCGGGATCGAAGCCGTGCTTGAAATAGTTTTCGACGATCGGCTGGAGCGTCATTTTCGGCACTTCCGCATAAAGCGTATCGTCGTCCAGCTCGAGCGCGAGGGTCAGCCGTTCGTCGAACCGGTTCCGCTGCAGCTCTGCGTACGAACGGATATGGTCGATTTCCTTGGCGAGCGGGACCGACGTTTCGGTCGTATTCATGCTGTACCGCATCATTTTGCCTAGCGACGAGATGAGCTTGTATATGTTCGGCGCATTCATCTGCAGTGCCAGCGTCCCGATCGATTGCAGAGCGTTGTACAAAAAGTGCGGGTTGATTTGCGCCTGCAGCGCCTTCAGCTGGTTCGTCCGATTGGCGAGCTCGAGCCGGTACTCCTTGACGATCAGATTGTTGATATGCTGCATCATCGAGCGGAAACGGGCGGCGAGCAGTCCGAATTCATCCTTTCGCTTCATGTCGATGTCGACGTTCATATTGCCCTTCTCGATTGCGCCGATATAGCCGATGAGCCGCTTGATCGGAGCGGTGAACAGGAAGGCGACGCCCACGGTCACGACGATCGAGAGCAGCGAGAACGCCGCCAGCACGATCGTGTTGATGCGGGTCAAATCGAGCGCCTGCTTGTACAGCACCTCGTCCGGAATCCGTTTCACGATCGTCCAGTCCAGGTAGGTCGTCTTGAGCTTGTCGTAAATTTGCACGCCCTTGAAGCCGTCGCCGTCCCAAAATACGCTGTCGGCCTGCTCCGGACGCGACAGAATTTCGGCTATCCAGCCTTCCGACGGCCGCTGCCCCCACAGCCGCTCGTCCGGTCCGTAAATGACGAAACCGGATGAATCGAGGATATACAGCTGCTCGCGCTTCGTATCGTACAAGCTTTCGGACATGGCGCGAAGCCCCTGCATGTCGATGTCGACGGACAGGATGCCCAGCTCCTCGGTCAAAGGGACCCTCCGGATGCTGCGGTGCATCGTCATGACCGTCGCCGGCTCGATATAGGCGGTCGGGGCGAAGCCGTAGTCATGGCTGCGGTGCGGAGGCTGGACGGCAACCTCGGCGCCGCCGAGCTCGGGACGGAACGGCTGCGCGGATTCCGGAACCCTTTTGAGCAGGGCGTTAATCATCAAGTACGGCTGCTTGGCAAGCTGTACGTACAAATAGATCTGATAAATGTCCGGCATGACGTTCGCCATGTGCATCATCGCGCGATACGTTTCCTTGTCGCTCAAATAGTCGACCGCGCCGGTCTCGATGACGGCGTTCAGTTTAGCGTCGTTGTACACGGAGAGGGTCGTTTGATGTATCGTGTCCATATAATGCCGGATGTTTTCTTTGCCTTGAACGAGCAGCGCGGACGTGACGCCGATCGTCTCCCGCGTAATCGTCCGTTTCGTATACCAGTAGTTGATGACGATCGACGTCGAGAGCGGCACGATGACAGCGGCCAGCAGGAAGGCGATCAGCTTGTTGCGTATGCTTGTCCGGAACAAGGGAGAAGATCAACTCGCTTTCGCTAAAAGTTCCCCGAATGGGGGCCTTCGAAGCTTATTCCGCATCCTTTTGGGGAAGCACCCGGAAAAAAATGCCCAAATTTCGCCCGATTGGACGATCGAGCCGGAAATAAGAGGCGCAAACCACCCTTAATTCCTCCGCATAAGCCAAATGCATCGATACGAACTGCCCGTCCCGCCAACTTACGTCATCAGGTTCCACCTATTACGTCACGAACTTCCGTTTAACCCGATCCGTTCCGTGTTTACAATAAAGTAAAGACATACTAGAAAGAAGAGGAGGTCGATCCCATGAACCGGAACAAAAGACTTGCAGACCTGTCGCTCCAGGCCGTATTCGTCGGGCCGGCGGCGCTGGCGTTCGCGCTGATCGTGCTCGTTCCGTTCGTCATGAGCATTTACTACTCGTTTACGGAATGGAACGGTGTCAGCTCCGACGTCAAATGGATCGGCATCGCCAACTATAAAACCATCTTAACCGATGACAAAGCATTTCTCCAATCGTTCTGGTTTACCGCGCGATTCACGCTCGCCAGCGTCGTGCTGACGAACCTGCTCGGCTTCCTGCTGGCGATGCTGCTGACGCAGGCGCTGAAGACGCGCAATTTTTTGCGGACGATCTTCTTCATGCCGAACGTGATCGGCGGATTGCTGCTCGGCTTCATCTGGCAGTTTATTTTCGTCAAAGGCTTCGCCACGATCGGCGAGATGACCGGTATCGGATTTTTCAACCTCCCGTGGCTCGGAGACGAGACGACCGCCTTCTGGGGACTCGTCATCGTCAGCGTCTGGCAAGGGGCCGGCTACTTGATGATCATCTACATCGCCGCCTTGAGCAATGTGCCGAAGGACGTCATTGAAGCGGCGCGCATCGACGGAGCGACCCGGCTGCAGATGCTGCGGCAAATTACGGTTCCGCTCATTATGCCGGCCGTGACGGTGTGCTTGTTTCTCGCCATCTCCTGGGCGTTCAAAATGTTCGACCTGAACATGTCGCTGACGAAGGGCGGTCCGTTCGGCTCGACGGAATCGATCGCGCTGAACATTTACCAGGACGCGTTCCGCAACAATATGCTCGGCCTCGGCTCGGCCAAATCGGTCGTCTTCTTCGCCGCAGTCGCTCTCGTGACGCTTGCGCAAGTAAGCTTCACGAAGAAAAGGGAGGTGGAGGTGTGATGGAGACACGGTCGAACTATTCGCCCCGGACGCTTTTTCTCGAGGTGCTCGCCTTGGCGCTCGCTCTGCTGTTTCTCGCCCCGTTCTATTTCGTCGTCGTCAACTCGGTGAAAAGCTTCGGGGACTTGCTGGTCAATTCGGCCAGCCTGCCGAAATCGCTGCACTTCGAAAATTATTCCCGCGTATGGGAAATTACGAAGTTTCCCAAAGTATTTACAAACTCGCTGATCATTACGGTGGCGAGCAACGTCGGTCTGGTCGTCATCAGCGCGATGGCCGCTTACCGGATGGTCCGCGTCCCGAGCAAGTTCAACAAGCTGCTGTTTCTCGGCTTCGTCTCGGCGATGGTCATCCCGTTCCAATCGGTCATGATTCCGCTCGTCCGCGTCGCCGATTGGCTGAACCTGATGGACAGCATTCCCGGACTCGTCATTTGTTATTTCGGGTTTGGGGTATCGCTTAATCTGTTTTTGTACCACGGGTTCGTCAAGTCGGTACCGCGCGAAATCGAGGAATCGGCGGTCGTGGACGGCTGCTCGCCGTTCGGCGTCTTCTGGAGAATCGTATTCCCGCTGCTGAAGCCGATGACGGTTACGGTCGTGCTGCTGAACAGCCTGTGGATCTGGAACGACTTCCTGCTCCCGCTGCTCATCTTGTCCAGTCCCGATCTGCGTACGATTCCGCTTGCGACGTACTCCTTCTTCGGGCAGTATACGAAGCAATGGGACTTGGCGCTCGCCGGTCTCGTGCTCAGCGTAACGCCGATCGTCCTGTTTTTCCTCGCGATGCAGCGGCATATTATCGAAGGGATAACGGCCGGTTCGGTGAAAGGGTAAGCGGTTCACAAAATTCCACCTTTTCGTTCATCCGCGTACGTGTCAGTCTCGGGCAGCGAAGGTTACAATGCGGATAGATACACAAACGCATCATAAAATTCGGGGTACCTTAGGGAGGAAACTACAAATGAATAAAAAACGTTTCGCTCTTGTCGGCTTAACCGGTGTTCTGCTCCTTTCCGTCATAGCCGCCGGATGCGGCAAAAAAGAAGGAACGTCCGGAGCGGGAGGCGGCAACGCTTCAGGCCAAAACGTAACGATCAAAATGTTCCAGTTCAAGGTGGAAATCGCCGAGCAGCTGGCGAAGCTGGCCAAAGAATACGAGAAAGAAAATCCGGGCGTGAAAATCCAGATCGATACGGTCGGCGGCGGAGCCGATTACGGCGCGGCGCTGAAGGCGAAGTTCAGCTCGGGCGACAAGCCGGACATTTTCAACAACGGCGGCTTTACCGATCTCGATCTGTGGCTGGAGCATCTGGAGGATTTGTCCGACCAGCCTTGGGTGAAGGACCTCGTCGAGGCTTCCAAGGAGCCGATGACGAAAAACGGCAAGCTGTACGGTCAACCGCTTAACCTGGAAGGCTACGGCTTCATCTACAACAAGGAGCTGTTCGCGCAGGCCGGCATCACCGAGCTGCCGAAGACGCTCACCCAGCTCGAGGAAGCGGCCAAGAAGCTGCAGGCCAAAAACATTACGCCATTCGTGAACGGCTACGGCGAGTGGTGGGTGCTCGGCAACCATTTCGTCAACCTGCCGTTCGCTTACCAATCCAATCCGAATACGTTCATCGACGGCCTGAATAAAGGCACGGCGAAAATCGCCGGCAACGAAACGTTCAACAACTGGGTGAAGCTGTTCGACCTGCAATTGAAATACGGCAACGCCAATCCGCTGCAAACCGACTACAATACGCAAGTGACGACGTTCGCCACGGGCAAGGCGGCCATGACGCAGCAGGGCAACTGGACGCAAGTGCAGCTGACCAAGACGAATCCGAACCTGAAGATAGGCTTCCTGCCGATGCCGATCAGCGACGATGCGGCGGCCGGCGACAAGCTGCCGGTAGGCGTGCCGAACAACTGGGTCATCAACAAAAATTCGGCCGTGAAGGACGAGGCGAAGAAATTCCTCAACTGGATGGTTACGTCCGATGTCGGCAAGAAATATATTACCCAGGAGTTCAAATTCATCCCGGCGTTCAAAACGATTACGGCCGACGAAGCGACGCTCGGACCTTTGGCCGCGGATATTATGAAATATGTCAAGGATAACAAGACGCTGAGCTGGAACTGGTTCAAGTTTTCGGGAGGCGAGGCTTCGAGCAAGAAGTTCGCGGACGCGATGCAGGCTTACGTCGCCAAGAAGACGACGAAGGAGCAAATGTTCGACGAATTCCAGAAAACTTGGGACAGCTTGAAGAAGTAAGCGGAGCGTTTGGAGCGAGCTGCCGGACCGTAACATGCAGCAAGCGGGAAGCGGCAAAGCAAAGCTGCAGCGAAGTGTGAAACCCGGAGACGCGCTCTCCGGGTTTTTTCCCGATCGGTAAGGATCTTCCGGACTCATCGCAGGATAGACGCGTCCTTGCCCGTCACGTCCGTATCTTTGCGAGCGTCTGTCCGACCATGTCGGGTTCCTTGCTCATAGGGAACGATCTTTTCCGCTATCGGATCGCAAGGGGAACCATTTGTTCCCCTATTTATCATAGGGGCGTGTCCTTGGTAGGCAAACGGAACAATAAGTTCCGCTATTCGCGAAAATGAGCCATTATACGGCCAACGTAGAGCAGATAACGGAACTAAATGTTCCGTTATGTCCGTTTTTCGCCGTGTTCGGGACCATTAGCGGAACAAATCGTTCCGTTTGACCGTATGTCTCCGACCTCTCGGCCATCCGAGGCCAAGGGGGGACGGCATCCCTTCGTTACCTGTGCGAACTAAGGAATCTTCCGTTTTTGCACTCCCGGGCGACAGAAACCGGAAACATGAATAGGCTATTGTCATAGGCTAAGGAAAGAGGCCCTTTTGCACGGCCATTTACGGTTAAAGGAGGAAATCATCTTGGTCAACCCGCAATTGCGAGCGTACCGTCCGTTTATCGGTCCGTTCGATCCTTGTCCCCCCGTACGGGTCAAAACGTATATCATCCCGCCCAATTTGACGATGCCGTGGCAGCCCCCGGATTTGCCGCAATTTACCCCGTGCGAGGCGCTTAAGTACGGGACGCTGTGGCCGGCTTATTTCAGCCCATACGAGAGCAGGAGATGTTAAGCGATGGAGAAAACGATCGACCCGAAATATTACGAGCTGATGTGCAGGCTGCAGGAGACGGATTTCGTGCTGATCGAGCTGACTCTTTATCTCGACACGCATCCCGACGATATGAAGGCGATCCAGCAGTTCAACCATATGGCGATGCTCCGGCAGCAGATCGCCTACGACTTCGAGCAGCAATTCGGTCCGCTGCTGCAATTCGGACATAGCTTCAGCCGATATCCGTGGGATTGGATCAACGATCCTTGGCCTTGGCAGGTATGAAGGCGGTCCGCCTTCGCCGGACGCCCGGCGCGCCCGGCATACACATAAGCGGTACACGAGCATAAGCGGCGCGGCTTTGCCGCGAGCGAAAGCGGGCGGGAGGAACGGTACACATGTGGATTTACGAGAAAAAGCTGCAGTACCCGGTCAGGGTCGGGAAGTGCGACCCGCGGATGGCGAAATTTTTGCTCGAGCAATACGGCGGAGCGGATGGGGAGCTGGCCGCCGCGCTGCGCTATTTGAACCAGCGGTATTCGATTCCGGATAAGGTGATCGGATTGCTGACCGATATAGGGACGGAGGAATTCGCGCACCTCGAGATGATCGCCACGATGGTTTACAAGCTGACGAAGGACGCCTCGCCGGCGGAAATGGAGGCGGCCGGTCTGGGAGCCAATTTTGCCAGCCACGACCATGCGCTGTTTTACCAGAACGCCGCCGGCGTGCCTTGGACCGCGGCCTATATCCAGGCCAAGGGCGATCCGATCGCCGACCTGTACGAGGATATCGCCGCCGAGGAGAAGGCGCGGGCGACGTACCAGTGGCTGATCGACATGACCGACGACGTCGAGCTGCAGGACGGTCTTAAATTTTTGCGCGAGCGGGAAATCATCCATTCGCTCCGTTTCCGCGAAGCGGTGGAGATCTTGATAGCGGACCGGGATGCGCAGAAGGTATATTGAGGCGAAACGACATTAATTACCCGCCGGTTACAGGCCTGCGGGTTTTTCACGTACACGGGAACTTTTAGGGTCGGCTCGCGTATTTACAATATCTAGAACTTGAGCGATGAATTGTACATTCGCGGCAGGAGGCGATCGATGGATGGGTTCTGCATCGGCAACGATAGGGTTGTTCAGCGGGGTAGGCATACTGATTTACTTGGGCTTGATCGGATTGTCGATTTATTGTCTCATTTTGTTTATCCGGCTTGCGCATCGGGGCATTCGAGCGCTTGATCTCTATATCGAGGAGAAACGGCAGAATCGGCTGTAGGGCGGCGACGGAATCGGCGTACATTGCTTCAAGAAGGAAACGGACGGGCCGGGGACATTTTCCACGGCCTCCTTCTTGTATAATCAGGAGCGTTCGGATTATAATAAGAACATATGTTCGTATACTTTCGGAGGTGTTCCCTATGTCCGTGCAGACTACTACGTATGCCATTCCATCACCGGACGTGAAGCAATTGATCCGGAATATGATGATCCTGCCCGTTGTCAGGTCCAATTTCGAATGCGACAAAATGGTTTTCGAGAAAAACAAGCTCTACGAGCACCGGAGTCCGTATACGGCAGTCGCCCAGCGTGCCATAGACCGCATTGACGAAGATGTGGCCAAAATCGGCTCCGTTCTTCGTACGGCCGGGCTGCTGCTGAGCGAAGAGAAGCGGGATGCCGCTTGTATAACCCGCGTAGCGGATTACCGGGGCCAACGACGCGAATTCGCCCTTCGCTGGGGGACGTTCGAAGGCGAGCTGGAGCTGCTTACCGACTATTACCTCGGCAATCTGGAAAGCTGCATCGTTCGCGCTCGCGATGATGACCGATGAGCGGCGGGGCCGGCAAATCGAGAGTCGTATTCCTCGCGGACTGCCAGAGCTTCTACGCGAGCGTCGAAAAGGCCGAACGGCCGGAGCTTCGAGATAAGCCGGTCGTGGTGGCCGGCGATCCGGAACGGCGCAGCGGCATCATTCTCGCGGCGTGCCCGATTGCGAAGTCTTACGGAGTCACGACCGCGGAGTCGATCCGGGAGTCGCTGGCCAAATGTCCGCACCTTACGATCATCAAACCCCGCATGCAGCTGTACATCGACGTTTCCCTTCAAATTACCCGCATATACGAACGTTTTTCCGATCTGGTCGAGCCTTACTCGATCGACGAGCAGTTTATTGACGTTACGGGCTCCCTCGGCCTGTACGGCGAACCGCAACAAATTGCCAAGGCGATTCAAGACCAAGTGTGGAACGAAACGAAGATACGGACCCGGGTCGGCATCGGCGAAAACAAAATTTTGGCCAAAACCGCCTGCGACAATTACGCCAAAAAGGTCGAGTCGGGCATTTACTTTTTGCGCAAAGACGCCTTGGAGGATTCGCTCTGGACGCTTCCGATCAACAAAATGTTCATGGTCGGCTCCCGCATGACGCAACATTTCCACTTGATGGGGATAACGACGATCGGCGAGCTGGCGCGCATTCCGCTCGAGAAGCTGCAGGAGCGTCTGGGACGGAAATTCGGGAGAAACAGCGACATTAACGCGGAGGTGCTGTGGCGGATCGCGAACGGTCACGATGAGTCGCCGGTATCGCCGTATACGTTTGTCGAGCAGCAGAAGGGCATCGGCCACATGATGACATTGCCGATCGATTATCGGACGATGGAGGACTTGAAGATCGTTCTGCTGGAGCTGTCCGAGCTCGTCTGCCAGCGCTGCCGGTCCAAGGGGCTGATGGGGCAAGTCGTATCGGCGGGCTGCCAGGGGGCCGACTTCGATCGGCCTACCGGCTTTTTCCGGCAGATGAAGATGCCGCACAACACGAACTTGACCGAGGAGGTTTACGAGGTCGCGTGTCGAATTTTCGAGAAGCAGTGGAACGGCAAGCCGGTCCGAAAGGTCGGGGTGACGCTCAGCGACCTGACTTCCGACGAGACGTACCAGATGACCGTATTTCCGGACCGCGAGAAGAAGATGGCGCTGGAACGGGCTACGGACGAGATCAAGAACCGGTTCGGGAACGCGTCGATCATGCGCGCTTCGTCGGTCACGCCGGCCGGGCAGGCGCAGCGCAGGTCCAAGATGATCGGGGGACACTATAAATGATTTGGATAAATAGGTGCTCCGGGAAGTCGTAACAAAGGAGGAGTCCGATGAGCGGGCCGATTTTGGAAGTGGCGATCCTGCAGGTGAAGGCCGGAATGAACGAGCAGTTCGAGCAAAGCTTCAGACAAGCCTCCCGGATCATATCGGGGATGAACGGCTATATCGGCCACGAGCTGCAGAAATGCATCGAGAAAGACAATCAATATGTACTGCTGGTGAGCTGGGAGACGCTGGAGGATCATACGATAGGCTTCAGGGGCTCGCAGCAATACGACGAATGGAAGAGCCTATTGCATCGCTACTACGATCCGTTCCCGACCGTCGAGCATTACACCCGCATACGCTTATAGCCCCGATTATGAAACAAGAAAGGGGACGGATAAAGCAAGAGGGACTCCACTCGGGGTCCCTCTCTGCTTGTTCGTCCGATATCGTTAGCCGACGGCCGGCTCATTGGCGGATGGTGCCGTTTGGAGCGTCTTGGTTAGTTCGTTTTGTAAAGAAGATACGTACTTTTCATACGTTTCCAATTCCGACTTGGAAGCGGAGGTTTTGATTTGCTCCAAGTTTTTCTCCATGGCGTTAAGTATATATTGCAAGTACTCGATTTTCTCGCTTTTTTGGATATCGTTATAGAAAATGGCGTTACTCGCTAAAAAATCGTTGTTTTTGAACACTTCCCGCTGAATTCTGATATGCATTTTGGACTGATTCAACTTCTTGATTTCCTGGGCATTCGCTGTCTTGCCATCAATTTGGAACGCCCCTAGCTCCACTGACTTTTTAGTTAAGAATTCTTTTCCCACGTTTATGGGATCGAGCAAATCGAATGGTTTCCGTTCGAGGGAAATCCCGCTCGCAGCGGCAAAAGCTACGTCATAACCGACTTTCTCGGCAAATTCCCGTACAGGCAAATAAGAGGTGCCTGCAATCGTGATAGCCCTATTACCCAGCTTCTCTCCATTGACGCTTACGGGAAGCTCGCCATCGATGACCGCTCCTATAACGCTTTTGACTTCCTCGCCATAAACCGAGATGGAAAGCGACAATAGAAATCCGAACAGTGCTCCAATCAAATACTTCTTCATTCACACCACTCCTTATCTCTAATATGGGATAATTATACATAAAAATCTATTGCTATTACTAGTAAAAAATTGAAATCGATGGATTTTACAATCTCTCGCGTCAAAAAAACTACGACAGCATAATTCGCAAACAACCTGGAAGCCCCTTGATGAAGCGGATGCAACGTGTTGCCTTTAAATAGAGGAACTATATTCCGTTATGGTCCCGAATTCCATTATACGCTAGAAGATAACGGAACAGGCTTCCGTTATTCTCAAACTTTAAGGGTATAAATGATCGTGAACAGCGGAATAGCGGAACGATTTTCCGTTATTTTGCCATCAACAGGAGAACGCAGGACAATAGCATACTCAAGTTCCGCTATTTGTTGGATTCACGGTCCCTCAAGGCACCGTCAAAGGCAGCCAGCCTCCCCCGAACTTGCGGACATGCACTCCTTTACGTGAATGATGCTGTCGTAGAAAAAAAAGCAAGGAAGGAATCCTCCGGATCCCTCCTTGCTTGTAGATGGCCGTTATCTCGATGCCGACTCGCAACGCAACTAATTGTTGTAGTTTGCACAGCGCATCGAATCGATTATTTCGCGTTCAAGGCAGATTTCCGTTTACGGCGTCAGCCGCATTCGGTCTCTCGGGAAAGCGGACGCCTCGCGTACGTTGGGCTGTCCGAGCAGACGCGAGGTGAGGCGTTCCAAGCCGATCGCGAATCCGCCATGCGGGGGCATTCCGTAACGGAACAGATCGAGATAGCTCTCGAAATGCTCGGGCAGGAGTCCCCGGCCGCGGATGGAAGCGGTCAACTCGTCGTAGTCGTGGATGCGTTGGCCGCCGGTCGTAATTTCCAGGCCGTTGAAAATCAGGTCGAACGAAGCCGTCAGCGCAGCGTCTTCCGGCGCGGGCATCGCGTACATCGGGCGAATCTCGCGCGGGTATCGCGTAATGAAAACGAACGCCGGCTTGTTCTGCTCGGCGGCATATCGGCAAATAAGCCGTTCGCCTTCCGGGTCGAGGTCCCCCTTCGGGGACGTTTTGCCGTATTTGCGCTGCAAAATGCTTTGCGCCTCGGCGACCGGAATTCGCGGGATGTCGTGCGGCACCGGAAGCTCCACCCCAAGGAGAGCAAACTCGGCCTCGCATTCCGCACCCGCCTTCCGGAGCATGTATCCGAGCATGTCCTGCTCCAAGTCCATCAGCTCTTCTTCCGAACGGATAAAGCCCATTTCGACGTCGAGGGACACATATTCGTTCAGGTGACGGGACGTATTGTGCTCCTCCGCCCGATAGACGGGAGCGATCTCGAATACCCGTTCGTAGCCGGCTCCTACCATCATCTGCTTATAAAATTGGGGGGACTGGGCCAAGTAGGCCGGACGGCCGAAATAGTCGACGGGGAACAGGTTGGAGCCGCCCTCGGTGCCGGACGCCACGATTTTTGGCGTAAAAATTTGGGTAAAGTCCCGTTCGGTCAAATAGTCCCGGAAAGCTCCGGCTAGAGCGGCTTGAATGTGAAACGTCGCGTGCACCTTCGGATGTCGAAGCGACAGCACCCGGTTGTCGAGCATCGTGTCGAGCCTCGCGCCGATCGTTTTTTTGTTGATTTCGAAAGGCAGGGGTGCAGCCGCGGCGCTAATGCATTGGATGGCGGAAGCCCGGATTTCTAAGCCGCCGGGCGCTTTCGACGCTTCGACGGCCAACCCGGTGACGGATACGACCGACTCCAGGCTAAGCGTCATTTCGGCTAATTCCCCTTCTAAGACGCACTGCACGATTCCGCTTCGGTCGCGCACGTGAACGAACGCAAGCCGGCCCAAATTCCGGATGGCGTGCACCCAGCCTTGTACGGTTACGGATTGCTCCAATTGTTCGGAGATTCTGGAGCAGAGCACACGGATCGGGTGAGATGAATGAGTTTGCATGAAACGCACTCCTTTGTTTTCAATTTGATGTTGCGCAAAGCGAAGTTGTTGTCATCGTCATCATCATCGTCGTCGCCATCGTCCATATGCATCACCTCCTAAAAAGGTCCCCAAAAAGTGAAGTACTCCTTCGAAGCTTATTCCGATTACTGTCGGGGGAGCCCCCGACCGGTCCCCCAAAAGTGATTCGCTTAACGGAAAACACAAAAACCCCGTCCCAAAAGGGACGAGGTCCAATAACTCGCGGTACCACCCTGATTATCGCGCGGCAAAGCGCGATCGCTCGAACCCCGTAACGCGGGGGGCGCGTCCGCTCCTACCGGATCGTGAAACGATCGTTCAGGCGGAACTCGCCGGTGTCTTTCTTCCGGTGGCAGCCGCCATCCTCCCAGCCAAGGGACGGCTCTCTGTGCGCTGAATGGTCCGGGGTACTTCTCCGGTTCATCGATTTGGTTGTTTGAATCATAATATGCATTTTGTGTCCGATTGTCAAACGTTTTTATGATACCGGTAAATACTTGGGTTGATAATGGAGCTTCCGCAGGACCGAATAACTTCACGGGCACGTGGGTATCTTAACAACCGGCTTGCACAACATCAATAAAGGAGCGGAGACAAGTGGGCATTTTGAGCGGCAATCCAAAAGACGAACCCCTTCACTATGGAGAGGTGTTCGATATATGGTCGGTCTCTATGAAAGCGAAAGGCTGCGTTTCCGTGTATCGGGCGTATCAGTATCATGCCGGCGATAAAGAGCTGAAAAAAATATTGGGCGATTTGATCAACCAAGCCGAATTGGAAAGCGAAGAGTGCGATCAAATCCTCGTTCATAACGGAATTGCGCCGTCTCCGGCTCTTCCTGCAAGGCCGGAAGCGAAGCTTGAAGATATTCCGGTGGGGGCACGACTTACGGATCAGGAAATCGCGTATCTGATTGCCGCCGACAATGCCGCCAGCCTGGCTGCATGCAGCCTGGTTATGGGCAAGTCGATTCGCGAGGATATTGGAGCGTTATTCGGCAAATACCATGCGACGAAAGCCGTTCTGGGGTTGAAAATGCTCGAGATGAATAAAGAAAAAGGATGGCTCGTGCCGCCCCCGTTGCAAGTAAAAAGACCGGAGCTGGTGGAAGCCTAGAAGGCCCGGGCAAAGCCCGAACATTTTCAAAGTTATCATTTGCATAAAACGAAGCCAGTTGAAGACAATAAACCGGTACTACAAATAGAACCGGATACACGAGGAGGATCTCCATGTACAATCAAAATATTACGAACCAAATCAATCAATGCGAACAAATTATTCACCAGCTGATGAATCAGACGCAGCAAGCGACGCAAATGTACCAGCAATTGCTTCAGCAAGAGCAGCAAAACGCGGCAAAACTGGAGGAATTGGCCCAAAGAGAGCATAAGGCGTCGCAAATGATCCAAAACACTTTGCAAGGACATCAAACGGCTATGCAGCAAATGCAGCAAGTCTCGCAAATTTGCAGACAACTCGAGCAAACTGCGCAAGCGATGGGCATGAATGCCTATAACCAACAACAACAGCTGCAGCAACAACCGTATGGCTCCGCTAATTACTCGGAGAATTCGTCGTACAGAAACTTTCAATAAATTTGCATGACCGCAGTCCAAGACCCTCGGCAAGAGGGTTTTGGGCATCATCCTATTTCATCAGAGAGGTGGATTTACTAATGAACCGGTTATCGGAAATTATTCAAAATCATAGCGATCTGGACAATCTGGTATCGCTATTCAAGCATTACGGCGTAAACGCGCAATTCGTAGCCGCTTCCGTTATCGAACAATTCAACCAAACGTCCGACGAGAACGACGATAGCAGTAAGGAAACAAGTACGGAAACAGAGGGAATCGCGAGTAACGTTACTCCGGAGCTGCTTGACGACTTGAAACAATATTGCGCGAGACTGTAATTTTCCCCTATTCATAAATGCTCCCCGCTTATGCCTCTATTCTCGGTTATCCGGATTGCAGACAGGGTCGGGGACTATCCCCGGCAAAGCATCTCCTCCAGTTCTTCTATTTGCAGCCAGAGTCGATGCTCGAACACCGCGGGCGGGTTTATCTGGCCGTATCCTCTTAGCGTCGTATTACGGGGCAGCAAGATCATATGGATTCGAGTGGCGGGCTGTGATATGATGGCGATGAGTAAATGTGATCTTTTCATTTCATTTTGTTTCATTTGGTCGCTAAAATGGATGAATATAAAGGAGGAGCCCCTTTGTCAGCCGTCGAACTTACCTTCGCTACCCGTATCATCAGCTCGCTCGAGAAAGTGTTTGCCGATGAGGAACTGCAAGCCGCCGAATTCCGCCGTGCATCCGCGCTTCATAAGGAAACGCTTTCATTTCAAGTTGCATACCGTTCCGCCAAGCTCGTCAAAAAATTGAAGGTGCGCATCGAGTCGGAGCTCGGCGCCCGCGTCGGCGCCCGGACGGTAGGGCTCGTACCGGCCGAAATGCCGATCTATCACGATCATGACGACAATCTGCTGCGCTCGGTGCCCGGGCTTTATCCCGATCCGCTGCTGCCTGTTTCCGAGTCCGAAGGCTTGACCGGATTTCCGAAACAGTGGCGTTCGGTTTGGGTCACAGTCGATTTGAAAGGCGACGTCAAGCCCGGCACTTACGGAATCGCGATCGTTTTCCTGACGAACGACGACCAAGAGCTGTCGAGGGAAACGTTCGAGCTGGACGTGCTGGCCGCCGCCTTGCCGGAGCAGAAGCTGATCCATACCGAGTGGTTCCACACCGACTGCCTCGCTACCTATTACGGCGTCGAGGTGTTCAGCGAGCGTTACTGGGAAATCGTCGAGCATTATGTGAAGACGGCTGTCGATCACGGCATCAATATGCTGCTGACCCCGCTGTTCACGCCGCCTCTGGATACGCAGGTGGGGGGCGAGCGGCCGACCGTTCAGCTCGTGGACGTGGAGAAATCCGGCTCGGCCTATCGATTCGGCTTCGATCAATTAAAGCGTTGGGTCGACATGTGCGATCGCAGCGGCGTCCGCTATTACGAGCTTTCCCATCTGTTTACGCAGTGGGGAGCCAAGCACGCGCCGAAGATCGTCGCGATGGAGAACGGCGAGACGAAGCGGATTTTCGGTTGGGATACGGACGCTACGGGCGATGAGTATAAAGGGTTTTTGGCGCAATTTTTGCCAGAGCTGGTCGGCTTTATCAAGGGAAACGGCCTTGCGGAGAAAGTGTTCTTCCACGTGTCCGACGAACCGCATACGGACCATATTCCGTGGTACGAGAGCGCCAGCGGCTGGCTGAAAAAGTTCGTCGGCGAATTTCCGACGATCGATGCGCTGTCCGACTACGCATTCTACGAAAGAGGGCTCGTGCCTACGCCGATTCCGGCCAGCAACCATATCGTGCCCTTTCTTGAAAACGGTGTCCCGGGATTATGGACCTATTATTGCTGCTCGCAGTACAAGAAGGTCGCCAACCGGTTCATCTGCATGCCGTCCGCCCGCAACCGGGTGCTCGGGCTGCAGCTTTACAAATTTCAAATCGCCGGCTTCCTGCACTGGGGCTATAACTTCTGGTATGCTCAATATTCGCGCTTCCCGATCGATCCGTATCGCAATACGGACGCCAACCATGCATTCCCGGCGGGGGATCCGTTCGTCGTCTACCCCGGAGAAGACGGCAAGCCGGTCGAATCGCTCCGGTTCGAGGTGTTCCGCGAGGCGTTGCAGGATTTGCGCGCGCTCACGCTGCTCGAGTCGCTGATCGGAAGGGATCGTACGCTCGCGCTGATGGAGCAGGGCGCCGAAGCGCCGATCACATTCGACGTCTATCCGCAGGATGCCGCATGGCTGCTGGCGTGCCGCGAACGGATCAACGAAGCGATCCGCTCGCACACCGCCTGATGCTCTCCGGGGCTCCGGCCGCCCCCGCTCGGCTCGGGCCCTTTTTCTTTGCGGACGTCCGGCGTCGCTATCGATCGATTCAGCATGTTTAAGTTCGCTAAGGGGGTATTGCGGCAAAGCGATACTTCGATAAGGTGAAACTGCGGCATTCTGAACCAAGAAAAGCGACCTTTAAAGCTCGGATGTACTTCATCGAAGCAGATTCGATCAGAAGTTTTTCTTATAGCCAGATTCGCCAACTTTTCCCCGTTTCCTGCATGTACACCGCATGCCCGTTATGTTTAGATGGAAGACGAGAATACTAGACGAGGTGATTCGGTCAATGAGCTCCTGGAAAGTCGGGGTCCAATTGTATACGCTGCGCGACGAGACGTCGAAAGATTTCGTCGGTGCTTTACGCAAGGTAGCTGAGGAAGGGTTCGCCGGAGTGGAGTTTGCCGGGTACGGCGGTTTGGAAGCGGGCAAGTTGAAAGAGCTTCTGGATGAGCTCGGATTGCAGGCAATCGGCAGCCATGTCGGAATCGGACGTCTGAAGGATGCGTTGGACGAGGAGATCGCGTTCAACAAAACGATCGGCAGCTCGTACATCGTCTGCCCGGGACTGGGCAAGGAATACCGGGATAGCGAGGAAGCTTGGAAGGCGACCTTCAAGCTGCTGGAAGAGATCGGACGCAAATGCGCCGAGCAGGGTATCGGCTTCGGCTACCATAATCATGCTTTCGAGCTGGAAGAGAAAGTCGGCGGCGAGTGGGCGCTGGACGCCCTGTTCGGTTCGACATCGGCAGACACGCTGAAGGTGGAGCTGGACTCTGCTTGGGTGCATGCCGCCGGACTGAATTCGGTCGGCTATATCGGCCGGTATGCCGGACGGCTGCCGCTCGTGCATTTCAAAGATTTGCGACGCGGTGAAGATGGCAAGTGGCAAACGGTCGAGCTCGGCACGGGTGAAGTCGACCTGCTAGCCATCGCCAAAGCGGCGGACGAAGCCGGTACGGAGTGGCTGATCTACGAGCAGGACCAGACGCAAAATCCGCCGTTCGTGGCGCTTGCAAACAGTATGAAATGGATCAAGGAAAACCGGTTGGCTTAATGCCTCCGGTTTTTTTTCGTGTGTGGCGGCATAAGCGCCGAGCACGACAAGCGCCATGCGACGCCACGCCGCGCGTTGGAGCCCGCGCGGTGCGGACATAACCGGAAGCGCTTTCTCGCGACTGGACGAAACGTCTCCGCCATATAACGGAACGCTGTTCCGCTATGTTCCCGATTTCCGTTACACTTTCGAAAATAGCGGAACGTCGTGCCGTTATTTCGACATTTCGGGGAAAAAAGTATTGGAAACTGAGAAATAGCGGAACGCTGTTCCGTTCATTTGCTCCCGACATCCGGATTCGGATAAATAACGAACGCCAGTTCCGCTATTATCAGAAATTCCGGTAAGGAGCGAAGGAGTGGCGACTATTCGCAATTCGTAATGGAACGATACTGCGGAGTAACCGATCTAAACTGTCACGGGGCCGATTGTGATAAGGTTGAGGTGTCCGTTGTGGAAAGGGCTTTCAACCAAAAACATAGGGAGAAGGGAATATTCTTGCAGAACATGGCTAAATCGCCTAAGGGGACGAAGGCAAGCGGCAAGGGAATACCTATACCGGTTGTGTTCAGCCAGACTGACCGATGGTCGATCATTCCCCGGATCGGCGAGGCTCCCATAATCGACGGGAGTCTGGATGAGGCGGTGTGGAGCCGGGCATCCCGAATGAGCGGCTTTCGGACGGCCTATGCGAACGATCCGGTATGCACAGACTCGGATACGGAAATACGGCTCGCCTGCGACGATAGCTGCTTGTTTATCGGTATTGCCGGGAGGAGAGCCGCCGGAGAGCGCGAGGCATCGGAGAGAATCGATATCCTCTTATCCGCTCCGCAGCGGCCCGACCGATTTTTCCATATTCCGCTCGATATAACGACGGGGCCGCGCGAGATGACCACGGCGTACGGACATGGAGTCAAGTTTTTGGAGCGGCCGGAGCACGTCCGATCCGCCTTGCGGAGCGGAAGCGAAGGCTGGACCCTGGAGGTCGCGGTTCCCGTTGCTTCCGTCATGGAGCGGGAGCCGCTGCCGGGCGACGAGTGGCGGATAAACGTCATCCGCTGCTGCGGCATAGCGGCCTCGCGGCCGCTCAGCTCGCTTATCCCGATACGTCATTGCTCCATTATCGATCTGGGACAGCCCGCTTCCGGCTACAGCGTGAGAATCGATGTGCTGCCGGAAGGCCGGATGGGCCGTCTGTACTGGCAGCGGCTCCCCGGGAGGGATGAGGCGTCCCGGCCGGAGCCGTGGCTGCCGGCTCGGGCGGCGCTGCTCTACGGCGGCTTTACCGAAAAAAGGCTGTGTCTGGATGCGGAGGAGCTTGGCGGCTGCGGTATTGCTTCCGCCGAGTTAACGTGGAGAACGCCTTCCGACGAGAGGATCGCCATCCCGGAATTCGAGCTGGATGCCGCCGCCGGTACCATCACGTTCCGTCACCCGAAGCCGCTGGAGGTCGGCTCGTACGAGCTGCAAATGAACGTGACGGACCGGACGAACCGACAGCGCATGCTGGTGCTGTCCTTCGACAGCCGGGCGCTCATCGAGGCAGGGGAGAGCTTGTACGTCCCGCCCCCGGCAGCGGACGCGCGGATCGTGGAAGCGGAGACGCCTTCGGAGGAGGTCGGCCGGTTGCTGGAGCTGATCCCGCCGCAGCCCGGCTTCATTTTCGGGGGAGATCCGGAGCGTCCGGAGCTGTACGCCGGAGACAAGCTGTTCCGGTGGGACCCCGGCGATCCGTTTGCGCTCGTCTCGGCCCGTACGGGAACAACGTATCCGAACGATCGGTTTCCGGAGGACAAAGCCTTTGTCGTCCATAACCGCAAGGGCGAAAAGGTGCGGGTTCCGTACTACGAAGACGCAAACGGCAGGCGTTACTCGATGACGGGGCTGCTCTGGTACGAGCAGAAAATATATGCATTGAGGCAAACTAGCATGCTGGCGAAGAAAGACCCGCTGGGGGCCGCGCGGCTGTTGAACGGATGGGCCGATGCATACGAAGGCTGGGTCCCGACCAACGATTATCCGTGGGGCTGTTATCCGACGGAAGGGAACGCGGGTCCGCCGTATCATTACTGGGGCGGCGTCTGGTCCCGTTGGTCGACCTCCGATCTCGGGGAGCTGCGTCATTTGGCGGAAGCGTACGCCGAGGTGAGGAAGACGAACGCGTTGGAACTGTTGAGCAAGGAGACGGGCGTCGATGTCGACCGCAAAATTGTGGAAGGAATATTCCGGCCCTCGTTCGAATTTTTCGACAGCTTTCCGAACGGAAACCATAACAACGACTACCACAACTGGATCGGCCTGATCGCGTTAAGCAGAGCTGTCGGGCACCCTCGCTATGTTCATCAGGCGTTGGAGCGCATACGGTCGTTCGTGTCCGGGAGATTTTTGTTCGACGGCTTCTTCGGCGAAGTGTGCGTGTCGTATCATACGCAGTCGACGGGCGGACTTCGGACCGCAATCGCCGCCGCGAAAGGGTGGTCCGATCCGCAAGGCTACGTCTCGCCGCGTACCGGCCGAAGCGTAAACGATCTGGACCTGGAGCGCGATTATCCGGTATTGCAGGCGTTCGACCGCATCATCGCGAACATCGTTTACCCCGACGGACACTATTTCCCGATTCAGGATACGTGGGCGTTCAGCAAATCGAGATCGCCGGACCCGGCGGGAGCATCGTTGTTCCTGCCCGCCGCAGGCATCGCCAAATTGACGTTGGGCGCGCATGAGCGACAAATGCAGCTGTATATGAGCTACGTGCCGAAATATGGCCATGATCATCTCGATCCGCTCAATCTGGCGCTGTTCGCTTGCGGGCAGGAACTGCTGCCGGATATCGGCTACACGCATACGCTGTACCGTCAATGGACGAGATCGACGATGTGCCACAATACGGTTGTAGTGGACGGCAAGGATATGGATCGGAACAGCGGCGCCGACGGCGGCAGGTTGCTCTTGTTCGCGTCGATCGGCGCCGACGTGCAAGTGATGCGGGCGAGTCAGGAGAACGCGTATCCGGGTCTGCGGGAATACGGCAGAGAGGCGTGGCTGATCGGCTTCGGCGGCGACGCTTGCGGCACCGGCGGAACGGACGGCGCGGGTTATGTGGTCGATCTATTCCGGGTGCAGGGGGGCAACCGGCACGAATATACGCTGAACGGAGACGCCAACCGGGATAGCGTCATGGAGACGAATGTGCCGTTAAGCCCGTACGGGCCTTATCTGCTTCCCCCGGGAACGAAAATAACGCCGCCGACCGGCGAGCTGGAGCAAGGGGATGCCGAAGGTCAATATTACGGATATATGTACGTGCAGGATGTACAAAGAGCGGAAATCGGGAACAGCGGCTATGAAGCGACGCTGAAGACGTCGGGAGAGGGCAGGCTGAAGGTGATCGGACTGGACGGCTCGGGCGGCTCGGGCGAAAGAAGCGAGCTGTTTCTCGGTAAAGCTCCGTCGCTGCGGGCTACCCGGCTGCACGACAAGTCGATGGATAATAACGTCGAGGCGGTCCGCTATTCGATGCCCAAGCTGGTAGTCCGCAAGGAAGGCGCCGACCTGCGCAGCCGGTTCGTCCATGTGATGGAGCCGTATTCCGACGGCCGCGCTCCGCGCATTCGGCGCGCGGAGCTGCTGCAGCCGGAGCAGTCCGGGGAAGGCGATGTCGCGCTGGCCGTCACTTACGGCAGCACGACGGACATCATACTCAGCTCGGGCTCCGCCGGTCGGTCGCAGCCTCTCGTCGCGGGCGATATAAGCTTGTCGGGCGGCGTCGGCTTGATCCGGCTCGAGAATGGCGCGGTCGCGCAGATGGTGCTGATCGGCGGTACGATGCTGCGCAAGGGCGACAGCGCGATCCATGGCGAAGGACCGACGGAAGGGGTGGTCGAAAGCGTGCTGCGCAAGGCGGACGGCGATCCCGTCGACGCTCTGGTCACCGGCACGGCCGTTCCCGACGATACGGCGGGGCGCTGTGTCGTCGTGACCCATCCCGACGGAAGCACGAACGGGTATCCGATTCTGGACATCGTGCGCGAAGAGGGGCGGACGCTGCTGCTGATCGACGGCACGGACCCCGGCTTTACGATCCGCGAGGACGGGGGCTCGGAAATGATGTTTTATCCGTTCAAGAAATGGAACGGACCGCACCGCTTCCGGATCGATAATGTCGTTCGGCTCCGCTGATGTCACGTTCGAAACGGCGGCTGCGAGCGGAATTGGCCGGGAGTCATGCCCATATGCTTCTTGAACGCTTGGCAAAAATACGAGAAGTTCGGATAGCCTGACCGCTCCCCGACCTCTTGAACGGATAAGGCAGTCGTCTGCAGCAGCAGCGAGGCTTGCTTTATTCTGCGGATCGTCAAAAAATCGGTAATCGTCTTGCCGGTCGTTTTCTGAAACAAGTAAGAAACATGGTTGGGCGACATATGGGCGACGCGCGCGAGCGCCTCCAGCTGGAACTCCTCTTGGTAATGTTCGTCGATCCATTTCAGGATGCGCACGACGAACGGATCGATCGTCGGCTGCTGCACGTCGGCTTCGCTGTAGGACTGCCAGATGGGCTGGATATACTGGAAAAACGACAGCAGGAACAGCGCGTTCCGCTCCAGATCGTCGATGACGGGACGCAACCTGAAGCGACGGTCGAAGTCCCGGACCCAGTAATCCAGCTTCTCGGGAGCAGGCAGCTGCTGGATTTGAAGAACGGAATCGGAGTGGCACAAGTAATCGTGAAATTTGTATAGGGCCGGAAACGGTTTCAAAAATTCCGAGAAGTAGCCCGGACTGTATTTGAACAGCGAACGTACATAAGGCTGCTCCGGGCCGACCTCCATCTGCTGGTAGTGCGGCTGAAACGGCCGGAAAAAGAGCAGGGAGCCGGACTTCACCTCATACATGTGCTGCTCGACGATCACTTGCCCCGCGCCCTCGTGAATATAAAAAATTTCGGCGCCGGGATGGAAATGGAACACTTCCTTGTAGGGCGCGGCCCGGTCCACGACAAGCTGGAGCTCGATCGGACGTTTCAGCGTATCCGCAAACAGCATGATTTTCGCCTGCCTTCGAACAATTCGTAATTGAGCAACATTATAGCAGATATACGGAAGGCCGGCACTCCAAAATGCCGCAACGGGGATGGAACCGTCCTTGGAACAAAGCGGGGAGGGATTGCGATGACGAAAACGCCTATAAACGTATACGTAACCGGAGGCTCGTCCACCCAAAGCTTTACGCCGGACAAAGCTCCGCTTGCCGGCTGGGGCCAGGCGTTCGGCCCATATTTCGATGAAAGCGTAACGGTACTCAACCACGCGATTACGGATAGAAGCTCCAAAAGCTTTATCGAGGAAGGTCGTCTCGCAGCGATTGACCAAGTCATCGGAGAGGGGGACTACTTGTTCGTTCACTTCGGACACAACGATATGCGGAAGGCCGACTGCCACACGGAGCCTTTTACGACCTATAGAACGTATTTGAACGAGTACGTCGAAACGGCCCGCAGGCATAACGCCGTCCCCGTGCTGCTGACGCCCGTCCGCAAACGGGAGTTCGGCCCGGAGGGCAGGCTGCTGGAGACCCGCCTGGGCGAATATGCGCAAGCTGTGCGTCAGTTGGGCGACGAACGTTCTGTCGATGTCATCGATCTGTATGCCTCGAGCGCGGAGCTGTTCGAACGATTGGGGAGCGAGTTGACGCAAAGGCTTTTCCTCTGGCTCGTCCCGGGGGAGAACTCCAATTATCCGGGCGGCAAAAGGGACAATTTGCATTTCAATGAATTCGGCGCCTCGCAAATCGCCGGACTGATCGCCAAAGAAATCAGGGACAGGGGGCTGTCGCTCGCCGATCGGCTTCGCGGCGGAGTTGTCGCGAAATCGTGAGCGGCGGAAACAAACGTTTAGGCAGGGAAGGCTGCCGTCTGCCGACGGTGGTCTTCTCTTGTTTGTCGTTCAATATGCACGATGAAGCCGGCATGGCGACCGGAAGACGGGGCGTTCCGATCGGGAGACGATACGGGCGGACCATAGCTATGAAGCGAAGAGACGGATGTAAACACGGGGAGACGTATCAGATACGTCGCGGTATGGGGAGTGACGGATTCGTAATTGAACAACATAGATTCGTGCCTGAGCCAAACCGGGCCGCCGCCAAACGTGATACGCTTGAAGCGTCGAATGTGCGATCGCTTCAGGCCGGCGCATTGCCCGAGGGGGAGTCGGCTGCGGGCTGCCGCCGATTGTCGGCATCGCGAGGTTATTCGAATAGGAACCATAGGGGGATCGGATATGGTCAAAAAAACGTTGCATTGGAGCTTGGCTGCCATCGTGCTGGGAACCGTCCTGACGGCTTGCTCGGGCGGGCAAACGGGAGGCGGCGCAAGCGAAGGGAAATCGCCCGGGGAGCAGACGGCCGAGAAGAAGGAGCCGGTCGAGCTCGTCTTCTACATCACGTCGAGCGGGTGGTCCGAAGAGCGGTTTATGGAGGAGTACGGAAACGCCGTCGTCGCGAAGTATCCCCATATGAAGCTGAAATTTATACCGTCCGGCAAAGGAACGTTGATTCCGGAACTGCTGGCCGGCGGCACGGCGATCGATGTGGTGATTTCGTCGATCGGACTCACCCAGGCGCAAATATTGGACAATAACCTGCAATACGACCTGACGGGCTTGATCCAGACGCGCAAGCTGGACCTGAACCGGTTCGAGCCGACGACGATCGAGCTGATCAAGCTGTTTTCGGGCGGGGGGATATACGGGCTGCCTCTGAACAATACGGTCGGCCTGCTGACGTACAACAAAGATTTGTTCGACAAGTTCGGCGTACCGTATCCGAAGGACGGCATGACGTGGGATGAAACGTACGAGCTGGCCAAGCGGATGACCCGCGTCGAGAACGGCGTGCAGTACAGGGGCTTTATCTCCTCCGTCTCGCACTTGTCGCAAATCAATCAGCTCTCGGTCCCTTTCGTCGATCCGAAGACGGACAAAGCGCTGTTCGATCTCGACGACAGATGGCAGCGCTTTACAACCGATCTTGCCCGGTTCTACCAAATTCCCGGCAACGAGGTGGACGCGAAGACGGTTACGTTGGCCGAGCAGTACAAGGCGTTCACGGAAACGAAGACGGTGGCGATGATGGCCCATATCGGCACGCCGGGCGCGGAATTCCAGGCCAACTGGGATATGGTGACGATGCCGGAGTACAAGGAACGGCCCGGCTACGGTCCGCAGCCGTACCCGACCTATACGTTCGTGACGTCGTCGAGCAAGCATAAGGAGGCCGCCTTCGATGCCGCCGCCTTCCTGGCGTCGGAGCCTTTCCAGACCACGTTGTCGAAGAGGGGGCTCATGCCCGTGCTGACCGACAAGGCGATCAAGGAAGTATACGGGCAGGAGACAGACTATTTGAAAGGCAAAAACTTGATGGCCCGCTTTCCGAAGCAGCTTGCCGCTCCGATGCCGGTGACGCCTTACGACGCGATAGCCAAATCGAAATGGACGGCGCAGATGGACAAGTTGATCCAAGGGCAGATCGATGTGAACACGGCGCTGCGGGTAGCGGCGGAAGAGTCGAATAAAGCGATAGAAGCCGAGAAGGCGAAGAAAAAGTAAAGCTTCCGGCAGACGCCTTTGCGGCGACAAGAAAAGCTTTCGACAGAAGCATCGCGATGAGATAGTGACTTGTGGAGGGAACCGACTGATGAATCAAGCGCGGAAAGATCATGAAATGTTCATATGGACCCCGTTGATCGGCTTCGACAAGGAGCGGGAGGACAAGGGGGTGGCCGACTATTATTCCACGATCGGCTTCAAGCCGGACGGCATCTCCCTGTTTCTGTTCAGCCCCGACATCGTCCATCACCATGAGGACGGCATGGAGCGGGAACGGGTGCTGCCCCCGGACAACTGCAACTACTACGGAAATGTCCGCAACGAAATACGGGATATTCAGGAGTGGACCAATTTCGAGCTGAGGGAGCTGGTGGCGGGGCTGGAAAGCCGCGGGGCCGAGACGTACATGGGCCTTATGGGCGTGTATGTCGACAAAGACCCCCGGCATCCGAGCCATTACAATACAGGGCATCGCGAATGGCTCGCAGACCATAAGGAACTGATGGGGGTATGGACCATCGGCGCCGCGAGTCTGAATGTTCTGAAGCGGTTCAAAGACGGTACGTATTACGAGGATTATTTCCTGGAGAAGGTTCGCCGGGCGTTGAAGGATTACGGCTTCTCCGGCTTGCACGTTGCCGACAACTTCTGTCCGCCGGGCTCCGGCGGCTCCGCGAAAAACGGCGACTATTCCGACGATATGATCGATCAGTTTACAGCCCATACCGGCATCGAGCTTCCGGCTGAAATAAGCGCCTCCGTCGATGATCGGGACCGAGAGGGAATCCAAAAACGCGGTACGTATATCTGGAACCGGTACAAGCGGGAATGGCTGTCGTTTTTGACGTGGCGCTGGGCGGCTTTCTGGGAAAAAGTGTGCCGGGGGCTGCACGAGGACGGCAAGAAGGTGATCGTCAACAACGCCTGGTGCAGCGAGCCGTTCGAGGCCATATACCGATACGGGATCGACTACAAGAAGCTGTACGAGGCCGGAGTGGATTACATTGCCGCCGAATCGGTCGCGACGAGCGTGCATATGGCCAGGGAATTGGGACCGTATCGGATGTACAACTATATGACGATGCCGACGTTGATGAAGGCATACGCTCCCGAGGGCAAGCTCATCTGCCTGAACGGGGTGAAGGATTCGACCGAGGAATGGAGCACGGTGGGCCATTTCGCCTCCAATGTGGAGCGGGAAATATATTCGCTGACCCACTATTTCGTGCATACGCGGGACGGGTTGAGGCGCTCGATGGACGGTTTTCTCGTCTGTCTGGGAGACGGACTGACGCGGGAGGAGTGGGCATGGCTGCGGGAACGATGGGAAATCGGCTTTGCCGAGCTTCCCCGGACCGTATTGACTCCAACGTTCATCTGGTCGGATCATGCAATGCACGAGCTGCTGCCCGATTATATCGAGACGAAGCGCTGGTCGATGCACAAGACGATCTACGAATTCGCCAAAGCCGGCGGCCAGATCGGGGCCGTCGCCCGCATAGAGGACTTGGACATCGTGTCCGGTCCGATCTTCATCCCGAACATCGACTTGATGTCCGAAGCGGAGATCGGACGCATCTCGGCTTACGACCGCGGACCGGTCATTTGCACGAGTCCGTCCGACCGCCGGTTCCGTTTGCCCGGAGCCCAGGAGCCCGACATTTCCTTCCAGGACCCGATCGCCGACTTCAAGATGCGCATTTCCGGCTATCGGATGGGCTACCTCGATTATGCCGATATTACGGCTAGTCTGGGCGAGGACGACGGCAGTGCCGATGTGGAGGGAGATCCGCGTTATGCGGAGGACCCGGGGATATGGCGGCTGGACCTCGTCTACCGCAAAGCGTCGACCGGCTTCGTCCGAGCATGCGGCAAGCTGCTGCGGGCGGCTTATGCAAGCGCGGGCGACCTTTCCGCCGACATCGAGCACCCTATGCTGCCGATGCGGATGAGCGATGGGACGATCCGGCTCCTGATCGGCAACGACAATCGGCTGCAATACCGGCTGCCCGTCGTGCGGACGAAGCGCGCCGTCGAGCGGATCGCGAGCAAAAGCAAATTTCCGGCGCTGCCCGTCAAGATGGTCGACCGGGAGGGCCGCACGATTCTGCCGCGATCGGACCGCTCGCACGAATCGATTGTGAGCGGAGGCTTTATCGCCAAAATCCCGCCCGGCGGGATGACGATATTCGAAGTGGCGCTGGCGGACGAGGAATAGGGCTGGCGACGCCGATAACGAACTACCGGCGATCTACGCGGCCAAAGCGGCGCAGAAGCAGCTGGCGGCGCGCTCAAGGAAGGAAAAAAAACAGGAGGCTATCCAGATGTCCGTCATGACTGTAACCGGCAAGGTGAATGCCGATAGCTTGGGTTGGGTGCTGCCGCACGAACATGCCTTTATCGACCTAAGAGCGCTTGTGCCCGCGCCGCACACCGTCTCGGCCAAAGTGCTGGCGAGGGAGAACGTATCCCTCGCCAACTCGGGTGCGCTGCGTCGCAATCCTTATGCGGTGCTGGACAATGCCGTGCTCGACGACGAAGCGGTGATCCGGGAGGAGCTGCTGGAGTTCAAACAAGCCGGAGGAACGACGCTGGTCGATCTGACCTTGCGGGAGATCGGACGCGACCCGGTTTTGCTTGCCCGTCTGTCGCGGACGCTCGATATCCGCATCGTCGCCGGCTGCGGCTACTATATCGAGGCGACGCATCCTCCCGATATGGACGAGAGGACGGTCGAGTCGATCGCGGAGGAGATGCTGTCCGACATTCGGCACGGCATCGACGGCACCTCGATCAAGGCCGGCGTCATCGGCGAAATCGGCACAAGCGAAATCATCTACCCGAACGAGCGCAAGACGCTGATCGCCGCTGCCGCCGTGCAGAAGGAAACCGGACTCGGCCTGCACGTGCATACGGACTTGTGGGCGAGGAACGGCTCCGAGGCGGTGCGTATACTCGCGGGGCACGGGGCCGATCCCGGCAAAATATGCATCAACCATATCGATGTCGATATCCGGCTCGACTACTTGAAGGAACTGCTCGACCAAGGCGTCTATATCGAGTTTGACAACTTCGGCAAAGAATTTTATGCCGACCGCAGACACCGCAGCGTATTAAGAGGCCTGTTCGCCCGGGATATCGACCGGGTACGCGCGATTAAAGCTTTGATCGATTGCGGTTACGGCTCCCGCCTGCTCGTATCGAACGACGTGTGTCTGAAAACGTGCCTGCACCGCTATGGCGGCTGGGGATACGATCACGTCATCACCAATATCGTCCCGATGATGGAGGACGAGGGCATAACGCCGGAGCAGATCCGGATGTTGTTTTGCGACAACCCGGCGGCATTTCTGGATGACGGGAAATAAACGGAGGTGTCCCATGAAATGGATCGATTGCAGCTGCGGAATCGGCTATAGAACCGTCAATTCCGACATCGTCAATCACGAGTTTTTCCTGATCCGGGAACAAGTCGAGCAAGCCCGCCACGCGGAGGAGCTGCTGGAGACGCTGGACTTCTGCGGCATCGCGGGCGCGGCCGTATACCATGCGACGATGATCGATGTCGATCCCGGCTACGGCAACGCGAAGCTGATGGAGGAAACGGCCAAAGCGCCGGAGAGGCTCATCCCCACCTGGACGATTTTGCCCGCCGTCACGGACGAGGAGTTTGCTCCGGAGCCGCTGTTCAACCGGATGAAGCAAAGCGGCGTTCGCCTGCTGCGGGCTTATCCGGAGCGCAATCGCTATTTGCTGAACGCGGTTACGATGGGGGAGCAGCTGGATGCGATCTCGGCGGCGCGTATCCCGTTGTATTTGTCCCCGAGTACGGGCTGGGAGCACATTTACAGCGTACTGGAACAGTTTCCCGAGCTGACGGTGATCGTCCACAATTACGGCTTATGGAGCCACGCCCGTTTTCTGTACCCGCTGCTTCGCACGTACCGCAATGTGTACATCGAGTGCGGCGATATGCAGACGGCCGGCGAATTGAAGCAAATATGCGGCAAATTCGGCTCGGAGCGGATTTTGTTCGGTTCCGATTTTCCGAGCAACAATATAGGCGGCCCGCTGGCGACCGTAATCGGATCGGGGATCGGTCAAGCGGACATCAAGAATATCGCGTGCGGCAATATCGAGCGTTTGTTAAGCGAGGTGCGGCTATGAACAATATAGGCATCAAAATGACGAATCCGTCGAAGCTGGCCGAAGAGTTTGTGGAGACCGGCAAGCTGGGCAGCCTGTCGATCATCGATATGCACACGCATATGGGTCCGTTTTACGGCACTTATTTGCCGGAAGCCGGATTGGATCGGATGATCCGCATGATGGACGCGGAAAACATCGAGTGGATCATTTCCGCTCCGCACAGCGCCCTGTTCGATCCGATTGCCGGCAATAGCGAGATCGTGCGGGCAATGGTCCAACATCCGAAGCGCATATACGGCTACTATACGTTTAACCCGAATTACGCCGACGGGCTGGAGCGCGATCTCGCCGACTTCGGGCGGCATCCGGGGTACGTCGGCTTCAAGCTTTTGCCGGATTACCACAAGTACCCGTTAACCGGGGATAAATTGACGCCGCTGTATGAGTTCGCCAACGACAACGGACTGCTGCTGCTTTCGCACACGTGGGGCCACAGTCCGTATAACCCGCCGCGGATGATTGACGAGCTGGCGCGCCGTTATCCGAGGATCAAGTTTCTGATGGGACATTCGGCTCCCGGCGAATGCGATCGGGCTATCGAGCTTGCGGCCGAGCTGCCGAACGTGTACCTGGAGCTGTGCGATACGCATCGGCTGAACGGGATCGTGCGGAAGATGGTGCGCGCCGCCACCTCCGAGAAGGTGCTGTTCGGCACCGATATGCCGTGGTATGATCCGCACTACGGCTTGGGCTGCGTCCTGTTCTCGGGCATCGACGATCGGGAGATCGCCAATATCATGCATCACAATGCCGTCCGCCTACTGGAGGAAATCGGCAAATAACAGAGACAGCCAAGCGGCATTTGGAGAGGAGAGCAGCCGTATGAGTGAAGCGATACAAGCAAGACCGGAACAATCGAATCCGGAGGAAACAAGGCTGAAAGAGTCGGGGCCGGGCGAACTGGAAGAGTCAAGGCTGAAAGAATCGAAGCAGGAGGAGCCGGGGGAGTCGAGGCCGAAGGAATCGAAGCGGGGGGAGCCGGGGCTGGAAGAGCCAGGGTCCAAGCCGGAAGAGCCCGAACTGGGCGAGTTGTGGTCGAAACCGGGGGAGCCGGAGGTGATCGAATCGTTTGAGGTTGCCAGAGGAAACGTGTTCGGCGACTTGCTGAGCAAACGGTCCGAGCCGCGTGCGTTGAAGGTCGGTTTGGTGACGGTCGGTTTTTTCGAATATTGGCGCATGTTCCAGGCCTCTTTTCAGGAAGATGTCCGCAACGATATGACGCTAGTGTACGAAAACCTGAAGAGGCACGTGAAGCATGTCGTCTGGCCGGGACTGGTGCATACGCTCGATACGGCGGACGAGGCGGGGCGGCGGCTGAAGGAAGAGCAGGTCGATCTGGTCATATATGTGGCCGGTACGTACTGTCCGGACTACATGGCGATTCAGGTACTGTCCCATATTCGGGAAGTTCCGGTCCTGCTGTTCAATACCCAGGGGGCGAATCGGGTCAACTTGTCCGGCAGCTACGCCCATATGATGCGAAACAGCGGACTGATCGCCAATACGCAATTGGCGGCCACCTTCCGCAAAATGGGCTGGTACCCGGATTTGAAGGTGGTCGTGGGGGCGCATGAGGAAGAAGCCGCTTATGCCGAGATCGGCGCTTATGTGCGCGCATACGAGACGTATGTCGGCCTGCAAAGTTTGAATATCGGGGTGATCGGACATGTATTCCGGGGTATGTACGATTTCGAGTACGACAAGACGATGATCAAGGGAACATTGGGACCGAATGTCATTTCGATCCAGGTGGACCATCTGCTGAGGCAATTCCGGGAGGCCGCCGATGACGATATTCGCGATATCGTTTCGGCGACGAAAAGCCGCTTCAACATCGTCGGTCTCGGCGACGACGATATCGAGCGCTCGGCGAAGTTTTACTACGCGCTGCGCAGCACGATCGAACGATTCCGGCTGGACGCCGTCACGCTGCTCGGCCAGCACTACACCGAGGAGAAAACGGGCACGACGCCGTATTTGGCGAACACGATGTTGCACGAGGAAGGCCGATATGTGGTCAATACCGAAGGCGATGTGCACGGCCTGATCATGATGTGCATCATGAACCGGTTGACCGGCCAAACGCCGGCGTTCGCCGAATGGGGAGAATACGACGAGACGTTGAACGCGATCCTGATGATCCACCACGGCTATGCCAATACGGACTACGCGACGGATCGCGGCACGATCAAAGTGAATCGTTCGCCGGAGCAGTGGGGCCTGGCGGGGAAAGGATTCGGCTTCGAATATACGCTGAAGCCGGGCGTCGTCACCCTCGGGCACCTGATCAACGATGCGGAAGGCTACAAAATGCTGATCGTCCGCGGCAAGGCGCTGCACGTCCCGGACAATATCCCTTGCGAAGAAATTACGGCGCTGATCCAGCTGGAGAGTCCGGTCAAATCGTTTCTCGCGGCCTTGATCAAGGAAGGGTTCGCGCATCATTGCATTATCGCCTATGGCGATCTGAGCGAGGAGCTGAGCCAAATTGCCCGATTTATGAAAATCCGGGCATGCGTGTATTGAAGTTCCGGCGCTTCCTCTCTTTGCAGACTTTTTCATCAGCCTCATAACATACCGTTATTTGCATGGATAGCTGCCCCGTTACCGTTGGTGCGCGGCACGGAAGCGGTCGGCACCGGTACTCCGATGGGCAGCTGGAAAAAGTACAGCTATTTGGGATGAGGGAGGTTTGTTGCCGACGGTAACTGGAAAAAGTACAGTTATTTCCTCGCTTTTCGCTTGAATTGCGGTATGGTGGCGATTTAACTGCATTATTTCCATTTATTTTAATAAATTTATATTTTTACCTGAATTTAACTTCTTGATTTACAGTTGTTTTTTTCGGAGGGCTGAGCTTACGTTGTCATTCGTTAGCCTTCCCGCCTATTTCTTTGCGGCGAATTATTCACCTGCCTTTAAAAACGGACGACAGAAGGAGCGAAAACAATGAGTGCCATTCCGGCCGAAGAATTCGCGGCAAGAGCGGAAAAGCTGAAGCAGTTGATGCGGGAGAGCGATATCCAGGCGTGCTTGATCTACGGCGACGAGTACCGCAAAGAAAACTTGCGCTATATAAGCAATTATTGGCCGTTGTTCGAACGGGGGGCGGCGATCGTTCCGCAGGACGGCGAGCCGATCGTAATCGCGGCGCCCGAGGGCGATATGCTTTGCCGCGAAATGAGCGCATGGACGGATATCCGGCTGCTTCCCGAGTTTACGTGCGTAACCGTACCGGAGCAGATCGATTATCCGTTGGCGCAATATACGAGCTTGCGGGCCATTTTTCGGGAGCTGGGTGAAAGGAACCGGTTGCGGCGCGTCGGCATTGTCGGCATCGATGCGATGCCGGCCGCCTTGCTTCAAGCGATCGAAAGCAGTCTGGACGACGCCGAAACCGTCGATGCCGGCCAACTGCTTTTCCGGCTGCGCATGACGAAGAGCGAGCATGAAATCGACTGTCTCCGGCAAGCGGCGGCGATTGCCGACGCCGGCTACCGGCTGATGATCGAGCGGGTGAAGCCGGGTATGACGGAGCTGGAGCTCGCTTCGCTCGCCTACGGCGAATGCACCCGACTGGGAGCGGAATGTTTGCCGTTCTGCGTACTGACGAGCGGCGAGCGTGTGAAGACGATCATCGGCAGGCCGACGGACAAGGTGATCGCGGACGGGGATATGATTATGACCGCCATTGCCGTACAAGTTCAAGGGTACGTGGCCACGATCGGCTTTCCGTTCGTCGCCGGCGAGATGAGCGGGGAGCAGCGGGCCTTTATCGATACGTTGGTGGAAGCCGAGGAGACGGCCTTGTCCAAGCTGAAGGCGGGCGCCAAGCAAAGCGAGCTGGTGCGCGCGGTCAAAGCTTATTTTGCCGACAAAGGCGTTACCGAATACGACCTGTATCCGCCGCTGCACGGCT
Organism: Paenibacillus hemerocallicola; assembly: GCF_006265175.1. GTDB lineage: Bacteria > Bacillota > Bacilli > Paenibacillales > NBRC-103111 > Paenibacillus_AB > Paenibacillus_AB hemerocallicola. Next base: position 75,985 of record NZ_VDCQ01000009.1, on the reverse strand, counting down.
GCGGACTGTCCGAAGCGGAATCGCCGTACCCGGATGAGCATGCCGCCGCCGTCTTCGAAGCGGGTATGACCGTAAATACGGACGTCAGCCTGTTCGGCCACCCGCACGGCTCGAACCGGATCGAGGAAAGCTTGATCGTCACGCAAGACGGTTATGAATCGATGTCGAAGCTGGTACGGGAATTAAGCGCCGAGTGGCGACGGATCAAGAGTGTCTCGTCGGGAGGAGTCGACGGGTAGACAAGACATCCGGTCTCAAGATCAGCAACGTGATCAAACGGACCCGGGATTCCGCATCGACGAGGCCGACAGCTCGGAGATGAAGCTTTATCCGTTCCGGAAGTGGACCGGGCGGCATCGCTTCCGGATCGAAAACGACAGTTTGCGTATTTCAACAACATAACGTCCGTAATCTATCGAAACTATCTCCTAAGAAAATAAGCTATGTTGGCGTGTAGCCTATCATCTGTTTCATAGAACAAGGAGGAATCGTTGATGACTGATGTGACAGGGACAAGGACGGAGTCGGGAGAGCGCACGGCGGAGGAGCGGATGAATGCGATTCTGACCCGAAGAAAGCTGCTGGCATCGTTCGGCATAACGGGGGCGGCGTTCGCGGCGGCGGGGCTGCTGCCCGGGGGGATGCGGGAGGCGGTCGGCCAAAGCGGCAGCGTCGGACAATCCGTCTACGGAAACGGGGATCCGCACTGCGACGATTGCGTTCGGGACATTACGCTGGCGGAATTGAGAGGGACTCCGGATACGACCGAAGGATACGTGTATTATGTGACCGATGCGGGGCAGGACGGACATTTTTACTACGATCCGGGCGACACGACCTCATCCGACGATACGGGGGCCGTCGTCGTCTCGAGTCTGGGTCAGCGGTTCAAGCGGATCATGTCGGACGGGACGGTCAACGTGAAATGGTTCGGCGCGAAGGGCGACGGTACGACGAACGATGCCGCTTCGATAACGCTTGCAATCGCTTACGCGTTGTCGGTCGCCTCTTCGACACGCAAGCCGACGCTTTATTTTCCGGCTGCGGCGGGGTATGCGGTGGAATCGACGGTGACAGTTCCCGCAAACATTCATGTGTCGATGGAAGCCCCGCTCGTCTACGCGGGAGCTGCCAATGTCGCGTGCCTGGAGATCGGCGGAACCGCCGCGATCAACTCGCTGCTGACTTTGAAGCTGAATGTGCAGCGCGCCGTCCAGGCGGATTGGTTCAGCGAGGACAGTGTCGGCATCCGGCTGATCAATTGCTACTCCTCCAACATTCATATCGTCGAAGCGCGTGCCTTTACGATCGGCGTCCAATGCCTCGGCGCTTCGGCCGGCTTCGTCTATAACGAAGTGCACCTGGGCGCGCTGACCAACAACAAAATCGCCGTCGATCTGACGAACCGCAATGCGGGAGGGGGCGTCGGCTGGTGCAACGAGAACGTGTTTCTGAACGGGAGGATTTGGTGCGCGACTTCGGCGAACCCCGGCAAGGGCCGTATCGGCGTACGCATTACGTCGCAGGACGGGACTTATACGAACAATAATAACAATGTGTTCTACAAGCCGAGCTTCGAGCTGAACGCGGACAGGGCGAATCCGCAGGAGGCGCTGCCGGTTTTGATCGAGCATGGCTCAGTCAATTTCTTTACGGACATTCGCAATGAAGGCAATAGTCCGGTCACGATCCGCACGCAGAACAAGTCGAACGCCAACGAGCTGCAAGCCGGATACGGCAGCGCGAGAGTGGACGATTTGTCCCAATATCCGTCAACCGCGGTCCGGTCCCGGCTCAGCCGGTTGGTCGAATTCAACGCCATGATCTTCAACTCCGGGCCGCTCCATCGGAAGGCGTGCTATTACGACGGGAATACGGCGGTTCATATTCCGGGAATCGGCTTCGGCTCGTTTCAGACGGCGGACGTCTACCCTGCCTACCGACTCGGTTTGCAAGCGAATTATGTGGCTGTCGAGGGCTCGGCGTACGGGGCTCCCGGCGTGTTTGTAGACACGTCGAAGTGCAAAAGGTTCGTCGTCAAGCAGGACAGCGAGCCGGGCTACGGAGGCCGCATCCATATCGTCTGCTACGATGCCGCCGGGCAAATTTTGACGCACCCGGGAGGCACAAACCCCCAGCCGTACGTCAAAACGTATGTGAACCGAACGGTCTTTTGGCGAGGGTATTTCGGAGGCAGCTACTCGACCGGCAGCGACAGCGTAGAAGATTTGTACTTCGCCGTGACCGATGCGGTGAAGAAGGTGAGAGTGTTGTTCTGGCGAGGAAGCGCCGACTTGCGGATTCGCTCGTTCTCCTTGTACGCCCTCGACAAATATTCGCCGGCGGTCTGGTCCGGCTATGACGAGCCCGCGGGCGAGCTGAATATCGGGATTGCCGCGCCGAGCGCCGGGGAGTGGGTCAAAGGCAAGGCGGTGATCAACACCGACCCGGTGACGGTTAGCGGGACGGGAGGGCCGTACATCGTAGCGGAGTGGCGAAAGATGACGACAGGCAGCGCAAATGTTCTGGGGACGGATTGGCTCGAGCTGCGTACGCCGGTCGGTCCGTGACGAATGCGTATGCTTTCGTTGGCGGCAACAACGGCGATCGGAGGCATATCCCAGTCCCGGAGCGGGGAGTGTTCGCCGTCCTTCCCGTATGGGCCGATTTAACAGCAGCAGGAGGTTGCGATGGGCAAACAAGGAGCAAGAAACTGGTATATCGTCGACGGCTATATGCCCTACAAAGACAAAGTGGACGAGGCCGGCTTCGAGGGGCACGAAGCGGTGATGATTCTGAACTGTCACGATGCCGATGCGGAGATCGCGATGGACATTTACTACGAGGACAGAGAGCCGGACGAAAACATCCGGATTGTCGTTCCGGCGCGAAGAGTCAAATGCTTGCGCATGGATAATCCGAACGATATCGGGGGCGTCGCGCTGGATAGACAGATGCAGTATTCGTTGCGCTTCAGAAGCAGCGTGGAGGTCATTATCCAGTACGGGAGAATGGACATCGCCCAACCGAATCTGGCTTACATCGGCATGATGGGTTATTCGGAGTAACGGGACGATAAGGCAACAAACCGAAATCGGGAAGAAGTCAAGAAAAGCGCCTGCGGCGGTTGTTCGGCCGGCAGGCGCTTTTGGATATAGACGATGTGCTTTGCGATACTGGGAAGGGCTCATGCGCATCTTTTTGGAGAACACGCGGCTGAGGTATAATCCGCTTTCATAGCCGCATTGCGCGGCGATCTGTTCCAGTGTCATGGCCGTTTCAGGTGTTTCGCTGCATGACGGCGATCGGTCGACCGCATACCGCAATCCGATTCACGGGTTACCGAAGCTCAACGGGCGAAACGCGGGTTTTGACGATAACACTGTTCCATGACGGCGATTTGCCGCCGCACCTGCTGCGGCGTGACCTCCAGCGGCTTGCCGCGGACAAGGGCGTCGTACAGCATTTCGTAGAAAGCCGTTCCCATGGAATCGACTGTGTTTTTTTGTTCCCAGCTGTCTTCATGCCAGGTCAGTGTCTCGCTGCACGCGGCGGGAGTACCGTCGGGATTGAACATCGGCTCGACGATCAGCCGCTGCTCCGGCGCTTCCTCCGGTTTGAAATATTTCCAGTTCAGATGTCCGAACGTCCCTTTCAGCCCGCCGCGCGTCCCTTGGACCTCGTAATGATTGGACGGATAGGCATGGCATGAGGAAATTTCCACATCGACCGCGGGACTGCCGGGGCCGCGCAGCATGACGTGCACATAATCTTCCGCATCCCCGAAGCTGTTGGCCGAATCCATGAAACAGGCGACTTCCGGCATCCGCTCCGGATCGAACAGCTGCAGCGCCTGATCGAGCGGATGCGGGCCGATGTTCATGAGGCTGCCGCCGTTGAACCGCTTGAGCGTCTGCCAATCCCAGCGGCGGGCGAAGCTGTTGTTGGCAAAGCGGATTCGCACGATTCGCCCCAGTACGCCGGAATCGATTACTTGCTTCATCCGGACAAAAGCGGGCGAAAACCGGGACTGCTGAAACACGGCCAGCAATTTGCCGGCTTGCTCCGCCGTTTCGATCAACCCGTCCACGTCCGCGGCCGCGGGAGCCAGCGGTTTTTCGCACAGCACATGAAAGCCTCGCCGCAAAAACTCCGCCGTTACCGGCACATGCATATGGCTGGGCGTGGCGTTTACGATCAAATCGATATCGCTTCGGCCGTACAATTCCTCTTGATCGGCGTAGGCGTCGCAGCCAAACTCCCGTACAGCCTGCTCGCGTCGTTCCTCAATGCCGTCGACCACGGCCGCGATTCGATACCGGTCCTGCATGTTGGACAGCAGCTTGGCGTGAATGCCTTTGCCGCTGCGCCCTTGTCCGATGATCGCGACCCGAATGATGCGTGTTGTCTCCATCTCGTTCCCTCTCCTTGCGCGCTGTATTCAAATCGGTTCGTATGCGTCAAATCGATGCTAGTTTACCATGGAAAGGGACGGCAAGATTTCGTTTAAGTCCGCTAGTATATTGTTCTGTTACGATTTTGACTTCTGCTATAATGGTAATCGATGCAGCCGAGCGAAGGAGGCGAACCGCGATGCTGTTTGTCGATACGCTGCGGCGTCCGATCGAGCTTTTGTTTGTCGCGGACCGTGGCGCGCCCTATAAGGAAGTGTTTCATTTCCATCCGTTTGTCGAACTGTTTTATGTCCATGAGGGAAGCGGACAAGTGATCGTCGACCAGCGCGTCTACGAGGCCGGGCCGGGAACGCTGCTCTTTTTCCGGCCTTTTCAGCCGCACTACCAGCAAATGCAGATCAAGCCGGAACAGCCGTATATCCGATCTTTGTTCCGATACAATCCCGGTTATTTCGCCGAATATTTGAAACCGTTCCCTGCGCTGTACCGGTTCCATGACGAGCTGAGCCGTTCCGCGGAGGTGCTGCACGTGCAGCAGGGCCCTGTATTCGCGCAGCTGGACGGATTTATTCGCGACGCCCGACTGTGGTTTGGCGCCCATTACGCGAACGGCGATCTGGAGCAGAATGCGCTGTTTTTGCTTTCGCTTTTTCAACGGATTCAACCGCTGTGGCAATTCGGCGGCAGTACGGCCATGCGCCAGCCGACGTCGGACCCCTTCGTCGTACGCGTCCTGGAATGGATCGACGAGCACCATGGGGAGCCGTTTCAGCTGGAGACGCTTGCCAAGGCCGTTCATTTGTCGCCCAAATATTTGTCCAATTTGTTCCGGAAGACGACCGGGAAAACCATCACCGATTTTTTGACGATCCGCAGACTGAAGCATGCCTCGCAGCTGCTGCAGACGACGGCTTTATCCGTGCAGGAGGTGAGCGAGCGCTCGGGGTTTTCCAACTGCTCGTATTTTTGCCATACGTTCAGGAAGTATGCGGGGATGACTCCCGGCCAATTCCGTTCACAGCCGCTTGTGCCGGACTAAGGCGTGTTTGCAAACGGTCACGGGAGAGGGAACTGCAAGAAGACGCCGTCTGAAACGGCCGCATTGACGCGGTGGCCCGAGCAAGCGCATCCGGCGCAAGAGTCGAGATCGCCAGTTTGCAACAGGTGGGAACGTGCTGGGAGATGATTGGAAAACCGGTTGGCTTAAGGCCTCCGGTTTTTTTGTGTGGATGCCCGCCGGCAACCGCCAAATGGAGGATAACCGTCATATGAGGCTTTTCCGCGCACTGGGGGCAATCGGTGCGGCGATTACGGCCAAGTACGGCCAATGTACGACCGAGTTCATGGCAGGTGAGAGAGTGCGTGTTCGGCATATTCGCGATCATGCTTGCGAATAAGAGACGTTCTCGCCCCTCTTATTTGGCGTATGTGGAGCCCGTTCTCACAAATAAGTAACGTTCTCATCTCTTATTGGCGGGTACTCCGGTTTGGCCCAAACCGAAGGAATTAGCGAATGCAAACCGCTCTTGTTTTGCCAATCCTCCCTATTACGCCGCCGGTAGCAGCTGTAAATCACCCTTATTTCCCGTTCCCCGACCGTTGCAGGAGTGGAGAGGCGGATATGTCTTTAAATCAGTATGTATGATTTTGAAAATAATAATACAGATTTCGAAAATACTCATTGAAAAATGCGTTTTTGTTTGCTAATATTCAAAATATGTAGTACAGATTTTGCAATCATACGTACATCATCGCATGCAGGAGAGGGGAACAGAAGCCGGTGGCATCCACAATGAAAGGGATTTACACGGCACTATTGACACCGATGGACGAACGGGGTGAGATCGACTTCGAGTCGCTCGGGGCGTTGATCCGCCATCAGCTTGCCCACGGTGTGCAAGGGTTTTATGCGGGAGGCAGCACCGGAGAAGCGTTTCTGCTTACGGCGAAGGAACGGATGGAGCTGCTCGAGGCGGTGATCGGCTATACGGCGGGCAAGGCGAAAGTGATCGCCCACACGGGCGGCATTGGCACCCGGGAAAGCGTCGAGCTGGCCCGGCACGCGGAAAAGGCGGGAGCGGATGCGGTGTCGGCGGTCGTGCCGTTCTACTACAAACCAGGCATACAGGAAATACGCGACCATTACCGTTCGATCATGTCCGCCGTAAGCGTTCCCATGATCGTTTACCATTATCCGGGAGCGACGGGAGTCAGTTTGACGATGGATTTCTACGAGTCGATGGCCGCCGACCCGCAATGCATGGGAGTGAAGTTCACGTCCATGAACCTGTTCGAGATGCAGCAAATTCGCGCCCGCTGCGGACCCGGCTTCCTGATCATGAACGGCCACGACGAGGTGTACGCCGCCGGAGCGCTGATGGGCGCGGACGGTGCGATCGGCAGCACCTTCAACATGATGCCGTCGTTGTTCACGGACATGTTCGCCCGGGCGGAGTCGGGAAGGTGGGACGCGTTGCCCGAGCTGCAGACGCAGGCGAACGAAGTGATCGGACATATGCTTCAATTCGATGTGATCCCCTACGAGAAATATGTGCTTTATTTGCAAGGCGTACTGCGGACGCCAACCGTCCGTTCTCCGCTCAAGCGCTTTACCGGCGAGGAGGAGGCGCGTATCGAATCGTTTTACAGCGGCAATCCGCTGCTCGTGCGGCATGCGTCGCAGCCGGCCGCCGGACAGATCGGGGGAACCGGAGCATGAACGATGCGATCACGCGGGGAACAGCGGGTATGGCTGGAGATCGGGCGGGGCTTCGCCAGCTCGGAGAAGCGGAAAAGCTGTTCGTCGCCGGCGAGGGCGGCTACCACACGTACCGTATTCCGACGCTGCTCGTGACCCGGGAAGGAACGGTGCTCGCCTTTTGCGAAGGTCGGATGGACGGTCAGGGGGACGCGGGCAAAATCGACGTTTTGCTGCGCCGCAGCACGGACGGAGGACGTACGTGGGGAGCGGCGGTATGCATCGCGGAGGACGGAAGCAATACGATCGGCAATCCGTGTCCCGTCCAGGATCGCGATACGGGCGTGATCCGTTTGCTGTTATGCCGCAATACGGAGCATGGCGACGAGAAGGAAATTTTGGCGGGGCGGGCGCCTCGGGACGTATTGGCGATCCACAGCGGCGATGACGGATTGACGTGGTCGCCTTTAAGGGACATTTCGGAATCGGTCAAACGATCCGACTGGACCTGGTACGCGACAGGACCTTGCCACGGCATCCAACTGCAAAGCGGCAGACTGCTCATTCCTTGCAACCACGCGGTGCTGGATGAGGCGGCGGGCCGGTCGGGCCCGTATATATCCCATGCGATCTACAGCGACGATGGCGGCGTGACGTGGCAGCTCGGCAACGACGCGGGACCTCATACGAACGAATGCACGGTCGCCGAATTGGAGGACGGGTCGGTTTACCTGAACATGAGAAGCTATCACGGGCGCAATCGGAGAGCCGGGTCGTGGAGCCGCGACGGCGGGGAGACGTGGACGGCCCCGGAATTGGACGAAGCTCTGGTCGATCCGGTATGCCAAGGCAGCGTGCTGAGGCTGGCCGACGGCCCGATGCTGCTGTCCAACTTGGCCAGTACCAAGCGCAATAAGCTTACGGCGCGGTTGAGCGCCGACGGCGGCCGTACTTGGGACGAAGGGCTGCTGTTGCGTTCGGGCCCGGCCGCATATTCCGATTTGGCGCAAACGGAGGACGGGACGGTTTTGTGTTTGTACGAATGCGGCGACGAACGGCCGTACGAGCGGATCGTGCTGGCTCGGCTCGACCCGCGCTGATAAAGGCGGTATACGTCGGCGCCTGGAGGCGTCGGCGGACCGGGCCGCTCCCGCATCGGAAGGAAAACGCTTTACTTCATCAAAACCGGAGGGATCGTTGCGGTTTTGGTTTTGGCGCAGACGACAAAAATAGGGGCGTGAGTAACGTGGATTACAACCAGAAACTGGCGTTATGGGAGCCGTACGACGTGGTCGTATGCGGAGGCGGCCCGTCCGGCATTCCGGCGGCGCTGGCGGGGGCCAGGGCGGGACTTAAGACGCTGCTGATCGAATCGACCGGACAGTTGGGAGGTGTAGGCACCTCGGCCGGGGTGACGCATCTGCTCGGCGGCAGGACGTTGGACAACAAGCACGATTGCGTGGCCGGCATTTTCCGGGAAATAACCGAGGGGCTGTACGCCCGGGGCGAGGCGATCGATCCGCGCGCGATTCCGGACGAGAAATATTCGCCGTTCGGCTGGCTGAAAGGGCTTGTCAGCGGCGTTCCGTTCAATCCGATCGCCATGACCGCGCTGCTGGACGAGAAAATGCTGGAAGCCGGCGTCGACGTGCTTTATTTTACCGGATGTGTCGACGCCCTGACCGACGGCGATCGGATTACGCATATTGTCGCCTTCAACAAAAGCGGGCTGTTCGCCGTGCCGACCTCGGCGGTCGTCGATGCGACCGGGGATGCGGATATGGCGGCGCGTTGCGGCTGTCCGGTCGTCAAGGGGCGGGAGGAAGACGGGCTGATGACGCCGGCCACGTTGATTTTCCATGTCGAGGGCGTGGACCAGGAGCAGACCGCCGCGTATATTTACGAGCACGAGTCGCCGCGTTTCCGGGAAATGATCCGCTCGCTGCGCGAACGGGGGATCTGGGATTTTCCGTACGACATTTTCATCAGCGTGCAGGTACACGAGAAAGGCACGATGATGATCAACACGTCGCGCATTTGCGACGTGGACGGCACGGACGGGCGCTCGATCAGCCGGGGGATGATGCGGGGACGGAGCGAGACGCATCGGCTGATGGCGATTATGCGGGAGCATTTCCCGGGATTTGGCAATGCCCGGATCAAGCTGGTGGCCCCGGTGCTGGGCATCCGGGAAACGCGCCGGATCGTCGGGGATTACGTGTATACCGTGCAGGACGTGCTCGATCAGCGGGATTTTCCCGATACGATCGGCTTCAGCGGCTACGGCTGGGATTTGCCCGATCCAAAAAAGCCGAGCTACCAGCCGCTGGCGGAAAGCGGCAAAAAGCTGAAACGGCGGTATACGCCGATTCCGTACCGCTGCATGGTACCGCGTCGGGTGACGAATATCATTTGCCCGGGAAGGGCGATCAGCGTCGAGCGGGACGTGCTCGGCCCGCTGCGGGAGCAGGGACCGTGCTATGCGATGGGCCATGCGGCCGGACTGGCGGCGGTGCAGGCGGTGCGGGAAAACAAACCGTTCGCGGCGGTCGATACGGAGAGGCTCAGAGCGGATTTGCGGAAGCAGGGAGCGATAGTCGATTGGCATACGCAAGCGTGACGGTCATTGAGCGAGCCGTTACGGACGGCAAGGCCGCGGGCGAGGCGGAGTAATAGCCGGGTGGGGGGCAAGTATCCGGAAAATAGATGCATACGGCAGCCGTTCCCGGAATCGGGGACGGACGCCTGTGCCGCGGCGGGCGGGACGTGGAGGGACATACAGAGACGGACGGCCGGATCGCGCGACAGCAATCCGGGGAACCGTCCCATGGGGGAGGACGTATAATGGGGCAAAGCATAAAGTGGATGATTGGGCTGGGCGTAATGGCGACACTGTTGGGGGCGTGTGGGAAAGAGGAGAAGCAGCCGGCACCGGAAGCGACGGTCATGGATCGTGTGACAGCCGGCGAGCCGGTGACGTTGAAAGTATGGGGTGGCGACAACGAGCAGGTGTTCCAAGAACAGATGGTCGAGCCGATTCGCCGCAAATATCCGAACGTGACGCTGGAGCAAATCCCGCTCGGCGGCAACACGCTGGAAAAGCTGATCGCTTCGGGCAATACGCCGGATATTATGAAGGCGACCAAAAACTTCATGATCTTTCAAGTCATCCCGCAAAAAATGAATTACGATATGACGCCGCTGATCAAAAAGTACGGATATGATTTGGGACGGTACGACGCGGATATGATCAAAAGCATGCAGGGCTTTTCCGACAAAGGCGAAATGTATGCGCTGCCACATATCAAAGTGGTGCACTCGCTGCTGTACAACAAGCAGCTGTTCGACCGGTTCGGCGTAACGCCTCCGAAAGATAACATGACCTGGGATGAAGCGATCCAGCTTGCCGCAAGAATGACGCGCGTCGATGGTGGCGTGCAGTATCGCGGCATGGATATGCAATTCTACAATATGATCGCCTCTCAGCTCAATCTGGAGGTTATCGACCGCTCCGGCAAAGCGAACATGTCCGCCTGGACGCGTCCGGCCGAGCTGTTCAAGCGGCTGTACAGCATCCCCGGCAACAATGTGGCGATCCCGGGCACGATCGCAAGGGTGATGGATCCGTTCTACAAAGAAACGCTTGCGATGGTCGTGGTCAATCCCGGCCCCATGATCACCGCTTCCAAGGAGTACCCGCAGCTGTCGTGGGATTTGGCCACCGTACCGACGTACCAGGAGCTTCCGAATACCGATCCGTATATGAACTATACATTTTTGGGGATCGCCGCGACGAGCAAATTAAAAGACGAAGCGTTCCGCGTCATCGCCCACCTGAATTCCGACGAGGTGCAAATCGGGTTCAACCGGCTCGCCACCCCGACCGTACTGAGCGATCCCGCCATCCAGAAACAATTTGCCGCCGATATCCCGGAGCTGAAAGGGAAAAATGTCGAGGCGCTGTTCAAGCACAAGCAGTCCGATCCGTACGTCAGCGTCTATTTCGACAACACGGTCGATACGCTGGTACGGCAAAAGTTCAACGAGATCATTACCGGAGCGAAGGACAACAACACGATACTGCGCGAGCTGGACGAGGCGATCGAGAAAAACATTGCGGACAAAAAGCAGGCCGGCCAGTGAGCCGGGCCGAGCTGTCGCATAAGGCCCGGCCTGCGGGCGGCAATTTCATTAGGACGGTCGGGGCAATCGGCCCCGACCGTTCTGTTTGTCGATGACTTGATAACCGGTCTGCAATCTATTAAAATCAGTATGACAGATTTGCGATGCAGATTGGAGCGAGAACGATTGAAAGAGCATGCATTTCGCTATATCGAAGTGAAGGAAAAGCTGATCGGGGAAATCGATTCGCTGGCGGCGCATACACGGCTTCCGTCGAGAACGGCGCTGGCGGACAAATACGCTGCCGCCCGCACGACGATCGAGCGGGCCATTTCCGAATTGATCGGGGAAGGGTATTTGTATGCCAAAGACGGCAGCGGAACCTACGTGGCGGAACGGGCATCGGCGGAGCCACGCGCCCGCAGCGCCAATTTATCCGTCGGACTGATCATCCCGGATATCCGTCACGACACCTACCCCGGAACGCTGAGAGGGGTCGAAGACCAGACTAGCCGGCACGACATCAGTCTTGTCGTCTGCAATACGGACAACCAGGCCGAGAAGCAGAATAGCTATGTTCACAAGCTGATCGAATCGGGCATCGACGGGGTCATTATCGTCCCGGCCATTATCGGACCCGCCGATCTGGGTTTGTTCGGGCAATTGCGGGAGGCGCGCATTCCCGTCGTGCTTTGCAATCGGGGCATCGAAGGCGTGGAGGCGCCGAAGGTCGTCTCGAACAATTTCTACGGCGCTTATACCGCGGTGAAGCATCTGATCGGGAGAGGACGCCGCCGCATCGCCTACATATCGCGGCCGATGTATTCCACCTCCTATGAGCGCTATCAAGGCTATGCGAGCGCTTTGGCGGAGGCGGGGATGGCGCTCGACGACGATTTGGTCGTCTTCGAGCCGACATTCGGGACCGAGCGCCAAGGCTACGACAGCGTCATGGAGCTGATGCAAAGCGAGCCGCGGCCGGACGCCATTTTTTGCTTCAACGACGGCATCGCAAGCGGGGCCTATCGGGCATTGAGCGAGCGGGGGCTCGTCGTCGGGGAGGACGTGCTGCTGATCGGCTACGACAACACGAGTATTTGCGAAAGCTTGCCGGTCAAGCTGACGTCGGTGAAATTCCAGACATACGATATCGGCGCGAACGCGGCCCGTTTGTTGATCGGGATGATGAACGGGGAACCGATTCGCAAGGATAAAATTATCGTGCTGCAGCCCGAGCTGGTCATACGTCAAAGCTCGGGAGAGGTCTAGGCGAAAGCGCGGCGGCAAGCCCGGAGGCAGGCAAGGAGGCAGCAAGGAGGCAGCAAGGGCGGGGTGGAAGCACCGCGTTCGATGCGCAGGGTCGCGTCGGCGGAAGGCGAAGCCAAGTCGGAAGGGGGACTGCTGACTCGCCCACCCTCATGCAGAGCGCTTAGCGAAAAATGCAAAAACGATGGCGGCCTCGAGCCAAGGTTCGCCAGGCACCCAAACAAACTAGGGGCCCAAGACGCTAGGCGCAGCTTTAGTCTATGACCATCGAAGTAACCGGAGAACCGATCAGAGAGCCGATGTACGACGGCTCTTTTTGTCGTTGTGCCCGAATCGCGAATTACGCCTCCACCCTTACCGTCCGAAGCCTCAAAAAAGGTTGGAATCCGCCCTATCCGCACCCTTATTCTATATCGAGCCGACAATAGTGCCGGTATCAGCGTTATCTCCGTATGCGAGCCGGATTTCGCCCATTTTTCACCGTCCGAAGCCTCAAATAAGGTTGGAATCAGCCCTATCCGCACCCTTATTCTATATCGAGCCGACAATAGTGCCGGTATCAGCGTTATCTCCGTCTTCCAACTTCATTCGGCGCGGCGGATATCGAACATTAACCGGCTTTTTGCGCAAAGACGAAATAAACCGCTTTCATTTATGATGAATCAAGAGTTGCGCAACTCGTCGCAATACCATTCGGCTTGACCGATTTCAAGGATGAATCGAGGTGGGTTGGCATGAATCGGAACGGACGCTTTGCCTGGCAGATCGGAACGCTGGCCGCAACGTTCGCCGTCGCGACCGCTTGCGGCGGCTCCCCGTCGGCAAAGACTCCCGGCACGGAACAAGAAAGCGCCGCAGAAGGCAAAAGCGTGGAGCCGGTGGAGCTGGTGTTTCATTCGAACAACGGGGATTCCCCCGAAGCGTTCGACAGCCTGTTCGGCGATGCGCTGCGGAGCAAATTTCCGAACTATACGATCAAATATTTTCAATCGAAGAAAGGGCAAACATTGCCGGAATTGTTGGCCGAGAAGCAGCGCATCGATATTTTGTTCGCTTCCACGCCGTACATTTTCGGACTGGCGATGGACGCCGATCTGCAATACGACATGAGCGAGCTGATCCGGACGAGCAAGCTGAACCTGAACCAATTCGAGCCGACGCTGATCGACGGCATCAAGCTGGCGGGCGACGGCAAGCTCTATGCCCTTCCGGTCACGAACATGGTGCAGGTGGTGTTTTACAACAAACGGATTTTCGACCAGTTCGGCGTTTCGTATCCGAAGGACGGGATGACCTGGGACGAAACGGCGGAAATCGCCCGCAGGCTGAACCGTAAGGAGGGCGAGAAGCAATATTTGGGCTTCGCCGCCTCGCCGGCGCACATTTTGCGCGGCAACCAGTTGTCCGAGCCGTATTTGGACCCGGCGACGGAAAAGCCGACCTTCCGCAATGACGTCTGGGGCCGGTTGATCGACACTTACTTTGTCCAGCCCGTCGACGAGGGCTACCGGGCGCGAGTCGGGGAGTGGAAACGGCTCCCGAATCGGAAAGACTTTACCGACACCCAGGAGCTGGCCATGTTCGCCTTTAATTCGCAGTTTCCGTTTACCGTTCCCCAGGAAGTCGAGAAGGTCGACTGGGACCTCGTCGCCTTGCCGACGTTCAAGGAAAAGCCCCGGGTAGGCTCCGCCGCCACTCCGTTCGCGATGGCGATCACGTCCATGGCGAAAGACAAAGAGGCGGCGATGAAGGCGATCGACTTTTTGACGTCCAAGGAGGTGCAGGAACAGTACTCGGGCAGGGGCATTATGCCGGTCATTCGCGATGCGGCGATCAAGCAAGCTTACGGAACGAAGTCGGAGTTCGCGCAAAAAAACTGGCCGGCGGTGTTTTATAACGAATACGCGCCGATGGCGAAGCTGTCCCGCTACCATCTGCGCATTGAAACGATCTTGAATGGCGTGCCGACGGAAGCGGTCCGCGGAACGAGAGATTTGAATACGGCGCTGCGGGAAGCGGCGGAACGGGCGGAGGCGGCCATTGCCGAGGAGAAGCGAAGGTGACCGTGACCGGACGGAGAGCGGCGGCGGCGCGGGGGACCGATCGTCCTCCGCGATTGTCCGCGAGAGTCCACGGATGAAGTCGGGCAAGCAAACAGAAGGGAGAGATAAACGATGTCGGAGAAGCAAACGATGACGCGGCGCAGGCTGTTGGCCGCGATGGGAGGCATGGCGGGTGCGACTGTCGCCGCAGCCGGATGGATGGCGGCGGGCGGCGGCACCGTGCTGGGCAGCGGCGCATCTTCCGTCACCGGCGACGTGTACGGAGAGGAATGCGACGGCGGAGGGGCATGCGAGGGAATGCACAATGTAAAGCAATACGGCGCCGTCGGCGACGGCAGCCATGACGATACGGCGGCGATCCAAGCGGCGCTGAACGCTGCTCACGCCGCCGGAGGCGGGACGATTTTGTTTCCCCCGGGCGTCTACCGCATCTCGAACGTAACCTGCCATGACGATCTTCACCTGAAGGGCATGGGCGGCGCCACTTTGAAGCCGGCAAAGACGGCACGGGGGATCTTGGTCGACAACACCCGGTATGTGCTTATCGAAGGGCTGCGCTTCGACTGCTCGTTGCAGACGTCGACCGTGTCGGCGAAGGAAACGTGCATTACCGGAACGAACGCGCAGCATATTTTGATCAGAGACTGCGAATTGTTTGGCGGCATTTACGGCATTTGGCTGTATGAGGCCAGGAACGGCTGCATCGAGCATTGCCACGGCCATCATTTCAACCAGTGGCCATTCGTCGTCACCGGCTGCCAAGGCTTTCAATATTTGAGCAACGTTTCGCACGATAACGGCAACGACGGCTTGAAATTTGCCGGCGTGAATACGACCAGCGCCCCCAATCTGATGAAGGATATGATCGTCGCGGGCAACCTTTGCTACAACAATGCGCGGGACGGCTTCGACTTGGCCGGCAACAATGTGGAGAACTTGCTTATATCCGGCAATATTTTTCGGGACAATACGCTCCAGGGCATCGATTGCAAGATCGTGTACCAAGGGCAATATATGAAAAATGTCGTGATCCGCAACAACTTGCTGTTGTTTAACCAGACCGGGCAAATCAACTGCCAAAACGATATCGACGGCGTGCAATCGGCGGTGTCGGTATACGACAACACGGTGCGGAGCGGAGCCGCCTCGACGGTATACAACTATATTTACGGCATCCGGCTGGACGGGCAAGGACCGGGCTCCAGCGTATATCATAACGATATTCGCGGCTGCTACTTCGGAATACGCGTCCATGACGGAGATCAAGCCGTCGTCTCCCGCAATACGGTCGATGTGAAGCATACCGGCATTTTCGTCGATCTTCAGACGGCGACCGGCATGGACGGCAATCGCGTCGAAGACAACGACATCAAGACGGAAGCTTCCCCTTGCATCCATATCAAAAATGCGGCTACGACCAATACGCTCGTGCGGAACAACAGGACGAAGACGACGGCCAACGTATACCGCATTGCCGATACGGCGACGGGGACCGTCATATACGGCAACGAATTCGGCCATGCTTCTTCGCTGCCGACCGGTCGGGCCGTCCGGGGCGAAATCGTCCGGAGCAGCGATCCGATCGCGACTAGCTGCATGGGGTGGATTGCGACGAATACGGCCGAGCAGGCGGTGTTCGCGCCATTCGGCGCCATTTAAGCGCAGGCGGCGCGGAAAAAGGGGCTTGGGAATTGTAGCCGAAGCTTCTTTTTTTGTAACAGCATCAGTCGGTTAACGCTACATGAACTCGTCACGGCGGATCGTAATGCGTATTCATGCAAGGCGCAAAGAGGCTCTCCCCATTTGTCAGTCGAAAAGGGGAAAGCCTCTTTGCGCTGGGCCCCGCCGACCTCACGGCCCAACCAAGCGGCCAGACTCCGCTTACCCATGCGGGGGATAGCACAACACAATGATAAGCTCCTCGCTGTCCGGGGCATTGCTCCACGTCATCGCTCTTAGACCCGCTGGCAGAAACAGCGTCTCGCCCCGTTTCACCTCGATCCGTCCGATCCCGCCATTGTGCGCATCTTCATTCGCCCATTCGAGCGTACCTTTGCCCGATACGACGATGGCTGCCGTGAACTCGTCCGGCTTCTCCAGCGTGTAGGTGCCGGACACGGCAAGCCGGTTCATCCGAAACCGGTCGGTATGCTTCGCTTGGATGAGTGCCGTCAAGCGTCCGCCGTCGTGCTCCGCCAATATCTCGGGCATCACTTTCGACCGGCGCAGCGCTCCTTCCAGATCGGACCTATCGTAATGGAAGCATTCGAGCATCCGGTCGAAGCCGATGCCTTGATGGCAAGCCGCATCCCGAAGGGGCACGCCTCGCGGCGTCGTCCGCTCGGTGCGCAGCGTCAAATCGGTCGGCTCCTGAATCTCGATCAAGAAGCAGCCGCTTCCGATCGCATGGGGCAGCCCGCCGGTAATCAGGAATACATCGCCTTCTTCGACCTCGACCTTGTGCAGCATATTCAGCATGTCCGGAATGCGCTGCTCCTCGAATACCAGCCGCCACGACTCTTTGATCACATGTTCTTTGAAGCCCAGCAGTACGTAAGGCTTCTGGCCGTCAATCGTGCGGCCGCCCAATATGTACCAAGCCTCCGTCTTGCCGAAGCGGGAGTTGAACTCGCGTTTCGCAAACTCCCGATCCGGGTGCACCTGGATCGTCAGGCGTTCGCACGAATCGAGCAGCTTGACCAGAATGGCCGGGCTCGATTGATAAGCCGCGGAGTGACGCGCCCCGAGAAAGTCGACCGGGTCGGCTTCGATCAGCTCCTTCAGCGGCATCGCCGTCCCGTCCGGAAGAACCGCCTTGCTCATTCCTTCGTCCGGCAAATGCTCGCGTCCGGCATTGACCGCCTTTACCGTAGAAGAAACCCACAGCTCGGGGCGGTCGCTATCCTGCGGCACCTCTGCGCCGCGCCATGCATCCAGGCTTTTGCCGCCGGCATACGTACGCCAGACGCGGTCGTCATGTAATTTTAAAGGCATTTTGCTCCAAGGCGCTGCTGACCGTTCCATCCTTCTTGCCTCCTGAGAATGTCTCTATACGTTCTACTTCCATTTAACCGTTTGCGGCACTGCGCGTAAAACAAGAATCTGAAGATGGAATGCAGAAAATCCGGACAATCCGATAGCGCCTTTCTCGGTCGTGAGCGGCTGCACGATATCGGGCTTGAACTTAAAGAAACAATATATTAACAATGGCGGTTTGACAATGAAAAGGAATCGTTGTCAAACCTTTCCGGTGTTTCGATGTCCTTAACGGAATACTGAGCTTGTATTGGACTTAGGTTACTAAAAGAGATATGACTATTTTTATTTTCTTGGCTTAATGAATATCATCTAGTGTCCATATTCGTGTGATGCTTGAGAGTATCCGGCGCAAAAGAAATTAGGACCATGTCGCCAGGCTTCTACAGGAACAACCTTAAATTTTCATCTTCTGGCTGCTTTGACGTACGACTAATTGAGGCTGCAGGAGGATGGCAACGATTTGCAAATTTATAATAATATTTTTGAAAATTTCGATTCTACTGCAACACCGGTATTTGTGAGCGAACTGCCACCCTGGTTGCAGGTGAAAAAAATATTTTTAATAGTGTTACGACACCTTGGGGAACAAGTCTATTAACAGGCACTCCCGTATATACAACGACACCTGTTGGCCCTCTTGCCAGTACTTCTCCGGTCGGTTAATCCACTCCCCAATTTGCCGCATTTCCGCTTCTTTCATTCCCAGCGTCGTTACCGCCGCAAAAGGACATGTATCGCATGCTCGGTGAAGTCTGCCCGCCTTTGCCGGTGCCTTGCGGGACTACGCACCCAACAAATAGCGGAACCGGTGTATGCTATTGCCTCTAGTCCCTGATGTTGTTTTCAAAATAAAGGAAAACCGTTCCGCTATTCCGCAGTTGACTCCCCCTTTTCATCCCCGCAGATCGAAATAACGGAAGACGGTTCCGTTATCTTCAAGCGTGAAACGGAATTCGGGACTATAACGGAATGCAGTTCCTCTATGTACGGCAACGCGTTGCTCTCGCTTCATCAAGAGGCTTTCGGATGACATGCGAATTATGCGTTGTCGCAGAAAAAAAGCGGGGCTGTCCCCAAAGTCAAATGGCGAATTTTCAAGCCCCGCATATAGTCGGATTTCGCCATAAGGAAGACCTCATGCCCCGCCTTACGGTGGATGGTGAGGTCTTTTTGTGCTTTGGGACAGCCTCAGCGTTGATGGTTGGCGGTCGGACAGCTTAGCGAGGGGAGGACGGACAGCGGCCCCGAGCCGGGACCGTGCGGGCGCGGCGCCAACGCCTACCTCCTAACGCCTACCTCCTACCGCCTACCGCCTACCGCCTACCGCCTACCGCCTACCGCCTACCGCCTACCTCCGGTTCGTAATGCGAGCCTGTACGGTGCGGGCGTATTCGGTAGGCGTCATGCCGGTCGCTTTCTTGAAGCTCGCGGAGAAGTAGTGAACGCTGTTGTAGCCGAGCCGATCGGCAATTTCCGAATAATTGTACAGCTCTTCCCGGATCATCGTTTTGGCCTTCTGGATTTTAAGCTGATTGAAATATTGAATGGGGCCGTGGCCCGTCCATTCCTTGAATAAAGATTTGAGCTGGGTTTTGCCGATCAGAAATTCGCCGCACACCTGCTCCAGCTTGAGCGAGCGGCTCAAATTGCCGTTCATATAGTCGATCACCCGCACAAGCAATGCCGCCTTGCGGTTCTCGGAAGGAGCGACCGCCAAGGCGCCGTCCTCTTCCTCCTGCCGGTCCCGGTATCTCCGCACCAGCATGATCAGCAAGATTTCCAAATAGTTTTTGATCAGATGCTCGCTGCCGAACGGCGAATCCGCCTTTTTGCCGAGATACGGATGGAACAGGGTGCTGATCGGCGGATCGAACGCCTCGAAGCCTTCCCGGAGCAATTGGGTCAATATCGGGTGCTCCTCCTTCGCAAGCTTCATTACCCGGTTATGGAAATGGGCGAGGAGCGCGGAGCGCGATTCGAACGAGACGATCATCAGCACGATGGCGTCATGCGCTCTCACGCCGTGAAACTGGTTCGGATAGAGCAGGAAGAGATCGCCCTGACTGAGTCGGAAGCGGCCTGTATCGGTAAACAGTTCCGTTTCGCCTTTGTCGACATATACCAGCTCCCAGAAATCGTGCTTTTCGCCGAGCGTAGAGAAGCTTTTCGCCAACTCGTAGTAATGGAACGTATACAGCTTGTCAATCGAAAATTCGGTTTGCAGCGGATATTGTCTGCGTATCGACAAGTTCGCTTCGCCTCCGATTCGTTTTCCCGGCTATCTTCATTATACAAAAATTGGGCGGTTATGCGACCGATAGGGTGTAGTTTAGAGGTCAGCGAAGAATTGATTCATAAAATATAATAATAGTTAATATTGGTTCTTAAAATTAAGAATTGACAACGGTTTCAACCGCTTATAGAATGGTGATAAGCTCGTAATTATGAAGTAGTTGTTTTCTGATTTTTAAAGAAAAATATTTTAAGAACCAACCGAATGCGACACGGGGGCGGTCCGAACGAAAGGAGCGATAAACGATAAGACCATGGTAAACTATAAGCATCACGAGTATATTGGAGAGTCGAACGATGAGACATAGACCTACAAAAGAACAATTCAACCGTCAACTGGAGCAAATGGTGCTCGAATTGCGAAGCGAAATCATAAATGGACAATACGCGCCGGGAGACTGCTTGCCCTCCGAGAAGGCGCTCGTAACGCGATTCGGCATGAGCAACAATTCGATCCGTACCGGACTGGAGCAGCTGGTGCGGGAAGGCTGGATCGAGAAAATACCGAGAGTCGGCAACCGGGTAGCCGCCGGGCGTCCTCCGGTCAAGCTGAAGCTGCTGTGCAATTTGATTGCGATTCGCAACCTGAATCTCCGTCCGTTGCTGGACATGTTTCATCGGAAGTACCCCTGGATTACTGCGGAGATCGCGCAAGTGACCGGGATCGACGGATTTTTCGATCAAGCCGGACATATTCCGGGGGATTTGATCCTGCTCGAAAACAATCAATACTGGCAGATGGCGAACCGGGGGCTGGAGCACGAGCTGGAGAAGCTCGAGGAAAAGCCGGAGCTGTACCCGCAGGTGACGAAGCTATTCGTGACCAAAGACGGGTTGCTGCTGCAGCCGCTCATTTTCTCCCCGATCGTGCTGTGCTACAATCGGGCCCATTTCCGCGAATGCGGGCTATTGGAGCCCGACGGCAGCTGGACGTGGGACGATCTGATGCGCCATGCCGAGAAGCTGTCGGACGGCAAGAGCCGGTACGGCTTCTGCTTCCATATCCCGAGCGACAACCGCTGGCCGGTCTTTCTGCTCCAGAGCATGGAGCGGTTCGAGTGGGACGGAGCGGAACTGAAAAACCTTCGCGGCTCCAAGCTGCTGGAAAGCATGAAAATATGCAAGCGCATCATTCATAACCGGAAAGCATTTCCGTTATATTTGTCCGAAAGCAACGACGATATCGACCGGATGTTCATGGAGGGCAAAGTGTCCATGACCTTGAACAGCTATATCGGTTTGAACGGGTGGAGCGATTCGGACATCGAGTACGACATATCGCCTGTTCCGTTCATCCACGAATTGCGGACGCTGGCCATCGCGCTCGGCGCGGGCATCAGCCGGAATACGAGACATAAGGAAGAAGCGATGCTGCTGATCGATTATTTGACGTCGACCGAAGCGCAAAGCTTCATACGCAGCTGCACGATGAGCGTGCCGAGCCTAGGGACGCTGACGATAGGCGTCGAGGAGTCGGGAATATACCGTCCGTCCCGGTATATGATGTACCGCGAAGTGATGGCTTCGTTGCGCACGCTCGCCGAGCTGAATCTGCCGCATGTCCAGGTCCGGACGCTGTACGCCCAACTGAAGGCATATTGGGCCGACCTGATCGACGAAGACGAGCTGTGCGACCGGCTGATGCAAGTGTTGTCCCGCAAAAGTGGAGGAGAGCTGACAGGCCAATAAGTTCATGGGGGCTGAATCCATATGGCAAACAAAAAAAAGTTGATTTACCCGATGCTCGCCGGCGTCGTCGCGCTGGCGACCGCCTGCTCCGGCGGCAATCCCTCGACCGGCAAGACGGCGGAGAGCGGCGGCGACAAGCCGGCCGAACAAAAGAAGGAGCCTGTCGAGCTCGTTTTCTACTCGCAGGTGGCCGACTACGACGAGACATTCATGGACGTGTTCGGCAACATGATCCAGAAAAAGTATCCGCATATTACCGTCAAGCATCTCAAGGCCGGCAGCAATAAGGTGGCCGATGTAGTCGCGACCGGCCAAACGATCGACGTCATGTTCATGTCCATAGGTCAAGCGGATACGCTTACGACATACGATTACCAGTATGACATTTCCGAGCTGATCAAAACACGCAAGTTCGACTTGTCCAAGCTGGAGCCGTCGTCCGTCGAGCTGCAGAAAGGCTTTGCGAATAACGGCATGTACGGTCTCCCGGTATTCACGAATACGCTAAGCCTGTTCTACAACAAAAATATTTTCGATAAATTCGGCGTCGAGTATCCGAAGGACGGAATGAATTGGGATCAATTGAAAGATTTGGCCAAACGGCTGTCGCGCTCCGAGGGCGGCGTCAATTACAACGGGCTGGTCATGTCGTCGTCGGCCAATATCGTGCTGAATCAATTTTCCGCCGCTTATCTCGATCCGGCCACGAAAAAGTCGATTTTCACGACGGACAATTTCAAGAAGGCGTTCGATTTACTCACCAGCGTTTCGAAAATTCCCGGCAACGAGCTGAACGCCCAGACTTGGAGCTTGGCCGGCCAGCAAAAAATGTTTTTCCAGGATCAGAGCGCGGCGATGCTGCTGCATTTCGTAGTCCTGTCGCTGTCCACGCTTAAAGACCAGTTCAACTGGGATATCGCCACGTACCCGCAATTGGCCGACAAGCCGGGCGTCGGTCCGCAATCGTATCCGACCTATTTCTACGTAACGAAGACGGGCAAGCATAAGGAAGACGCGTTCGATGCAATCGCTTACTTGACTTCGGAGGAGTTCCAAAACCATCTGGCCAAAAAAGGCATGCTGCCTATTTTGAAAGACCGGGTAGCGGGAATGGCGCAATTCGGCCAAGACGTGCCTATGTTGAAGAACAAAAACGTAAAAGCTTTGATGCCCGAGAAGTTCGCGCCTTCCGCGTTGACCAAGGTGGAGATCGTCAAAGGGCAATCGCCGGGTCATACGGCTTTCTTCGAGGCGTATCAGAATGTCGTGCTTGGGACGAAGGATACGAATACCGCATTGCGCGAAGCGGGAGAGAAGCTCGATCAGAAGCTTGCCGATCTATTCAAATAAGGGAAAGCTTTCGGCACCATACATTTCGGAGCAGCGCCGGTCGTTCGCGACAGGCGCTCTCTTCATGAGCAGGAGCGGGATACGAACATGAGAACCTATAAAACGGCTATTATCGGAGCCGGCACGATCGCGAAAGTGCATGCCCGTACCTTGCATGAGAACAAACGGACGGAATTCGCGGCGATAGCCGACATCGATCTTCAGCGGGCGGCGGACTTGGCGGCTCCTTACGGTGCGAGAGCGTACGGGGATTACCGCATGATGATCAAGGAGGAGCGCCCCGAGATCGCCATCATTACGCTGCCGCATCATCTGCACAAGGAAGCGGCGATTTTTTGCATGGAGCAGGGCTGCCATATTTTACTGGAAAAGCCGATGGCTTTGAATACCGGGGAATGCTCGGAGATCAACGCTGCCGCCGGCAAGTACGGCGTGAGGGCGTCCGTCGGACATATGCAGCATTTTTTTGCCGCGAACATCAAGGCGAAGGAAATCGTCGAATCGGGCCGATTGGGCCGGCTGGTCTCGGTTCACGACAAGCGGCACCATCCGTATTTTTTGCCCGAGCGTCCGGGCTGGTTTCTGGATAAATCGCGGTCCGGCGGCGGAGTCGTAATCAATCTGGGCAGCCATTCGATCGACAAGATCCAATGGATTACCGGGACGAGAATGACGAAGGCGAAGGCGAGCTTGACTTATTGGGGAGAAAGGGGAGACGTGGAAGGAAGCGGCTCCTTGTTCATGCAAACATCGTCGGGCGTGCCGGTGACGGTCTCGCTGTGCGGCTACAATAACGTATCCGTCAACGAGACGGAGCTGCTGTTCACGGGAGGACAGCTCAAAATCGCCGGAGCGCAAGCGCTGTGGCTCGGAGCGTACGACCGTCCGTACGAGCCCGTACAAATCGGCGAGCATGCCGAGCCTTTTGCCGCGCAATGGAACAAAATGCTGGACGATGTGGAGGGCGGCGGCGAAGAAACGGACATTTCCGGCTATTACGGACAATCCGTCTGTGCCGCAGTCGATGCGATCTACCGTTCCCACGAGACGGGGCTGGAGCAGATAGTCGAAGCCTTCTATCCCGGGGCTTATGCCCGGCAGTAACTACGGGAAACGTAAAACGGCTTCAACCTCCGCGAAATATTCGAAATGACCCGCGACGGGCATCCCGTCTCTTGCGCTTCCGGCCTATACACGGTAAGCTCGGAAGAGAGAGAAGAACGGGGGAACATTATGCGCGTATTCGGGCTGCCCGCCGCGGGAAAATTGTTGCGGACGACCGCATTAGGCATGCTGCTCTGCTTCACGGGTATGGCCGCAAACACGGGAAGCGCGGCCGGGACGGAGCAGCCGGCATGGACATTGTATGAGGCGGAGGAAGCGGAGCTGGACGGTACGGTCGTCCAAAGGTCCAGACCGGGGTTTTCGGGGGAAGGATACAGCACGAACTTCGAAATGGCCGGGGATGCGGTAAAGTTTACGGTAACCGTCGAAGAGGAAGGTTATTATCCTCTGCGAATCGGCTACGCTTCCCCGTATGGCGATAAAACGAATTACATCGAAGTAAACGGCCATACGGCGGGGGAGATGATGTTTCCGCAAACGGAAGCTTTTGCCGAAATCGACTTCGGGCTCGTGGAGCTGGACGAGGGCGACAACCGGATCGACATCTCGACCTACTGGGGATTTTTCGATGTGGACTACATCTTGCTCGGCGAGCGGGAGGAACGGCGCCCGGTAGCGGGGGTGGATCCTGTGCTGGTGACGCCGGAGCCTTCGCGCGAAGCGCAGGCTCTGATGGAGTACATGACGTCACATTACGGCAAAGGCATTCTGACCGGACAACAGCGCACTTCGTCCGCGGAGCTGGACTATATATATGCCGTATCGGGCAAATTGCCGGTCATATCGGGCTTTCCGGCCGAGGAAGGGATCGACATGGCGCTGGAATGGGCGAAGCACGGCGGAATCGTGACGATGGAATGGCATTGGGGCGCACCGGGCGGAGAGCGCGCCACGTTGGCCTCGGAAACGGGCTTTGACGCCGACAAGGCGGTGACCCCGGGCACCTCCGAATACGAGCGGACGATCGCCGACATCGATCGGATGGCGGCCCAGCTGCTGCGGTTGAAACGGGAAGGAGTACCCGTACTGTGGCGGCCGCTGCATGAAGCGGAAGGGGGCTGGTTCTGGTGGGGGGCGAAAGGGCCGGAGACGGCGAAAAAGCTGTACGGCATCCTGTTCGACCGGTTTTCCCGCCATCACGGGCTGAACAATCTGATCTGGGTGTGGACGACCTCGGATTCCGCACATTCGAGAGCGTGGTATCCCGGCGATGAGCTCGTCGACATCGTCGGCGTGGACCGGTATATGAGAGACGGCGACTACAGTCCGCTCATGGGCGTATACGACAAGCTGTCCGCCATGGTCGACGGGAAGAAGCTCGTTGCCTATACGGAGAACGGGCCGATGCCGGACCCTAAGCAGTTGAAGCGCCATAAAATCGGCTGGATGTATTTCAATACGTGGGGCGGCAGATTCATTGCCGACGGCATGATCAATTCCAAGCACCATGTCCGCGCCGTGTACAACCATCCTTACTCGATAACGTTGGATGAATTTCCTTCGGAAGCGATTTACGGGAAGGCTTCGGTGCCGTACCCGGTGCGCGAACGCAAGCAGACGGAAGGCCGCTCCAAGTAGGAGCGGCCTTAGCTTCGTTCCGGCACTTCAGTCGCTGCGGAAGCTGCGGACGCGTGGCCCATCTGCTCCTGCTGGTACCGTTTCGGGGAAGTGCCGTAGTGGGCGCGAAACATGCGATGAAAGTAGGAGTAGCTGCTGAAGCCGGACAGCTCGGCGATTTGCTCGAGCGACATCGGACTGTACAGCATGCGTTCCCGGGCTATAGACAGCCGGATTTGCAGCGCGTATTGCATAATGCTCTGTCCGAAGCACGCCTTGAACAGATGGACGGCGCGGGAAGGGCTTAACCCGGCTCCTCTGGCGACATCTTCCAGCTTAAACGATTCCAGCGCGTGCTCCTCCACATAATTGCGCATCCGCTGTGCCAGAAACGATTTGCCGCCGTCCGTCCCGACGGCATGCTCCGTCATTTCGCGATCGACCATCAGGCAGAAAATGCGCATGTAATGCTCGGCGATCTGTTTATATTTCCGTTTGCCGCGGTAATGCTCGAGCACGATTTGCCGGCAAACCGACAACATATTATCCTGAAGCGGAAGATTCATCAATTGCGGGCGCTTCCGTTCGGCCCACCATTCGTCCAGCCATTGTCCCCGGCAAAAAAAATAATAGTCGCCGCTGGCGACCGCCGTTTCGCCCGAATGCTGCCGCTCGGCTTCGACGCGCAGCTCGTAAGGATCGCCCGGCTTGAACAGCAGCAGATCGCCGGGCTCGACCGGACGCAGATTTCCGTCCACGACGGCCCTGCAGCGGCCTTCGGACTGGAAGCGGATCAAGTAGTTGGACAGACCGGGGTAAGCCTCGGACCGGAACGGCTTCGAATGGTACGAATAACCCGCGGCCAGCACTTCGCATTCCAACGTCTTCACATCCTTTTGTTTGCAGCATCCGGTATCCGGAGCATGCTTACATTTTATAGGGAAGAAGGGAGCTCGCGCAATAACCGCCAGGAAATCGGAGCAAGCAAGGAGGCGTAATTTTCAAAAATAATAAAAGATTCATGAAAACGGTTCGGTTCCGATTGCCTGCGCTACTATTTTCATCGAACGACAGGAATCTTTTTGCCAAATTCGCATAAAGATCTTTACAGGCACACGTATATCCCCTATAATCCTAGTATGATGATCGGGATTATAGGGCATGGGGGCATATCGCATGGAAATGGACTGGGGCATCTCGCTCCTCGGGATGCTGGTCGGCTTTTTGGTAGGCTTAACCGGGGTCGGGGGCGCTGCGCTGCTTACTCCGATCTTGGTGCTTGTAGGCATTAATCCGACGCTTGCGGTCGGTACGGATTTATTTTATAACTCGGTTACGAAGCTGTTCGGAACGATCCAGCATTTTCGCCAGAAGACGATCGAGCTTCGTCTCGTGCTATATTTGGCAGCAGGCAGCATCCCGGGGGCGGTCGTATCGATCGTAGCGCTTCACCAGTTCGAGGCGGCCTACCATAACCAGGAGCAAATCGTCCGCAGCGCGATGGGCATCATGCTGATCGTCGTGGCGCTGCTGACCTTGTCGAAGCAACTGTTCGACCGGAAAGGGAAGGAAAACCGGCTGCAGGAGAAGCCGTTGGAGCAGAAGAAGCTGATGACCGTCTCGATCGGCTTCGTGCTCGGCTTTATCGTCGGCCTGACCTCGATCGGCTCCGGCTCGCTGTTCGCGATCGCGCTGTTGTATTTGTACCGCATCTCCGCCTCCAAGCTCGTAGGGACGGACATCGCCCATGCGCTGCTGCTCGTTACGGCCGCCGGACTGCTGCATGCGAGCTACGGCAACGTCGATTTCGGGCTGGCGTTCCAGCTGCTGATCGGCTCCATCCCCGGCGTATGGATCGGCAGCTCGCTTAGCGCCAAGGTGCCGGCCAAACCGCTTCGCGCCATTATGGCTTCCTTGATCTTGATCAGCGGGTTCAAGCTGCTGTGAACATTCCTTATCCGTGCCAATAAACAATAAACCTCCAAGCTCTCTCTGGTCAGAGTGCTCGGAGGTTTATTGTTTGTCGGGAAGAACGCTAACCCGATCAGCCGCGACGTGCCGCCGGATCGATCGCTTCGCGCACGAATCCGCCGCTCTGCTCCAGCAGCTTGCCGGCCGCTTCCTTGTCGACCCCGGCCAGAATCATGACGATCGCCGTCTTGACGTGGCCGTCCGCCAGCCGGTACGCTTCGCCGACGGCTTCTTCCGAAGCCTGGGTCGCCATGCGGATAATGCGTTTCGCCCGGTAGACGAGCTTCTCGTTCGTAGGCTGCAGGTCGACCATCAAGTTCCCGTATACTTTGCCGATGCGGATCATGGCCGTCGTCGACAGCATATTCAGTACAAGCTTCTGCGCGGTTCCGGCCTTCATGCGGGTCGAGCCGAGAATAACCTCGGGACCGACGACCGCCTCGATCGACAAATCGGCGATGGCGGCCATCGGCGTATTATGGTTGTTGCACAAGGCGACGACGGAAGCGCCCAGCGCTTTGGCGCGTTTCATCGCGCCGAGGACGTACGGCGTACGTCCGCTGGCGGCAATGCCGACGACCGTGTCGTTCGGCCCTACGCCGTGCTCGTCCATATCGGCTGCTCCGAGCTCCGGACTGTCCTCCGCGCCCTCGACCGCATCCTTCACCGCGCGGAATCCTCCCGCGATAATGCCTTGAACCATGTCGGGATTCGTCCCGTATGTCGGCGGGCATTCGCTGGCGTCAAGAATGCCCAACCGGCCGCTCGTGCCGGCTCCGATATAGAACAACCTCCCGCCGTTGCGGAAAGAACGGATGATCATGTCGGCGGCAGCCGCGATTTGCGGCGTCAAGGAGCTCAGCGCTTCGGCGATGAGGCGGTCCTCCCGATTGATCAGCTTGACGATTTCTTCCGTCTCCAGCCGGTCTATTTGCTTCGTCCGCTCATTTAACTGTTCCGTTGTCAATTCGTTTAGCAGATTGCTCATGAAAGTGGCCCCTTTGGTTGATATTGTCACAGTTGTCTCCATGCCAAAAGTGCGGCGCCATAGGCCGGTTCTCTGGCGGACGGGTGGATGCGGACACGCGGCGCGCGTTCCAGCAAGCCGTCCCGAAACGTCTCCCCGAAACGTTTCGAATAGTTGAATATCGAGCCGGTCGTAACGAGGTCGCACTGCTCGAACCAAGGATCTTTGCGCACAAGCGCGGCGGCCGAGTCGGACAAATCTTTCGCGGCGGCTTCCAGGATGCGCCTGGCGGCTCCGTCGCCCGATTCGTCGGCGCGTATGCACAGCTCGGCAAATTTGGCGATGTCGTGCTTCTTCAAATGCGGCTGATAAATATAAGTGCGCAGGTCGGTAATGCTCGCGAATCCGTACGCTTCCACAATCATCCCGGTCAGCATCGTCGGCGGCTCGATTCCGTCATGGCTGCGCATGGCGGTCCGTAAGGTGCGTTGTCCGATATCGTACCCGCTTCCTTCATCGCCGAGCAAATTCCCCCATCCCCCGACGCGGAAACGCCGGCGGTTCTCCGTCAAGCCGAAGGCGATCGAGCCGGTCCCCGAGATGACTATAATGCCGCGGTCGTCCCGCAGCGTCGCCATCAAGGCGATCTGCGCATCATTATTAATGAAAATGTCGAAGGCGAGACCCCGCTCGGAACGGTAAGCTTCCATATATTCGCGAAAACGTCTCCGCTCCTCCTCCGTATCGACCCCGGACAAGCCGAGACAAACGGCCGCGCAGGTCATGCCTTGCGTTTCCGGGACGGAAAATACAAGATCCAGCAGCTTGCCCAAATTTCGCGTCGCCTGCTCGAACGAAACGGCGTGAGGGTTTGTCGAGTCTACGGTATACCCGCCCCACTCCGTTCCGTCATCGGCAAGAAGCAGCGCCGCGGTTTTCGTTCCTCCGCCGTCAATGCCAATTACGTACCGCAAATGATGTCACCCGCTTATTCCCATGAAATGCGATTGGGTATTTTTTTGTTAACGTTTCATAAAAGGATATGCTCGCTAAAGCGTTAAAGCGAAAGCGGCTTTTTCGTAAGCCTTTCATGCAAAAAGACAGATAGGGTATGCGTATTTTCCTTGAGTATAAGGGAATGACAAGGGTTTGTAAAATAAAATTTATTGATATTAAATTATTGTTGAAATATTATTTCCTCGACGATATAATAGGACCATGTGGACTGACAACAGCCATATGACAGTGTACAACCGGTGTCCAGTGCGCTTCTTGGCCGTCAACGGGGCTTGAAAGAAAACGTTTTCGGGAATATTTAACAGCCTGTCCTACTCTCATCATTCCCAAGTAAACATTTCTGAATAACAAGCTGCGCATGATGCAAACTAATGGAAACTGTCGAAGCTAACCACTATGAAGGGGGAACGAGAAATGAAGTTCAGCAAGTGGATTTCCATTGCGATGATATTCGTAATCGTTATCGTCGCCGCAGCATGCGGTAAAAAAGAAGAAACGCCCCAGGCCGGCGGAACGGCGGGCCAACCGAACACGACGCCCGATACGGTCAAAGTATGGACTTATCCGGTACACGCCAAATATGAAGACGACATTAAACTATTGGTAGCCGATTTCAATAAAACATATCCGCATATTAAAGTAGAATATGAAGTCATGTCGTGGGCCGAAGGTCCGAAGAAATTCGACGTCGCCCTGAACGCGGGCAACCCGCCGGATCTGTACTTCGGAGGCATGAACGGTCAATACGTGAATACCGGTTTGGCCATGCCGATCGACAGCTATATGACGGACGAAATCAAGAAAGACTTCCTGCCGGGCACGCTGGACACGATGAAATTCGGCGGCAAGCAATACGGTATGCCGTTGTACCAATCGCTCTGGGGTTGGGGCGCGAACAAACGCATTCTCGAGGAAGCCGGCGTAGACTACAAGAAAATTCAAGAAAGCGGCTGGACTTGGGAAGAATTCCTCGAAGCCGCCAAAAAGCTTGGCAAAAAGCTTCCGGACGGAACGCAGCAATACGCTCTCGTAACGGACGGAACGTCGATCGACTTCCTGGATATGATTACCCGCAACGCAGGATTGGTTGACGCGGTAGACGAGAAGGGCAACTTCATCTGGAACGACAGCAAAATTTCCGATGCGGTAACGTTCATCAGCAAGCTCGTGAAGGACGGCGTCCTCCCTAAAGAAACGGTTGCCCTGCAGCCGGCGAAACGTTCGGAAATGTTCTATGCCGGTCAAGCGGCTATTATAAGCAAAGCTATTCCTTACTATGACGTCATGATCGCCAACCGCAACAAAGATATCGACGCGGGCAAAGTGCAAGGCGAGAAAATCGAGTACATCCAGCTCCCGGTTCCACATTCCTCGTCCGTTAAAGGCTACGGAGTAACGACCGGCGGCGGAGAAGGCTACGTGGCCTTCACGCAAAAAGGAGCAAGCAACGAACAGCATAAGAAAAACGTGTTCCTCGTCATGGAAGCTTTGAGCGGCGCTCAAGCGGGGAACTCGGCCAACGAGCTGTGTCTGCCGTTCGTACGGACGTCGCAAGCGAAAGCGTTCGAAGGCAAAGGCTTGGCCAAAGACATCAACTTCACCGTTTCCAAAAAAATGCGTGAAAACCTTGCTCCGCAAGTGGCGCTCAGCATTGACGTCGACAAAGCGGCCAAGCTGAAGCAATACCGGGAGCAAGTGGAGAAGCCGGTATTCCAAGCGCTGCTGGCCGGCGAGAAAGCGCCTGAAGCGGCTGTCGAGGAATTGAAAACGAAAGGCCAGCAAATGCTGCGCTAATCGCAAAACGAGCGTGACCGAAACGCCCTATATGGAAGCATATGGGGCGTTTCTTAATAAACGGGGAACCTATTCTCGGGGATAAAGACGGGGCCCCGGCAAAAAGCGGGATTAAGCTGCAAGGATTGCTTCACTTTTTGGTTAGTATTTGGGGCTCCCCCAAAAGTAATAGGAATAGGCTTCGAAGCTTAACTTCACTTTCGGGGGACTAGTTAAGGAGGACAGTGATGAATAACAAGTCGGTTGGAGCGATACCGGGACCGAAGGCGCCGAACACGAAGCTCGTCCAGTTTTGGAAAGACTACGGCTGGGCCTACCTGTTCATATTGGCTCCGGTGCTGCTGTTTTTGGTGTTTACGTTTTATCCGGTCATATCGGCCTTTCTGATGAGCTTCCAAAAGTATAACGTCATGC
Source organism: Paenibacillus hemerocallicola (assembly GCF_006265175.1). GTDB lineage: Bacteria > Bacillota > Bacilli > Paenibacillales > NBRC-103111 > Paenibacillus_AB > Paenibacillus_AB hemerocallicola. Next base: position 44,206 of record NZ_VDCQ01000009.1, on the reverse strand, counting down.
AGTCCAAATGGATCGGGCTCGACAACTACAGCTATATGATCCAGGACGAAATCTTTTGGAAATCGATCAAAAATACCGTCATTTTCACGGTCGGCACGGTGCCGGTCAACATAGCCATCACGTTCATTCTGGCGTTCTTCATTTTCCAGATGAAAAATTCGTGGCAAACGTTTTTCAAGGCGTCGCTGTATTTGCCGGCGGTAGCGTCCGGCGTCACGATTTCGCTCGTTTGGCTGGCGATTTTCGATCCGACCGCTTCCGGTCTCATGAATCGCGTGATCGGGTTTTTCGGTCTCGATCCGGTCGTATGGCTCGGCCAGTCGAACAAAGCGCTGTTCTCCCTGATGCTCATGAACTATTTGGGCGCTCACGGCAGCGGCATTATTTTATACTTGGCGGCGATGGGCGGCATTCCGAAATCGCTCTATGAAGCGGCGGATATCGATCATGCCAGCGGCTGGGCGAAATTTTCCAAAATTACGTGGCCTTTGCTGAAGCCGACTACGCTGTACTTAATGGTAACCGGGGTTATTACGTCATTCCAGGTGTTCATCAGCGTATACTTGATGACTTCCGGCGGACCGAACTACGCTACGACGACAATCGCTTATTTGATATATCAATCGGCGTTCGTCTTTTACGACTTCGGGCTCGCTTCGGCGCAATCGTTCGTACTCGCCGGGCTCATTATCGTCGTGTCGGTAATCCAGTTCAAATATTTCTCGTCAGACATCGAATATTAAGGAGGCTGTCGCTTGTGTCCAAACAGACAAAGATTATCTTTTTAAGCATCGCGGCGGCCGTTCTGATGCTCTGGGTGCTCATTACGATCGTACCGCTCTATTGGATGGTAATCGGTTCGTTCCAGGATTCGCAATCGTCGGCATCGTTCAAGCCGCAAATGTGGCCGAGCATTTGGTCGATCGCTCCGTACGAACGCTTTTTCACGAAGACCAACGCGCTTCGCTGGCTGTTCAACTCGTTGTTCGTATCCGCGGTTATTACCGTAACCAACCTGTTCTTCGCTTCCCTGTCCGGATATGCGTTCGCGAAGCTCAAGTTTCCGGGACGCAACTCGATCTTCTGGATCTTGCTGACCACGATGATGATTCCGGCCCAAGTCACGCTAATTCCGCTCTACGTGTTGGTCATCAACGTATTCGATTTGGCCGATACGTATACCGCGATCATCTTGCCGTCCATCGTTACGGTAGGAAATATATTTTTGATGAAGCAGTACATGTCTTCGCTGCCCACTTCGCTTATTCATGCCGCGCGGATCGACGCATGCAGCGAGTTCGGCATTTTCCGGAAAATCATTTTGCCGATGGCAAAGCCCGGCTTGGCCGTGCTGGCGATCTTCACGTTCGTCGCGCATTGGAACGATTTCTTCTGGCCTCTCCTCGTTACGCAAACGGACCAAATGCGTACGATTCAAGTCGGACTTGCCAGCTTCCGTTTCGCGGAGGCGACGGATTACGGAGCCATTATGGCCGGGGCCACGATCGGCGCGCTTCCGATGATGGTATTGTTTTTCTCGCTGCAAAGATATTTCCTGCAAGGCATTACGATCGGTGCGGTCAAAGGTTGAGGCTTGTACGCAAAGCTCAACATGGCTTATGAAGTCAGTTTTGCTCGCCGCAAAACTTTTAGGAGGGAAAACGTATGGCACGAGTCGAATTTAAAAATGTAGTTAAAGAATATCACGACGAGAAGCGGGGAACGTTTACGGCCGTAGCCGACTCCAATTTCGTCATTCAGGATAAAGAGTTCGTCGTTTTCGTAGGTCCGTCCGGCTGCGGCAAGACGACATCGCTGCGGATGATCGCGGGTCTCGAGCGCCAGTCGAGCGGCGATATCGTAATCGGCGACCGGATCGTCAATCAGCTGCACCCGAAAGACCGGGACATCGCGATGGTGTTCCAGGATTACGCGTTGTATCCGCATATGACGATCAAGGAAAACTTGTCGTTCGGGCTGAAAAACTTGAAGCGTCCGAAGGAAGAAATCGAGAAAAAAGTAATGGACGCCTCGAACATACTCGGGCTGTCCGAAATGCTCGACCGCAGACCGCGGGAATTGAGCGGCGGCCAGCGTCAGCGCGTCGCCGTCGGGCGCGCTATCGTGCGCGATCCGCAAGTATTCCTGTTCGACGAGCCGCTGTCCAACCTGGACGCGAAGCTGCGCATCCAGATGCGCGTGGAGCTGGCCGAGCTGCATAAACGGCTTGGCGCGACGATCGTATACGTTACGCATGACCAGGTCGAGGCGATGACGCTCGGCGAGCGGATCGTCGTCATGAACAAAGGGCGCGTGCAGCAGATCGCTTCGCCGTCGGTGCTGTACAATCAGCCGCAAAACATGTTCGTCGCGGGCTTTATCGGCTCTCCGGCGATGAATTTCATGGATGCGCGCATCGCGAACGGCAAAGCTCACGTAGAGGGCGCCGCGTTCGAGCTGAGCGAGGACATGATCAAAGCGTTGAAAGCATACGAAGGCAAAGAGGTTATTATGGGCATTCGTCCGGAAAATATATACGGCGAAGATTTCGCCGAGAAAATGAGCATTTCCAAAGTGAACTCGATGCAGACGAGCGTGCAGGTTATCGAAAATTTGGGCGCGGAGACGCTGCTCTACTTCCGGATCGGCGCGCGTATGGTTACCGCCCGGGTCAATCCGGAGACGGATGTGCGGATCGGCCAGATGATGAATTTCGTGTTCGATCGCAACAAAATGCACTTCTTCGATCCGGCTACCGAAGAGCGCATCGTTTATTGATCGTTGCTAGAGAGGCCGCGTTCCGCCGGCGCGGCGGATTTGCGAAGACCGGGCGGCTTCCGCTTGCGATGAAGCTGACGATACGATTCCAAGCCGGCCCTTTTCGTATAGGAACCGGCGCAATGAAGGGAGATTCGAAATGCGCAAATTAAGCGTCATTGTCGTCCAATCGGCCAAAAGGGTGTTTCAGGACATTATCCCGGTAGCGCTGCTCAGCATCGCGGGAGCGCTTGTGCTTGTTCCGTTCGTCTTTTTATTGCCGGTCGGCATCTCGTTGTTTTTGCTGCCGTTCATCTTCGTCCCGCTTTGCGCCGGGGCGCTGCATGCCACACACCGGATGATGAAGGGCGAAAGGGCGAAAGTATCGGCGATGTTTGCGGGGGCGTGGAAATTTTTGCTCCCGTCGCTCGCGTTCGCTTTCGTGTGCTCGCTGTTCATTCTCATCATCGTATCCACTTGGTGGTATTACGGAGGCAAATCCGGTATGCTCTATTTTGCTCTTGCCGTATTCCAAACGTATTTCGTGGCGATGGTGTTCGTATCGCAAATTTATACGCTTCCGCTGATCGTACAGGAAGGGGCGGGCGTATTCGCGGCCATGGGCCGGAGCGTCAAGCTGTTCCTGGCTCATCCGGGCTACACGATCGGCGCGTTTATCCAACTGCTCAGCCTGACCGTGCTGCTCGGCGTGACGATCGTAGGCTTCGGCTGCCTGTTCCTCGGCATGTACGGCATTTATTCGAATTTGGTGACGGCGAACTTGTTCGCGAAGCCGGAGGAAGAAAACGACGAGGACGGTACGAAGGAGAAAGCGGCGGGAACGCGGCCGGCCGACCGGCTTGAAGCGGTATCCGCGATGGGGCGGTAACGGAGGCGGAGGCGGAACGTGCGGGCATAGGGGCCGAATAAGCGCCAGGTACGGGCGGGCATTCGGATCATAAGGGCTCGAGAGGGTTCGTGTGGTGGTGTGTCAGTGCGGCTGAGCCGGAAATTGCGGTACAGATGCATGCAAGTAGATCGAACGTACGAATCGATCGCCCAAGGCTGGAGCGTGCCGGAGCCTCCCGCTCCGGAATCGTTTAAAGCATTCCGTCTGCGAATCGATGCCTATTGATCGCAATAATTTTCGCGGAACGTTTGCTTCCGCTACTTTTTCTATAACTGCACAATCCGCATAGAATCTGGAGGCCCCTTGTTGAACGGGGGCCACGTGCTGCCAATCATAGAGGAACTATATTCCGTTATGGTCGCCGAATTCCGTCATACGTTTGAAGATAAAGGAACAGGCTTCCGTTATCCTGATCTTTCGGGGTAAAAATGTTCGTGAACAAGCGGAATAGAGGAACCGTTTTCCGTTATTTTGCTGTCGAGCCGGGTATTCGGGTCAATAGCATACGCCTGTTCCGCTATTTGTTGGATTCGCGGTCCCGCAAGGCAGAGGCAGCACCCTTTCCCGATCATGCGGTACATGCACTCCTGTACGCGAACGATCGTAATTTTTTTTGCGAGGGCACGATGACTTCCGGTATGTCCTTGTTGCGCCAGTTTGCAGCTCCTAATCCGCCAGACCCCGAAGTATGGACGTAATAGGAAGAGTGGACGACCTAAACGGCCTCGAACGAACGGGCACCATTATTGGATAAGGACGTGGGAATATGGGAAACCAGGTATGGGCAAGCCCGAACGTCCGGACGGGAGCCGACCAGCTGAACGAAGCGGCCAAAACGGTATTCGCCGGAGCGCGCGTCGGTCTGGTTACGTGCGCGGCTGCCATCAACAGCCGTTTCCAATCGACCGTCGACGGCTGCGCCGAAATGAAGGACGCCCAGCTGGCGGCGTTGTTCGCCTGCGAACATGGCATTCGCGGCGAGAGGCAGGCCGGCGTGTTATTTGGGGATGAAACGGATCCCCGCTTGGGCATTCCGGTGTTCAGCCTGTACGGCGAGACGAAGAAGCCGACGGAGGCGATGCTCGAGCATGTCGACGTCGTCTTGTTCGATATTCAGGATATCGGCGTCCGGTTTTTTACTTATTTGGCGACGCTTGCGTACGTCATGGAGGCGTGCGCGCTTTCCGGCAAAACCTTGATCATTTTGGACCGCCCGAATCCGTTCGGCGGTTTTTGTTGCGAGGGGGGAAAGCTTGTTCCCTGCTTCGAATCGTTTGTAGGGATCGCACCGATTCCGTTCAGGACCGGCATGACGATCGGGGAATTCGCGGTATATATGAACGACCGGCTGGAGCGCAAATGCGATCTGAAGGTTGTCCGGCTGCAAGGCTGGCGGAGGTCGATGGAATTTGACGAGACGGGCTTGCCGTGGGTCATGACCTCCCCGAATACGCCGACGCTGGATTCGTGCCGCGTCTATCCGGGCACGTGCATGTTCGAAGGAACGAACTTATCCGAAGGACGGGGGACGACGCGGCCGTTCGAGATGATCGGCGCCCCTTGGATGGACGGCGAATTGCTGGCCCGGGAGATGAACGGGCTCCGTTTGCCAGGCGTCCATTTTCAACCGGTCTACTTTACGCCGGCTTTTTCCAAGCATCAGGGACAGTTTTGCAGCGGCGTCCAATTGTATGTGACCGATAAACGGACGTTCCGTTCCGTCGAGACCGGACTTCGGCTCGTTCATCTGGCAAGCAAGCTTGCCCCGGATCGATTCGAGTGGATTCCTCCTTTCAAGGAAGGCCGGAAGCATTTTATCGACTATTTGACCGGGAGCGACCTGGTGCGTACGAAGGTGCGCGACGCAGTCGAGACGGAACGGATCGTGGAGCTATGGAGCAAGGACGCCGACGACTGGCGGCGCGAGCGGGAGCCTTTTTTGTTGTATGACTAACATTCGTCTGACTGGGGGAGGACTCGCGTGTTGAACAGCAGCAACGTAAAAGAATCTCGTGCGGACTTGTCCGCCATGACTTTGCGGCACAAAATCGGGCAAATGCTCCATTGCGGCTTCCACGGTTACGAGCCGGGCGAGGACATCGCGCGGCTCATCCGGGAGCGCCATATCGGCGGCGTCATTTTGTTCGCCCGCAATGTGCGGGACGTCCGCCAGGTGGCGGCGATGAACGCCGAGTTTCAGCGGATCGCGCTGGAAGCGGGCGTGCCGCCGCTGACGATCGCGATCGATCAGGAGGGCGGCATGGTGGCGCGTCTGACCGATGGCGTCGCGCTGATGCCCGGCAATATGGCGATCGCGGCCGGCGGCGAGCCGCAGGCGGCTTATGAAGCGGCCCGCGTCACCGGAGAGGAGCTGCGGGCGCTCGGCATCAACTTGAATTATGCCCCGGTGCTGGACGTCAACGTCAACCCGGGCAATCCGGTCATCGGGGTCCGCTCCTATGGCGAGTCGCCGGAGCTGGTGGGTGAATACGGCGTACGGGCGATACGGGGCTTGCAGGAAGCCGGCGTGACGGCTACGGCCAAGCATTTTCCCGGTCACGGCGATACCGATGTGGACTCCCACCTGGATTTGCCGACCATCGCGCACGGCCGCGAGCGAATCTACGGGATCGAGCTGGCGCCGTTTGTGCGGGCGATCGAAGAGGGAATTGATGCGATCATGTCGTCGCACATTTATTTTCCTTCCTTCGAGACGGAGAAACGTCCGGTGACGCTGTCGCGCAACGTGCTTACCGGCTTGCTTCGCGAGGAGCTCGGCTTCGACGGCGTCATTATGACCGACTGCATGGAAATGAAGGCGATCGCCGATCATTACGGGACGGTCGCCGCCGCGGTCCTCGCGGTGGAGGCGGGAGCAGACTGCGTGCTGATCAGCCACCGCCACGATTTGCAGGAGGAGGCGATCGAAGCGCTGGTCGCGGCGGTCGAGTCGGGCCGGCTGAGCGAGGCGCGCATCGACGAGTCGGTGGAGCGGCTGCTGGCGATGAAGCGCAAGCGCGGCGTGACGGCCGACGCGGTGACGACGGCCGCGGACGAGGCGTATTACGCGGGCGAAGCGTTCCGCAGCGTCGGCAGCCGCGAGCATCGCGAGACGGCGCGCCGCATCAGCGAAGCGAGCGTCACGCTAGTCAAGGCCGATGCGGGGACGCTGCCGCTTCGCCGCGAGCGCACGCTCGTGATCGGCGTCCAGGCGGTAGCGGTGTCGGAGGTCGACGAGTCGGTCGACCTGCCGGTCACGCTCGGCCAAGCGATTGCGGCGCACGGCGTCGAGGTGGAGGAGCGTACCGTCGCTTTGGACCAGGTCGGGGCGAATGCGGAGGAGCTGATCCGGCTTGCCGTCCAGGGCGGTTTTCGGCAAGTCGTCATCGGTACGTATAACGCTTCCTTTCGTCCGGATCAATCGGCGCTCGTCCGCGCCATTCTGGATGCGGGTGTTACGCCGGTCGTCGTAGCTTTGCGCAATCCGTATGACATTAAGGCGTTTCCGGACGTTTCCGCCTATTTGGCGACTTATGAATCGCGGCCGCTCGCGCTGCAGTCTGCCGCGAAAGTGCTGACCGGAGTCATCGGGGCCAAGGGGCGCACGCCGGTTACGATCCATCCGGATTATCCGGTAGGCTGGGGAGGGACATTCCAATGATTGCAAATCTGGTTAACAAGTCGAGCCGGCTCATTATCGGCCTGATGTCCGGCACTTCGCTGGACGGCGTCGATGCGGCTATCGTCAGAGTGGAAGGGAACGGGCCGGACACGAAGGCGGAATTGGTCGGCTATACGACGGTTCCGTACGACGACAAGCTGCGCGAGAAGCTGAAGGAGCTGTGCAGCGTCGATCATTCGGACGTAGCCAAAGTATGCGGCATGAACTTCTACATCGCGGACGTATTCGCGGATGCGGCGGAGCGGGCGGCGAAGGAGGCCGGACTGACGATGACCGACATCGATCTGGTCAGCTCGCACGGGCAGACGATCTGGCATATCCCGGTCGCCGACGAGCACGATTGGTCGATGGTGCGCTCGACGCTGCAGATCGGGGATATATCCGTCATTGCCAAGCGGACGGGCAAGCCGGTCGTCGGCGATTACCGGACGGCCGACATGGCTGTCGGCGGACAAGGCGCGCCGCTCGTGCCTTACGCCGACTTTATCCTGTTCCGCGACGAGAAGAAGGGCCGGATTTTGCAAAATATCGGCGGCATCGGAAACTGCGCGGCGATTCCTGCCGGCGGATTGCCCGAGCAAATCGTCGCTTTCGATACCGGACCGGGGAACATGCTGATCGATCAGGCCGTCCATACGCTGTCGGGCGGCGCGAAAAGCTACGATGCCGGCGGAGAGTGGGCGGCGCAGGGCGACGCGGACGAAGCGGTCGTGGCCGAGATGATGAGCCATCCGTACTTTGCGATGCAGCCTCCGAAAACGACGGGCCGCGAAGTATTCGGCAAAGCGTATGCGCACCAATGGATCGGACGGATGCGGGACAAGGGGTTGTCCGACGCGGATATCGTGGCGACGTTTACGGCGTTCACGGCTCATTCGATCTCGCAGAGCTACCGCGAGTTCGTGCTCCCGGTTATGCCTGTGGAGGAGGTAATCGTCTCCGGAGGCGGGGCCCATAACCGCACGCTTTTGGCCATGATCGCCGAGCTGCATCCGGGGCTGACGGTCACGACATCGGATAAGCTCGGCATCTCGAGCGACGCCAAGGAAGCGGTAGCGTTCGCGATATTCGCGAACAACTTCCTGTTCGGCATACCGAACAATTTGCCGTCGGCCACGGGTGCTCCCGTTCCGACAATCATGGGCAAGCTGGCGCTGCCGGGTTGAGGCCGGCGCGTCCATAAGGAGCGAATAGCGATGAATGAGAATGAGTTCAGAGCAGATGCGAAAGCCGTGAACATGGATGAGGAACGCATAGCCGATGCATTCCGGCTGCTCGACGAAGCCGTGGCGCGCGGGGATACGCCGGGAGGCGTGGCTCTGATCGGGCGACGAGGCCGCATAGCCGGCATTCACACCGCAGGGGCGGCCCATACGCAGGCTCCCGACGGTACGAGCATTCCTGTCAAAAGAGATACGATATTCGACGTCGCATCCTTGAGCAAGGTGGTCGGGACGCTTCCGCTCATTCTGCTGCTGGTCGAACGCGGACATTTGCGTCTCGGAGATCCGGTGGTCCAGTACATTCCCGAGTTCGCCGCCGAGGGCAAAGAGGCCGTTACGGTCGGACAACTGCTGACCCATACGTCGGGACTGCTTTCACACAAAAACATGTACTCGCACGGCTGGTCGCCGGAGGAGATCAAGGCGCATATTTTCGCCCATCCGCTCGAATATGAGCCCGGAACGAAGATGGTGTACAGCGATCTTGGCTTCATTACGCTCGGCGAAATCGCGGCCCGGCTGTACGGCGAGCCGTTGGAGGCCGCGGCGACGAAGCATGTGTTCGCGCCGCTCGGCATGCGCGACACGGGCTATTTGCCGCCCGAAAGCGCGCGTCCGCGCATCGCCGCGACCGAGTATTACGAGAAGCTCGGCCGGCACAAATGGGGCGAGGTGCACGACGAGAACTGCGGAGCGCTGGGGGGAGCGAGCGGTCATGCGGGCTTGTTCTCGACCGCGGAGGATTTGGCGAAATACGCCGCGATGTGGCTCGCCCTTGGCCGGATCGGCGATGGCGGCGGTCGGCTGCTCAGCGAGGCTTCCGTGGCCACGGCCACCCGCAGCCATACGGGCCATTTGCCCGCGAACCGCGGCATGGGCTGGGTGCTGAAGGGCGATCCGTGGGACGCCTCCGGCGATCTGCTGTCCCCCGCGTGCTACGGCCATACCGGCTTCACGGGCACGAGCATCTGGATGGACCCGGCATCGGACTGCTTCGCGGTCGTATTGACGAACCGGGTCCACTACGGACGGGACAAATCGGTCGTCCGGCTGCGAAACTGTTTGCATAATGCCGTGGCGGCGGCTTGCTTGGCTTGATCGGAATGGCGATTGCACGGAGCATAAAAAAGACCGAAATTATCCAAATTAACTCTTATACCGAGTTTAAGGAGGAGATTAAGCCCGTATGGACGCGTTTGAAGACATCGACATGGAACGGAAGAGCGGAGAAAACGGTAAGGATGCGAACTTTTTCGGAGTGATGGAAGTAGATTCCGATGTGAACGATGACGGCAATCGCGAGAAGGAGCTTGACGAATCGTTCGGGTCTTGGGTAAACGACAACGATCGGATCAGCAAAACCTTGAAGGATACGCTTCGGCCGGGCGAATGAACCGATCGGTGCGAATAACGAGCAGACGGCCGTGGCCATTTGCTCGTTTTTTATTGGATATATTCCGTTAAATCTTCCCGCCGCGCGACTGAGTTCGGTACTGACTGGGAAGCAGACCGGCCGCGCTTTTAAACACCCGGGAAAATTGTGCGGCGGATGAGAAGCCGGCGGCGTAAGCGATTTCCGTCAGGGACATTTCAGGACAATTCCGAAGCATTCGCTTCGTTTCCGCGACACGCTGCTGAAGAACGTATTGATAAAACGACAAGCCTTTCTCGCGTTTGAACTGCCGAGTCAAATGCTCCGGACTGACGTGGCACATTCTGGCCGCACTTTGAAGCGAAAGCTCCTCATGCAAATGCTTGTCGATATAATCGCAGCAAAGTCGGATCGGATCGAAGTCCGATCTACGGTCTTCCGTTTCCACGCTGCGATTTATAAAAACGGCCAGGCTGACGAGCTGGGAGCCGACGACTTGCTTCCACCCCGAATTTCGTTCCTCGATTTCTTCCGTGATCCGGGAGACGATCCATCGGACATTGGCGAACATTTCCGGGGTTAAAGAGATTTGCCGAAAGGCCGCACCGGACAGGCGGCCAAAATGCAATGTCGGCAACGAATGAAATTCGGCTTCCTTCCGAACCCCGTTTTCATCGAAGCAGATGACCGCTCTCTTATACTGGCACGAAGTATCGATATAAAACTGATGAGGCACGCGGCCCGAGAACACGATCAATTGCCCGGGGGACTGCATATACACGGTATCCCCGATCACGTAGGCGGCCTTGCCTTCAAGGGTCAAATTAATCTCGATGCCGGGCTGAACATGAAGCCGCTGCCTATGCTCGCGCAGAAGCTCCTGCCGCGCATAAACGGGATATGACTTGAAACCGTTCTCAACAAAGGGGTTGACAATTGGAGGTGCGTTCAGCAGTTCGCGATCCAGCTTCATGAAAGCGCTCCCATCTTTAAGGCGAATTATACGGGCTGAACCTAAGTCTTCGGGTTCATTATAATTCAAACGATTTGAAATGAAAATACGGGGACTTTTTTCGGTAGGATTCTCCAGATCAATTTTTGCGGGAAAACCGATCAATTATCCGGAAGACAGCCGGAAGGAGCTGAAATTATACTTAAGCCATGTTCTTCTGTATACCTACACACACCTGAAGAAACGAGGGGAATGGAGCGAAATGGATATCAATAAGCGATCCGCGCAAACCAATACGAATTTGGAAATACGCTCCGACGTTGCCGTAATCGGAGGCGGACTCGGCGGCTGCGCAGCTGCGCTCGCGGCGGCCAAAGCGGGCAAAACAGTCGTAATGACCGAGGAGACGAGCTGGGTCGGAGGTCAGCTGACGAGCCAGGCCGTCCCTCCGGACGAACATCCGTGGATCGAGAAATTCGGCTGCACCCGAACGTATCGGGAGCTTCGCGAGGGGATCCGCGATTATTATCGGAGACGGTTCCCCTTGACGGAAGCTGCCCGTCGAAAGTGGAATTTGAATCCCGGCAACGGTCTCGTGAGCCGACTATGCCACGAGCCTCGCACGGCGCTCGCCGTCCTGCACGAGATGCTGGCCCCCTACATACACAGCGGCCAATTGAGCCTTCTCACGGGACGCAAGCCGGTACGCGCGGAGGTTCAAGGGGACGTGATCAACCGGGTTACCGTGCGCAATATGGAAACCGGGCTGGAGGAAACGATCCATGCCTCCTACTTTTTGGACGCAACCGAATGCGGAGATCTCCTGCCGCTGACGGGAACGGAGTATGTAACGGGATCGGAATCGAAGAGCCAAACGGGCGAACCCCATGCCGTTGACGGCGACCCGCTGCCTATGGATATGCAGGCATATACGTACTGCTTCGCTCTCGACTATCGGGAGGGGGAGTACCATACGATCGAGCGGCCGAGGGAGTACGAGTTTTGGGCTTCGTATCAGGCGGATTTTTGGCCCGGCAAGCTGCTCAGCTGGGTCGGCTGCCGGCCGCAGACGCTCGAGCCCCGGGAATTCGGATTGTTTACGGAAACGTCCTCTCTATGGCGCTACCGTCGAATCATAGATAAAACGAATTTTATCGAAGGGACCTTTGCCAGCGATATCATGATCGTGAACTGGCAGCAAAACGATTACTGGCTCGGACCCATTATCGATGTAAGCGAAGAAGAGAGAGACCGCCACTTGGAAAGCGCGAAGCAGCTCAGCTTATCCTTGCTGTATTGGCTGCAAACGGAAGCTCCCCGCCCGGACGGAAAAAAAGGTTATCCGGGCCTGCGGCTGCGAAAGGACGTTGTCGGCACGGAGGATGGGATGGCCATGTATCCGTATGTCCGGGAGTCCAGAAGAATCAAGGCCGAATTTACCGTCCTGGAGCAGCATGTCAGCGCGGAAGCGAGACCGGACGGAAAGGCCGAATCGTTCGATGACTCCGTGGGGGTCGGCTGTTATCGGATCGACCTTCATCCGAGCACCGGCAACCGCCACTACATCGATATCTCGTGTTTGCCGTTTCAGATTCCGCTCGGCAGCCTGATTCCGGTCCGCATGCGCAATTTGCTGCCGGCCTGCAAAAATATCGGGGTTACTCATATTACGAACGGCTGCTACCGTCTGCATCCCGTCGAGTGGAATATCGGCGAAGCCGCGGGATATCTGGCCAGCTTCTGCATCGATCAAAACCGGAGGCCGACCGAGGTTCGAAACGACCGTTCCGTATTGAAGCGGTTTCAACAATTGCTGACGAACGAAGGCGTCGAATTGAGTTGGCCCGAAATCAAATCCATGTAACCGTAAAGGGGAGAGAAGTCCAATGTCAGAGAAAACAAAGGTAGGCGTGATCGGAGCGGGCAACATTTCCGAGCAGCACATCAAGGCCTATTTAAGCAATCCGAACGTGGAGCTTTACGCCATCTGCGATCGGAATGAGGAGCGGGCGAAGGCAAAGGCGGCGAAGCATCAGGTGAAAAACGTGTACTTCAACCATCTGGATCTGCTGAACGATCCGGAAGTCGAAGCGGTCAGCATCTGCACTTGGAACAATTCGCACGCCCCGATCAGCATTGACGCGCTTCGCGCGGGCAAGCACGTGCTGGTGGAGAAGCCGCTCTGCATGACGGTGGAAGAGGCGCTGCGGGTCGAGGAAGCGGTCAGGCAGTCCGGCAAGGTGCTTCAGGTCGGCTTCGTCCGCAGATACGGCGACAATACGCAAATCTTGAAGCAGTTTATCGACAACGGGGACTTGGGGGACATTTATTACGCCAAAGCGTCCTGCATCAGGCGGCTCGGCAACCCGGGCGGCTGGTTCGCCGACAAGGATCGTTCCGGGGGAGGACCTTTGATCGATTTGGGCGTTCATGTCATCGATCTGTGCTGGTACCTGATGGGAAAGCCCAAGGTAAAATCGATCAGCGGCAACACGTACGCCAGACTCGGCAACCGGGCCAATGTGAAAAACCACGCTTTCTACAAGGCTTCGGATTACGACCCGAACCTCAATACGGTCGAGGATTTGGCGAACGCCATCATCCGCTTTGAGAACGGCGCTTCTCTGGTTGTGGACGTCAGCTTCACCCTCCATGCCAAGCAAAATGAAATTTCCGTCAAGCTTTACGGAGAAAAGGGCGGCGCCGAGATCGAGCCGGAGTTCGCCGTTGTCAGCGAAAAGTACGACACCATTTTCAATTTGCAGCCCCAGGTGAACAAATTGACGTTTGATTTTGCAAAGGGCTTTCAAAATGAAATCAACCATTTCATAGAGGCCTGCCAAGGGCGTAAAGAGACGTTAAGTCCGGTCGAGGACGGCTTGGAAATAATGAAAATGCTTTGCGGCATTTATGAGTCCGCTGCAAAGGGTACCGAAATTACGATTCGATAAGGGGTGCAGTAGGGTGGAGCTTTCGCTCAGCATGTACAGCATGCACAGGACCGTTAAGGCGCAGGATTGGAGCACGGTCGATTTCCTGCAGTTTTGCCACACCGAAAACTACAGTCTCGTCGAGCTGCTGGCGCATTTTTGGAAAGACGTTCGCACCGAGCTTGCGGCCGTCGTATCCGCTGCGAAAAGTTTGGGAATCGGCGTGACCAGCTACGCGGTATCGAACAATTTTGTGAGCGAGGATTCTTCCCTAAGAAAACAGGCTTTGCTGAAGATTACCGACGGCATCCCGATCGCGGCTGAGCTCGGGACGAAGGTGATCCGGATTTTCTCCGGGAACCTGGCCGAAGGGATTCGCTATGAGGAGGCGAAGAGCTGGATTATCGACGGCCTCAAGGAAGCCTGCCGCGAAGCGGAGGGAGCCGGAATGACGCTTTGCCTGGAAAACCACGGCAAACTGGCCGGCAAGGGCGTTCAGGTAAAGGAACTGATCGATGAGGTCGGCTCCCCGGCGCTGAGGTCCACGTTCGATACCGGAAACTTTTTGCTCGTTGACGAGCATCCGCTTCAAGCTATTGCCGATTTGAAGGGGTATATCGGTCATGTTCACTTTAAGGATTTCAAAGAGCAGCCGAACGGACGGTATAAGTCGATCGGGATGCGCACCTACGAAGGCGTTCCGGCGGGAGAAGGCGATGCGGGCTTGTCGCAAATCTTGGACCTGCTGGCGGAATCAGGCTATAAAGGGGCTTACGTCTTGGAGTACGAAGGAATCGGAAGCGAAGCGGACGGCATTCGTCAAAGCTACAACCGGTTTCAAGAGATGGCCCGCAAATATAACTAGCCGGATTTTAAGGAGAGGGGTTGCCGAATGATGCGGAAAAGGTTTCGGCTGGCGCATGCGGCGGCAAGAGCGCGGAACAGGCGCAATCGGGAACGGGATTGCCGCCTCCGGTCCCGATTACCCTAACGTTTTACAGCGCCCAGGGCGCAGTATTGGAGCAATTCGGGGCGACCCGCTGGATCCCAAGGAAGACAAGGCGGCCGTCAACACCGATGGATTCAAGAAGCTTTACGAAAATTTAATGCGTTTCTATGAGCTTCCGAACGCAAACGTCGCCAACAACAGCTTCGTCGGCGGAAAGCTTGCCATGATGGCAGGAGCGGTGAGCACGGGGCAATTGACCCAATTCGCGCAAGCGACGCAGTTGAATTGGGATATGGCTTCGGTTCCGGTATTTGCGGACAAAAACGGGATACCGGGTTTAAGCCGGCCGGCTTGTCGCTGTTCATTTCCCAAACGTCGAAGCATAAGGACGAGGCGTTTCGGGTAGCCGACTATTTGACCTCCGAGGAATTCCAGACCATCCTGGCAAGAAACGGGGGCGGGACCACGCTGGCCAGCGACAAAGTCAGATCTCAGGCCGGACAGGACGTCCCGGTTTTAAAAGGCAAGAATGCAAAAGCGCTGTATTACTATCCATTCGCGCCTACCTCTCCGCCTCGGGCAAACCATCTAACAAATGTAAGCGTTAACTTTACGAATTCTTTTGCCAAAATGATAGAGAGCAATACCGATGTCAATACGGCCCTTCGAATGCTGGAGGAAGAGGTCAACAAATCGATCGCCGAAACCAAGGCGAAAACAAAATAGCCGTATGGAGGATGTCCCGATGAAGCCCATAGACGCGATTTCACTCGTTCCGCTTGACTACCGGCCGTTCACGTATTACACGCCGACGCAGATCGCACGCATTGGGGGATTTCGGATTCGAACTCCGGATCCGATGCTGCTGGGGGCTTATTTCACTCCCGGCGACCGCGCGGCGGTGGCGGAATGGTGGGAGAAGGAGGCGTCCGCAACGGAGGCGTCGGTCGTCGCGGTGCCCATGCTGGCCTTCGGCGGCTTGATCAACTCGCGATACAGCGCCGGCATCACGCTGGAGCAGGCGCAGGAAAGCCTTGAAGTGATCAAACGAGTGAAAGACCGATATCCGCTGCACAAGATTTATGCCTTCGACTCGATCATGCGGCTCACGATCTCGCCGACAAGAGACTACCCGGGAAATTGGAGCGGCAAAATCCGCGAATGGTCGATATTGAAGGATAAGGTGGAGCGGATGGGGATGGATGATCTGCGGCCCGAATACGAGGCCGTGGGAGCCGTTCTTCCCCAAGATTTGATCGATGATTATTTGTATACCCGCGAGCGAAACTTAGCCGTTAATCAAAGGATAATCGACTGGGTTCGGGAAGGATATATCGATTTTCTCATTATCGGCCAGGACGATGCCGAGCCGTACGGACTGCACAGAAGCGAGCGCAATAGGCTGATTGAATATAGTAACGCTCAGGGCTTAAGCGGCAAAGTCAAAGTATTTCCCGGAGCCGACGTAATCGCTTCGCTGCTGATCGCAAAGCTGGCCGCCGATTCTCTCGGAGTGTCCCCCAAGGTGTATGTGGAATATTCGCGCACGCACGGGGACCAGTGGATAGCTCCTTATCAGGACATTCCCTACAGCGAAGTCATTGGAAATTATGTATCCGTCCTGGGCGGAGAAACGGTTGCCGGCGCGGAGCAGGCCGATCTGTTGCTTATGGCGAATACGGCGGGAGGGGAGCCGATCGACTCGTTCTCAGACCGGATTCAGGCGTTCATCGACAAAGGACGCTCGGTTACGGTCGGGGATGACGCGCATGCCGGAACCGCCGATCCGGTATTGATCGAAGCGCTGCGGAAGCGGATCCGTTTTTCCGACTTGACGGGATATTCGGGCTGGAACATCGGGGTGTCGATCGCGCAGGCGTTTGCCAGATGGGCGCTGCTGCATACCGCCCGAGAGATGATGCGGGATCGTTTGCTGCAGTCGGCGCAATCGCACCTCGAGCTGCTGCTCGAAGCTTTGGCGCACGAGGAAGGATACCGCAACCATGTCCGCGGCGGGGCCGTCGCTTATGCAAGATCGCTGGGCGACGACCCGCAGCGGCTGCAGACCCGCTACGAGGAGATCAACGCTTACGCCATAACCCATACGGAAGCGTTGGGGGACAGGTGGTACCAAACGCATTTTGCGGGGAAGGAAATCGTCCTTGGAATCGAGGGGGCAAAGACCGTTTACGGGATAGTCGACCGCTTGAACGGCTGGCGGCTGCTTTTACCGTGGAATCGTACGGCGGAAATGGAAGTTTTTCCGGAACTTACGATCGTCGTAAGCTCGAAAAGCGAATAGCCGATAGTCTATGAATGATGAATGATGAAATGAATATAGCACAAGAAAAGACGGTCTCGCGTTGCGTTGCAGGCCGTCTTTTTTCCGTTCCTAGGGATTGATGAAATTAACGCTTGTACCGATCCGGAATTTGCCCCGGACTCGAATATGCTCGTAGGGCATATGCAGGTTGGCGATTCGCCACAGCATCCGGTCGGCAGCGCGATGCCCGGTTTCCCTGACCAGAATCCCGGGACTGGCGATACTATGAAAACGGCTGTCCTCGGTTTGGTCCAGACAAACGAGCGAGCACTCGTCCGGGATCCGGATTCCGAGCCTCTCGCAGCAGTCGAGCACCCGGTTCAGATCGTCGTGAATCGAGCACAGCAGGGCGGTCGGCCGAAACGCGGTCCACTTCTCCCTAAACGCTTCAAAGAACGACTCCTTCCCTGCATACCGCTTGGTCAGATGCGCTTCTTCGCTTACGTCAAGTCTGTACTGCGAAGCGATTTCCTGAAAAGCCGTCCACCTTAACCGATAACCGCGGTGCGTAGCGTTGTCGCCCAAATACAGGATGCGGCGGTGGCCCCGGGCCAGGAGATGAAGCAGCGACTGCTGGACGGCGTCGTATACGTCCCAAATGATACTGTCGGCTTCCGCTCCGATCGGAGGGAAGTTGATAAACATTTTCGGAACCGGCAGCCGGAGAATACAGCGCTCCCAAACATCGGGCAAACCGAAGGAGATAAACAGCCCGTCGGCATAAAAGAGCTCCATCTGCTCCAGCATCCGGCTGACGGACGTCTCGGACCATTCCGGCCGATTGGGGATCTCGGTCAATTGCAGCACGTTGCCCATTTGCTCCAGCCGATCGCGCAAGCTTTCCTCCATAATCCGGTTCATGGAGGAGTAGCGCACGGCATTCGCGCGGGTCACGAATAGAAATCGGCGCGGCTTCACCCTCAATCGGTCCACGCCCTCCCAAACCCGGTTCCATTGCTGGTCGCGAGTCCGGTAGCCGAGTTTCTCGGCGGCCTCGACGACCTCCAGCCGGATTCATGACTGCGGCGTCGGCATCGAGTTTACGCGCGGGTGCGGCGCTCCTAACACGCTTCGCATGCAGATTTACCGGTGCGGCGTCGGCGTGAAGGCCTTCACGCCTTGGTT
Organism: Paenibacillus hemerocallicola; assembly: GCF_006265175.1. Taxonomy (GTDB): domain Bacteria; phylum Bacillota; class Bacilli; order Paenibacillales; family NBRC-103111; genus Paenibacillus_AB; species Paenibacillus_AB hemerocallicola. The sequence goes on along the minus strand of NZ_VDCQ01000009.1, from coordinate 25,983 downwards.
CAACAACGGCATAGACTTCGGCGTCGGGACCGTGAACGCTTGTGCGATTCCGATTCAGGCATGGGGGAACGCTTCCGACCAAGGCTCGCTCGACAATGACGATGCGCGGTCACTCCGGCAGTACTCTACGAAGGATGTTCCGGCGGTCACCGGGAGCACATCGGAAAAAACGCTCTGGACGCCGGTCAGCTACAAGGGCGGATATCCGATTTACGGGGATACGGTGCGCTTGAAGCTGCGCGGACCTTGCGAGCTGAGCCAAGACGCCGTCCTGCGCGTCAAAATCGGAAGCAGCGTAATCCGCGAGTTCCCGGTACCGGCCGGAACGAGTTCGTGGGCGCTCGATGCGGATCTTTTCAATACCGGGGCTTCGGATGTACGGCATTATTGTTCGTTATCGACGCAAAACACGCATTCGTCCCTTTATGGCTCATCCGGCCAAGCGATAAAGGCAATGGGAAACTCCGCTGTCACCGTAAGCGTACAGCTCGGGTCTGCCGGAGACCACCTTACCGTCGGGTTTGCCTGCTGCGATACGACGCTCTTCGGGTGATGCGAAGCAACCGCGGGATTACCTCGAAGTGCATAGTCATTTATCACGATGTACGACGAAGCACGCAATTTCAACGAATTTACAAGGTAGAGCTGGAATCGTCCGCTGCTTACTTCCGGTAGCGGAGGGCAGCGTGGATTAACGGAGTTGGGGAAACCCGGCTCTTTTTTATATAATAAACGTTTAAGTTATTTACGTTAAAATTATAAATTTAACTTTATATATTGCAAATTACGTAAACAAGATCTATAATTGCTCGTATATACAAGAAGAGAAGGAAGCGTGGGCATGGTCACGATCAAAGATATCGCCAAAGCGGCGGGCGTCACTTATGTAACCGTTTCCCGGGCGCTTAACGACGAGCCGGGAGTGAGCGAGCAGACGAGGCAGGCTATAAAGGCGATAGCCGAGCAGATGGATTATGTGCCGAGTCTGGCGGCGAAGAAGCTGGCTCAGCGCCAGCCGGACACGATCGGCATGATTTGGCCGAGAATAAAAGGCTTGTTCTTCTACGACCTCGGCTTCGAGATTCAGCAGGAAGCGTCGCGCCGCGGCTTGCAGGTCATCATGTCGATGGTGAGCGCGGAGGAGGCGCTGCGCACGTTCAACCGGTATTTCGTCGATTACATCGTTTATTGGCGGCCGGTCTGGAATCCGACGCTGGAGTTTTTGCAGGAGAAGGAGAAGTTTCGCGGCGAGATGCTTCTGCTCGGCGGCTGGAAAACCGATAAGGCGCACAGCATCACGATTGACAGAACCGGAGCATTCCTCGATGCCGTACGTCATTTGGCCGAGCTCGGACACAACAGTATCGCCTTCATCGGGCAGCAGAGTGATCTAGAGAAATATAACGGCTATATGCAGGGAATGGCGGAGGGCAAGCTGGATTACAGGCAGGAGCTTGTCGTCGACACATTCGATCCGGATTTTGAAGCGAAATTCAAACAGATGATGAGCGCCTCCGATCGCCCAAGCGCATTGGTGGTCGACTCGCAAGGGACGCTGTTCCGGACGAACCGGCTGCTCCGTCAACTGGACATTCGCGTCCCGGAGCAATTGTCGCTCGTCGTGTATGACGACATTCCGGAGCTGGAATTTTTCGATGTGCCGCTCACGACGATAGGGCCTTCGATCGGGCAAATGGCGAAACGCACGCTTGACATCTTGACAAGGAAGCCGACGGATGACGGCGAACGGTGGCTGGATGAGGAAATACGCTGCCAATTGACGGTGAGAAGCTCGACGATTCCTTGGGAGGGGAAATAATCCCTCTTCTCACCATTAAAGAAATCGATTTCTATTTGGAGTCGACCGTTTTCGCGAAGGGGGTGAGCGAACGATTCGTTCCGTAAAGGAACGCGAAAGCGGCGGATGCAGCATACAAGGGGAAGCATGAAAAAGGAAATTTCACATGAAGTCAAGGAGGCTATTCGATGAAAAGTAAGCAAAGCTGGAGCGCACTGCTGACGTTCACCCTGATCGGCGCCTTACTCGCGTCCTGCTCGGGAGAGGGAACGAGCGGCGGGAGCAAAGGAGCGCAGCCGCAATCGGAAGGGAAGAAGGCTGACGGCAATGTCTCGGAGAAGAAACCGGACGTCGCTTCCGAGCCTGCGGAGATCGTATTCTACTCGAACAACGGAGACCCGGTAGAAAGCTTCGATTACAAGTTCGGCAATTCGCTGCGCAAAAAATTTCCGAATTATACGATCAAGTACATCATGAAAGGACAAGGGACGAACTTGCCGGACCTGCTTGCCGCCGGCACCCGGTTCGATATTTTTTTCCAGACGATCGGCAACTTCGAGAATTTTGCATTCGGCAGCGACATCCAGTACGATATGACCGAGCTGATCGCAACACGCGGCGTCAATTTATCGCGCTTCGAGCCGACGATCATCGACGCGGTCAAGCAGGCGTCCGGAGGCAAGCTGTATGCTTTGCCGATTACGACGACAAACCTGGTGCTGTATTACAATAAAACGATTTTCGACAAGTTCGGCGTTGCGTACCCGAAGGACGGCATGACTTGGGACGAAGTGAACGAGCTGGCCAAAAAGCTGTCGCGCAACGACGGGGGTACCCAGTATATCGGCTATACCCACTCTCCCAACCATTCGATCCGGATGAACCAGCTGTCGCTTGGAACCACGGATTTGAAAACGGATACACCGACGATCAATACGGATGAGCGTTGGAAGAAGTTGTTCCAGACCACGTTTCTCGATCCGGTACAAGAGCCGAGCGCCCAAGAGGCTTTGAAGAAAGCGAACAAAATCCCGGATGCGAACGATTTCGTGAAAACGAAAAACGTAGCGATGTTCGGTTACATGTCCCATCTCGTGCAAACGTGGGAGGAGCAGTTCAAGGGACTCGATTGGGATTTCGTCTCGCTTCCGACCTTCAAGGAGATGCCCGGCGTAGGCTCGCAATCCTACCCGAGCTACTTCGGCATTACGAAGATGGCGAAGAACAAGGAAGCCGCCATGGAAGTGCTCAAATATATGGCGTCCGACGAATTCCAAACGGAGCTTGCGCGCAAAGGCCTCATCCCGGTGCTGAAGGACCAGGCGGTTCTCCAGCAGCTCGGCAAGGAGTCTCCTTTCAAAGATAAAAACTGGAAGTCGGTGTTCCACAACAAATTCGCTCCGATTCCGGCATTGTCGCCGATCGAAGCCGAGCTGGCCGGGATCTATACGTCGTATGCGACCAAGGCCCAGATCGGCACGCTTGACCTGAACACGGCGCTTCGTCAGGCGGAGGAAGACGCGAAGAAGAAAATAGCCGAATACAAACAGCGCAAGTAAACGAATGAAGGCATTCACAAGTCGAAGGAGGGCAAAAGCATGACCTATCCGAGGAAAAGGCTGCCGAATCTCATCTTCATCATCAGTTTGCTTGCGCAATCGCTACTAGTATCATTCGGCTGGCCGGAACGGGCCGGGGCGGAGAACATGAATCCGAACCTGCTGCAGAACCCGGGGTTCGAGCAAGCTGCGGGAAACGTCCCGGAGCATTGGCAGGCGATGGGGGGCTGGGGCGTCTCCGGCGTCGCTCTTTCTTCCCAAGCTCATTCCGGTTCCCGGGCGGCATCCGTCAGCTCGGGGACTTTGACGAATCCTTGGGTGCTGCAGAAGGTGCCGGTGGAAGCGGGGAGCACGTACGAGTTCTCGACTTGGTTCAAATCGTCGAGCGTACAGGGCAAAGGAGTCGTGCTGAAGGTCGAGTTTTACAGCAGCGAGTCCGGCGGTTCTGCCAACTGGGTATTCGAGAAATTCGGTCCGTACATCCGTGAAACGACCGGCGATTGGCAGCCGTATAAGTTCCGCCTGCAAGCTCCGGAAGGGGCGGTCGTCGCTGTCGTGTACTTGCGGCTATGGGGGACCGGGACGGTATTGTTCGACGATACCGCCGTGAAGCTGGTCAACTTGACGATGTCGACCGACCAGATCGTCTACTACTCGGACGTAACGGAAGGCAAGGTGGTAATCCGCAACCGGTTCACGGACGATGTTTATACAGGCAAAACGATCGGAATCCGCATTACGGATGCCGTCTACGGGACGGTGATCCATTCGGTGTACGGTCTGGCGGCGCAGCCGGACATGGCGCTGACTTTCGATACGCGGGGCATGAGCCTTAATACGCCGTATGAGGTGGAGACGGTGCTGTCGGCATCGGATCAGACCGTGATAGATCGCGCTTCGGCGCGCATTTACCGGTATAACCGACCGACGTCGGTGCCGTCTGGCGGACTTATAAGGGTGGACGGCGAGCCGTTCTTCCCGGTCATTGCTTATCATGCGAATGTGGAGCAGTATCCGCTGCTGCATGAAATCGGCGTCAATACGGTCCAAGGCGTGAACGCCGGTACGACCGCCGCGATCCGCCAGGCGATGGATTCGGCTCATGCAAACGGATTGAAAGTATTGTTCCCGCTCTACTATTACATGAACATTACCCAAGACTACGCGAAATTGGCGCAATATGTCGCGGAGTTCAAGGACCATCCGGCGCTTCTCGCCTGGATGACGATCGATGAACCGAGCGGCAACGGCGTAACCGTGGAGCAGACGGCGGCGGCCTACGCAATCGTGCGCGCGCTCGATCCGACGCACCCGGTCTATACGGTGGAAGGCGATCGAAACGAATATGCCAACTATGGCCGCGTGCCGGATGTGCTTACCGTCGATTCATACCCTTTGCCGAACAGGCCGATCGCGAACGTGGGCGATGATGTGCGGCGGGCGGCAGAAGCGGCGAAGGCGGGAAGACCGGTATGGTCTATTCTGCAAACGTTCGCCTATCCGCCTCCGTCGGCGTGGACGTATTTGCCGACGATCGCGGAAGTACGCAATATGGCGTATCAATCGCTGTTGGCCGGTGCGACCGGCTTGGGCTATTACGCGCTTAACGATCCGGGCTGGAGCCTTGCGGACTCGGCGCTGTGGCCGGGGCTGAAGCGGTTTGCGACCGAGCTCGGGCTGATGGCGGACTTGTCGCGGCTGACCCCTGTAGACCAACTGCGCGAAGACGATATCGAATGGGCGGTCTGGGACAAGGCGGGAGAGTTGTATGTCATCGCGATCAACAAGACCGGTCAGACGAAAGCCGTTTCCGTCGCTTTGCCCGAAACCGGCTACCATGCCGAGCTGTTGTATGGCGATTATTCCGCATCATATGACGATCCGACTGGGCAATTGAACGTTACGCTCGATGCCCGGCAAACGTCGGTGTTCAAACTTACGCCTTTCAGGACAATGGCCGATCAGACCTCCTCGCTGCTCAGGCAAGCGGTTGAGCTGTCCTCGCACCCGCATTGGCGGAATAAAGTATCACGCTTGGCAACGGGTATGGAGACGATAGGGGAACAACTGGCCGGGACAGCGCCCGATCTGAACGGAATCGCGGCGGATGCGGCGAAAACGGTCAAAACGATGGAGCAGCTGAAATCGTGGGTAGAAGGACAATCCGATTCCGCGCTAGGAGGAAATCGGGACGCGATGACAAGCTTACTGAATCAAGCGATCAGGAAGATGTCGCCCCTTGCGGCTGCACAAATCGGGCTGCGGCTCGATATCGTTCCGGAAGAGGCGATCGGCGGCAATACGGCCAAGGTGATCGTTCAGGCGGTCAACAGGGGGCAAACGGACGTATATGATGTTGCGTGGACAGTTCGGTTCCCTGAGTCATTCCAGCTCCCTTCGGCTTTCGGGGCGATCGGTACGCTTCAGGGCGGTCAAACTTACGAGAAGGAGCTGACGTTCGCCGTTCCGCCGGGGGTAAGCCAAACGGTTTATAGCGTCGCAGGAGAAGTTTCTTTCGAAAACCGGAGCGTGCGACTGCATGTCGCTGCGGCCAAAGGATTCGGCACGTCGCCGCTGCTCGAAACGGCACTCGTACCGGCTGACGTAACGGTGAACGGGCCCGGAAATGTACCGTTCAGCGTACGTCTTACGAACCGGTCGGGCAGTGCCGTAACGGCCGAACTGCGCGCAGACGCGCCGGCGGAAATCGGCTTGAGCCTGCCTGCCGCCGTCCCGATTCAGGCCGGCGGGTCCGTTACCGTACAAGGCTCCGTATACTTGAATTCGGCTAACGCGGCGGATGGCGCCTATACGGCGGAAATACGGTCGAGCGTGGGCGGATACTCGTTCGATACGCAGCTGTTGACCGTTAACGTCAAACGAAACATGGTGAACAATCCGGGTTTCGAAATCGCTGCGGCTAACGGCAGCTCGCCTGCCGGTTGGAATATGGGCAAAGGCTACTGGGACGCTGCCTCCGCTCACGGGGGAGCCCGTTCGGTTAAGCTAGTTCCGGACAGTGCGAATAGCAACAATTTCATCGCCTCGTCCGCGATTCCCCTCGTTCCGGGCAAAAGCTACAAATTGTCGGGATGGCTGAAGCATGAAGCAACGTCCGGGCAAGTTTTATTCGGGGTGCGTTACGCGAACGCATCCGGTGCTACGATTTCGTATCAGCTTCCTGCAGTGCCGGCTAGCCCGGATTGGACTTACCGCGAATGGCCGCTCGCGATCCCGGCCGGGACGACGCAAGTTTACGTCTACTTCCGGATGAATCAGGCCGCCAATGGGCAAGCATGGCTTGACGACGTTTCCTTGCGGGAAAGTTTGGCTCCGTAAGCGGGGAGATATGAAGGCAAAAAATATGGTGAATAGCAAAATGGAGCCGGTTTTCCGGCTCTTTCTTAATTTATAAATAACCGTTGGCAATGTTCGACTTCGGAAGAGGCAAAGGTACGAATAAATATGTCCGGTGCAACAATATATTTGATTTGGGTAATCGATTTCTATATTAAGATTATGGTAGAATCGGGAAGGGAACAAACATTATCGGAACGTACCGTTCAAGGAGGCCGTGAACGATGGCGGAGCAAACGACTCAATCGAACCGGGTGGACGCGCAGAAGCTGGACCCGAACATGAAGCTGGAGCAGACGGGGGAACTGGGATTGACATGGCTGTCCCCGAAGGAGCAGCCTTTCCGCTTGTCCGGATTTCCGTGGTTTCATCAAGACGGAGTATATCGGAGGCTGCCGTTGAGTCCCGGGCATGAGATCCCGCCGGCAGTGAACCAGCTGGCCAATTCGACGGCGGGCGGACAGATCGGATTCCGCACTAATTCGCCGCGGCTCGCGATCCGCGTGGAGCTGGCCGGCAAGGCGGGAATGTATCATATGCCCGCGACCGGACAATGCGGCTTCGACATTTATTTGGGCGAGCCTGGGGACCAGCAATATTTCGGCACGACGCGTTACGACCATACGCAGCTGTCCTATGAAGTCGTTTTGTATGAATTTCCGCATGCGGAGGAGCGTCACGTTACGCTCAATTTCCCTTTGTACCAAGGGGTGAAGGAAGTTATTATCGGGATTGAGCCGGGTTCCCGGCTCGAAGCGCCGCTGCCGTACCGCAGCAACAAGAAAGTAATCGTGTACGGAACGTCGATTACCCAAGGAGGATGCGCGACCCGGCCGGGCATGGCGTATACGAACATTTTGAGCCGACGCATCCCGCTCGAGTTCGTCAACCTCGGCTTTTCCGGCAACGGCCGCGGCGAGCCCGAGGTCGCCCGCGTCCTGACCGAAATCGCCAATCCCGCCATGCTCGTACTCGACTATGAGGCGAATGCGGTCGATCTGGAGCTGATGAGGCGGACGCTGCCCGAATTTATCCGGATATACCGGGAGGCGCATCCGAACGTGCCGATTTTGGTCGTGTCCAAAATCCAGTACGCCAAGGAGCGATTCGATCCCGTCCTGCTGAAAAAACGGCTCGACATGAAGCGGATGGAGATGGAAACGGTGGACATGTACCGCCGGCAGGGCGATGCGAACATCCATTTCTTCGACGGCACGGCGCTTCTCGGCACGGACAGCTACAACGAATGTACGGTGGATGGAGTTCATCCGACCGATCTCGGCTTCCTGCGGATGGCCGATACGCTTACGCCGATGTTCAAGGAGCTGCTGAAGGGCGAGCTGGAGTCGGCGTAAGGTGCTTGTTCGTCGGGATTTGCCGATCTTCGCCTGGCGGCTTTCCCGATGAGTAACCGAATAGAAGGAGGCCGAGCAACAATGGCAGAGCAGTCGGCGCCGTCTCCGTCCAACAACCGGGCAGACGCGTTGAAGCTGGATGCGAGCATGGTTCCGGAACGAAACGAACAGTCGGGATTGAACTGGCTGTCCCCGAAGGAGCAGCCTTTCCGCTTATCCGGATTTCCGTGGTTTCATCGGGACGGCATATACCGGAGGCTGCCGGTAAGCCCGATGCACGAGCTTCCGCCGGCGGTCGACCGGCTGGCCAATTCGACGGCCGGCGGTCAGATCGCCTTCCGGACCGATTCGCCCCGTCTCGCGCTCCGCGTGGAGTTGGCCGGACCGGCCGGGATGTACCATATGCCCGCGACGGGGCAATGCGGATTCGACGTTTATTTGGGCGAGCCGGGAGATCAGCAATACTATGGCACGACTCGCTTCAACCATGCCAAGTCGTCCTATGAAGTCGAGTTGTACGGCTTTCCGGAAAAACGGCTGCGCCACGTGACGCTGAACTTTCCTTTATACCAAGGGGTAAACGAAATATCGGTCGGGATCGAGCCGGGCAGCTCGATTGTGGCCCCGCCGGCGTACCGCAGCGGCAGGAAGGTGATCGTGTACGGCACGTCGGTTACCCAAGGAGGGTGCGCGACCCGGCCCGGCATGGCTTGCTCGAACATTTTGAGCCGCCGTATTCCGTTGGAATTTATTAATCTGGGCTTCTCCGGCAATGGCAGAGGCGAACCGGAAGTGGCCCGCGCAATAAGCGAAATCGCCGATCCCGCGCTGCTCGTACTCGAATATGAAGGGAATGTGGGGACCGTCGAGCGGATGGAGCAGACGCTGCCGGAATTTATCCGGATTTATCGGGAAGCGCACCCCGTTGCGCCGATCTTGGTCATTTCGAGATTTAAATACGCCCGCGAGCGATTTATGCCGGCTTTGCTGCAAAAGCGGCTTCATATGAAGAGGATCGAGATGGAGACGGTGGACTTGTTCCGCCGGCGGGGGGACGGCAACCTCCATTTTTTCGATGGAGAGGCTTCTCTCGGTACGGATGCCTACAATGAAAGCACGGTAGACGGGGCGCATCCGACCGACCTCGGCTTCCTGCGGATGGCCGACACGCTTACGCCGGTATTCAAGGAACTGCTGAAGGACGAGTTGGGCAAGGCGGAACGGGGAGAAGGCTGAACGTACCGCGAGCCGGCGCATTTTGCGCCATCATTGTATGAACGCGGCTCGCTGTAAAAACTTGTGTTAATCCCGCGAGTTTGGGATACTGGTGATGATTCTAATCCATGGAGGGATCTTGCGATGTACACGTCGATTGCATCATTTTTAAAGGACTGGGCCGTGGAAAGCGCGCTCACTCTGGCGGTATTGGAGAGATTGACCGACGCTTCCTTAAAGCAAGCGGTATCACATGCCCAAGCGAGAACGCTTGGAGACCTGGGTTGGCATTTGACCAACGGGACCCCCGGGATTGCGGGAGCCGCCGGCCTGCAGCTGGACGGTTCGCACGGCGCGGGACCGACGCCAGCCAACGCGGCCGAAATCGTTGAAGGGTATCGGCGGATGAGCGATGCCTTAGCGGCGGGAATCGAGCGGCAGTGGACCGACGGGAAGCTGTCCGAAGGGCTCCTGTTGTTCGGCTTTATGGAGACGACTTATGGCGGCGCGCTGAACACGATCGTGCGCCATCAAATTCACCATCGCGGGCAAATGACGATTTTGATGCGTCAGGCGGGTCTTGTGCCTCCGGGCGTATACGGACCTAACGAAGAGGAAAGCGCGGCGATGCGGAAAGCGTAGGGGCAGCAGCGGCATAACTTGCTCGCAAGCCGTTCTTTCGGCAGGATATAGTTCAGGTGTGGGACCCGGGCCGGGATAGCCCGGCATACGCGAACATGTTGAGCATTCGTATCCCGCTCGTGTTCGTCAACCTCGTTCTTGCCTGCATTGTAATAACAAGAGGCGCTTCCCTGTCCAAGGGGGCGCCTCTTGTCACCTGTCTATCTAATGTCTCACGGCTCGCCGAGCCGGTTCCATCGGTTCTCGTGCTTGAGCAGCAGAGGGTGAGGGTGGAACGGCCCGGGCTCGGCGATGACGAGCCGGATTTTGCGGATCCATTCCTCGAACCCGTGGTAGGAGGCAAAGAGGTTCGCATAAGTCCCGGACAGGCCGAGGAAGTACGGGGCTCTGTAATGCTCGCCCATATACCGCAGCGCCGTATCCATCGGCGTATACTTTTTGCGCTTGCGCTCCCAGACGTCGATATCGAGACGCACGGACGCGTTCAGACTGTCGACGGCGTCGCGCAGCGCGTCTTCCCGCTTATACAGCGGGGCGGGAAACCTGACGCCCATTCGCTTCAACGTTTCTTCATGAGGGACGTACAGGACGATGCGGGAGAAAAATCTCCGTTCCGCCCACTCGGAGAGCAGGCGTATGCCGCCGATGCCCAGGCTGCCGTCGGGAGCCGCATCGGGCTCATCCATATCGATGTCGAAGCTGTCGTATACGAATAGCGTGCCTTTGGAGGTTTCCTCCTGCGGCTCATAGCCGTAAGGGACTTGCGTAGAGCTTCGGTCCAATCCGATTCCTCCCGTTCAGAGCAAATGTTTATGCCGAATTGAGAAGTGGCTTCCGGTAGTTTTCCGAATGTTGGGAAGTTAAATACGCAGCCACACCTTTTAGTAAAGCCGATGCATAAGTAACGTAAGTAGAATAGCTGTAAAACATGCAGCTAATTGGGGGGAGAGCCGCTTTAGTCCGCAGTTAGATGGATAACCTACAGTTATTTTCACACATTTCTCCAGTGAAGCGGGTTGGCGGCGATTTAACTGCATGATTTCCATTTATTATGCAGCATTTCGCTTTTGAACTGGATTTAGCTGCATGTTTTCCAGTTAATGACCATGCCCCGTAATGAAATGGCTCCCCTCCTTACTGGCTGGATGTAACCTTCAGCCCCACGATGCCGGACAAGATGAGCAGCAGGAACAGCATACGCGTCCAATCCCGCGGCTCCCCGAAAAAAAACATCCCGACGATGACCGTACCGAGCGCCCCGATGCCGGTCCAGATCGCATAAGCGGTCCCGATGGGCAGAGTTTTTAGCGACATCGACAGCAGGAAGAAGCTGACGATCATTCCCCCGATCGTAACGAGGCTCGGCACGAGTCGCGTAAATCCGTGCGAATATTTCAGCCCCAGCGCCCATACCATTTCGAACAATCCTGCAACGACCAAATAAACCCAAGGCATGCTCCATCCCCCTTTTCTCATGATGTAAAAGTGCCGTCCGTATTCAGCGGGTAATCCCTTCCCAAAATATCGTCCATACCGACTGCAGTCGTTCATGGAACCGCTGCGGCCCGTAGTAAAACATTTGCACGAACGATCCGTCCAGCAGGCAGTAGTAGGCGGCGAGCAAATCTTCCGCCTCGCGGTCTTTGATCGTGCCGTCGCGAACGCCGGCCTTGAAAATGTCGCGCAAAAACGCGGACTGTTTGCTTTCCGCCTGCAAAAACCGCTGCTGCAGCTCTTCCTCGAGCCGGGCGGGAGGAAACAGCATGGACCGTTTAATAAAGGCGGCCTTCTCCTCGTCGAGCAAATAATTCCGGCACGTTTCCGATAAAATCCGGTACAGCTTCGTCTCCAGAGGCTCCGACCGGACGGACTCGATCAGCTCCTCCAGCCGTCGCACATGCTCGTCCTGCACGTCCTCGTACACGGCAAAAAACAGCCGCTCCTTGCTCTCGAAATGCGCATACAGCGAAGGCGTCTTAATTCCGACCTCCTTGGCGATGGCGGATAGCGGCGTTCCTTCGTACCCGTGTGCGGCGAAGAGGCGTAGAGCGGCGGACTTGATCGCTTTTGCGGTCAATATCGTCACCCTCTCACCCTAACTAACGATAATTAGGCAAGAGCAATCATAACAAATCCGGAAAAGAATCGCAACCATCGGTCATGCAGCAACGTCGTATTAGAGGAAATCGATCCCGTTACCAAACATTGGGGGCAGCGACATGAGACGATTGCAGCTGGGCATGTGGCACGAGTTCGATCCGGACAGATGGGATCGGTATAGTCTGAATGCGTTAAACGGCATGGAAATTAGCCAATATCCCGACACGGCGGGGCTGGAGGCGGTACGTTCGTTTTGCGTTCGGAGCGGCGGAGGGTTCGGAGTGCACGGCCCGATTATGTCCAACCGCGGCTATAAGCTGCCGCTGCTGAATTCGCCGGAGGCGTCCGAACGGCGGGAAGCGATGAAGCGGATCGAGGAGGAAACGGTACTGGCCTCCCGATACGGCGCCGACTATATTTTGTTCCATTACCCGTACTACCCGGTATTTCAGCCGCCGATCCGGAAGCCGTATTCGAAATTGCCGACTCTATCCGAACGATACGAATATGATCGCATGCCTCGCGCCGAGTTCCGCGACGTATCCGAGCGGCTGTTTCACGAGCTTGGCGAGCTGCAGCACCGGCACGGGCAGCGTATTTTGCTCGAGCACGACTTTTTCGGCGATTACGAGGATATTTTTATCGAAATGTTCCTGAAGCATCCGGAGATCCGGCTTGTAGCCGATACGGCAAGACTGGACATTGCGAAGAGAGCTTTCCACGGCTTCGATCCGTACAGGTGGATCGATCGGTTGGCCGGTTGCGTCCATTTGGTCCATTATAGCAATGTGCGTTACGACGAACATAGCTTCACGCATCACCTGCCGGTACGGGAGGCGCATGACGGGGACGACAGTTACGGAGACGCTTTTCGATACCTCGTATATTTGGCCGAACGCAATTCGTCGTTCCATCTTACCTTCGAGCACAATCCCGATCTGGTCGAACCGGAGGAGCTGTCGGCCATATATCGGCGAGCGGCGGCGACGTGCGGCATAACGGTGAGGCCGCCAGCTTGATTACATTTGTTTTTTCAATTGTCCTTTCCCGTCATCCGCGTTACTGTTAACCTACAATCGCAGGCTGGGGGTGTGAAAGAGTGGAGCTGTATCATTTCAGCGAGGAATCGGATATCCGCATATTCGAGCCGAGGCCGGCTAACGCCTTCCCGGAGCTGCCGCCCGTCGTGTTCGCGATCGACCGCGAGCGCAGCCCGCATTACTTTTTTCCTCGGGACTGTCCAAGGGTCATCTACTGGAAAGCCGAACGGACGACGGAGGAGGACGCGCGAACGTTTCTGGCCCATACGTCGGTCGGGAAAATCGTCGTCGTGGAGAGCGGCTGGCTCGACCGTATCCGGAATGCGAAGCTGTATGTCTACACATTCTCGGGCGAGTCGTTCGAGCAGATGGACAGCACCGCCGGGTATTATATTTCCAGGGAAACGGTTGCGCCCGTTCGGGTGGAGCCGGTCGGGGATTTGATCCGGAAGCTGCTGGAGGCAAACGCGGAGCTCCGGTTCACGCCGTCGCTGCATCCGGTCCGCGACAGCGTCATCGCCTCTACGATGGATTTCTCGATCATCCGGTTTCGCAATGCGGCGAAGGGACAGGAGCACGCCAAGTAGAACGAAAACAAGCCTTCAAGCCCGCTGTGTCGGCGGTTTTGGAGGCTTGCCGCGTCGTTTCGTTCCCGTATCGGCCTTTTTGCCTTCAGGCAGATCCGCTTTCACGCATAGAACTGGATGCGCGATCCGATGCGACCGCCGATCCAGTCGGCCGGCCAATGCCGGTCTGCGGGTAGCCCCCGACTGTCCGTGCGCATCTCGCTCATGATCTCCGAGAAATTCGGGTAAGTTACCTGATCGAGCAAATACGCCGATACTTTGCTGCCGCGCTTCCGATGCTCGTTCAGCTCCCTTATGATTCCAGCTTCGTTTGTGATGCCGATGCCGTGGCCGTACAGCATGTTTCCCGGCATCTTGACCACATTTTCCCCTTGCCACTGCGGCGTTTTCGGATCGTAATCCGGATTGCTGTAGTAGATGACATCTCCGGCGTAAGTTTGCCGCTTGCCTTTGACCGTAATGAGCGGCAAGTCGGAATCATGCTCCCACGAATACAGGTACATGTCGGCAAACAAACGGTCGAACGCTTCCGCGCCGATCGTATCCAGCACGGCCTTGTACAGCACGATGACAATAGCCATGGCACATTCGAACGCGTACGCTCTGCCGTTGGCGTAAATGTCCCGGATCGCGGCGGAAGGGCGGACATTTTGCTTCAGCCGGAAGCCTCCGTTGGACGTAGTTGTCCAATAGGCCGCATTGCTCCGCGACTTGCTGAATGACGCGAAGGAGACATTGCTGCGCTCCAGCGCTCTGGCCGACTCGACAATGGCCGCCCGCAGACGCAGCTCGAACAGCAGCTCTTCGGCCGAATCGTAATGGTATGGCGTGGGGCTCGCCATCTTCTGGTCGTACACTTCCTTTTCGGTCCCGGACAAGCTGGCCGGATTAATCGGGTTATACCCGTCCCGTATAATAATCATGGTGCACGCTCCTTACGCTAAACTGCTGCAATTGCCGAAAATGGCCTCGTAATACGATATGCGAAGGAGGAGGGCGGCAGACCTTGAAACGGCGAAGAGAGCCGTCGAGTGACGGCTCCCGACGGAGCCATGCCGGCAATACGGATCGGTTTGCCCCCGAGAAATGGCCTCATGAAGCTCGCGTCAGCTTCAGGAACAGAATCGAGTGACGGGGCAGAAATATCCGGAATTCATGCTCTCCGGCGCGGATTCGGCTGCTGTCGACCAACTGCAGCGCATGCTGGTCGTCCAGCCTGTACTGCTCGCAGAGCAGGTCCCGCCGATCGTCCAGCCCGCTAAGTCCGATCGTATAATGCCGGGAGGGGCCGTCCGCGTTGCTGATCATGGCGGCGGTCTCGCCGAGCCCGTTCGTTCCCGCCAGGCTGTATACGCCGGTAACGGACGGGTCCGGATTCGCCTCTACCCGTATCCGATGCTCGCACAGCTGCCGGAATGCGTCGAATGCATAATACGTTTTCTGCGGAACGCCGTAGTAATCGAACAATCCGCAAAATAAAGCCGTAGGCTGGCCGTCGTAATAGTTGGCCGCGTCGACCGGGAGATCCTGCAGCAGCGTCAGCACGGCCGCGGCGAACGAAGCGCCGACGTTGCTCTTCTGCCGCTCGAACACGCCGCGGCGGACGAATTCGTTTCCGGGCAGCCAAATCGTCTTGAAGTCCCCGTCAAAGTAATTCCACTCGTTCAGATGGCTTTCCGCCTGCGGGAAGCCGTACCGGTCCAGCTCCTGCCGAGCATAGCGCGATTCGTTCGCGAACCGCTGCAAATCGGCTCCGTAGATGTGCCAGGAGAAAAAGTCCAACGGCACTTCGTGATCGCGGCAGTACGCCAAAAATTCATCCATGAATTTCTTGACCTTGACCGACGTGGCTCCGTAACCGCCGACCTTCAGGCTCGGATCGAACTGCTTGATCGCCTTGGCGGCGACGCCGTACAGCTCGTAAAACTGCTCCCACGTGCCGCCCCACATCAGGTTCGTTTTGCCGACCGGCTTGTCGGGCTCGTTCCATATTTCCCAATACTCGATATTGTAGTGGAAGCCGTTTGCCCATCCCTGGTTATAATGGCGGATAATGCCGACGCAAATTTGCGCCCATTTGGCGAAATCTTCGGGCGGACCGACGTAATATTTTTCTTTCGTATGCTCGATGCTTACACCGAGCCGATAAACGATCCTCGCGCCGGTCTCGACTACCGTCCGGATATATTCGTCCGTGGTTGCGAAGTCGTAGCTCGACGGATCGGAAGGATCTTTGCCGAAGTCGGGAAAAATGGTGTAAATGTCCACCTCGCGCGCATTCGGCCAGTTCGTGTCGTGCAGCCTGACGAGCGGGATGCCCGCCCTTTTGTAGTAGTGGGACACGTCGAGCAAGGAGCCGTAGCAGACGGGGCCGTTGTTGACTCCGTGCAAAGGCTTGATCGCCCCGATTTCGCGATCGGCATAAATTTGAATGTCAGCCATGGAATGCCGCCCTCCGTATATTGGAATCGGGCCGAATGCATGAATGCATCGGCCCCTACGAACGTATCAACTCTTATAAACGGTTGCTGTCCGGCCGCATCGTTACTTGGCGGAGCCGATCGCCGTCTCGATGTCCTTATTCGCTTTTTCTTCGCGCTCTCTAAGCGATGTATTCAAGTCTTTGGTGCCCAGTATAACTTCGCGGATCGAGCCGGCCAGCTGTCCGACCACTTTGCTGTTGTATTTGTTGTAGACCGCAGGCTCCGCATATTGCTGCGGTACGAGCGCCTTCACGTTTTTGCCCTGAAGATCCGGGTTTTCCGCGCCGAAGACGTCGCGGACCGCTTGGCTTTTCAACACGGTCGGATTGCCGAGCTTGCTTCGCGCCATCTGCACTTCGTCCGTCAAAATCTCGGTCATGGCCAGGAACGCCTCGTCCCTGTGCTTGCTCGTCGCCGAGAGGGCATAGTAGACGATGTCCGGCTGCGGGCCTACGCCCGGCTTTTCCTTGAAGGCAGGAAAGGTGGCGACGTCCCAGTTGAGGTTCAGCTCCTGATAAGCTTTCGGGAAGTCGGAGTTCATTTGTACGAGCATGGCCATCGTTTTCTCTTTGGAGAACATATCGCTTTGCTTGGCGTCGGCCAGCACGGCGGCCGTCGGCTCGTAGCCCGGAACCTGGAACAACGGCATAAGCTTATTGAAATAAGCCTTCCATTGGTCGTTGTCGACCGTAGCTTTGTAATCTTTCGTAATCATGCTGTGCGACAGCTGGTTCAGCTGCATCGTTTGGCCGAGCGCGCGGATGCCGAAGCCCCGGTACTGTACGCCCCCGTCGGTGCGGGTCAGCTTTCTGGACGTATCGAGCACGTCCTCCCAAGTCCAGCCGTCCTTCGGATAAGGGACGCCGAACTTGTCGAACAAATCCTTGTTGTAGAACAAGCCTAGCGTATTGATTTTGAACGGCAGCCCGGGCAGCTTGCCTTCGCCGATTCCTCGCATCACGTTCAGGGCGGCCGGATCGATCCGGTTCAAATCGTACTTGTATTTCGTTACCAGATCCGAAATGTTGCCGTCCAGCTTCAAATCTTTGATCGTCATCATGCTCGGATTGATCGCGATGAAGACGTCGACATCCGTTTTGGTCGCGATAATGTCTTCGGGCGTCGTTCCTTTCGTGTTCTGGATAAATTTGAATTTAAAGTTCGGGTATTTTTTCTGGATCAGGTTACCGTGTTCTTGCATGAACGCTTCGTAGTTGGAATCCGCATACATGTAATAAAAAGTCAGCTCCACAGGCTCTTTCGTCGCTTCCGGTATTTTCGATTGTCCCTCCCCGGCCTTGGTTTCCCCTCCGCCCGCAGCGCCTTTGCCGCTGCAAGCGACGGTCATGGCCGTCATCAGGATTACGCCGAGCAGCTTCATTTTGCCAGACATACGTAGTTCCTCCAGTCAGTAATGGTTATGTTTTCGTTCATAAGCTTAGTATAATAGGTATTGTTACATTGTCTACAATATTACACATTAACATTTTGTAAAGGTGCGAATCATGGTACGGCCTTGCCGGGCTTAGAGTCCATCCTTTTTGAAAATTTCGATGGATCGCGTATGGTTTGTGCGTTATAGTTTCAATAACTCGTTTCAATATACAAGGGAAAAGGGGGAGCGTATGGGCGAGAGGGGCGAAACTTCCGCTTTGCGAATCGATTTGCTGACGGCATGGTGCCGAAGCGTGCTGGAACGATGGGTAGAGGACGATCATATTCTCGATACGCGGCGGCGATGGAACGGGGGGAGCCGGCTTACCCGGCCGATTCGTTCGAATCGTTGAAGCGGGCGGGCGCGAAGTCCGGCATCGAGTGGCGCGAATAGGCCGGAGACGGAATCGAACAATTATCCAGATTTACCGTAACAAACCTCCATTCAATCTTGATCTGTCTCAATTTATCATTAAAGCATGACTAACTTCGCTATAGGGTGAAAGCGAAGTGCGGGCATTCTTTACCAAGAATAAGCTACCACTAAAACACGGATGCACTTCATCGAAATGCTCCGATCGGAAGCTTTTCTTATAATGAATTTGTAACCGAACAATTGGACAAATGGGATGAATAAAGGAGAGAACGGTATGAGTCGCGCGCCGAAATGGATCGACACGGATGTCCATAACGCTATCAATAACCCGAAGGATTTGCTGGCCTATTTGCCGAAAGCATGGCACGCCCAATGGCTCGGACAAGGTATCGGAGTATCCAGTCCGTATTATTCCCCTGTAGGGGTTATGCGCAAAGACGCAAAGCCGCCGCAGGGCGGTCAGCCGGGAGGAGACCCGGGCTATTTGCTTAAGCACCATCTGGATAAATACGGGATCGATTATGCGATATTGACCGGATCGGGAGTGTTGGGCATTTCGCTGCATGTCGATGCCGATTACGCCAACGCGGTTATATCCGCCTATAACGACTGGCTCGTCGAGCATTGGCTGAAGTTCAGTCCGCGCTTCAAGGGATCGATTCTGATCAACGCCTCCGATCCGGCCTATGCGGCAAAGGAAATCGACCGGATGGCCGGGCATCCGGATATGGTCCAGGTCATCATGGCCAGCGGAGCCCGCATGCCGTACGGCCAGCGCTTCTACCATCCGATCTACGAGGCGTGCGAACGGAACGGACTTCCGATCGCGGTGCATCCCGGGACGGAAGGACGGGGCATCGCGGGTGCGCCGACTCCTTCGGGGTATCCGAGCCGCTATTTGGAATGGCATAACATATTGCCGACCAACTATATGACGCACGTAAATAGCCTGGTATGCGAAGGGGTATTCGAGAAATTCCCGAAGCTATATTTCGTAGCGATCGAGGGAGGCATATGCTGGCTGCCTCATCTGATGTGGCGGATGGACAAAAACTACAAGGCGCTGCGCGACAGCGTTCCTTGGCTGAAGCGGCTGCCCTCCGAATATATCAAGAGCCATATCCGTCTGACGACGCAGCCGATCGAGGAGCCGGAGAAGCCGGAGCATCTCGTGCAAATGTTCGAAATGTGCGGGGCGGAAGACATCGTCATGTTCTCGACCGATTATCCGCATTGGGATTTCGATAATCCGAAGGTCGTGCTGAACGTGCTGCCGAAAGCGATGCGTCAAAAAATTATGGCCCAGAACGCGATCGAGCTGTATGGGCTGTACGAAGCGCCTCCGGCAATGGGCGAGGAGTCGGCGTCGGGATCCCCGGACGAGGGGATTGCGGAAGCGGAGGTCGGCGGACAGTGAACCGTTATTATGCCGCCAAGGCGGAAGAAGTGCAGGCGAAAGGCCGGATCATCGCCGACGTGAAGGGGATGGAGGTCGGCATCTTTTATGTCGACGGACAGTACTATGCGTGGCGGAACGTCTGTCCGCACGCGGCCGCTCCGGTGTGCGAGGGGCCGGTATGCGGAACGCGGCTGCCGTCCCTCGTCTACGAGTACGAATACGGCAAACACAACGAAATCGTCCGTTGTCCGTGGCACGGCTGGGAATTCGATTTGAGGGACGGACAGCATTTGGCCGGAGGCAACGCCAAGCTGCGCGGGTTCCCAGTTGAGCTCAACGGCGGCGATCTTTTCCTGCTGATGCGGTAAGGCTTGGCGACGGATTTCTCGAGAGGCCGCCGCCTTCCCTCCATTTGGCACAGGAGAGATGGTCTGTTGTTCGGATGACGGACGGACTGATGGAGGGGCGGCAGGCGGAAGCGATAGCGATAAGATTGAACGAGCGCTAAGTTCGGGCCCGAAGCGGAAAACCGGCGGAGATAGTGCTGAAACCAACCTTATTTTTGGCGCAAACTTAATAAACTACGGCAAGGGACGATCGACATGAGCTATTTGTTCTGGTCCCGGTTTCACCCGAGATTGATCGATGTCGTATACCGGAACGAAACGTTCTGGGAGACGCATCGGTACAAGCTCCTCCGGGAGCGCACGATGCTGCACTCGTTGGCGCTCGTGACCGAGGGGGCGGGTTTATTCGAGCTGAATGGGAATACGGCTGCACTGGCTCCCGGAGTCGTGTTTCAAGTATGGCCGGGCTGCTCCATGTCGATCACGACGACGCCGGAGCAGCCGGTCCTGTTCTACTCCGTGCAATTCCGCTATTGCATGCTGGAATGGGAAGGAGAGTCGGCGTCCGCGCGCTCGTGCGAGGATGCGCTTCCGCTTCCGGTCGTCTCCTCGTATCCGGTCGCCTCTCCGATCCGCGACATGTTCGAATCGGCCTACAGGTCATGGCGAGGCAAAACCGCCGACTACGAATGGCAAGTATTCGCCCAGACGATCCAACTGCTGAGACGGCTGACCGACGGAGAGCTGCGGCACAATACGTCCGACGAAGTCGGGGACCGGATTGTCGGACAGAGCATCGAATATATGAAGGCGCATTTCAAGGAGCCGATCGGTCGGGAACGACTGGCCGGACTTTTGTCCTTGTCGCCGGCTTATTTCTCGACGATGTTCCGCAAGCTGACGGGCTACAGCCCGACCCAATATTTGACGAAAATCCGCTTGGACGAGGCGAAGCGGCTGCTGCGTACGACCCGACTGCCGGTAGCGGACATCGCGGCCGAGTCGGGGTTCGCCGATTCGTTCTACTTTGCCCGGGTGTTTGCCAAAGAAACCGGACTGTCTCCGAGCGAGTTCCGCAGGAGCTAGAACCGATATCCATTAGCCGCCTCCGCGCCTTCACTATTCATCTGGCGCTGCCGATTGCAGCATCTGCTCCACGCTCCACCGTGCGATAACGGAACGGGAATACGTTATCTGCTCCACGCTCCACCGTGTGATAACGGAACGGGAATACGTTATTTATGAAAAATACAGGTTGGCGGTTGCAATAAAGGAACTGCGTTCCGTTATATGGCTGACACGCTCCGGTTCATCCGGCGGATGGCGATATAACGGAATCCGGTTCCTTTATTTTTGGGAAATGACGGGAAATATCGGCAATAACGGAAGCTGGTTCCGTTATCGGGAGGTAAGTCGTTTAGCGATACAGGGATAAACGGCGATCGGTCTTTTGGAACAGTTTTTGCTCGCCGTTCCATAAACCATCTGGCCAGCGCATCGGTTCTTGCTCTTGTGCTAGTGTTTTCCTCCGGACGTGCTGCTCGCAAGCCGCCGCGTTTCCTCCTCGATCCGGCTCGGATCGATACGCTCGAACAGCAGCTGCAAATCGCGAACGTGCCGGTTTGCCGGGACGGCGACAAGCTGCCATACCGGCTGCTGTCCGAGGTCGAGGAAGCCGCGGATTTTCCCGCAGGAGAAAGGGAGGAACGGCGCGAGCAGGTGAGCCAGATTGGCGATGATTTGTACGCATGTATGCAGCGTTCGGCCGCACGCCTCGCGGTCCTCTTTGGCTTGAACCCACGGTTTCCGTTCATCGAAGTATTTATTGGCGCGGCGTATATGCGCGAAAACCAGCTCCAAAGCCTCCTTCAGCCTTCCGTCCTCGATCAGCCGGCCCGACTGTGCGTACAGCTCGGTCAGCCCGACCATCCAATCTTCATCGAATTTGCCCTCCGGTACCCGGCTGTCGAACGATTTGCCGATAAAGGCCAACGTCCGGTTCACGAAATTGCCGAAAGCGCCCAGCAGCTCGCCGTTATGGCTGTGGATAAACTCTCTCCAGGAGAAGTCCGTGTCCCGCTTCTCGGGTCCGTTGGCGATCAGGAAATAGCGAATCGAATCGGGATCATACCGGCTCAGCACATCCGGCACTCCTATCGCCCAATTGCGGCTCGTAGAAAATTTCTTGCCTTCCAGCGTCATGTATTCGCAGGAGACGATCCGGTCCGGCAGGCGGAGATTGCCCGATCCGAGCAGCAAGGCCGGCCAAACCAAGCTATGAAACGGGATGTTGTCCTTGCCGTGCACATAGTAGGCGATCGTTTTCTCTAACGAGTCGGGATCCTTTGCCCAGAATGGCTCCCAGCTCCCGCCGGTTTCCGCCGCCCACTGCTTGCTGGCGGATAAATAGCCGCTGACCGCCTCGATCCACACATATATTTTCTTCCCCTCGAACCCGGCGATCGGAACGTCCACACCCCAGGCCAAATCTCTTGTCGCGGCGCGATCCTGCAGCCCTTCCGCCAAATAACGTTCGGTCAGATGGACGGCGTTCTCCCGCCAGCCCTCCGCATCTCGAACATAGTCGGCCAGCTCCGCCTGGAATCGGGACAGAGCGAGATAATAGTGCTCGGTAGGGCGCTCTACAGGCGGATTGCCGCAAATTTTGCACGCTTTGTCGGTCAAGTCCGACGGATCGAGAAGCGTCGAGCAGGCATCGCATTGATCGCCGCGGGCGCGTTTCCCGCACACGGGGCAGGTGCCTTCCACATACCGGTCGGGCAAATATTGGCCGTCGGTTTCGCAGTACGTTTGCCGAACCGTCTTTTTGTACAAATGCCCGTTCTCCAGTAGCTGCAAAAACAGCTCCCGTACGACGCGATGATGGAAAGGCTGATCGGTGCGGGTATACAAATCGTAGCTAAATCCGATCCGTTCAAAGCAGTCGACGAACTCGCTATGGTACCGGTCGGCGATATCGCCGGGGGTTCCCCCTTCCTGCATAGCTTGAACCGCGACAGGCGTACCGTGACAATCGCTGCCCGATACGTACAGCACCCGGTCGCCTTTTGCGCGGTAATAACGTGCCAGCACGTCCCCGGGCAACAGACTGGCCAGCCGCCCCAAATGCAAGGAACCATTGGCGTAAGGCCATGCCCCTCCGATAAATACGTTTGCCATAACCATCCTCCTCCTGTTTTGCGCAAAACAAAAAAAGCCCCCATCCCAAAAGGGACGGGAGCTGTGCGCTCGCGTGGTACCACCCGATTTCATCAATGCCTCGCGGCATTCACCTCTTCGGGTACGGCGCGTAAACGCGAGTATACC
This sequence comes from Paenibacillus hemerocallicola, assembly GCF_006265175.1. GTDB lineage: Bacteria > Bacillota > Bacilli > Paenibacillales > NBRC-103111 > Paenibacillus_AB > Paenibacillus_AB hemerocallicola. The sequence goes on along the minus strand of NZ_VDCQ01000009.1, from coordinate 2,964 downwards.
CTAGCACGGTAACGGGTGCGGGTTCCCGGCGCAGCCTACAACCGTTGCGGCTTCGATGCGCAGTTCGGAGACCATGTTCCCAAGACCGGCCTTTGCTCCTTTTCAGCGAACGGAGCTCTCTGTAAAAGACTGAAGCCTCGGTACTCTTTCTCTTCTTCACTTTTCCGATATTCGATTGAGGGAAATCATATCAAATCCGGCCGATCAAATCAACTCTGAATTCGAAATATTCAAATACTTCCTGCTTACCGCACCCAATTCGGTATGTGCCGGCCGAAATAGGCGCCGATCTTCTCGACCTCTCTCATGACCAATTCGATGCCCTTGCCGTCACGGAACCAGGTTTCTCTGGAAATATTCCGCTTGTCGATGACGGGGAAGACGAGAAAAGTCACATCGGCCGGAAAAACCGTCCGATAGCTCAGCAGAGCCCGGCGGGCATGGAAAGCTTTGCAGCAAAGAATCGCCTTGTTCGGGCGAAGTCCGTGCTGTCGAAGCGTCTCCCAGGAAAATTCGGCGTTCTGAAACGTATGCTTCGCCCGGTCTTCCCGGAGAATCGCCCGCTCCGGAACGCCCAGCTCTATGCCGATTCGGCGAAGGAATTCCCATTCGGTCATTTGCAGCTTCGGATTGGCTCCGCCCGAAGGGAGAATGTACGGCGCCATCCCTCGGTGATATAGAGCGGCGGCTTGCTCCATCAGTTCGGGGACGCTGCCGCCAGGAACGAGGATGATATCGGCAGGCTCGAGAGGCGTTTCGGCGAAAATGAACTCGGTGATGCAGTCGAACGGATGCGGCATACGTTTCTACTGCTCCTTTCCACGGCTTTCGTCGAGTCCCGCCGGCGGTTCGATCCCGTCTGGATGATCCGCGATTTCGATCTTCACGCCGCGGGCTTTGATCAGATCCAGAGCTTCCGGATCCGCACCCGAATCGGCGATCAGTAGGTGGGCGCGCTCGATAGGCACGGCGAGCATAAAAGCGTCGCGGCCGATTTTCTGGTGCGGGGCGAGCACGATTCTGGAACGGCACGCCTCGAAAGCGGAGCGGATGAACAGAGCGGTTTCGGAGGTGCCGGTGCTTATGCCCCGTTCGGTTATGCCTCCCCCGGTGAAAAAACCGATATCGATCGTAAACTGCTTGATCCATTCCGAGGAAATCGGGTCCGCGATCGTTCCGGATGCCCTTACCTTGCCGCCGATCAGAATAACATCGCACTCTTTACGCTGCTGGGCCGTCTCCGCGATCTTGATCGAGTTGGTCACGACGGTCAGGGGGAGGCTCTCGGGTATGCGCTGGAGTACGCCATACTGGATACCGGCACCGCCTATATAGACTGTATCGTTCGCTTTGACAAAGGCGGCGGCATGCTTTGCGATGGCGTCCTCGTGACTTTGCGGCTGCCCGTATCGCCGTTCGGGCGGTTGCGGTCCTTGGCGGACCTGCTGGTTGGGGACCGCGCCGCCGTGGGTTTTGATCAACAAGCCTTGTTCCTCCAATGCGGCCAAATCTCTCCGTATCGAATCGAGCGATACGCCGAAGCGCTGCGCCATTTCCTTGACTTCGATCCGGCCGTCTTGCGCGAGCAGCTCGAGCATCGACGAGCGCCGTTCTTCTGCAAACATCGGTTATTCCTCCCCGGGTGTCGTTGTTCGTTAATGACTCCAGTTTATTCCGTTATTTGCTGTTTTGTCAATTCAGTATATTCAGTTTTATAATTGAATGTGCGTTTATATTCTGTTTTTGGAAAAACGGAACGAAAAAAACCGTATTGCAGTCAGTTTCTGGTCGCTGCCACACGGTCATCATCGTTTATTGCCGTCATCACGGCTTTCGGTAAGCTTTTCTGTGAAACCGGGTAATGCTGCGAAACAAAGCTTCTCCGTCCACGGGCAAAGGGTTGTCCGGACTAAAGTTCATATACATGGCACGATAAGGCTCCGGAACCCAAATATATCGGTGAACGTAATCGGTCAGACGGAACCCGCACCGCTCCCAGAAGCGGATCCGGCCGCTGTTGGCCGGAGACGGGTCGGCCTCGACTTCGACGATGATTCCCCGGCAATGCGCCGCCGTTTCCGCCCAATTGCGGATATGATCGAGAAATATTCGACCGTAGCCTTTGCCGCGAGCTTCTTCCTTGACCGCGATATAATCGATCAGCAGCGCATCCTCCTGCTTGTCTATTCCGGTGAGAGCCATGGCGATCATTTGGCGGTCAACGGCAGCCGTGTGCAGCGTGCACATGCCCCTGTCGAACATTCGGCGGATGATCGCGGGCGTTTTGCGGCCCTGTTCCCCGAACGCCTTGTTATAGATGGACTCGACCTCCCGCCAAAGCTTCTCGTCCCATTCGTTTGTCGTCTTATACTCCATGCGGCAGCCCTCCGGCTTCATCATATCAAACGATGCGGGCGAAATCCTAATGTGGCGGCTGGCAAGGGAAGTTGTGGAGGAACAGAAGCAGCAATGTCGGTAGGACGATAACGAGGGGCAGCATAACGGACAGCCCGTATCGCGGACTACAAAGCAAGTGGGCTTACAATGTCGGTGTGGTGCGATGCCCATCAGGTTACTGAAGAGCAGTTGAAGTATTGGCTCCGCAATCTTAAAGTAGTTCCTTCCGAGGTCGTAACTCCCCCTACACACTGGGTGCCGCTAAATTGCCGGGTAGTTGGATGCCGCGCCAGCCGCTTACATTGCATTGGTCTTCATTATTTCGACCCACAGCAACCACCGTGCCATCCGATTTAAGACCGACGGTATGAGCGCATCCCGCCGCAACCGCCACCATATCGCGCCAGCCACTTATATTGCATGGGCCATGCTCATTCAAACCCACAGCCGCCACAGTCCCGTCCGATTTAAGACCGATGGTATGATAACTACCCGCCGCTATCGCCACAATACCGCGCCAGCCGCTTACATTGCATTGGCCTTCATTATTTCGACCCACAGCAACCA
>NZ_VDCQ01000089.1 GCF_006265175.1 Paenibacillus hemerocallicola | reverse complement strand
AAAAAGCTGCAGACGACGCCGTCTGAGTTTAGGGCAGCCCACCGCTTGTAAACTCGATCGCTTGCTTCTGTCCTACTCTCCTTCAATAGCAAAAGCGACCTCAGAAAGGTCGCTTCATTGAGCTAATCTGCCCGTAGTTTAGCCACCCCCACTTTACTTCGATAAAAGGGTCAAGTTCTTGTCGTTCGTCCGCGACAAGAACTTGACCCTATAAAAACAAAAACCCGCAAGTTATGCGGGTTTGAATCGGGCTATGTTCTTGACGTCCGACACCAATGTCCAATTTCCTATTTGTTCGGGACTAATAAGTCAAAATACACACCACCAAAAAGAACAAAAACCAACTAATAATAATTCATTAAATTATTTCAAATTCCTTCCAGTCAATTACGCAAATCTGCCCGTTACTTCAATGAAGAAAGGGAGCAGTTGCCACGTCGTCTGCTCCCTTTCTAATTCCACTATCGTACCCGTTTAGCTTAATCTTGGGATGTATTATTAATTGATAATGCGATTATTAGTAGCCCAGTAAGCAGACCCTTCTATCGTATTGGTGGTGCCCATCTAAATGTTGAAAGAACTGTCTCGTCATAGTGCGTGAATGGAGAATCATATCTTGCAGCAATCGAAGGAATTCCTTTTTTAAAATCATAATTAGCCCATATATTTTCTACATTGATCTGCCAATCAACTTTTATATATTTATATTTATACTCACTATTATTTGTTTCAACTTTAAACTTTTTATCAGGTGCTCTAGAGATAATATCTCTGGCCATTTTTTCAATGAAGTCTTTTATTTGTTTTCTTGTTTGATTTGCGATTTCTTTTCCGTTGGCACTTTTATTTTCGATTTCGACAAGTGCTATATCTACTGAAGCTAGATTATAACCAAATGAAACTAAATAATCGTATCCTATTTTAGTATTATCGTTAATGTCAATTCTAAATTTAATATCAGTGGCAGCCGTTTTTAATGGCGACTGACTATTGTAATTTTTGTCCAAATAATCCTGAAGCTCTGCTTTTGAAGCGAACGTCGATTGCATTCCACTGTTATTACTAGCAACATAATTTCTCAGAAAGTGACTACCCCCTCAAGAGTTGCCTATCAGCAATTTCCTCGTATTGACGCTATGGATTTCGTTTCCGTCGGCATCCTTCCCCACTATGCTCATAGATGTGAAAAACCTTCCAGCAGTTCTGGGGAAGCTTCTTAAGCATGCCCAAAATAAGTATAAGCCTTAGGATCAGAATAATTAAGAGAAAAATCATTTCTTTCTTCTAAGTTGAACGATGCCGCACGAAAGGATCAAGGCACCTGCAACAGCTACCAGACTATAACTAATCGAAGATGCCGCTGAATTTATGGATTGAGGCGGTTTTTTCGCATTTGCTTTTTGAGCCTGATAAAATTGATCGAAGACAGAGACGTACTCATCATTAGGATTATTAAGGACTTCTACAACTCGGTCTTCTTGGATAATGCCAATGTTGTTCGAATCTGCCACAACAGTTAGGGTATTGTCCGGCAATTTACGCTGCAGAATCAACATTTTTTCTTTTTTACTATCCGGATAGTTCTGATGTACGGCTAGCCCCCCTTCCGATTGCTTTAGGATTGCAATATCCGAGTCAAGGTTCCCTTTTAATATTTGATCGACCTTAACATGAATAAGTTTGACTACGTATGGTCCAGGTTCATTCTTCCTTTGAGCAAGTTTTTCAATCCTGATGATGTTGCCGGTGAAAATCACATCTGCATATTGCAACATATTATCTGGAGAAAGAACCAAGGCCTTTCCATAAGAAGGGGTAGTACCTTGAATAATCAGAAATAACCCGAGGCAGCATGTTATGATAACGCTTACTGAATAGCGCATTTTCGATCATCCCTCCTCTGCCATGCAGGATCTCATCCACTATCGTCTCCGTTAGTTGAAAAATTACTTTATTTGCATTGAGTTATATCGTTCTTAGCTAAATCCAAGGCAACCGCGAGTTTAATCTGAAATATTCTACTAATCCCCTTCATCCATTTCTCAATCGGATACACTTCGACTATTGGAGCAACCGTATCATCATACCGGTCCAATTCAATCTTAATAACTGAGTGAGTATCCACAAGAAAGCTAAATATATCCTCACCTTGTTCGGGTATCCATGATAATACGTGTACTGTTTTCATTACGGGAAATGTCTCTTTGATAATGTTTAAGAATCTACGCATGGATATATCATTGAACAAGTGAAATTTTGAGGCATTTAGTTCTTCTCGGTATGCTTGTTCTGTCATAGTCCCTTTGAGTTTCATATCCTGCCTACTTTCTTAAGCCACTCCCTAAACGAATAAAGGCTTTTTGAAATTAACTTTACCTTTCATTATTCAAGGGAGTCGTGAAATTATCCTGCCAATAGGTCAACAGACTGCCACAATCGGTGCTGGCAGCCTGTCTGGATCATGAAGCTCTCAGTGCCCGTTAGTTCAGTCATCTTCAAGATGTCCGGACGCCATGGTATTGACCAATTCATTCATAACGTAGCATTAGATAGACTAATAAATAAATAAAAAGAGCAACCCCACTAGATGCGACGAGCAAACTAGTAATCATACCTATCCAAAAACTGGGTCTTCGAATAAAATGTAATCTCGATAAGATATTTTGACAATACAGCCTAGTACCTTCCTTCATTTACATCACCGCCGCTTTCAATACATATCCAATTTATTCCACAGTAGATATGTATTATCCTGCTTCGTTAGTTAAGCAAAGGCAGCCGATCATTTCTGGCCGGCTGCCGTCGTGTTTTCTTTATTCAACTATCGTATCCGTCGAGCTGAGCCACCTTCACTTTACTTCGGCAAAAGGGTCAAGTTCTTGTCGACAAGAACTTCCTCAACTTTTATGTTCAAACTCAACGAAGTTTTACAACTCATATTATTTATCCAGTTCAACCCATTTGACGTCGTGGGTTCTATCGTAGCCGTTAGCAAATACAGTGACATACCCCGCGCTTATGTATTTAACTTTAACGCCTTTGAACGGAACATAGTAACCACTATCCTGTTCTTCTGTATTACATTTCTCGTTAAATTCCTCAGTAGACTTAACAATACTACCGACTCCGATCTTCTCCATTTTAGAGTTTCGTAATACATTCATATGTTTACCCCCACAACTTTAATAGTTTGGTTAGTTAGGTTGTAAGCCTTGAACCAATTATGAACATCGACTCCCGGCTCTCACCTAGAGAGTCCAAAGTACTGGCCAATCAGAGTCTATCAATTCTTTCATTCTGGACATACCTCCCTCAAAATAAGAATAATAGATATGAAATGTCGATGTCCCGGATAAGGTGCTGTCACATGGATGCTACATTTGTCAAAAAAGAACACTTCAATCGGGCTGCTTATCCCCTATGTTTATCTCCCGAAAATCCACTTCCGTTTTATATTCTAATCCGAGGATTTTTGCACTAATTTCCGCCGTTTGGAAAGATCATGAGAGGCTGTCCCAAAAGTAAACTCTGGAACACCATCAGCAGCAAAATAGGATGGCATTCGGAAAAAACCAAGGAACTAAGCGGCCTGTTCTCGCTTAGCTCCTTGGTTTTTGGTGTCCTCCGCTGCTTTTTTGAGCAGATTGTGGGCAAGCGAAAGCTGTAAGGTGGTTCGGCATATAAATTTTCACTCTTTATCTTACCTCTGCGAAACAGGAGCAGAAATAGGCCGTCGAAGAAATCGGCGGCTTTGTTTCCATTATCATTCTCCGATAGCATGGCCGCGCTATGAATTTCAAAACGCTTTACCAGAATGTCCCTTCTGTAAGGTGTTATTAAATGGTCTAATCTTTCATTTGGAGATTCCTGGTTTTGTACATTTTCATGCAGTACCAAACAAAAAGCCGTCGAGTTCATCAACGGCTCTTGCAAATATTTTATTTTTTATCGATCAGATGCTTGTCGATCTCCTCGGCGAGTGACGATAAATAGGCCATTACCTCCGCCTCCGTCGTAGCCGTCAGTAAGCTCTGATCAGACACTTTGATGCTATTTAAAAGCGTGTTCCGATAAGGAAGCGGCATGACAGCATAGTTTAATTCTTCGATCAACACATCCATGCCTTTGAATGAAAGCTGTCCGGATTTGGGCACCGCCGATTTGACGGTCAGCATATCCTGCTGCCCCCAATCTTTCTGGAACTGGCTGTCGGGATTCAGGATGACGTCCTTCATAAATTTCCAGGCAAGCTCCTTCTGTTTGGAGCCTTCGGCTATGGTCAGCAGGTTGTAATAAACAGCATTGGCCTTTGCTCTCTTCTCCAAAAAGGGCAATGGGGCAAAACCGAATTTTCCTGCTGTTTGTGAAGTAGCTTCCAAAGGATAAAACATATTTGCCGCCCCAATGCCCATGCCCGCATTAAACGCACGCAATTCGTTAAATACCGGAGCGGCTATGGAGGAAACGGCTTTGCTCGCTTTGCTCGTATTCATATGGAACAGCAGCTTGGTTATAGCCGCTACAACCGGTTTACTATTCAAATAACCGCTTAACCGGTTACCATCGGTCGCTATAATGCTTTGCCCGCTGCTCCGCGCAAGCGACTCTACCATATGCAGGCCCAACGGAACGACGCTCCCAAATATTTCCTTCCCATCGACCCGATTGGCCGCCTGCAGCTTGATCGACTGATTAAAAAACTGATCCCAAGTCCACTCCTTGTCGGGATATGGCATTCCGGCTTTGTCAAACCATTCCTTGTTGTAAAATACGGCAAGCGGCAGCGGGTTCAATGGAATGCCGATCAGCTTTCCTTTTACGGTCGACATTTCTACGAGTTTCTCGTACAGGTCGTCGGTAGTCATTTTATCCGACTTAAACATAGGCACCAGATCGGCAAATGTATTTTGCTCGATTTGTATCGTATCGTGGTTGGCGTAAATGAGATCAATCGGTTTATTGTCTTTGGCCATTTCCAGCAAGGCCGCTCTATATCCTTTTGGCGTGGCTAACTTTTCTACGTGTACTTTGACCCCCGGATTCGCGTCTTCAAACAGCTTGGCGCTTTTCTCGAACGAGCTGATCCGGTTCTTAGTATTTGAATCCATCGTAACGAGGGTGATTTCTTCGGCGCCCGGAACAGTTGAGGTCGGTTTGTCCGTCCATGCGGAGCACCCGGCAGTTAAGCTCGAGGCAAAGACAAGAGCGCTGGTCACAATGAGTTTTTTCAATAATCTTCACACTCCATTGAGATATCGGTCAATACCAATTCGTCTCCTTCAACCATTCATCAATCGCAGAAGCTGCTCCCGACATTTTTATTTGCACTTCCGCTTCCGAGCCGAGAGAAGCAAGTTGATCCAACCTATTTACAGTAGCGAACAATTTGGTTTTTGGGTTGCGGTAAATGACCGGCTTGACGGCATAATTCAATTCGTCAATGAATACCTTCCATGCCGGCTCGTCGTTCAGCTTAAGCTTGTGAATGGAAGACTGGGAGGCAAGCGTTGCCTGTTTCGACCAATCCACTTGAAATTCGCTTTTCGGGTTAAGGACAATATCCTTGATGAACTTCCAGGCCAGTTGTTGCTGCTTGGAAGCGGCGACGATGGATAGCGCAGCTTGGATCCATACCGCATTGGCCCGAACTCCGCTCTCCAGACGGGGCAGCGGAGCAACTCCGATCCTTTCTTTCAACTCCGGGTTATGGGCAAGGGGAAAATAGTTCCCGATTCTCCCGACGCACATTCCCACATTGCCGGAGGAAATTTCTTTAAGGATTGCAAGTGTCCCATTGGGCACTTTTTTTACGACATCTTGGTTGTTGATCTCCTTCAGCAAAAAGGCGAACGCTTCGACGACAGGCCGGCTATCCAAATATCCGGTTAAATGGCTATTGTCAGGTGACAGCATGCTGCCGCCGTTGCTTTGTGCAAAGGATTCAAATACATCCAGATTGATCGGAACCGCGCTGCCGTAAATCTCCTTCCCCCGGACGGTGTTGGCCTCTTTCAAACGGACCGACATCGCGAAAAATTGTTCCCAGGTCCAATCCTCCGCCGGCTCGGGCAGATTTGCCCTGTTGAACCAATCCCTGTTGTAGAATACGGCCAGCGGTTGAGGAGACATCGGGATCCCTGTTAATTGTCCGTTCTCCGTCATCAGATCGGTTAGCGGTTTGTATAAGTCGTCGGGAGTTATTCCATCTTCCTTATAAAATTGAAGCAGATCGACAAACAAGCCCTGTCTGCTGAACTCGGTATCATAAGGCCATAAGACGAGGTCTATCGCATTGGAGCCGCTTATTCGTTCCAAAAATTTGGCCCCATGGAAATCGAGTAAAGGCATTGCGGCGATTGTAACCTCTATCCCAGGATTGGCGGATTCGAAAGCTTGTGCATATTCGATGAACGTGGATACTCGGGTTGAGCCGGCGCCATAGTCGGGTACAAGGATCGTCAAAGACCGTTCTTTCGGACTTGGCTGTTCCGGGGTTATTACGGCTCCTGATGAGTCACACGAATCATCCATATACTGTTCCATCAAGAACTGCTTCCATTCCGCTTCGAACTGGCTCGGTGTGCGCTCAAAGATGGGTTCGAGGTTGCCCAGGTCTCGAAGCAGGCGGCGGAGGGCATCCCAGCCATATCGGGTCACGATAAAATCAATCAGGGTGTAGCCTAATTCGCGACCTCTAATCTGTGAAAACTTATCCGCCTCCACTGCCCGCAAGTATTTAATAGAAGGGAGTTCGCGTTGTCGGTAAATGGGAGCTACCCAACTTTGTACTCGCTTGCGGGACCATTCTTGCGCGAGATACTCTCCTACCCCATGTAGAAGAAAATTCGGTATTTGCGGGTTCAATTGCTTGGCTAACGCTTTACTATACAGAGCCAAAGAGCGTCGGACGATGCCCTGATAATCAAAGTGCGGTCCCGGATTCAAAGGGGAAACGATCTTCACAACGTTCAACTGACTGAAGGTTCCGATAACGGTTTTTTTAGCGGAATTGTTTTCCGGGAACATCGACTCCAGATCGGGATAAATCTCATACGCTATTTTTGTGTGCGGGGTGAAATTTAAAGATGATGTAATGCGCCGGAAGTTTTTGCGCAAAATGGCCATGAAATCGACGGTCACCTTCTGGAATTCCGGATCGCTTTGCCCGGTTTCCAGCATATTGACCATGTTAATGTATTGCTTGGGATTGAAGGGCGCTGCGATGTGCCAGTTTTCCAAGTCATTTTTCATTTTTCCCAAGCAGCGGTACATCCTGTTTTTGATCGTGCTCTCATGCAATTTCAACAGCTTGGCGATGTCGCGGAAGGAGTAGTCGGCAACATAACGCAATGTGAGAATTTCTTGGTCGATCTGATCTAGTTTATTGAGGGAAGTACCAAGATCAATTTTGAAATCCACCTCCTTCGTGAAGTCGGTCGTTATAAAACGCGAAAAGCTAGTCTCCTGACCTTCCAGCAACTCTTTGGTGTGATACGCCCTCCTTGCTTCGTTCATCATGGTGTTGGAGGCAATGGAATACAGCCACGTGTACAAACTCGACTTGTTCTGAAACGAGTTCAGCGACTGATGTGCCTTGAGAAACACCTGTTGCGTCAAATCCTCCGCTTGATCGATCCCCGCTTTGTAGGCGATATACCGCTTGATACGATCATAATGCTCCATTAACAGATCATTATCGTGCCAATTCACGGATCGGTGCACCTCCCAGTCATGTTAGACACTTCAGGATGGGAAAAAGACCAAGTTTTATTAAAATTTTTCTCTGCGTCGTATGAAACGGGGCTTATTGTTATATTTGAAGTTACGAATGTAACGAACAGGAGCAGCTCGCCGAGGCGCCTACTCCTGTTTAACATTATCGAGACAAACGATATCAGCATTTATCTCCCGTGTTATGTACTTCCTCCACTCACTAGTACTGAATTGCCGAAGAAAACCAACAGTTACCAGCTGGGTTAAAACGGGTAAGAAGTAGTATAAAAACTTCGAACCCTGCCAGGAGGGGATTGGAATGAATACTGGACCGAAAAAACGGCCGCTGCACTTGACCGACAAACAACGCGATGTGTTAACAGGAATTGTCAGACGCAGACTCGCACCGCAGCAGGTTGCCAAACGCGCTCGCATCCTATTTGAATCAGAGCAAGGTTTCAGCAATCTGCAGATCAGCAGCGAATTCCGCTGAATCGTCCACAAGTTGGCGTTTGGCGTGAACGCTGAATCGACCATAGCGATCAACTTGGCGTCATTGAATCGGATCAACCGAATGAGCTGGAAGCGTTCATCATCGAATTGCTAAGCGATGCGCCTAGACCGGGTATGTCGCCTACCTTTACGTCGGAGCAGGTTAAACAGATCATGCCATTGCCAGCGAGGACCCCAACGTCTCCGGACGCCCTGTCACGTATTGGACTCCACGGGAGATTCGGGATGAAGCCATTTCGCGCCGTCAAAACATTTGGAACTTCTTATTGCACAGGACCCGGATACCGAGTCGGTTTTCGTAATCGATTAACTCCATATTCATTGCTCCGAAAGTGTCATCCGCCTTGTTGCTCAGCGATGCGGAATCGAAGCGTCAGAACTGGGGAAAAAACGTAAGGCTGGTGTGCTTAAATCAGTCGCTTCCCGAACCGCATTTCTCACAAATCGCATGCATCGCATCCGGTTTATCTACACACCCAAGCACTGCTCCTGGCTCAATCAAATCGAAATTTGGTTTAGCATTCTGGTGCGTAGACTTATTCGACGAGGTAACTTTGCTTCGAAGCAGGATTTGAAGGGACAAATTCTTTCCTTCATCCGCTACTTCAACCAAACCATGGCCAAACCTTTTAAATGGACTTACCTAGGTAAGGTTCTGCAACGTTAACTGTTGGGTCATTTACGCATTCCAGTACTAGTGATACCGTCACGATCCAGTGCTCGAGTAAACCAAATCTCCTTCACGAATCATCATGTCGTAGCCTATAACACGGCCGGTCAAAGACGCCTTTTGACATATTCTGAACGCTCAAAGGCCGTCGAAGTAATCGACGACCATGCAGGTGATTCAACTATCCTCTCCGTTACTTTTTAGAACAACGGCGGCCGATCGTATAGCCGGCTGACGTCTATGGAGAATTAACTATCGTATCCGTTACTTTAATGACGTTATCTCTGCATGATTGCTTCCAATATTATATTGTCGGATACCTTCTCCCGGAGGTTCATCAGGATTCGCAATTCTGCGTATTCCTTCGTCGGCAGTTTCGGTTCGGAGTACTTCCCGTTTCGAATGAGATATTACCAAAATAACTTATACTTACAACGCTATACTGCCCGATAGCTTAACGAGGCTGGCTGCCGTATATTCGCGGTAGCCTCCTCTGTTTCCTTTATAATGTTCTACTGTGAAACGGTTCTCCTCATTTTCTCTGTAAACCTTGCCGTTTCGGTTCACCGCACCGAGGGAGCATAATTCATTTCCCTTATTTTACCACAAGTGTACTAAGAACCAACGGGTGTATATTCATTCTATCGGAAATGTTACCAAGTTCTTGACATCGATCGGGAATGTTACCAAGTTCTTGACACTGTCCAATGACACGAACTTGGTAACATACAGCAAAAAAGCCGCTAGCATTGCGGCTTTGAATGAAACAATGTTTTTGACTTCCGACACGAAATACCTGATATTTTTCGATGCCGTCCTCCTAGATGGTATCGCCGGGATAAAGCTTTCTCCCTCTGCGGTTTTCCGGATCCCCATTAACTACTATTTTTTGCTCCAGCAGAAAAGGTTTGACTTGCCCTCCGGTGGTAATCATTAATTTCCCTCCATGTAAAAAAGAAACATATGTTCTTTCTATATTTTAACATGAAAACGTTTTAAATAATGGAATATTGTGGGAATTCCAGAGTATTCTTAAAGATATCTGCCCGCAGTTGCCGTGGCGTCTGCTCCCTTTCTAATTCCACTATCGTGCCCGTTCGTATTATGAGATCAACCAGTTCTTGCTGGTTGATCCTTTTTCATTTTGGGTCGACGATTGTAGGTAGCCGGGTCGAACGTTCGTGCCCGTGGGACTTGATCCCGAGCGCTATAATGTTCACCCCTACTTGTCATGACCATGTTTGAGGCTGGTTGGGACGCGAGATCCCGTATAACAAGCGATGCTGTGGAGCGACAAGAAGACCCATATAGGGGCTGCCGGTAAATTTACATCATGGAGGAGTTTGATGAATCCCGTTATCGGACTAGATATTTCTAAAGAAGAAAGCCATGGACAAGCCTTTTTAGATCGTGGAAAACCGTACAGAGGGACGTTTCAATTCGAGCATACTCGGGAAGGTCTGGCAAAACTGCTTCAAACTGTTCAGGATGTCGAGCATGCGTCCAAACAACGCCCTTTGCTTATTCTAGAAGCAACTGGGCATTACCAAAGCCCTGTTGTTCAGTTCCTTGAGGAGCATCACTATCTATACATTGTCATTAATCCGCTCATCTCAAATCGGCTTCGAAAGTCCAATCTTCGTAAAGTGAAGACGGATGCCGCTGATGCTTATCTTTTGGGAGAGTTGTACTACAAAGAAGAGTTTGAACCTTTTAAGAAAAGAGCCATTCCTGTAATGAAGTAGTTTGCCCTTTGAAAATAGAAAGCGCCACTTGTTATACTGGGAAGCGTTCCGCCAAGAACAAATCCCAACACGAAAGAGGCGCTTACAATGAAGTATAAAATGAAGCAAAAGCAAAATCAACAAATTGCACGAATTACCGAATCGACATTGGTCGTCGGAGCGGATATCGCTAAGAGGGTGCACGTGGCTCGTGCGGTAGATTTTCGCGGAATTGAGCTTGGAAAAGATTGCGTGTTTCACAATAGTCAGGAAGGGCTGACGAAGCTGGCAACGTGGATGAAGGAGCTCGGGCAGGCCCAAGGCAAGACGGACATCATTTTTGGCATCGAGCCTACCGGACACTACTGGTTTCCGTTAGCCGCCTTTTTGCAAAACCAAGGGATTCAGTTCGTCGTTGTAAATCCGCACCATGTCAACAAGACGAAAGAGCTTGAGGACAATTCGCCTACGAAGAGCGACTACAAGGATGCGAAAGTCATTGCGGATCTCATTCGAAACGGGAAGTACTCCGAACCGAAACTGCCGACGAAGGAATACGCAGAATTGCGAATCCTGATGAACCTCCGGGAGAAGGTGTCCGACAATTTGACCCAAGCCAAAAGCCGCATCGGCAATTGGTTCGACCGTTTCTTTCCCGAGTACGCTAGCGTGTTTAAGGACTGGGACGGCAAGGTATCGCTCATGACCATGCGAGCATTTCCAATGCCTGCTGACATCGTCGCCAAGGGGGCCAGAGACGTCCTGGCTCATTGGAGGACGGAGGTGAAGCGCGGCATAGGAATCAAACGGGCGGAGGCACTTTATGCCGCCGCAGCTGTCTCGATCGGCTTGACAGAAGGAGTCGTAGCGGCCCGAATGGAACTAAGCACGCTTCTGGGGCAGTTCGATCTGTTCAACGAGCAGCTTGAAGCCATCATGGCAAAAGTGATGGAGATTCTGGAGAACATTCCGGGAACGGCAGAGATGTTGACGATACCCGGAATCGGTGTCCTCACGGTAGCCGGATTCCTGGCTGAAGTCGGGGATTTGAATCATTACGATCACGGTCAGCAAATTATTCGTCTGGCCGGGCTGAATCTCATGGAAAACAGCTCCGGCATACGCAAAGGCCAGACGGGCATAACCAAGCGAGGACGGTCGCGCCTACGTGCAATTTTGTTCCGAGCCATTATGCCCATGGTAGCGAAAAACAAAGAATTTCAGGCTCTACACCGATATTTCACGACGCGAAGGCAAAACCCGCTAAAGAAGAAACAATCCCTCATTGCCCTGTGTGGAAAACTTATACGAGTTCTTCATACACTGGGGACAAAGCAACGAGAGTACAACGCACTCGACGTCATTGGTCCAGTCCGACAAGCTCAGCTTCAACACGTGCGGGTGAAAATAGTTATGGGTATAGTTCATATCCGTTGAAATTTGCAAGCTGCCGTCCGTATATAGCTTCCACAAGTCCAGCTTGCCGGTTTCGCTGTCCCAAATCCCCGTCTCCGGCTCATAGTCGAGAAAATCGTCAACTGTACTGTACGTGCCTCTGATCTGTTTGGCGCAGGCGTCGTAATAGACGGTAAAGATACGGCCGTCGTCCAGCCGGACGCTGCTCGGGTAGCTTTCGTCTCCGCAATGCCCGGCGTACATCTTGACCCGTTCCGATACGGGCGTCCCGTCCGCCAGGATGATTTGTCCGACGACTGGACGGCCGAATGCATACTGGCTCGAATAATCCCCCCACGTATGCAATATTCTCTGCCCAGGGCCTCCCTGGTCAAGCACGAGCAGATTGGACGCATGGGCTTCCATATCGGTCGGGACAGGCGTTGTCCAGGTCAAGCCGTTGTCGTACGAGTGCGCTTCATGCGCATATTTGGCGGAGCGGATCATGACCATCAAATGACCGCCCCCGAGATCTGCGAGCGCAGGCTCCACCCAGTTCGTTCCATAAGGATTCGGTATCTCCACCTCATTGGCCTGCGGCCAGCTGAGTCCCCCGTCGCTGCTCCTGCCAATCATAATTTTCGACTGCCAATGGCCGGGCATTTTGCCGTAGCGCGGGATCAGCAGCTCGCCATTATCCAGCTCGAGGATTTTCGAGGTCGTCGCCGAATAATCCAGCTTCGTCTCCACCAGCACCGGACTGGACCAGGTGAGTCCGCCGTCGGTGGAACGGATCAGATAGGTGCCCAATATTTTGGACGGGCTCTGACTCCAGTCTGTGGAAAAAAAGTTGACCAGCAGCGTTCCGTCGCCCATTTGCATGATGCTGGGGTCGCGGTCGTCGTACACCGAATCCGCCACGGTAATCGGCGTCGACCAAGTCTGGCCGTCATCGGTACTGCGTACCATCGCGATCCTCCCGCTTTGCGACGTATGGGCCGGACTGTCGTAGTAGAGGACCAGCAGGTCTCCGTTCTGAAGCTTCTCCACGTCCGGGAAATACGTATTTCGCGCTCCCCCTGGCGCGACAGTCACATCGTGTTGTCCTGATTCAATATCTGCCTTTACCGGCTGGAGCGGCACCAGCAGCAAGCTGAGAAACAATAAAACCGACATAGCACGAACCTTCTGACTTCTTCTCACTATCGATACACCCTCTCTTCATCGTTACCTTTGATCTAAGCGGCATCATCGTCGTCTCCTCCACCTTGCGGCAGCCGACAAGCGATACTCCCAGAGAAGGATTACCGCTTTCGACCACCCTGTGCTCAAATAAACGCGACAGAGCAACCAGGGGGGGGGGATACGAATGGCGCTTTCGCGCGATTTGGCTGCATCCACGTTCTGGGATCGTTTGAATATCAAGGTTCGCATCGGTTCTCTGCTGTTCGATGTGTTGCTCAACGACAATATCATTCCGTGGCCGCTCGATTATGTGCAGGAGAAGCACAACCATGCCGCCTTCGAGCTACAATTCGTGCTTTCCGGCTCCGGAACGCTCATATTCCACGAAATGCAGCAACCACTCGAAAACGCTTCCATTCATCTGATCGGTCCGAACCTCTTTCACGCCGTCAACTCGATGAGAGCAACTCTGTCGTGCGCAGCACGCTGCGGTTTACATTTCGGGACGATAGCGGAAACGATCCTTGGTTTCCCGGGACGGAAGCAGAGCAATTGAAGGCCGTGCTGTCCGACGTTACTTACCGCAAACTGCCCGCCAACACGGATCATGGCCACCTGTTACAACTGGTCGATGAAATTCGCTCGGAAATCGAAACGCCTTCTCTGGGCTGGTATACGAACGTGCAAAGCCTGTTTGCCCAGAATATCGTTCGCGTCGCGCGAGCGATCGGTCCGGGCGCCCCTACAGCCGTCTTGACTACGCCATGCCGAGCAGAGCCAAGGACGATCTGCGTTCGCACATCATCGACCTCTTTTTCATGGGATACCGGCAGCCGCTGACGCTGGAAATGCTCGCCGAGAAAATGAACTTGAGCATCAAGCAGGTGAACCGGCTTCTCCAGCGGCACTTCCGGACCTCGTTCAAACAAAAGCTGCTCGATACGCGGCTCGAAGCGGCCAAGGACCTGCTGCGGACAACCGATCTGCCAGTCGAGCAAATCGCCGGGGAAATCGGCTATGCCTCGCCCCACCGCTTCTATACCCCGTTCCAGAAAAAGCTGGGGATGACCCCGAATGAATACAGAACGAGACAGTTAACCGACGCAGAATCACTGTCAGAATTGACCCCTATATAGTCCCACCTCCCTTTGCTCCCAAGTGTAGAGACAAAGAAACGCGGCGACAATCAACGAAGCGGACATCTTTCGCTTGGGAATGTCCCATTTTGGAGCAGAACAGCCCCAATGATAGGCAAAGACGCATCCATAACCACGGTTCAGGTGGAAGTGGATGCATTTTTGGGATACGTTATACGCCGACCTTCTGAGGGCGGTACTCCATGTACGCCTCTTGCAGATGGTCGGAAACGAGCAGACCGTCCTCCTTAATCGCCTTGCGCTTCGCCTTCAGCACGATCTGCTCCATATCGCGTAGCTGCACCCTGTAAGCCGATCGCGGGCTTCGTCCGCCAGCCGATCCTCACACGGAAACTCCCCGTCGGTAGCTCTATCCGGCTGCCGGACCGGCCGAGCGGAGGCGATTGTAGCTTGTTTTCGGTAAACCGGATGCTGGACACCGTTTTCTTCTGCTGGGTAGGAGTATCCCGTACTGCCTTTTCCACCTTTGACGCGATGGGTCGCGTCGGGATCGGAGGGATTTTGCAAACGGCCGCTGTCCAGTTCGCCCGGCGTTTTCAGTTCCAGCTTGCCTTCCCCCTCTGTTGTTTGCTCCTGGAGGAGGCGGTCGAGCAGGGCGAACGCTTCAATCGGAGCGGCATTCTCACGTGTTTGCAGGAAGGTGTGCAATTGCCCGCCCAGTTGAACCAACCCAGCCAATTTTCCCGGCACTTCCGGAACGGCGATCGCGTAGAGATGCTCCTTGCGATGGGTGGGTTCCAAAAAGGGACGCGGCGATTCCGGCACTGCGCACCAGTTCCAGTCGAGTCAGGTTCCGGCACGCGCTGCTGATCAGGAAGGAATCCATGCGCGCCATTTTCTTATTCAGGCCCACAACGTCTGCAAGGGCATGGGAAAGGGACTTGGTTTCCTGCTCGAGAAGATCGTTTCCCGTCTCCTCCAAATAGTCGATGAACCGGCGCGGAAGTTCGTCAGCGTGTTGATGGAAACCGAAGCCTCTTGAACGGATGTGATGCCCAATGCATGCCAGTAGCGTTGATCCAATTGCAGCGACTCCAGCAACTCTTCGTCCGAAGTATTCCTTCCTCTAACGCGATTTTGAAATTTTCCTTGTACGACATACTAACAACCCCTTCGTCGGAATATGAACCGTCCGGTACGGGGTCTTATGTCGCAAGGGAAGCGTGAGTTGCGACACAAAAAAACCATCCGTTAAGGATGGCTGCATAGTTTATTCTCTGATAATTAACTTTGAATGACGGGAAACTCGAATTTCCCCAACCGTTTTTCTTCTCGTCCAATACTCACCCTTTAGCTGCATAGTGCTGTTTTCTAATACTTCCAACGTAAGCGTCAAACCTAACCTACCTTTTTCCCGATTTGGCATATTTCGACCATTCGAATGAAGCGGTCCGAGCAAACGAAAGCGATCATCCGATAGGATGCGTCTCCACCGAATGACCAAGCGAGGCGGACGCATAGATGGCGTCCAGCAGCTCGCGCACGACCAGCGCTTGTTCCAGCGTCGTCTTGGGCGGACGGCGGTAGGCCACCGCTTCGGCGAAGTCCTCCAGCAGCCGCCCCTGCATTTCCGCAAACGTCCCCGTCCCTTCCCAGACGATCTCTTCCCGCACCGCGCCGTCGACGTATTCATGCAGGACGATGGCCTGCGTCTTCGGCAGGATGCAGAAGCTGAGCGTGCCGAGCGTGCCCGTTATTTGCCATGCCGTCTCGTGCGGACCGACCCGAAGCTCGCCTTGCTCCAGCAGCAGCGTCGTCCCTCCTTGGAACGTCACCATCGCTGTCGTGAGCGATTCCGCATCCGAACCCGGAGCCACCTGGTCGAGAAACGGAGCCGGTACGCCCCAAGTCCGGGCGAACACCTGCTCCGGCACCATCCGCCAACCGGTAACGCCAAGCAAATAATCCAGTGCGTAGGAGCCGAGATTGGCCAGGTTGCCTCCACCGTTGATCGCGGTGGACAACCGCCACGTCGGAGGCGTCTGCCCGGGCTGAAGCGGCTTGAGCGCCGTCTGCCAGCAGCTGCGGATTACGCGGATGTCGCCCAGCCTGCCGGAAGCGACGATGCGCTCGACCGTTTCGGCCGAGTCCTGACAGCGCAGCCGCGCCGAGCAGCACCCGGCGATAAGGTCGCCTCTGGCCGCAATCATCCGCCGCACCTCGTCGGCGTTCATCGCCACCGGCTTCTCGGTCAGCACATGCTTGCCCGCGCGGAACGCCCGAATCGCCAGCCCGGTTCTCGCCGAAGCCGGCAGAGCCAGCACGACGGCATCGATCGCCGGATCGGCCAGCAAGTCGTCGGCGCTCGCATGGACACACCCGATGCCAAACGTTTCGGCAGCCTGACGGGCCGCCTCCATGTCCAAGTCGACGACTGCGGCCGAGCGAACGATCGGAAGTGCTTCCGCCGCCTTCATATAGACACGGCCCATAACACCGCAGCCGATATATCCCAATGAAACCGTCTTTGTTACAGTCATGGTTTCTCTCTCCCGTCTCTCTGTTAGTGCTTTACAATCAAGGCTGCACCGTCAGCGCGTCAAACGAAACATGGTATCCGGTAGCTTCCGCCCGCCGCTCGCCGGTGACAACCAGACGCAGCACATGCGGCCCTGCCGGCAGCGTCCCCGTGCTGTAGACTGGATGCTGGTACTTGACGTTCGCGCTGTACATATCGATCCGCTCGACGAACTGGCCGTCGATGTAGACAGCGGCCATGCCGCGAGAGGTGCCGACGAGCGCAAGCACAGAAGCCCCGCTCCCGTAGAACGCAATCTCCACGCTGTGGCCCTGCGTGCTGCTTCGCTTGCTGGTACCGCCATACGAAGCGCTCCCCGCCGCTGTAACCCATGCGCCCGAGTAAGCGACGGCGGCATCTTCTTCGTCAATAACAGCCGACTGTGAAACAGTATCGATAACTGCGATGCGAATCGGTTCGGACACCAGACCCGCCGCATCGACAGCATGGAGCCGGTAAAAACCGGTTGCCAGACCTGTCGTATCAAGCGGCGCATACACGTCGGCGGTTACAGCTGCCGTTCTCCCGTTCGCTCCTGTCCCCGCCGCCTCGATCGCCGCGCGGTCCGGAGCGGTTGCTTGCGGCACCAGATACAGATTGCCCGCGCGATTGCTTACAGCTGTGACAGCCGCTCCGGCAGCCACGGCATTTCCGCTTGTCAGAACTACTTCCGGACCTTCCATCATGACCTCCAGCACGTCGAACGATACCAGACGATTGGTCGCCAATTCGTTTTGCTCGCCGGTCACGACAAGCCGGATCGTATGCGGACCGGGCGCAAGCGGTCCAGTGTCATAGACCGGATGCCGGTACTTGACGCTCGCGCTGTACATGTCGATCCGTTGTGCAAACTGGCCGTCGATATACACATCCGCCAGTCCGCGCGACGTGCCGACCAGACTGCGCACCTTGGCGCGCGAGCCATAGAACGGGATTTCGATCATATCCCCGATCTGACGGGACTGGACTGCGCTGCCGCCGTAATAGCTGGCACCAGCGGGCTCGCTCCACGCTCCCGTTTGCCGGATCGACGCGTCGCCGTTATCAATATACGGCTGATGGTCGCCGGTCAGCCACAGCTCGCTTCCAGTCGAAATCTGTCCCTTCGTATCGATCGCATATCCGATATACGCACCGGGCAGCATACCGCTTGTATCGAGCAGCGCATACACGTCGGCGGTTACAGTCGCCGATACGCCGTATACAACGCCGCCGACAGTGACCGCCGCAGCCTCGATCGCCGCCTGATTGCGGACGGTGCCGGACGGCACCAGATAGACAGTACCGTCAGTTGTGCTCGTTGCTTGAACTTCCGCTCCCGACTTCGCCACATAACCCGGAGCCAATGAAAGCAGCGGAGGCGTACGTCCGGCCATCGTTACCCCGACATGAACCGTGGCGTTGGATACCGCAGCGACCGTACCGGATACGGTCATGATATATCCGGCTTTGGATGCCGTCACCCGCTGCACGCCTGCCGGCACCTGCTCCAGCACAAATCCGCCGTTCGCATCCGTTACTGCCGAAATACTCGTATTGCCGGCCAGCCGCACATGTGCACCGGCAAGCGGCGCGCCTTCGGGATTGTTCACCGTTCCCGTCACTGTCGCATCGCCGAGCTCCGCGCTCCCCGTCAAACCGCTCTGCCGCATCACATTCACAATTTCGAATATATGCGCGCCGGTCCAGCGTTTCGAAGGATGCGTCGTCTGCATGGAGCTGCCGTCAGGCAGGATCGTAAAACCGGGATCTTCCTCGGCCAGCATCAGAGCAGTTTTGCCGCCTGTGAGCGGCTCTACCCCGCCGATCCGGAATCCCCTCGTTTTGCCGTCGGGATGCGTCACGACCGCATATTGGCCGATCGCTTCCGTTCCGACCGTATCCGCTGTAATCAACGCATCGTACGGATCGCCGTCCGCCATTCGCTGCGTGCTCTCTACTTCTCCAGTCGTCGTGCCTGAACCGGTAATCGAGATGCTGCCTTTGGACAGCAGCGTGCCCCCGACAAGCGACATTTCCCGAACCGCTCCGTTGATAAGCCGGATCAGCCCCATCTGCCCGACCATCGTCACATCGCCGATGGTCATCGGCTGGTCCGGATGATCGGGATTGCTGAGCAGCAGGTCCGTGGTGTCGCCGTACACGATCCGGACGGCAATCGCTCCCGCAGGCGCCTGGTCCGGCTGAAGCCGCTCCGACCACTCGATCCGCGGCGATTGCTCCGCACGATACGGCTCCATTACGGTTACGAATTTGCTCTCCAGATTCGTTCCGTCGCGGCGATGCACCATTTTCGGCATCGTATACTTGACGGCTTCATCGTTATTATCGTAGCTGCGGCCATTCAGCCTGGCCGCCCGCAGCGACGGCGAACGCCCCAGGTACAGCTCGTTCGTCCCCGCTTCCAGCAAGCCGGTAATGCGCAGCTTCGAACCGCCGCCAGCGTCGTACGTGTTCAGCGTCAGTTCGTAGCGATCCTGCGGCAGCTCGACCTCCTGCACATCGCGTACGTAAATGTAGCCCGGATAATGTCCTTCGGCACTGCCGCTGTCATTGTTCGCCACCGGCTGCACTACTTCCGTTCCCGGCGGAAGCAAATACGGACCGTACTCCGTTACCGGCAAGCTCGTGACAAATTCGGCATCCCGGTTGGCGTCGCCTTGCAGCGTATATTCATGCCGGCTACCCCCGGATACCCGGAACAAGTCCAGCGCATAACCTTCCGCGCCGTCGCCGTCGGCAAACGGCACAAACCACGGCTCGCGATTGTAGGCGTCCGTTTCGGGGTATGCCTGCTCATACGATGCCCGCATCGCCTGGAAACTTCCATTTTCGGACACAAAGGAGCGAATGTCCCCGCCATGGAGCGCTTCGCCGCCTGCCTGGGCATTGCGGCTGTTGACCACTACGGTGTTGTGTCCCATGGTCGACAAGGAAAACCAGCGGTAAAACGTGTTGAACGTATAACCCAGATCCGGCAGCAGCTCTTGCCCTGCCGCATACAAATTCAAATTCAGCGGACTGTAATGATAATGGCTTTTGTAATTCGGCGCAAACGTCGTGTACAGCTGGGTCTGACCGCTTCCCGTTCCTCCCGCCAGCCTTCCGATCCCTGCGGAAGGAAGCAGCAGGGGTCCGAGACCCGGGGCAGCCGTAGACTGGACGTAGGCCCATGTATCATTGATCGGGTAAAATTTGCCGTCCGGATATACCACCCGGTTTTTCATTTGCAGCGCTTTGCTGATGACTGGATATTCCTGCTCCATGTCCAGGTTGTCGAGCCGTTTGCCGGTGCGCGGCGACACATAGCCGACCGGATCGCTCCAGCCTTTCAGCTTGTCGCTGGCCGATTTGATCCCGCTGATCAGTTCGTTGTGATAAGACAGCGATACTTCCTGCCAGAAACCATCGGACAAAAACAGTCCGCTCATAAACGTCTCCATCGCCTCGACGGCACGGTGAATAAAGTCCGGCTCGCCCAGCGCCTTGCCGTATTCGATCATGCCGTTCCAGTTCGTATACGATAAATTCCCCAGCCCCAGCGGGTAGCTTAAGATATAGTCGATGGAAGGATCAAACATCTCTTCCTGCAATACCTGCTCCACATCCACGCCAAGCTCTGTGCTGAGTACGTCGAAAGCATTTGTTTTGCTCACCTCGGCGTACGCCCGCATCAGCGGCGCGAGCGAAGATAGATCGGAGCCGAACCAGCGGTACCACATGCCTCCCCAGTAGGAATACGGCGGTCCGTTATGGCGCTCCAGCGAATCGTAGTACCACGCCTGATCAACGGTGGGGTTGTAGTTGCGGTATTTCTCGGCAAAGGCGTACAGCAGGCGCGCCGCGCCGAGCGGATCGGTGTTAGCAATTGTCGCCGTATTGCTGACCGCCCGCGATTTTTGCAAATACCACAAATGCCCGGTCAGCGGATAGCGTTTGCCCTCGCTATCCTCGTAGTACGGGATCTCGACCGGCAGTCCGGCCGGTCCAATTACTTCAATCGCCTCGGTTTCCGGAAAAGCGGCATTCGGATACACGGTGCTCGTCTTGGTCGCGACCATACTATGTCCATCCGTGGAGAGTGTGTACAACCCGTCCGGGTACAGCTCTGGCATTTCCGGCAGACCCACATAGCGGTACCCGGGTTGATCGGGGATCAGCGCCATCGTCGCGAGCACTTGCGCCGACGGCGCTGCCCATGTTACGGTCGCGCTCGGCGGCACCGGTTCCATAGCCGGTTGAATGGACACCCCGGATCGGATCAGCGCTTCCCGTTCGAACAGCAGCGTGGCCGTATGTCCTGTTGTCGCCGCAGCGGGGACAGCCGTTACGCGCAACTGGTACAGCCCGAACGCTTTGGCTGCCGGATGTTCAAAGCGCAGTGTATAGGTCGAGGCGTCCCCGTCGGACGAGAGCAGATTCACACCCTCCCATTCTCCCTCGGGCGTTTTCCATTGCAGCCGGTAGTCCGCCGTCTCCGCCGGCCAGCTTTCCCGATCAAAGGTCAGTTCCTTTTCCGTGTAGCTCGTATAGCGGAGGAGCGGATTGCCCGGCATCCATCCAGTTGTATCCACCGCAGCAGTCGGCTGCGGCAGCAAACTCGCCGGCATTTGCCCGAAAAACAGGCTCCCGAACCTTCCTTCGCCGACCAGATCGCCATGGTAGCGGACCGGGCTGCCATTGCCTCTGTCCCATCGCTCGGAATGGCGAATCGGAATCCAGGAGCTGAGCGGCGACGTATTCGTCTTGGCGATGTGCACGATATTGAACCGCCACTCCGTCCCTGCCGATACTCCCGTCGGGGCGATCGCGGCAAGCGGAATCGCCGCTTCCACCGTCATCGTCCCGCCTGCGACCCCGATTTGGTAATTGGCGCCGGAAATCGTCTGCCTGCCGGTATTGACGAAGCTGCTTTCCAGTGTGCGAAACCAGTAGGTCGTTCCTGTTGTTGTGTCTGACGAATCGACAACCAATGGAGCTACATAATGAACGCCGCGTTCCCCGGACGGCACAGCGATCACCACTTCGATCCGGGCCAACGCGTCGGCTTCCGCCGCATCCAGCGTACCGCCCAGGTACAAATAGTCATCATCGTACGTTACTTTGTACGCCGCCGGATGCTCTGTCGCCGCGGCGTAGTAGGCCGTGCGGAAGTCATCCGCCGCTGCCGCTCCGCTCCAAAGCGGCTCGACCAGTTGACCGTCAATCGTCGGCGCGGACGACGTCTCAGGCGCGACTAGCCATTTGTCCGCATACAGATCGATCGGCTCCGCCTCAACCGACAACTGGTTCATATCATTCCCTCCTTCCGCTTGCGCCGCTGTCGGCGGGTATATCGGCAGTACGCCTGCCAGCATGGCCAGCACACCCAAATAAATAAACGAACGCTTGCCTCTTGCACGCATTTCGATCGCCCCTCTCCCGATATCATTAGGGGTGGCCGCGGAAGAGAACAGTCTGATTTCAGGCTCTGTTGACTGGGCCTATGCAGGATAATGCCAAGCCATATGTCGGACCTTTCGCTTTGCAACCGCCATTTCCTGCCCTGCACGGCATGCTCGGAGCAATCGCCCGTCGGGCGGAAGCTTGCTGATCCGGCAAGCTTTCCGACCGCCGAGAGACTGCTGCGAAATAATCATCCTGCCTGTCGAGTAGATTGCATTCCGGCTCACACCTTTATCAGCGTTAGACGATGACTGGATTCCTTTTCATCATCGCTCGCCATTACTTGGCGCGTTCCTTCTCCAGTTCTTGCTTGAGCTTCTCGTCCAACTGCCTCAGAGCTGTGTTCACATCGACCTTGCCTTCGGCGGTACTGCGGAACGCGTCATTCAACAAATTGGTTTGCGTGCCGTCCGCAACCGGAGTCAATCCTTTTTGGCGTTTGGTCGGGTACATGCTAGGCTCATAGAAGCTGACCGCCTTCATATTTTTTGTGCCGTACACCGGGTGTCCCTTGCCCAACTCGTTCTGGATCGATTTGTTGTTCAGCACGGTCGGTATGCCGCTGCGCGAATCCTGCAGCTGCACCTCGTCCGCCAGCATCGCCATAATAACCTCGAACGCTTCCTCCTTGTGCTTGCTCGTATTGGCGATTGACCAGTATGCCGGTCCGCGCTGGCCCATCAGCTTCGGCCCGCCCGCATGCACCGGGGCGCTTACGATATCCCAGTCGACCTCAGGCGGAATGACCGAATAGATATTATGGGACGCCGCGTTCATCGCAGAGAAGCCTTTGCCGAAAATCGCCGACTCCAGAGCCGACGTGCTTTCGATCTTGTTGTTAGGAATTTGGTACAGCCGCAGCAAGTTATCAAACAGCGTTTTCCATTTGGTCTGATCGGCCAGCCCGTCTTTGGCCGGGTCCAGAACCGACATCGACAGCGTATTGTCGCGCAGCACCGTTCCCGTCGCCGAGCTGAAGCCGCGGTATACTTGGCTGCCGTCCACGCGCGTCATCCGCTTCGCCAATTCGTACACGTCATCCCATGTCATGCCGTCTGTCGGATAAGCCACGCCGAAGCGGTCGAACAGCCCTTTATTGTAATACAGCACCTGCGGAAAATACGGCGGCAC
Organism: Paenibacillus hemerocallicola; assembly: GCF_006265175.1. Classification (GTDB taxonomy): domain Bacteria; phylum Bacillota; class Bacilli; order Paenibacillales; family NBRC-103111; genus Paenibacillus_AB; species Paenibacillus_AB hemerocallicola. Next base: position 9,948 of record NZ_VDCQ01000089.1, on the reverse strand, counting down.
CGGCAAGCCGTACAGCGCGTCGCTTTGAGCCGCTTCGAGAATTTCATCGATAAACACTTTGTTGAACCGTTTCAAATCGTACGAATGCGCTTTCACATAAGGATTCAAATCTTCGCCGATCTGGTAGTCGAGATAGCCGCTGAGCAGCCCCGGGATGTCGGTGCGGATCAGGTCGGGAATCGAGTTTGTCGCCACCAAATCCTTGAGCGCGTTCCCGGCCGTGTTCGTCTTGTACTCGAACTTAATATGCGGAAATTTCCGTTCCAGCGTCTCCCGGAACCGGCTGTCGAACTCCTCCGGCTTCACGCCTGCGGCATAAATCGTCATCGTGAACGGGTCTTTTTTCGGTTCGGGCGTCGGCGACGCTCCGGACTCACCTCCTTTCCCTCCGCAAGCGGTTACAAAACAGATAGATACTAGAATGCCGACTTTATACCACCTTTTCATACAGTACAATCAACTCCCCCTACATTTATTCCGATTATGTACGGCAAAAACTGCAAAAAAGGTCACAAGGGGCCTAGACGAACATTTATTTACCGCACAAATCTTAAATAGATCATATATGTGGATTATATATATGTCAAATACTATTTAATACATTAAATAACCATTATATTTATTTATAATCATACACTAGATTTAGTTAGCTAGTTTGGCCTCTATTGCATGGAAAGGAAGTTGTCCGCGTCAGGTTGCATCAATGCCCCGGGTGATCGGGAAGCGGAACAGAAAGGCAGAGATTGGCTATCTCTGCGTCTCCCACTTCGGATGCAGTCCAGGACCTTCGGCCCTTTAGTACGTTGTTACCTGGGCATGTTTACAAAGCGGCTCATGCGTCAACTTGCCAAACACTCCGAAACGACGAAAAACGTCGGAGCCCGCCTCCGACGTTTCGTTCCTTTCCCCTGAGACCGACCCGGCCCCTCCGCCCGACTTCGCGCGCCTACTCGACCGCAAGCTCCTCCGAGAGTCGCTCGCACAGCTCCCGCTCGTCGATCAGATCTGCCCAATACTGGCGCAGCAAATTCGACAGCGCGGGAAACACCGCCGCCGGCAAATTCAAATCGCGCTGCGTGCGCAGCGAGAACAGCATTTCGCGATAAATCGCAAACCGGCTCGGACAATTCAGCCCCGGCTTCACGGCGCTTATGCTTTTCTGACGGTAGGCGGGAATGCTCAGCGTATGATCGAGTATATAGCGGCGCCCCCGCTCCGACACCAAGTATTGGACGAGCAGCAGCGCCTCGTCCTTATGGGCCGATTGCCGGTTTACGGCGATCCCCAGTGTAATGCCAAGCGTGCGCGGCTCATACAAAAACGGAATCGGCGATATGTCGTATTCCAGATCGGTATGCTTCAACATGTTCATGCCCAGGTAGCTGCATAGCATCATCGAAATTTTGCCCGTCCGAAACATCGCTGTAATCTCGCCGTTGCTCTCCCACATAAATAGCGGGGAAATCGCCCGGTTTCGGACAAGCCGCTTGCAGCTGCGTATACTGTCCAGCAGCTTCGTGCCGCGTATATCCCGCAGTCGTCCCCTGTCCCATTCGAAACGCTCCCCGCTTTGCAGCAGGAAGATCGGCCAGCGGTTGCGGTCCGGCAAATGAAAGCTGAAGCCGTACCGCCCGCTGTCGTTGGTCAGCAGCTCGGCATTGTGCACCAGATCGTCCCAGGTCCAGCTCCCATCCGGCTCCGGCAAGCCGCACTCCCGGAAATGGGCTTTGTTATAGCACAGCACGATCGGAGAGAACACAAGCGGCTGTGCCAGCATCTGTCCGTCATGGACAAACTGGCTGACCAGAAACGGATAGGCGTCCTTCGGCGCCTCAAGCGGCTCCAGCCGGTCCAGTTCATCGCGGTTTTGCAACGTTTCAAAGTGGTCATTGTTCAAGATGAACAAATCCGTGCGACCCCATTCTCCGTCGCCGTCGAGATCGGGCAGCGAACGATACGGTTTCGCCTCCACCTTGATCCACGGATACCGCTGTTGAAAATCGGCCAGCAGTCCCTCCTGCTCCATATCGCGCAGATTCGTGCTGCCGTAGGCCAGCGTTATCGTAACTTCGCCTCTGCGCTTGACCCGGCTCCCGACCTTCGGTATTTTCTCGATGAGCTCTTCCGCGACCAGCTGCTCCAGCCCTTTGCGCACCGACTTGTTGCTCAATCCGAACCGTTCCGCCTGTGCCGTCTCAGACGGCAAGTAATCCCCCGCCGTATAGACGCCGCGCAATATTTCCTGGCGAAGCACGTTAACCATATGCTCCATTTTACGTTCAAACTCTGCGTTTGTCGGCTTGGCCGTAACCGTTTCCCCCTTTCGGCACAGCGGCGTTTTCCGCCTTCCGGTTTACCGGCTCCCTCCCGGCGGCGGGCCGGTTTCTACTCATCGTACAGTAAACTATTACAGGAATCAATGGATTCGGGGAGGGGGGACCGCCCGGCTGCCAGATTCCGTATGTCCGAAGGTGGTTCCATAAACTAAAATTGAAACCGGCGATGCCCTTTCGTCTCATAAATGGAATAACCTTCCAATCACAACAATTTTTCTTTCACTTTCAGCCCTCCGCGATATACATCCGAGATTTTTGGGATGAAAGAAACCCTTAAGCATACAACGCATAAACCCGAAGCGATCCACTGCTGCTGTCCAAATAGGCTACAGCCGTTTGCACCGTTCCCTGTTCTAACAGCATGCCGATAATCGTAAGCCGGTACTGCAATTGTGCAGCCAACGTATCCTGAATCAAACCAGCCGCGTTGGTCTCTGTCACGATCTGTTCCAGTCCCTGCAGCGTATAGACCGGCGAAGGCTGAAGCGTCATCAACTTACTCGCCGTATTGCCCGCCTGATCCGCGGCCGCTATGCGCAGCTCCAACGGTTGTGTGCGCCCTGCGATGTTAAGGGGCGAACCGGGGGCGTAGCGCGCCCCGTCTACCCATGCCTGAATACTGCCCTGTCCGGAATGACCGTCCTCTGCATAGACCGACAGTACAACGGTTGCGGCAGACGGCAGCACTGTGCCATCCTCCAGTACGATACCATCGATCTGGGCCGTTAACCGGGGCGGCGTCCGGTCGATGCGAACCGGCAACCATAAACAGTTGGAGATGCTGTACATTTTGAACGGAAAGATAGAGATGCGGATCGAGGACGAGAAGCACCCTTTGGGCAAAGGAGACATGCTGCTGATTGGACCATCGCAGCCGCATTGTACATGGAGCGTGGGCAGGGAAAACGTGGAGTACCTGATTTTGCATTTTGAGATGGCGCCTTTTCTTGATCCGTCGCTGCTCATGTACCATCGGTACTTCGCGGAAATCGACGCTCCGTTAAGCCGCATCAATGCACGCTTCAAGCAATTGCCTGCGCTGCAGGAACAGGTCGGACAGATGATGCTGGGGATACTTGCCGAAACGGAACAAAAACAGCTCGGCTATGAAATCTCCACCAGTCTGTCGATCAAGCAGTTACTGTTGCTCGTCCTCCGTCACGGCGGTCAACCGGAGCGGGGAGAAGGTTCGATGAATACGTACAGTTTGCGCCCGGTGCTGGAGTATGTGGATCAGCACTTGACAGAACGCATCGATATGGGGCAGATCAGCACCATGATGGGTATGAGTTACCATTACTTTTCGCGCTATTTCAAGAGCGTTATCGGAATGCCGTTTATGGAATATGTCCATACGAGACGGATCAAGGAAGCGGAGCGTTTGCTGCTGACCGAATCGCTCAGCGTCACGGAGGTGGCTGCCCGAGTCGGGATTACGAATATGACGTATTTTTATAAATTGTTCAAACGGTTTCATCAATGTTTACCCAAACAATACGTGCGCAACATGCAGAGCGGCCGGACTGAAGTGCCCGAAGCGGACAAGCCTTGATGGATAGCCTGTTTGGCAACTGCTACTGAAGGCGGAGGCGCTCCAGGAATTCACAAAACCGCTTGGCAGCCTATCTTGGGAGGCGGTCCCAGTCCGTTCCGGAGCGGGGTAGCTCATTCGTGCTTCGATCGATTTGCCACATCGGAAGCGGTGCTGCCGATCAAGTCCAAGCTCTTGACGATCAGTTCCGATAGCTCGGCACTAGTGACCGGCAGCTCCGGCGCGAACGTATCGTCATTCAACGCCAGCGACAATCCGCTTTGACGCCAGCAACTCACGTCGGCGAAAGTCTTCACTCCCTCGACGACGGTGTACACTCTGTTCGTGGGGCGCTGCGCTGCCACAGATTGCGCAACGTCCAATGCGGATAGTAGCTGCTGAAATCAGTATATCGGTTCTCCAGAAACAAACTCCCGTACTGGGTCCTTCCGAAGTATCCCAACCTCACTTGATTGGTGGCATCCAGATTGAAGGCTCACCCGCCCTCCGCTATCGTGCACGACCGTTTGCATCATTTGGACCAACCGGTTTTCACCGAGTTTCGAACCGATCCTGATCCCGTCCAGCTTGAAAGCGCGATGAGCACGAAGGTACCGCAGAAGCCGCTGCGGGCGATCATGGCGTCGCTAATTCTGATCAGCGGCTTCAAGCTGCTTTGAGGCGCACCGCCTTCGGCAGCGCGTCGCGGGCGGTCCATGCAAACGAACCTTCAAGCGCGGCTGATTAGGCCGGAACGCTTGAAGGTTTGTTTGCGTGCATCAAGTCGTCATCCGCTGCGTAAGCGGTTGCAAAGGCTCGCCGACAAATCCGCGTCAAAACGGCAGCTTGCTCAAATCGTCCGTCTCGATCGTGTACGTCTGCTGATCGCGATAGGTGAGCTGGGGCCGCTTCGCCATCCATTCCGGGCTGAACGGAACCATGTGCCGGGCTTCGAACCGGTACGGAGGCCGAATGGCCGCAAAAGGCGGGATCTCCCCGAGCCGGTGCACCGCCCGAATTGTTCCTTCCCGGATGCGGGCGCACGACTCCCCTTTGTCCAGATGAATCGCGCTTTCTACGCCTGTTCCTTGCTTGGTGGCGACCGTTTCGATCTCTGGTACGAACATCCTCGCTTCCAAGGTGGCCTTGTCGTCGCCGGCCAAAAAGATTGTCGGAACGGCTTGCATGCCGGCCACCAACGCCCGCGCCCCGAATTCGCCGATAAACACGTCGTTGAGCCGATAATACATTACTTCTTTCGAGGCATACGTGTGATTGAGCGGAGCGTCGATCGTGCCGGCCATCGCGTGCTGGCCTACAAACAGCATGGCCGCATATCCGACAAGATGATAATAAGGCTTCGATGGCGGCGTTCTCCCTATATAGTTGACGCCGATCAGCTCCTCGGGCAAAATCCCGCCGTTGCCGTGTCCGTCCCAAACGTCGATGAAGGCGTCGGGGTGGACGGTGCGAATGCCTGCCGCGCAAGCGTTGACTTCGTGCGCAAGCTGTCTCATGGAGCTCTCTTTCATCGCCGGATCGCTCGTTCTCGTCTGCGTGAACGAATCCGTTCCGGCAACGCCTTCCAGGTCGGACAATATGAAAAATTTCATCGGCAACTCTCTCCCCTTCTCATCAAAAAGCGAAAATTTAATTGCCCAAGGCGGCGGTCAGCGCGACGTCGGCTTTTTCCTGCGTTTCCCGCAGCATCGTGTTGATGTCGGTTTCGCCGGCGCGCAGCCGATCGGCCAACGGATTGATCAGGCCAAGCACGATCGAATCGTAAGGGGTGATGGTGTCGCGCACCTTGGCCGGCTTTACCTTAAACAGCGCCGCCCAATTTTTATTCGCCAAATACGGAACCTGCGAGCCGAAGTCCGACAAAATTTTGGAATCGGCCAGCACCGGCACTCGGCCGTATTGGCTCATTTCCGTTTGAACTTCATCGGAGGTGACGGTCTGGATGACTTGAAACGCCTGCTCCTTATGCTTGCTGCTGGCGCTGATCGCCAAGGAATGCGTGTCGATTTCCCTGCCTTTTCCCAGAAGCTCCGGAAAGTTGGGCATCCCGGCGACGTCCCAAGGGAAATTGGGGTCTTTGGCGGCGTTGTTGGTCGTCACGCTCAACCAATCCGGCTGCATCGCCACCGTCTTCGTTCCGAACAGCGTAGCTTTTGTCGCGCCGCCCGGAATCGCAAAGGCGGTTCGGTAAAATTCCAAAATTCGTTTCCATTCAGGGGTGTCCACAATCGCTTTGTTGCTCGGAGACAAATAAGAGACAGACAACGATTGGGCGAATTGCGACAAGCTGGACAAGTTCATCCCCACGTATTGCACGTCGCCTTCCTTGCGGGTCATCTTCCGGGCCAGCTCCAGCGTTTCGTCCCACGTCATCAGCTCCTTCGGGTAAGTCATGCCGAATTTATCGAACACATCCTTGCTGTATAACAGGCTGCCGACGTTTTGCGCCCAAGGGATCGCCGTCAAACCCCCGTCTTCCTTTTTTCGTTGCAGCGAGGCGATCGCGCCGGGGTCGAACCGCTGCAAATCGAAATGAGTCGATGCGACCAGCTCGTCCATGCCGGAGACCGCTTTGGCCAGCAAAAAGTCGTTGATGTCTTTGTTGCTGACGAAAATCAAGTCGGGAAAGTTGCCAGCCATCAAATGGCTGGCAATCGCATCCTGAGGCGTTCCCGCATTTTTTTTGATCAAGGTCAATGTAATATTCGGGTGTTTCTTGGCTACAGGCTTCACATAATACCGATCGAACTCTGCGTCGGTCATCCCGTTCCAGTTCAGAATCGAGATTGTCACCGGCTCGTCGGAAGGCGCTTTCACCGAAACGTCGCTGTTGGCGCCGCTGTTTGGGGTGTCGCTTTGGCCGCTGCAAGAAACGGCGACCGCAGCTAGGAACATAGTGGGCAGAAGAAACTTGATCCGCAATGGATTTGGATTCATCTTCGTGATCTCCCTTTTCCCGATTTGGAGGAGATGGATTACGGTTTCGCATCCAGGCTGACGGCTTCGGCCAAGGAATAGTCGAGCCAGTAATCGACGAGCTCCTTCGCCCATGCGGGTGAATCGCCGAACGTACCGTTCATGACCCGCTTCATCGCCTGGATGTACAGCTCCCGGTGAGCGGGGGTAAAAAACAAATTGAGCAGCCGCGACGCTGCCGGCAGGTCGCGGGTTCGCAGCGCTTGCGCGCCGGTTTCCAGCGATCGGGCGATTTGTTCGACGCCCATCCGGTCGATAAACGCGTTCCACGTCTCCTCGATGGCGGCCGGATCGGCCAACAGGGCGGTCACGCGCGTCATATCCTCCGCAAACTTGGCCCGCATGTTCGCGCCCATCAAACGGACGCCGTCCTTATGGACTTGATAAGGCGTGATTTCCAAGCCGGTGATCGTCGAGCCGGACCAATCCAGATGCACGACATAGCCGGCATGCCGGTAAAACGCCGGGTCCGTTTGCCAAAATACGAAGTTGCCCAGGCTGTATACGATCGGCACTCCGCGATGCAGCTCGATCCCCTGCGGCACATGCGGGTGATGGGCGATAATCGCATGCGGGCCCATCTCGGCGATCGCCCGCAAGTCGTGCATGACATAGGGCGGAGGGGTCGGCGTATGCTCGCGTCCGCCGTGGAAGATCACGATAACGGCGGCGCCCGTTTGCCGCAATTCGCGAATTTGATGGTGCAGGCGATGCAGCTCCAAGCCGTAAGCACCGGGGCCGCCGTCGACCGAACGGCATTGCTCGCCCTCCGCGCAGTTGATAATCGCCACGCGGGTTCCCTTCACCTCGGCGATCAGCGGCTTTTCCGCGTCGGCGCCACTCATTCCGCCGCCGACAGTCCGAATGCCGGCCTGCCGCAGCGTTTCAATCGTTCCGGCCAATCCTTCGGCGCTTAGGTCCAGACTATGGTTGTTGGCCAAACACCCGATGTCGAACGGGACGGCCTTCAGTGCATTTACAGTTCGCTCATCGGCATGGATCAAAAAACGTTTGTCGTCCCGTCCTTTGGCGGCCAGCGGGGCGCCCCGGTCGCCAAGCACCGTTTCCACATTCACGATCCGCAAATCGCTGTGGCGGATACACGGCAGAAGATCGCCGTATACTTGCTCGGGATGATCGATCATCAGCGATTCCAGCTTGTTTTCTTCGCCCCATATTTGCTTGGCCCCCCAATCGGCCGCAATCGTCATACGCCATTGCTGGCTTGCGGGATCGCCTTGCGAAATGTTCATCTTTCCGGTCGTCCAGTCCATAACGGTCATAAAAAGTTTGTCTCCTTTTGATAAAATTCGGTGGCAGTTTGTCCAGTTCACGCGCGTGATTATTTGATTATAAAAAAATTGCAGTTGATTCCTGCAAATTCGTTTTGATTTACTCCATCAGCGAAACGATTATTTTTAAAAAATCACGCGCGTGATTTTAATTGAAAAAATATATAGCTAACTCGCCGCCCAACTAGCCGAAATCGAAGAAAACGAGCCGGGGGCGTTGGGTTTGGGACTTGTACGCGGCACCTCCTTGTCGTTGTCGAACGGCTGCGACAAAAAAAATCACGCGCGTGCCGTAACGAATTTAACTCAAATTGTAGTTAGATTTGCCCGCCCTGTCAACGACAATTTTAGGTGGGGTGCGATTTGGGAGCCGTGCGCATGGCCGTCGATTCGCGGTCGATCAGTTCATAGTCCAAAAGGAAGTTTGTTGCATCCGCCTTCCCGTTGGCATCGATCCGCTTCAACAATAGCTCCGCCGCTTTTTCGCCGCCCTCGCTGAGCGGAAATCTCATCGATGTCAGCTGCGGGATCGCCAAGTCGGCGTACAAGTCGTCAAGTCCGGCTACAGAGCAGTCTTTCGGAATCGATACGTTTTTTTCCTTCAGCAGATGGACAATGCCCAATGCCGCTTCGTCGTTGCACCCGATAAAGGCGCTGGCGTCTTTGACGTTGTCCCATTCCCGTTTCACCGTATGGTAAGAAAAATTCGTAAGTCCGGGGAAATCGCTCGGTTTCACGGTGCTGTGCGCATCTCCGATCACGACAGGCTGGAGCCCGTAGCTTTCCATCGCTTTTCGGTAGCCTTCCATTCGCTCAAAAGGCGTCCCTTGGGAATACGTGTTCGCGACAAAAACAATGTGTTTGTGCTGCAGCTTGATCAAGTGCTCGGTCAGCTCAAACCCCGCTTTGAGGTGATTGAAACGAATGCCGTCGATCTGTTCGTGGATAAAGCTTCGCGAAGTCGTATTTATGGCAATTCCCGAATCCAACAAGCGGATTAAATTGTCGTCATCCTTGGAGGTAGTAGCTCCCGATAAGAACGTCACCCCGGATACGCGCTGCTGCTTGAGCATTTCCAAAATCATCGGCAGGTTGTCGCCTTTCGGCTCGACATAGTATAAAATCACGCCATAGTGATGCTTTCTGGCGTTTTTTTGAAAGCTTTGAATGAAGGGGGCGTTGATGCCGCTTTTGATCTCTGGTAAAACGATCGCCAGCACCGTATTTTTGCCGGTCACGAGTCCGCTGGCGAAGCTGTCTTTGCGGTAACCGAGTTCTTCGATCGCTTGATTCACGCGCTTGATCGTTTTCGCCGATACCGTCCCTTTGCCGGATATCGCTTTGGAAACCGTAGTGCGATCCAGCTTCAAATGATCGGCGATATCCTGCATCGTGATGTTTTTATTCATTTTGCTCTCCCCTGCTTGTAGCCCGAATGTTCACCCGTCCCTTCCGATATTATATCAGAACGACCGGCAAAGTTCATTTGCGGGCGATCTTCGTTCCAAACGGAGAAAAAAGACGCCTCGGTCGTCCCCTTATGCGAGAACTTAGAAGCGTCTTGCAGATCTGGCAGTCACGTCGCGGAATGCCGTCGAATGAAAGACGGTGCCCTTCGCGAGCGCCAGCTTGTCCCACTCCGTCTGCATGCTTGGTTCGCATTGTTTTTTGATTATTAAACTCTTGTGTCCCAATAGCGGTAAACGATTCGAATATGCGCAAAATCTTAAATAACCGTCAGAGAGTGAAAATGATATTATCCCCTTTAAGTAGACAGTGTTAAGAATCGACA
>NZ_VDCQ01000088.1:639-34826 GCF_006265175.1 Paenibacillus hemerocallicola | reverse complement strand
CAAGCCACCCGCTACCGCCACCGCGGCCAAGCCGCCCGCTAGCGAGCCTGCCACATTGACCGCATCGTTGTTCCAACCGGCAAAGCCGCGAATCCGGACCGCCGGTTGCCCGCAATGATGTGCGGCCTCGATCTCGCGGCCACATACGCCGCACCGGAACATTTGCTGCACCGTAGCGCCCAGCAGCGAATCCGCAAGCGATCCGACCGTGCCGCCGAACAAGCCGATCCCGAGCCATACCGGCAGTTGCAGCCATGTAGAAGCGATACCTGACGGTTCGTCCTGTCCGGGAACGGCCAACAGCAGCAGCCACGCCACGAGGCCGATAAACAGACCGCCCGCCATCGACGCGGCCAACCCCAAGCCGGATACGCCTCCCGACGTTCCGGCCGCTACCCGCCTTCCGCTCAGGATCGATCTCGGAGGAGCTTTGCTCAAGCCTCCGATCTCCGTCGCCCAAGTGTCGGCGTTGACGGCCGCCATTACGCCCAGAAAAGCGTACCACCACATCGGATGAGGCCACCAGGCGTTGGCCGCGCACAATAACAGCGCGAGCCCTCCGTTCGCGGCCACTTGCCCCGCGTCCCGTCTTCCCGACTTCTCATACCCGCTCTCGACCGCTTCCTTCGCCTTCTTCTTCCATCTGGACAGCAGCGTCGACGATAGGAAGAAAGCGATTAGCGTACCGAACCATACCGCGCTCCCGAGCGCGTACATGGCCGTTCCAAGCAGTATCGCGGCCGCAAATCCGGATAAGGATAATGACCGTTTCAAGTAAGCCGCTCCCGCTATGAGCAAACTGCCCGCAAGCCCGATCAACGCTTCCATCGCTGCCCCTCCCGTATATCCCGATTCGTTCTCTCGAATTTATCATACACGGAAGACGGCGGGAGTCAAGCTCGAAGGCCGTCCAAAAACCCGCCCAAAGCTTCGTTAAAGCGCTGCGGATCGTCCATCGGGGGAATATGCGCCGATCCGTTCAGCTCTGCCGTGCGGGCGCCGGGAATCGTGCCCGAGAACATATTCGCAGCTTCCTTCGTATCCTGATAATCGAGCGATCCCCATGCGACCAGCGTCGGCGCAACAATTTCCGCCAATCTGCCGATCGGCGCAGGCACAAGCGTTAGCGGCATCTCGAACGACTCGGACCGGCTCAAGCTTTCCAGCGACAACTGCTCGAAACGGGCTATCACGGATGGCTTCACCCGCGACTTCGGCTGATCCGGCCCGTACAGCCACATTTGGGTCCATTCGCGCAGCATTCCCTCGATGTCGCCGGACGATGCCGCTCCATAAAAGCGCGCATTATCGGCCTGCAGGCGTTCCGACTCGGGCAAACCGAACAACCCCGCACCCACGAGCGACAGCGAACGGACACGTTGCGGATAAGCCAATGATAGCTCGACGGCTATATAGCCCCCCGCGGACAGTCCGACGACATGCGCCTTGTCGATTTCGAGAGCATCCAGCAGTCCGCGAACGTCGTCATACGCCCTGTACGGAGTATCGCCCATACCCGATTTCCCCATGCCCCGCCAGTCGTAGCGGACGACCCGGTAACGATCCGACAGCGCTGCGAACGTCGAATCCCAAATCGCGCTCGTCATAAAGGCTCCATGGATGAGCAATACCGTCTCTCCCGCCCCGGCCGTCTCGTAATACAGCTTCGTTCCTTCTGCTACGGCATACCCTTTTTCTATAACAAACATCGGTTCATCGCTCCTTTTTTCGTTTCCCGCCGTTTCCTGCTTCATCATACCCCGGGTTCCCTGACAAATAAGGTCAGGGAAAAAACAGCTTCCAAGGTTCGATCATATCTCGTTCCCGTTCGTCAACATTCGACTGCAAAATGGGACTTTTTTTCAACTTAATGCAGGAAGAATGACCCTTCACAGGGAATACAATGAAATAATTAGGAAACGAACGATGGGAGTGAAAACCGGGTGCACGAAACATACGACTTTGAGAAGCCGAGGCTGAAAAAGGATTTGGAGCCTGAGGAGCTGCTTGGCGTCATTCTGGAGTACGCCGCCAAAATCGCCAATGAGCGGAGCTTGGACAATGTGCTCATGCTGATGGCCGATATGGGAAAGCAAATCGTCATCTCCGACCGATGCACGGTCTGGCTGCTGGACGACCAACGAGGCGAGCTATGGTCCAAAGTCGCGCATGGCGTCAAGGAGCTGCGCATTCCGCTCGGCGCAGGCTTGGCCGGTCACTCCGTTAGTACCGGAGAGCCTATCTTCATCGACGACGCCTACACGAACGTCGAGTTTCGCGAAGTGCTGACCAGCGGAGCGCTGCGTACCGACAAGCAGACCGGCTATCGCACGAAGGCGCTCATGGTAATCCCGTTTCGCAATAACGAAGGCGATGTAATCGGTTGCTATCAGGCCGTCAACAAGATGACCGACTCCGAAGTATTTTCCGACCGGGATCTGCGCAACCTGTCGCTCGCCGCCTCCTATTCGGGCAAATCGATCGAGTCGGCGATGCTGTCCCAGGAAATCGAGGAAACGCAGCGCGAAATCATATTCACGATGGGCGAAATCGGCGAGAGCCGGTCGAAGGAGACGGGCAACCACGTGAAGCGCGTAGCGGAGTACTCGTACATTTTGGCGCTGGGACTCGGCATCCCGCAAACGGAAGCGGAAATATTGAAGATGGCTTCCCCGATGCACGATATCGGCAAGGTGGCGATACCGGACTCCGTGCTGAAGAAGCCGGGCAAGCTGACCGAGGAAGAATTCGACGTGATGAAAACCCACACGGAAATCGGCTACAATTTATTGAAAAATTCGAAACGGCGCATTTTGAAGACGGCCGCCGTCGTCGCGGAGCAGCATCACGAGAAATGGAACGGAAGAGGCTACCCGCGGGGCTTGAAGGGCGAAGAAATCCACATTCACGGACGAATCACGGCGATCGCGGACGTGTTCGACGCGTTGGCGAGCGATCGGGTGTACAAAAAGGCATGGGAGCTCGACCGCATCCTGAACCTGTTCAAGGAAGAACGCGGCCAGCATTTCGACCCTCAGGTCGTGGATGCGTTCTTCGAGCATTTGCCTGCCATCCTGAAGGTCCGGGACGAGTACGCTGACCATTTGCTGGAGTAGTGCGGCGTAGGCGAAACTGGTATAAGGTGGACGCGCGGGCGGGCCGGGTGACCGCCGGCACGTTCAACGCCAGCACCGCACGCCCTAAGCTGCGTGCGGTGCTGGCGTCTGTTTAAACTGGCGGCCGGCCGCGTTCAACCGCTTGCAGCGGCAGAGGCAGCTCCTTAAAGGACGCGGCGCAAACGCGAATCGATCGGACTACATTCGCTCGCTCGTCGGACAGCCGCAAATCGACCGGACGCTCCCCGCCGTTCATCACATAGACGGCATTTTCCCGCACGATAACATCCAGCGCCAAACCTTCCAGCGCCGCTTCGTCCGTCACGGCACGATCATGCGCAATATAATCCGTGTCCGTACTGTCGGACGAGGCGCCGTACGGGTAGCGGAACGGCGTCAGGGCAAGCTTCAGCCTTTGTGCGGCGAAGCCCGATTTTCGGGCTTCCACGTCAAGGGAACGGCTAATCCGGCTGCCCCGGATGCGACTGACGCCCTCGAACAGACCGACTTCCGCGCCGGCAAGCTCCCGTTCGCCGCAAACGGCGGTGTGATCGAAGGCGAAATTTGCAAAAACGATCGTTTCGCCGCACTCCAGCAACAAGCAAGGGGCAGTCGGATCGGAAAGCAACATCGACCGCTCGGCCGCCTCCGCCGTCTGCTCCATCGTACGGTTCGGCAAGGCGACAACCGCAAAGCAAGGCCGCGCCTCCCCGGCTTTCAGGCTCATCCGGCCGGCATCATTCAGCGCCAGCGTGTTCTCTACGCCCTTCCAGCGTTTGTACCGATGCTTGTTGATATAGCGGATGCCGCCCGAGCCGAACAACACGTATCCCATCTTGTCGTCCACATTGACATAAGGAAATGCGGGAAGGCGCTGCTCCTCGTCGGACGCGTCGCCGGCAAATCCTTCGAACGTCAGCAGCATTCCGGGCAACAGGAGCGCTCTTGTCCCTTCCGCACTTTCCGGCACGTCCGGGTACTTGTCATTGCGAACGCCGACTATTCCGGTCCTGCAATCGTCAATCGTGCAGTCCCGAATCGCGCGCAGCCGCTCGGCGTAGACGCAGCGACCGTCAGGCAGCGCCACGAAGGCCGCATCCTGCTCCAACTCTCCCCCGCCCCGCCGGATGAGCACGGTCGCGCCGAAGCCGTCGGCGCGAGGCTCCAAGCTTGCGTGCTCCGCATCCCGCACAACGTCCTCGTTGCTCCACCCGGCCATTCCGTCGTGGCCGGCAATGCGGATCGTTCCCGTCATCGAAGCATGGACGGGCGTTGTCAGCCAGATCCCGTCCTTGCCGAGACAGACCCCCATGATGTTATTGCGCCAACTGAAGCTGGCAAACGCGTTGCGGGTTCGCCGCACGACAAATCCACCGTATGGAAACAGGCTTACGCCGGACAGCCGCTCGCTCATCTCCGTCTCGTCGCTCGGCTCGACCCCGGGTCCGCCGAACGCGTGAAGCAAATAAACGTGCAGCACGTCCTGAGCGGCCCAATTTTCGAAATCCTCTACCGTCTGAGTGCCTTCGCGAATGACGCAGGCTTTCCCCTCCCGTTCCAAAAAGCAGCCGTTCGCGTTGCCCGACTGGATTTGACCGATGCGCTTCAAAGCAAGCCGCTCGAAACGCGCCGCATCGCGGTTGCCGTGCAGCACGTTGAGAACGGCGTGAGCGTGCGCCAGCTCGTGCTGGCGGTTATACCACCAATCCTGCCCCTGGACCGGAATCATGAAGCCGTCGGACTGGCAGCACTTTTTGATGACGCGGTCGTACAGCTCCCCATTGTTCATCAGCGCGAACGGCTCCGCCGGCGTGCCGCTCATCAGCGAAAAAAGAGCGTGCGAAGCCCGTTGGTTGATGCCCAACGCCAAATACGTCGGATGCACAAAACCGTGGTTTTCCGTCGTATAGTCCGGATGCAGGGTGGACGTGCTGATAAACGGCACTGGAACCCCGTGCGTGCGTTCCGTATGGGCCTGAAAATCGGCGCGATAGCGGTCGCGGGAAACGGTGACCGAGTTGGCCGCCCATTTTCGGAAACGTCTCCGCCAATGCCCGCTGCGCGGATGATCGGGAAACATGTCCGCGGCTGCGGCAACGCCTTGCGCCACCCACGAATTTTCCTCCGCCTGGGTATCGCCATACACGCCGTCTCTCGGCTCGGCGTCGCACCAGCGGTCCGCATAATGAAAGAGCACATTGCGGACAAGGGATCTTGTCTCCTCGTCCAACCGTTCCCATAGCAGCCAAGAAGCGAGCGCGATCGAGTACACGCTGTAGCCGGTTTGCGTCGCCATGAAGTAGCTGTCGCCTTGCCCGCCCCATTTCCGCTCGCTGCAGTAGGGGTTCGAGCCTTTGACCCGGACGAGATGCTCCGGGCCGGAATCGTGCGTAAAAGCCAGATAACGTATCCCGCTAATCGCTCGTCGCATCAGCCGTTCCCGGGAGCAGCCGGCGATGCGCTCGTCGTACGATCCCAGCACCGACAGGGCGGCATAGACCGTGATTGATCTCGCCGTGTCCACCCCATACCACGATGAGCCTCCGAAAAAATAGCCGCATTCCGGCATCCGTTCCCACTCCTCGTATCGGGAGTCGGCGAACGGAATCCAGCGGAGCAGCATGGCATAACACTTCGCCGTCAGTTCGTTTTCCTCCGCTTGCCCGAACCGGATGCCGGCGGGCTCCAGCCAATCGGCTGCGGACGGTTTATGCATAGCGCAACACCTCCCGGGCTGCTCTTAGGTCTGTTCGCTTCTCTCTTACTCCTTCAACGATCCGACCATGGCGCCTTTGACAAAATATTTTTGCAGGAACGGATAGACGATCAGAATCGGCGCGGTAGCGAACAGCGTAATGCCCGCCTTGAGCATTTCCGGCGTCAGCATCGTCGCGACCTCGGCCGAGTTGGCCACGTTGTTCGCCTGCTCCTCGACGACGAGGTTGCGCAGCAGCACCTGCAGCGGCATCAAATCTTTGCTGCGGATATAGATCAGCGCGGTGAAATACGAGTTCCATTGGCCGACCGCATGGAATAAGGCTATCGTGGCGATAACCGGCGTCGACAGCGGAATGGCGATGCGCGCGAAGCTGCCCAATTCGCTGCAGCCGTCGATTTTCGAGGCGTCGAACATTTCGCTCGAGATGCCCTGGAAAAACGTCTTCATAATGATGACGTTGAACGCGTTAAGCGCACCCGGGATCATAAGCACCCACAGCGTATTCTCCATCCCGAGACTGCGAATGAGCAAATAGTTCGGAATGAGCGGCGCCGAGAAGACGAACGTCACGATAATCCCCCGCAGCACCCATTTCCTGCCGTTCATTTGCGGCCGCGACAGCGGATAAGCCAGCGTAGCCGTAAAAGCGAGCGCGATGAGCGTGCCGAACACCGTTATGATGACGCTGTTGCCCATCGACGTCCAGATGTTGCCCATATTGAAAATCGTTTTATATACATCGACGTTGAACCCTCTCGGCCAAAACGTAACGAGCTTCGCTTCCGCATAAAACCGCGAGCTGAGCGAAACCGCGGCCAAATGGACGATCGGGGCGATCATCGTCAAGCATAACACGACGAAAGCCGCCCCGTTCACCAACGGAAACCACTCCAGCCTTTTGCGTATCGGCATCGGTTATCCCTCCTCAATAAATGCTTTCTCCGGTTGTTTTGCGGCTGAGCGTATTCAGACCGACGACGAGCAGCAGGCCGACCAGCGATTTGAATATGCCGATCGCCGTCGTCAGGCTGAACTGGGCGCCGAGCAGACCTACCCGGTATACGTACGTATCGATCACTTCTCCTACATCGCGAACGAGCGGATTCAGCATAATGAGCACCTGCTCGACGTTCGAGTCCAGCACGTGGCCGACCCGAAGCAGAAACAGCACGACGATGGCAGGCATGAGCGAAGGAAGCGTAATCGACCACATTTGCCGAAACCGTCCCGCTCCGTCGACCATGGCCGCTTCATACAAATTCGGATTGATGCCGGACAGAGCGGCCAAATAAATGATCATGCCCCATCCCATTTCCTTCCATATGCCAACCGAGACGATGATGCCCCGGAAATATTCGGGCTGCGTCAAAAAATCGATGTTCGGAATGCCGAGCCGGCTCAATATCGTATTGAGGAAGCCGTCGATCGACAGCAGGTTGATAAAAATGCTTCCGACGATTACCCAAGACAAAAAATGCGGGAGATAAAGCAGCGTTTGCACCGGGCGCTTGAACCAGGTTTTGCGGATTTCGTTCAGCAGCAGCGCCAGTACGAGCGGCGCCGGAAATCCGAAAATGATCGAATACAGGCTGAGCACGAGCGTATTTCGTAAAATGTTGTAAAATTCGTGGTACGTGAACATTTTCTCGAAATGCTGAAAACCGACCCACCGGCTATCCATAATGCCGGAAAAAATGCTGTAGTCTTGAAAAGCGATCACGTTGCCGAACATCGGCACGTAGCGGAACACGACGAAATGCAAAATGCCGGGCAGTGCAATCAGCCAAAGCAGAAGCGAGTCGCGGGACATGATTTTCTTGAGCATGCACACCCTCCGTTCTATTTTTGAGGCAGGCGGCCGCGCCAGCCGGATTCGCTCCGGCCGGCGCACGCCTCACGCCGCAATGTTATTTTTTGTGGAACTTGTTGTACCAGTCTGTCGCTTCCTTGATGGCGGCATCGCCCCCGCGGCGCTTCCATTCGGCCACGAACTTGTCGAACGAGGCGTCAAGCTCCTCCTTGCCGGTAATAACCTTGGCGAACATGTCGAGAAACAGCGTTCCCGCTCCCGTTCCGACCGCAAGCTCCGGATTCGTCTTCAGGCTATTCAATGTCGGCATGTACAAGGCATCGTTCTTCGTTATGTTTTTCTTGGCGATCTCGATTCCGCTCTTGACCGCCGCCGTATTCGGCGAAACCTCGAGCACCTTGTCGAGCATCCGTCCGTCGCCCCGCGGGTTGACCGACAGCTGGTAAAACACGGAAGCGTCGTTGTCCTTGTTGACCGGATCGTTCATATCCCATTTCGGCTTGCCGTTCTCGACTTTGTAATTGTAGTCCTTGATGCCCATTGCAAAGTAATCGTCGGCTTCGTCGGACCATACCCAGTTGAGGAACTTGATTACGTCCTCGGCCTTCTTGTTTTTGCTCGGCACGACCCAGACGAAATAGATTTGATCGCCCTGTGCGGCAATACCTTTTCCTTTGGCGCTTTCCGGAGCTTCGATCAAGGAGAGCTTCACGTTCTTCTCATTGACGAAGTTGGCCGTATTCCAGTCCGTATTGTAGTTCGTGACGTCATGGATCCACGCTCCGCCTTTTCCTTGCTTGATGCCCGCTACCCAATCCGCTCCCTTGTTCGTGAACAGGTTCGGGTTAATGTAGCCGTTGTCGTACAGGCTTTTCCAGAACTTGATGCCGTCCTTCATCTCCGGCTGGATCATGCCCGGCTGAAGCTGGCCGTTCTTCAAATACCACATGTTCGGGTCGGCTCCGAAGGCGGAGAAGAACATGTTGGAGTAGATCAGATTTTCCCGGACGTAGAGGCCGTATTCGTCATTGGCGTCGCCATTTCCGTTCATATCCTGCTTCTTGACCGCTTCGAAATATTTCAAGTAATCGTCGATCGTCTTCGGCTGCTGCATGCCGAGCTTATCCAGCCAATCTTGACGAATATAGACGACGCGGGTTGCCGGCAGTGCGGACAGCGCCGGAATGCCGAATATTTTGCCGTCCTTGCTTACTTTCGGGCTGTTCCATGCTTCGGCGGGAATTTTCTTTTTCAGGTTTGGGCCGTATTTCTCGATCAACGGCGTCAAATCCTGGAACACGCCTTTATCGAGGGCGCCCGGATGCATCGTCGAGTCGATGCTGTCCGTACGGATCATGTCCGGCAATTCGCCCGATGCGAAGCGGACGGTCATTTGTTGTGTGAAATCGTCGCCGTGGCCGAGAAATTCATATTTCAAATTGTAGTTCGACAGCTTGGACAGCTCTTTCACGTACCGGTCGTCGTCCTTCACCTGCATGGCGTATTTCGCGTTCGAGTGGGAGAGCAGGATGCTCAAGTTTTTCGGCCCTTGCGAGCCGCCATCCGCAGCGCCGTTCTCTTCCTTGCCGCCGCATCCGGCGAGTACCGTAGCGGTAACGAGCGAAACCGCGAACAAGGATGCAAACGTCTTCTTGGCTTTGATCATGAAAACACGCTCCTTCTGTTTATTTGCAGAGTCGAAAGGCTGACGCCGTATCCGTCTCTTGGAGGTAGGCCCCCTACGCTTCTTATCATGTAATCGTTTGCAACACTGTGCAATGCTCTATTGTTTGGATCGGCCATCGTAAATAATGATAAAGAACAGCCAAAAAAATGATAAACGAAAAAGAAAAAAACCGATGCGGCAGCATACGGAACCTCGTTTGATCGCTTTTATCGGGATGAAAGGAGCTCTCGTTGTCCGATCCGGAGTTTCGTTTGCTGCGCGACGGTTCTTTCATGCTTTGCTTCATGCTTTGCTTCATGCCCGGGCTTCAGCCGGACGACAGCCGCTTTTCTTTGCGGAATTCCCCCGGAGGTACGCCGCACCATTGCTTGAACACGCGGTTGAAATTTTGTACGCTGGCGTAACCGATTTTATCGGCAATATCTTTGATCGGCATATCGGAATGCTCCAGCCAGTCCCGGGCTTTGTTCATCCGCAGCTCGAGTACGAATTCGCTGAAATTGACCCCGGATTCGTCCTTGAACAGCTTGCTCAAATACGAGACCGACAATTGGAACCGGTCCGCCGCCTTTTGCAGCGTCATCTCGTCATCCAAATGCTGCTGGACGTAGCTCATCACTTCGCGTATCGTCTTCGTCTGCTTCGACACGGCCTCGATCTCGAGATGCGCCTTGACGGCCGGGAACAGCTCGCTTGCCAGCCACCGCTCCAGCTCGGGCAAGGAGCGCAGACCGTGCAGCTTCCGGTAAAAATCGATTCCCGTCGCCTGGCGAATGTCGCAGCCGGTCTGCTGAAGCATATAGTCCAGCTCGCCCAGCATGTACGAGAACAGCCCCATCGCCGTCTCCGGCTTCACGTGGGCTTGGCGCAGCTCGGAGACGAGCTGGCCCAGCTGCTCCCGCGAATCGTCCATATTGCCGTTGAAGACGTGATGCACAATCCGCTTCTGCGTCTCCCCGGTCTCCCGGCTTAATCGCATCAGCCCTTCATCGGCCTCGTCCGCGGCAATCGTCATATCTTCGCCCAGTATAAACCGGTGGCTGAGCAGAGCGACCGCCTCCTCGTAGCCTTTGCCGATCTCGGTGAAGGAGGAGAGCGGACTGCCGATCGCCACGCTGATGGCGAACCGGAAATAAGTACGCACATGCTCCCTTGCCTCGTCCGCGCGCCGGCGCAGCAAGCTCTTGGCATCGGCGTCGTCGGAATCCAGCCCGATGAGCATCACGACTTGCCCCGTCTTCGGCGTAAATACGGCGGAGAACGGAACGCCGTGAAACGTCTCCTCCATCATTTTCAGCAGCGCATAATGAATGAGCGATCGGTCCTTCTCCCGGTACGTGCGCTGGAAGGCGGCGATGTCGTCCGCCTCCGCGACGCAGACGAACACATACTCGCCCTGCAGCTTGATATTGGCATGCTCGGCGGCCATCGCCAGCTCGCGCTCGGACATCTCTCCACGAAGCAGCTGCTGGAATATGCCTTGGCGCATATAAGGGAATTGCTCGTTCAGCCTGTTATGGAGCTGCCGGTTCGCATCCGCCAGCTGCTCCATGTAATCGCCAAGCATCGCCAGCCCGTCGCCTCTATTCCGCTCTTGGCGCTGACGCGGCATAAGCTTCTCGGTCAATCGTTGAATCGGCACGTACATGCGGCTCGTACCCAATGCGGCGATACTCGCCCACAGCAGCACTTGGAGGCCGATTACGATCCAGGTGGTCAATTGGATCCGATGCGATTGAGCGGTCAGCTCCTTCGTCGGGGTAATCGCGATGTAGGTCCAGTCGTTGGTCGCCGATTTCTCGGTCTGCACTTTGTAGCTTACGCCTTCAATCATCACTTTGCCGGACAGCTCGCCGGATTTGCCTACCTTTGCCGGCCGGATGACGCCGTCGAGCGATTTGCCCATTTCCCCGCGGTTCGAGCTGATCACGATCCGATTGTGCTCGTCCGCGACGAGTACCCGGGTTCCGTAGCCGTGCTCCATCGATCCGACGAATTGCAAAATATCCTGGGGGTCGACGTGCAGGATCAGCACTCCCTCGGTATAGGCGGACTGGATCGGAACGGGTCTGTACAACAGCATCTCCGGCTGGTCGTCGAACGTATTGGCCGGCACGATGATCGCTTCGTTCTCCTGCGGCTTCATCTTATCCAGAATGGTCAGCAGCCGCTTCTCCGCGAGCTGCTGGGCCGAAAATTCGTTGGAGTAAGTGAAGTTGTTGAACTTTTTGTATACGATGGACACGTTGAACCGGACGGGCGACGTGCTGCGTATGCGCCGGATCGTTTCGTTCATTTCGAGAGACGCGGACAAATTTTCGATCCCGGGACCTTCCTTGACCGATTTTTCCACCGACAGGTTGGTGGCGATATAGATCGAGTTCGTATGGATGCTTTTCGTAAACTGGTTCAGCTGCACCTGCATCTGATTCAGCATGTACTGATGGTTCTGGTCTACCTCGCGCTGTATGCTGCGCGAAGCAAAATAGGAGGAGAGAAGACCGACGGTCAGCACCGGCAAAATGCTCAGGACGAGCGAGTACAAGAGCAGCTTTCGCCGGAACGGCAATTTCGCAAACCGCCTTATTCGCTTGTTCATCATGGCGCTTCCATCCTCTCCCGTATATGGTTGGTGGTTAAAAAATCAGTACCAGGGTGCCCGAAGGCTCGATTCCCGCCTCCGTCCGCTTACCCGCAACCGGATCGATAACCGAGACTTTGGAAATGCCGCTGCCGGATTGGTCCGTCACATATACGCGATTAGACGATACGACCACGGCAAGATCGTGAGTGTGCCCGCCGGAAGAAGGCAGCTCCAGCCTGAAGCGGCTAGCCGCAAAACCCGCGTAGCCGGGCTCGAAAGATCCGGTGCGGGTCACTTCCCCGCCGTTCCAACGCTGCATCCCTTCGAACAGCTGGATGGAAGATCCCGCCTCGGCGTACGATGCCTCGAATTCCGTTCGTCTGCCGCTCAAGTTCGCCACGATGAGATAACCGTCCGTCTCCGCGGCGATGCAGCCGTCCTCGTTCCCCGTCAGCAGACGGCTCCGCTCCGCCGCCCCGGCGGTCTGTTCCGCAGACGCGTCCGGCAGCGTCAGCATCGCGAATACGGGAAGCTCTGCGAGGCCCTCGAACCTTTTTGCGCCTCTGTCGTTCAAGGTCAGTACGTCCTCGACGCCTTTCCATTTCGGATATTCGTGCTGGTTCAAGTAGGTGACGTCTTCCGACCCGAACAGCACATATCCGATCTCGTCATTGATATTGACATACGGCAGCGGTCCGAACGAATCCCGTACATTCGGCTCCTTCCCGTAAAATCCTTCGTACGTTCTCGTTAGCCGTGGCGCTTTTACCGTCTTCGTCCCGTCGGCATATCCTCCGAGGGCGCCATAGCGTTCGTTGCGGATTCCTATGATGCCCGTAGAGAGCGACTTCACTGCGCAAGGAGCGTTGGCGCGTATGCGTTCGGCATAGAAGCTCCTCCCGTCCGGGAGCGAGACGAATGCGACGCGGTGCAGCAGCTTTGCGCCTTTTCCCCGCTCGATTTCGGCCGTGGCGCCGAAGCCGTCTTCCAGACGGGTGATCCGATGCCCCGTACAAACGACCGACTTGGTCTCATTGTAGACGTAGCCGGGCGTCTCGCCTTCGAATTCGGTTTCGCCGGTATGGCTTGCATAAAGAGGCGTAACGCCCCACATCGATTTCGCCGGCAGCGTGACCGCCATAACATGGCTGCGCCAGCTGAACGAGGAGAACGCCCGATCCGTCTTATGGACGATCGTACCTCCATGCGGATAATAATGAACCCCGTTCGTGCGCGCGCTCCAATCCCGATCCGTGGACGGCACCGCTCCGCCGCCTCCGAACCTGTGAAGCAAATAGGCGATCAGCAGGCTATGCGCCGAGCCGAACTCCATATCTTTCGCCGTCTGGTAGCTTTCGGCGACGACGATGCACGCCTCGCCGTTCTCTTCGAGCAAGCAGCCCTTGCCGTTGCTGTCCTGCAGCCCTTCCACGAAGCCCAGCGCAGCGCGTTCCAGTCTTGCGGCATCCTCGTCTCCATGCAGGACGTTCATGAAAGCATGACAGGACAGCGAAGCATGCTGAAGGTTATACCACCAATCCTGACCTTGCACCGGAACGGGAATGCCGTCTACGCCGCTCCAAGGCTTGATCGTACTCGCATACATCGGCACATTGTTCGAGGTCAGCTCGGACGGAATATCGCGATCGGCCATCAGCTCGAGCAGCGCATACAGACCCCGGAGCTGAATGCCCGCCATCATGTAGGACGGATGCACGAACGCATGGTTCTCGGCCGTATAATCGGGATGAAACGTAACCGTGGAAACGCCCGGGACGCGCCGGACCCGATCCTCCGGCATCGTTACCGAGTTGAGCGACCAGCGCAAAGCCGCTTTCCGCCACTGTTCCTGACGGGGATTACCGGGCAGCAGTGCCGCGGCGGTGCCGATCCCTGCAGCCGTCCAGCCGTTCTCCTCGCATTGGGTATCGAAATAGACGCCGTTCCGGGGCTCCTCTACGCTCCATATGTCCGCATAATATTCCAGCACCGCTTCCACCAACGCCTTCGTTTCCCCGTCCAGCTCGTCATGAAGCAGCCAAGCGGCGCAACCGAGCGCATGCACGACCGTTCCGGTCTGACTCGCGCGGAAGAAGCCGTCGCCTCGCCCTCCCCATTTTTTGCCGCTGCAGCAAGGGTTGCGGCTAGTGGTCCGGACGCATTCCTCGGGGCCCGTATCATGGGTATAGCACAAATATCGGATGGCGCGAATCGCCTTGTCCTTCACCGATTGCCGGCTCTGTCCCGCTATCGTATCGTCGAATTCTCCCATCGTTCCGACCACGGCGAACACGACCGCCGAGTAAGCGGTTTCAATCCCGTACCAGTAAGCTCCTCCGAAAAAATGTCCGCAGTCCGGACGGTCCGCCCATTCGGCAAATTGAGTATCCGCATAACGTACCCATTTCAGCAAAACGCGATACAGCCGCCGGGTCATTTCGTTGTCGGGCGTCAGGCCTGCCTTGAGCGAGGTCCAACTCGTCGCGGGCCCGCCGATGCCGCTTCCATATGCCGTCATCGTTTTTCCTCTTCTCCACATAGTCGCTTGTACTTTACTTGTATTATAACTTTAAAGGAGCCCGGCGTACAGTTGCGAATTAGCGGCAATTGATTCTGCCAGTTTGCTTGCAAAAACGAAACGGCCGCACCTTTGGGGTTCGGCCGTTTGCCAATGCTGATGGATTGACGGTAGCAGGCCGTCGGAACGGAACACAATGATCGCTATGCGAGCCGAACGACGCCTTCTCCCCATGTCTCGGAGCCGAACTGAAGCGTGAAACGGTCGCCGTCGGCAACCGGTCCGACGCCCGCCGGAGTTCCCGTGAAAATGACGTCTCCCTGGCCGAGACCGAAATGCTCCGCGCAAAAGTCGATGATCGTTTGCAGATTAAAAATCATGTCGTTCGCATTGCCGCGCTGCGCCTCGGAGCCGTTCTTCAACAGGACGAACTCCTTCAGGCCGAGCGCCTCCGTGCCCTCAAACGAATGGAATGCCGTAATGGGTGCCGAGTGGCGGAACCCTTTGGCGGCAAGCCACGGGTATCCTTTTTTCTTCAGATCGCTCTGCACGTCGCGAAGCGTGAAATCGATCCCGAGCGCTACGCCGTCCACCAGCTCGTCGGCGCGTATGCCTTTCTCGTACGACCGGCCTATGCGAATTACGATCTCCATCTCGTAATGCACTTCCCCGCGGCTTCCCGGCAGCAGGATGTCGCACCCGTCCAAAGGAATAAGCGAATGAGTCGGTTTGGAGAACAGCATCGGTTGCTCCGGGACCGCATTGCCCAGCTCGGCTGCATGCAAGCCGTAGTTTCTGCCTACGCAATATACGTTGCGGATGTTGGTAAAGCTGCTCATTCCGTTATCTCCCGTCGGTTTAGAGTTTGATGGTACGGCTATTTTTTGCTCGAAGTCTGAACGGTCCCGTCCTTATCGACCTGGGCTTCAAAGGATATGCCGGTCAACCGGTCGTACAGCTTCGCGGCCGCATCCCCCGTCATCGGCTCCGGGTTGGCCAGCTTGGTCAGCACCGGCACCGTCTTGAGCGAGCATCCGCCCTCCTTCGAGCAGGAGGCCTGCAGAATGACCGATTCCCACGTAAGCGGATTTTCGTTCATCGTAAAGATGAAGTTGCCCAAGCTGTAGGCGATCCACTTGCCTTTATAGTTTTCGAAGCCTTGCAGCACGTGAGGATGTCCGCCGACGATGAGGTCGGCGCCCGCATCGATGTATTCGCGGGCGAAATCTCTTTGGTATTTCTCCGGCTGATCCTTCCGCTCGATTCCCCAGTGCGCCACGACGATAACGAGATCGGCTTGCTTCTTGGCATCCCGGATCGCATCAAGAGGCACTTTCAATGCATATGTATCGGCTACGCCCGGACGGTCCTTCCCCGCCTTCCAATCCTGCGTCGGCACGACCTTGCTCAGTCCGAGGAAGGCGATCTTGATGCCCTTCTTCTCCACGATGACCGGCTTAAACGCCTCGGCCGCGTTGCGCCCCGCCCCGAACCAGCGGATGCCGGCTTTGTCCAGATGATCGAACGTGTCCAGCAGGCCGGTCGTGCCGTAATCGAGTATATGGTTGTTGGCCAGATTGACCAGATCGAAGCCCGCTTCCCTGAAGGCGGGAAGTGCTTTCGGAGTGGAGCGGTACGCGTACTCCTTGACGGCCGCCGTTCCTCTTTCCGTCAAAGGCGTCTCCAAATTGGCGATGGTCAAATCGGCATTTTCCAAATAGTCGCGGACGTTTCGGTACGGATAGTCGTACCCGTTCGCCTTCAGAGCCGTCTCGACATTATCCGCGAAAATGACGTCCCCCACGAACGTAAGCTGGACCCGGTTCGGATCTTCTGTCGCGCCCGTCCCTCCTGTCGCGGGAGGCGTCGTAACGGCCGGGGCTTTGTCCGTTCCTTCCGGATTTCCTCCGCCTTGTCCGACGTTGCCGGTCGACGGAGTACTACCGTTCGTCGCGTCCGTATTGGCGGTCCCGGTATTCGAAGGATCGGTCTCGGCCGGCTTCTTCGTCCCGCTATCCGCATTGCCGTCCGGCTCCTTGCCCGGCGGTTGCGTCTTGCTCCCGGGGTCGCTTTTGCCGCCGCCGTCGGAAGGGGCTTGCCCTTGCCCGGCTTGGGGCTTCGGATCCGGATCGCTTGGAGGCGCGCTGCCGCCGCCCGTACCGTTATAAGACAACCACAATATGAACACGAGCGAGAAAAATGCCACGACGAACGCCGAAGTCACCCACCGGCGCTTCAGTTTCCGTTTCGAGCGGCTGCGCTTGCGCTGGTATGTTTCCTTACGCGATGAATGCTCCATATCGACTCCTTTGACCTTTTTCTATGCCTTATTATAACAGAAAAAAGAAGCATCCGGCTCCTGTTTTGGCGTGAGGGGATGCTCCTTTCCCGGAAATCCGTCGGATGGTCTCCGGAGCTATTTGCGTCTCCCCGTACGTCCGCTTCGCGAGCCCGGCCGAGAAGCGGATAGGCGAGTATCTTTCCGGCTGCTGCCGAAGCTTGCGCTTTCGCCGCGCCTGCCGGGCTTTGCATTATCCGGGCGTTTTGCCGGGTATGCGGCGGAATCCGCGCTTCTGCCCGGTTTTGCGTTAAACCATTGTCCGGAATCCGACGCTGCCGAGCGCTTGCCCGGCTTGGCCGAATTCCGGCGTTCACCCGTTTTGACAGCCTCCGGACGACTTCCGGGGTTAACGGCTTCCCGACGGCTCCCCGCCTGATCCGCCGCTGCATCCCGGCGCCCCCCCGGCTTGTTCCCGTCCCGGCGATTTCCCGGATTGGCGGCAAATTCGGTTCTCCCTTTCCTGCTCCCGCCCTTCTGTTCTCTCGGATTTGTCGCAGGCTCCGAGCCGCTTCTACGAGTCCTTGCGGGCTGATCTTCCGTTCGGGCCGGGACTCCGGCTGTGCTGCGGCGTGTCCCCCCGCTTTTGCCGGCCAAACCGCCGACATTGGCGCGAGCGGACGGACTCCTGCCCTGCCAACGCTTGCCCTCGCGCTCATGCCCCGCTCCGGATGACGGCTTGGCGGCTGCCGGACGTCGGCCATCTTCATTCGTTTGCGCCCCTTGTACCGCTTTCCGTTCGAGCACGGATCCGATCGCCCGTTCGATTTCCTTCAATTCTCCAATGTCCTTGGGAGCGACCAAGGTGACGGCGGTTCCTTGCTGGCCCGCCCTGCCCGTGCGGCCGATCCGGTGAATGTAGCTTTCCGGGTCTTGAGGAATGTCGTAGTTGTATACATGCGTCACTCCGTCGACATCGAGCCCCCTGGCGGCTACGTCGGTCGCCACGAGCAACTGCAGCTGCGCGTTGCGGAATCGTCTCATGACCGCTTCGCGCTTCGCCTGCGTCAGATCGCCGTGCAGCTCGTCGACGCTCAGGCCATCCGACGCAAGCGATTCCGCCAACTTTTTGGCGCGTATTTTCGTCCTGCAGAAAATGACGGCCAAAAAAGGCGGGTTTTGCATAAGCAGCTTGACGAGCGTGTCCTTCTTCTGCCGGTCCGTCGTTTCGACGACGTATTGGCGAATTTCATCCAGCGTGATCCGTTTGCCTTGTACGCGAATATCTTGCGGGCGTTTCATATAACGTTCCGACAAGACGCGGACCGATTCGGGAAACGTGGCCGAGAACAGCATCGTCTGCCGGTCGTCCGGCGTCTGGCGGATCACTTCTTCCACCTCGGGGAGAAAGCCCATATGCAGCATTTGGTCGGCTTCATCCAGAACGAGTGCGGACAGCCGCGACAAATCGATCGTTCCGCGGCGTATATGATCGAGCAGCCGCCCCGGCGTGGCGATCACGATATCCGGCGAGCCTCCCAGCTTGTGCGCCTGGGCGATGACGTCTTGTCCGCCGTAGACCGACATGACCGTCGATCCGACCGCGTCCGCCAGCTTGCGGGCTTCCGAAGCAATTTGAATCGCCAGCTCCCGGGTAGGAGTCAGTATAAGCACGCGGACGAATTCGTTGCGCGGGGCGGACTTTTCCAATAAAGGCAGCAGAAACGCCAGCGTTTTGCCGGTGCCCGTCTGCGCTTGCACGATAACGTCCTTTCCCGAGAGCGCGAAGGGAATCGTTTTTTGTTGTACCGGGGTCGGCGCGGACAAGCCCCCGCGGCGTAAAGCGTCGCATAAACCGGCACCGATGCCGAGCGACGAGAAGGTTGGTTCCAAAGGTGTTACCTCTTTTCCGGCGGCCGGATAACGACCGCATCAATTAGGGAATGATGCTAATAGTATAGGGGAAACGAGGGGTGGCGTCCAATCGGGTGATAAGAAAGCACTTGACAATATTCCCGCAACGATATATCTTAAAATTAAGATAAATGAAACATAGATTTTATTTTCTTTATCGCAACCAATAGCGTAACGCACAAGTACGCGCTGGCGCAAGTGCCCGGTCCGTTAACCTGCGGATTTCCGATTTGACGGGCAGTTGTACGGAGCATTTCCACCCATCGTGTATTAGTTCCGGAAAGGAGGCCGCATTCGTGGCAAAACCCGCAAACGATTCGTTGCAGCTGTTCATCGTCTTGTCCAGAGCAAGCCAATGGGTTAACGCGCACGCCGACCGGCACATACGCAGAATCGGGCTGAACCGGACCGAATTTGGCGTACTGGAGCTGCTGTATCATAAAGGACGCCAGCCGCTGCAGCAGATCGGCGAGAAAATATTGATGACAAGCGGAAATATTACGTACGTGGTCGACAAGCTGGTGCAAAAGGAGTTTGTCGCGCGCGTAGCCTCGCCCGAAGACCGACGGGTCTGGTTTGCCGAAATTACCGACAAAGGCAAAGCGTTTATCGAAGACACGTTTCCGGAGCATACGGCCGTTATCGAGGAGGCTGTCAAAGGGCTGACTTCGGAAGAAAAGCAAGCGGCCGCGGAGCTGCTGAAGAAGCTGGGACACAGCGCGGAGCAAAGCTTCAAAAAATAACTCGTGTTTATGTCAAAGGAGGAAATTACGATGGCTGTTCAACTATATACGGCGGCTGAGCAAGGGGAAGGCGAGTTCGACGGAGGCAAAATAACCGAACAAAAGCCGATCGGATTTCCCGGCGAAGGCAGCGCCGTGAAACGGGTAGGCCCGCTCTTCTACTGGGCATGGGCTTTCGCTCAGCAGGATGGCTACATTCCGCCGCATCCGCATCAGGCGTTCGAGATCCTGACCTACGTGGTCCAAGGAACGGCCGTGCACGGCGATTCGCTGGGAACGAACAGCGAGATCGGACCGGGCGGCGCACAAGTGATGCAGACCGGCTCGGGCGTTTCTCACGAGGAGCGATTCGTGGGGCCGGACATGGAAGGCTTCCAAATTTGGTTCGAGCCCGATCTGCGCAAATCGAGACTGACGCCGCCGACCTACCATCAATTCGAGCATGAGCAATTTCCGAGCGTACGGCAGGACGGCGTCACCGTCAAATCCGTCATCGGCGGCGGCTCACCGGTCGTCCTCGCGACAGACGCAGCCATGTGGGACTTGACCTTCTCCCCCGGCGGCGAATATCGCCGGAAGCTGGCGGCCGGGCGCTCCTTGGCCCTCTTGGCGATACGCGGGAACGGAATGCTTGATCGCGCGGACGACACGCCGCATTCCGTATCCGTCAGTCACAAGGACTTTGTCGTCATCGATGCCGAAGCCGGGGAAGACCTTGTGATCAAAGCCGGGGAGGAAGGGGCGCTGCGGCTTATCGCCATCGAAGTGCCGACACGGGTGGACTATCCTTTGTACAATAAGCGATAATCGACGATTGTCCGCACCGGACATTTTATAAGAAAAAGTCTACCGACGTATTTCGAAGATGAACGACCGCGATTTAGCGGTTGTTTTTCTTGGTAAAGAAAGTCTCATCACCCTTTACCGCTTTAGCGAAGTTAAATTTTTTTTCTTTCTTTAACGATAAAAAGCAACCCGAGAGGCCGATCGGCCTCTTTTTGCCGTGGATCATGCGGTCGATAACGTCCCGTCTTCACTGACGGCAACTGTCAGGATGGACTGGTATAATAAGTATATAGAGTCCGAACGAACATTAAAGGAGACTTCATAATGGAAGCAAATACACGGCGGGACACAGCTCTCGGCCGCAAAGGGCAAAAACCGGAAGCCGTACTCGGCAAACGCGCCTTGAACCGCGCTTTGCTCGAACGCCAGCTGCTGCTGCGGAGAGCGGACATGTCCGTCCCGGACGCGCTCGAACGTCTTGCCGGGATGCAGGCGCAAGTGCCCAATCCGCCATATATCGGGCTGTGGGCACGGTTGAACGGCTTCCGTCACGAGGATTTGTCCGAATTGATGCGCAGTCGGCAAGCGGTGCGGATTGCGCTCATGCGTTCGACGATTCATTTGGTGACCGCACGGGACTGCCTCGCCTTCCGTCCCGTCCTGCAGCCGTTTCTGGAGCGCGCCTTGACCGGCTCGTACGGCAAACGCCTCGCCGGACTGGACATCGGGAAGCTTGCGGCTGCCGGGCGTGCGATCGTCGAAGATCAGCCTATGACGTTCGGCGAGCTTGGCAAGCTGCTGCTCGAACAGTTCCCGGGTCGCGAACCGGCCGCCCTCGCGAACACGGTACGCAATATTGTACCGCTCGTCCAAATTCCGCCCCGCGGAATATGGGGCTCGAGCGGGCAAGCCGCCCACACATCGGTCGAAGCCTGGCTGGGACGACCGCTCGATTCCGTTACGGAGCCCGACGGAATGATCTTGCGGTACTTGGCTGCATTCGGCCCGGCCACGGTCAAGGATATGCAGGTGTGGTCCGGTCTTACCCGCTTGAACGAAGCGGTCGATAGGCTTCGGCCACAGCTCGTCGCGTATGAAGACGCGGACGGCAACGAGCTGTTGGATGTGATTGACGGCCCGCTGCCCGATCCGGACATCCCGGCGCCGGTACGGTTTTTGTCCGAGTTCGACAACATGCTTCTGTCTTACGCCGACCGCACCCGCATTATCGCCGACGAGCACCGTTCGCTCGTATTTACCGAAAACGGGATTATCCGCGCCACTATTCTGGTAGACGGCTTCGTCGGCGGAATATGGAGAATCGAGCGCCATCGCAAGGCCGCAACGTTGACGATCGAGTCTTTCGGCGCGCTGTCTGCGGATAATTCCGCCGCGCTGCTCGAGGAAGGCTCCCGGCTGCTCGACTTCGCCGCTGCCGATGCGGTCTCGCGCGATATCCGCTTCGCGCTCCCTGAATAACGGATCAAAGCCGCAGCACGAGCTGCGGCTTTGGATTTGTATAGGCTACTTCTCCGTAAAGCTTTATTGATGAATCGATACATATCGTATGGCTCGAACCTGTTCTATTGCGGCAATCGTACTCTAAATGGTCCGCAGTCCGCAGCATATTCGCGTACAGAATGGTATGCAGCGTGTGATGCGGTGTAAGCTTGCCGCCAATGTCGGCATTGGCGAGAGCGCGAATCTATCAAATAGCGGAACTGGAGTACGCTATTGATCCGAATACGAGTGCCCATGGCAAAATAACGGAAAACCATTCCTCTATAACGTCGTTCACGTTCATCTTTACCCGGAAAAGGTCGAAATAGAGGAAGCCGGTTCCGTTATAATCGGGAGTGCAGCGAAATTCGCGACAATAGCGGAATTTTGTACCGCTATACATAGGCAACGTGTTGCTCATGCCCACCAAAAGACATTCAAATCAAGGGGATTATACGTTCGAAGTTAAAAATGAAGGATACATCCCTTGGAGCTCATGGTAAAATAATCCTATAGCTCAGCCGTCGTCGACGCAATTTTGGGATAACGATTTTAGCAAGGTTTATATGTTACGGGAACGAAAAAGAGAAAGTTTCATTCAAGGGGGGCGTTTGCACATGAGTCGTTATACGGACGCCAGCAGTCCGGATGCGTTTATCGCGTATTCCCAACCTCATCTTATCGCATTGGCTATATTCGTCGCTTTGGTCGTTTTGTTGTATGCCGGCCGTCATTGGCTGAGTGAAGGGAAAAGAAGCCGATACGGCAGGTACGTTCTGGCGGTCGTGCTGACCGCATCGGAGTTGTCGCTTAACGCGTGGTACGTGGCCGAGAATGTATACAGCGTCAAGGACACGCTGCCGCTCGAGCTTTGCAGCCTGTCCTTGTACTTGGGTGTGGCCATGCTGCTCCTCAGGAGCCGTTTCCTGTTCCAGATCGTCTACTTCGCCGGCATCGGCGGGGCCGTTCAAGCCTTGTTGACGCCTGTCCTGTATTACGATTTTCCCCATTTCCGGTTTATCGAGTTTTTCGCCGCCCATATCGCGATCGTCCTGGCCGCCCTCTATATGGTCTGGGTGGAGCGGTTCCGGCCGACTTTGAAATCGATTTTCATTACGATGGGCTTTCTGAACGTCGCTCTTGTCGTCGTCTTCTTCGTCAATCGTATAACTGGCGGCAATTACATGTTCGTGGCAGGCAAACCCGACACCGTCTCGCTGCTCGATTACCTCGGACCGTATCCGTGGTACTTGCTCTCGATGGAGGCCGCCGCTATGGCGATTTTCTTGCTATTATATTGGCCGTTCGCCATCGCACCCTCGTCCCCGGCCAAGAAGCGGAGCGATACCGGCTATTAGTCGGACTGGCGCACAATGACGAAAACCAGTCATCCGATCGTAGCCCCCGCCTCCGGCAATCGGTATTTGAAACGATCAACAATCGCGTCATCGACAGCTAACCGTTAATTTATGAACCGAACCGGGGCGCGGTTGTTCGTATGCCCACTTGGCGCAGCAAGCGGAATAAAAAGTTCCGTTATCGTCTTCGAAATCCGCCAAAACCGGGCTTTGAGGAAGGATTTGTTCCTTTATCGGCCCAAGAAAGGCGCTTTCCGCACGCATTATTTCAAATAGAGGAACTTTTCCTTCCGAATTGAGCCGTCCGCCTGCCCGTTGGCCGCGATTGAGGAAATTTTTGTTCCTTACCCGATCAATAGAGGAAATAAATGTTCCGCCATCGCCACCCATAAGACCGTTCAAGCCGTTTTAACCGGCTTATGCCACTTCCGCCGGCAGAAGCACTATTAGTCTAGGAATCGGACAGAACCGCGATGTAAATGCGAACAACCGTATCCTCGAGATCGCCTTGCGTGAAATCGTACAGCTCGAAATCGCCCGTGAACGCCCTTTTGACCGCGGACTGCCCAAAGTAAGCCCATATGTCCCGCCAGGCTTGCGGGACCGTCTCATGAAACGGTCCTTTCGGGGTTTCGAACACCATATACCGGGCTTTCGGAACGGCCGCCACCTGCAAGTTTCTCATGCTCTCCGCCACACCCGCTGCTTGCTGCTTCTCCATGCTCTCCGTCACGCCCGCTGCCTGCTGCTTCTCCACGCTTTCCGTCACGCCCTCCGCACATTCGTGTCCGATTACAACCGTATACTCGCCGGAAGCATCGCTTTCGTAATCGGTATACAAAGCGTACAGAAGGTGACGGTTTTGCAGCCCAGGCTCGGACGATAGCGGGTTTTGAAAATAGGTTCCCCACAACTCGGGAAGGCGTCCGTTCGGGCCCGTTTCGTCGGCATTCGTAGTCCGAACGCTTATACCTGCCAGTCGGAATGCGTCTCTTTGTTCGTAATTGATTGTCATCGTTTTGTTCTCCTCTTCTGGTCGGATATAGATAGTGTACATGAGGAAACAAGACAACAGTGTGTCAGGTTCAAACCGTTCCGAGCTTTTATAGGCGTTCTTGCTGTTAAGACGCACCGCCAAACAGAGCAGCGGATAACCGATGCTCTGCAAGCGTAGCAGCTAATGTTGACAAGCTTGCGTTCTGGACGGGCCAAGCCCCCTCCTCGGGGAGACCGCCCGCCTGAACAGCAAGGCGATTACGCGTTTGATGGCTGCGCGGCCTCGGAGCTATGCGCTTCTCCAAGCCACGCTCCCTGCTCCAACAGCAGCTCGCGAAGACGGGGAACGGACACGCCCCGCGAAGTCGCTGACGCCTTCAGCGCCATGGCCGCAGCGGTACCCGAAGCCTGGCCCATCGCGAAGCAGTTCGGCATGACGCGCAGCGAGCCTTGAACGGCGCGGTCGGATGAAGCGGCCCGCCCAGGCACCCACATGTTGTCGATGCCGATAGGCAGCAGCACGCGATAAGGCACGCCGTGGGATTTGCCGGGCGGCAAATGGGTGAACGTCATGCTGCCTTGGCTGTTGGCCAAATGAATATCGATATAGTAGGCGTTGCGTGCGATGTCGTCCTCGAACGAACGGGCTTCCATAAAATCTTCCGCCGTAAGCACGTAATCGCCCTGGATGCGGCGCGTCTCGCGGATGCCCAGCTGCTCGCCGCTCGCAACCATATGCGCTTGCTCGAA
Organism: Paenibacillus hemerocallicola; assembly: GCF_006265175.1. Taxonomy (GTDB): domain Bacteria; phylum Bacillota; class Bacilli; order Paenibacillales; family NBRC-103111; genus Paenibacillus_AB; species Paenibacillus_AB hemerocallicola. The sequence continues at coordinate 10,067 of NZ_VDCQ01000088.1, read as the reverse complement.
GCCCGGCACATAGTCGCGGAAAAACCGCACCTGACGCTCGGCCAGCCTGCGTCCTTCGATCGCTCCGCGGGTCAAGTCCTCCGCCTTCGTGCCGTCTACGCCGAACACGTGTCCGAAGTTGACGCCGACCAAGTAGTCGTTGACCCAGGCGAGGCCGGAAATGGATTTGCGTCCTTCCGGAAGCGCGCCGTCCGCGATCGCCCGTTCCACCGTTCGATGCAGCTGTCCCGTGTCTCCGGTTTCCTCCAAAAAGGCATGGAACCGTTGACGGTCCACATTGGCCAGCAGGTAGCACATCGTCCCCGGCTGCAGCTCGCCCTGCTCGCCGCCCTTCTGGAACGGCACTCCCGCCAAGGCGGCCATATCCGCATCACCGGTCGCATCGATAACATACTTGCAGCGGACAAGCGATCGCCCGCTTTTGTTGACGATGACGATCCCCTCGATGTTCCGCTTGTCTTCGGACAGCACGACATCATAGACGAACGTATGGAACAAAAGCGATACCCCGTTCTCGAGAGCGGCATCGTCATAGATCCGCTTAAGCGTCTCGGGGTCGATCGGAACCCAGTCCAGCGCATGCTCGTATTCCTTGCGGTAGTCGGCGTTGCACGCCTGCTTCATCCGCTCCATCAGCTCCATGCCGATGCCGCGGATAATCGGTTTTTCCTTGTCCGTGAACGGGCAAAACGCCGGGACAAGCGAGACCGTCCCCATCCCGCCAAGAAATCCCCGCTGCTCGATCAGCAGCGTGTCGGCGCCATTCGCCGCCGCACTGATCGCCGCCGCGATTCCGGAGGCTCCTCCTCCGACGACAACGACATCCACATCGCGGGATACGGGGATGCTCTCCGCAGGCAATGTCACTCGGTCGAAACTCATAACCATCCTCCTCCTCCTCGCTTACTCGCCATCGCCTTTCAGGCAAAGACGGATCAAATCGTCAACGTCCGCGGTTGCCAAACACTCTACCGTATCGGCTGCGCCATAATACATTTTCACCTCGCCGGACGGCTCCAGAATCATGCCCCCCGGGAAAATCACGTCATTGCGGAAGCCGCCCTCGACCTCGTAAGGCGCCTCGGGTGCGAGCAGCGGAGACTTCGACATCCCGACGATGCGGCTCGGATCTTCCAAATCGAGCAGCATAATTCCCGCCGTATACCGTTTCTTCCAAGAAGCTTCCCAGCCGTTCTTGCCCCGGCTGCGGTCGAGATCCACCGCGTGGAACGTCGTCAGCCAGCCTTTGTCGGTCTTGATCGGAGGAGCTCCCGGACCGACCTTGTCGTTGGCGAACGGCACGTGCTCTACCCCGAGCACCAGCTTGGAGTTGCCCCAATAGCGCAAATCGGGCGAGTCGCTCATCCACATGTCGAAGCGGTCGCCGCCGCCCCGGCTGTATACCGGAAAAGGCCGTTCCAGGCGAACGTAATGGCCGCCGATCTTCTCGGGGAACAGCACCATATTGCGATTATCCGGCAGCGACAGGCTGAGTACGTCGAACTTGTCGAAGTCTTCCGTTACCGCAATCCCGCCGCGCAGACCATGCTTCGTATCGACCGCAAAGCACATGTAGCATTTGCCGTCGATGACGGTCAGCCTCGGGTCGTACACCCGGATTACTTCCTCGTCGTGCCATGTCCAGCATGGAGTCGGCTTCACTTCCCAACGGATGCCGTCGTCGCTCGTGGCGAGCCCCAGATTCGTCGTGCTGGAAGGCAAAATCGTCTGCTTCTCGGCGTCGCCGTAATCGTTGCGGAACACCATTACGTATTTGCCTTCATATTTCGCTACGCCCGCATTGAACACCATCGCCGGGCCGTAAGGCACATCCTTAGGCGACAGCAGCGGATTGGCCGGATGGCGGGTCACTAGCGGACTGGAGCGCAGCGTACCGATCGTATTGTGGCTCATCGTTTTCTCTTCTCCTTTTGGCAAGTCAGGCTTCATGCATTCCCGTTCATTTTTTCTTTTTTTCCCGTGCCCGTCAAGTTGCATATATGTTGCGCATAACGCCTCGAGCTCCGGATTATCCCTTAATCGAGCCGGCCGTCACCTGCATGAACGATTTGTTCGCGATCATATAGACGACCAGCATCGGCAATATCGACAAACAAGCCCCGGCCATCATCAGATGGATTTGCATGGCGGCAGACGATCCGTAACGCAGGTTCGCAAGGCCTACCGTCAATGTTTGCAGCTTCGGGTTCGTCATCGTGAAGACGAGCGGCAATATATATTCGTTCCAGGCGTGCCGGAACGCGAACAGTCCGGTCACTCCGAGTCCCGGGGCGAGCAGCGGGAGAATGATTTTGAAGAAGCTGCGGGTAAAGCCCGAGCCGTCCATCATGGCGGCTTCGTCCAGCTCTCGCGGAATCGCTTTGAAAAAACTGAGCAAAATAAAGAACGTGCTCGCATGAGCCGCCACCAAAATGAGCACGACGCCCCACAGCGTCGTATTCAAATGCAGCTTGACCATCAAATCGAATTGGGGCCGCAGCACGACCGCCCCGACGGATATGAACATCGTGGAAGCCTGCAGCCCCACGTACAGCCTTTTGCCGGGAAAATTGCGTCTGTCTACCACGTAAGCGGCCATCGCGGCCACGAGCAGAGTTCCTATCGTCGCCATTACGCTCAGGAAAACGCTGTTTACCGTATACCGGGCGAAGTTCGTTTGCTTCCACGCCTCCGCGTAATTGGAAAATTGCCATGCCTGCGGCAGCAAGCCTCCGCCGGTCATCAGCTCGGCGCTGCTTTTCAGCGAACCGGTCACCGTCATCAGCACGGGGAACACGGTCAAAACGGCCATGATCAGCAAAAACAGCCACATCGCCGTCTTCCCGAGCCAGGACCATAACCGCAAGGGCGGTTTTGCCAGCGTCGCTTGTCCGTTCATGCGAATTTCGCCTCCTTCTGGAAGTCCGGTGATGTACTGAACGGAGCGTTTGGAAAGAGACTGGGAAGCGTAAGCATGCGCACTTGTTTCCGGATATTCAAGTGATCCCCCATGACGCGAATCATCAAAACTTATTCCGATTGCTTTTGGGGGAGCCCCCTTCTTACGGGCATATCGAATCAAAAAATCTGGAAACAACGGCGATCGGAAGCTCTTTCCAAACCCGCTGCGGAGTTATTCGCCGGACTTAGAAAACTTTGTTCATTCTGCGGCTGAACCAATAGTACAATGCCGTAATCGCCCCGACGATGACCGCGGTCGCGAAGCCTACCGCACTGCCGTAGCCGATTTGCTGATCGACCGGGGAGCCCGTGGATACCGGGAACAACAGCTTGTACAAATACAAGTACATGACTTCGGTTTTGCCGATCGGTCCGCCTTCGGTCATGACCATGATGCTTTCATAGCCTTTGAGCGAGGCGATGATCGCGAGCATAATGATCATCTGCATGACCGGGCCGAGCATCGGAACCGTAATATGCCAAAACCGCTGACGGGCATTCGCGCCGTCGATCGACGCGCTCTCGTACAAGTCTTGCGGAATGCTTTGCAGGCCCGCGAGGAACAGCAGCATGTAGTTGCCGATCGCCCCCCATACCGCGACGAGTATGACGGTCAGCATCGCATGCTTCGGGCCGAGCCAATCGATCGGCTCCCCGATCAGATGGTATTTGAGCAGCAGCTGATTGACCATGCCGTTGTAGGAGTTGAAAATGATATAAAACACGACGGAAATGACCGCCGTACTGATCACGGTCGGCATGAAATAAATCGCCCGCAGAAAGTTGCGTCCCCGCAATTTGCCGTTCAGGATTACCGCCAGAAGAAGCGATAAGGGGATCGTAAGCAGCAGCTTGCCGCCCGCGAATACGAACGTATTGCGCACCGATTCCCAAAATTGCGTATCCCTGGCGAGCCTTCTGAAGTTGTCCAAGCCGACGAACAGCTCGCTGCCGTAGCCCGGGTAATCGTAAAACATATACCGCAGCACCCAGATGAGCGGGTAAATGCCCAAGGCGAGCGTGAGCACGATGCTCGGCAGCAAAAACAGCGAATTTTCGCGCAGCCGCATCCACTTGGCCATTGCCATCCTCCTCCTTTCCTTTTTCGGACAAGCGAAAGGGGCTTTCGCAAAATCTTTCTCACAAAAGCCCCTGAAATCGACTATTATTTGCCTTGCAGCCTGCTTGGATCAAAAGTCGGGTCCGGCTTCGCCTGCACGCTGCCCTTCTCGACCGCTTTGGTCAAGGCCGCGTTGTATCGGTTGTTCAAATCGTCCGTAATTTTTTGCAAATCGCCGCCGCCGACCACATATTTGAAGAAAGCGTCCGCGTAGTTGGCCCCTTCCGGAGTCACGTTCGGCGAAACCGGCCACAGCGAGTCGAGCTTGCCGACGAGGAAGCCTTCCATGCCCGGGATGTCCGGCTTGCCGGCCTTCTCCGCGATGCTCGGCACAACCGCGATGCCGAAGCCTTTCTCATGGTACGTCTTCATGATGTCATCGCCGTACATGTATTGCATGAACGTCCATGCCGCGTCCTTGTTCGGCGATTTGTTGCTGATGCCGAGCCACGTGCCGGCCGATACGATCTCGGACGTTCCGTTGCGCTTGCCGTCAATCGTCGGCGGCAGAGCGCCCGCCCATTTGATTTTCGTCGGGAACTGGTCCTTGTACACGCCCGGCTCCGTCGAGAACGAAAGGTACATGCCGATTTTGCCGGCCGCGAATTGGGCGCGCAGCGGATCGATATCGAGCGATTCCGCCCCCGGCAGGATGCTGCCGTTATCGTACATTTGCTTGAAGTAGCCCATCACCTGTGAATAAGGCGCGAAGTCGAATTTGCCCGTTTTCAGATCGTAGCCGAGACCTTGATAGCCGCTGAGCGACAATATCTCGCGGACGGACCGGTCGAACGCCTGCTTCGGATTTTTGAAGTTCAGGGCGAAGCCGTAAATGCCGTCCTTTTTGCCGATGTCCGTAATCTTCTTGGCCGCGTCCACCATTTCCTGAAGCGAGGCGGGCGGAGCCTGGATGCCGGCCTTCTCGAACAGCTCCTGGTTATAGACGAGCCGCAGCGTCAAGCCGGTATTCGGAAGCGAGTACAGCTTGCCGTCGAACCGGTTCACCCCGTCGAAGATGACGGTGGAAAACTTTTTGTTCAGCTCGTCGTTCATATAGGAATCAATCGGGGCCAAATACTCTTTTTTGACGAACGTTTCGGTGTTCGCGCTTTTCAGCCGCAGTACGTCCGGCGCCTGATTGCTGGAGAAGGCGATGTCCACGCTCTGATTATAGTTTTCCGACATGATCGTCAGTTCCACTTCGATATTGTCCTTGTTCGTGGAATTGAACTTCGACACGAGCTCCTTGATATATTCCTGATCGTGACGGTCGTCCGTCCAATATTTGATGATTTTCTTCGCCGGCGCCGCTCCGCCTTCCGCTTCCTTGGCCGGCTCCGTGCTTCCGCAGCCTGCCAATCCGGCTGCCAAAACGGCGCTTAGTCCCAACCCTATCGTTTTTTTCAGCATAAGCGCTTACCCCTTTTTGTCGAGTTGTTGTTGCCTCATAGTCAGTATAGGGCGTTTGCAGCAAAAAGAGAGTGGGGTAAATCCACTCTCGAGGGATGTAAAATCATTGTTTTGCCCCTTCCGGACCGTCCGGATGAAGGCTGGCCCGGAATTCCGACGGCGTCATTCCGGTCATTTTCTTGAACATGTCGCTGAAATACCGCCGTTCCTCATAGCCTACGGCCGACGCCACGTCTTGAACCGGAACTCCGCTCACAAGCATCGCCTTTGCCTTCTGAATCCGTTCGCCCGTAACGTATTGGGTAAGCGTCATGCCCGTCACCTTCTTGAAGAGGCTGGAAAAATAGCTCGCGCTCAAATGCACGTGCGCGGCGCATTCGGCCACCGTGACTTCCCGGTGAAGCTGGCCTTTCAAATAATCGAGCGACTTGTAGATGACGGCCTGTCCTTCGGACAAGCTGTTTTTGCGCACAAGCTCGGCTCCGTCCCTGCACAGATCCGCGACCTGCTGCTCGAGACCCGACAGCGTCAGCCCGAGCTCCGTCCGCATCGTCTTGAACCGTTGAACGACAGGCTGAATATCCGGGTACGGGACGAGCTCGTAGAAGGTGCGGATGGCGGATGCGGCCAGCTCCTCGTAGAAGCTGAGCAAATAGTCCGGGTTCGGCCGCGGCTTGACCGTATGGAGCGTCACCGCGATGTCGGACAATACGGCGGACGCCCGTTCGCCGTTGCCCGAGCGCAGAGCGAGCAGCAGCTCGTCCTTATGCTCCAAGGAGAAGGGCGCCTGCTTGTCCGATTGCGGAATTTCATCGTAGCCGATCGCCGCATTGCCCTCCGTGAACAAATGGTAGGCCAGCGCCCGTTTCGCCTGTCTGTACGAATCGGGCAGCTCGCTTATATGCTCGACTCTGCGTCCCGTTCCGATCGATGCGGTAAATTTCGTATACTGTGCGATATTCCGGCAGCAGCTCTCGGCGATTTGCTCCACCGTCGCGGTTCCCGGATCGTTCATTACGGCGACGAACCGGTTGTCCTTCGAGCGGAACACGATCGCACGGGCTTGCTCCCGGATCGTTTCCTCCGTAATGTTCTGCATAGTGAACCGGATCAATTCCACATCGTGGACGGACAGCCGGGCGGCCCGCTCTTGAAACCGATCGATTTCCAGCAGCAGCACGACGAAGCCCCGATGCTCCAAATCGACCTTCAAATAGTCCCAACGTTTGGCGGCGAGCTCCCACGGCGTCCGGTGGTTGACCAGCAGAGCGAAATATTCCTGTATGAGCACGGGCATGCTCTCCCGTACTTTGAGCTCCAACTCCCGGACGCCGAGCAGCCTGGATCGCTCCCTGCCGATCTCCTCCTTCGCCCGAAGCGCAGCCTCCGTAATATCCTCCTCGGTAAACGGCTTGACGACGAAGTCGAAGGCGCCGAGCTGGACGGCCTGCTTCGCATAATCGAAATCGGCGTAGCCGCTGATCAGGATGACCTTGCACGAGAAGCTCAGCTCGAGTATGGCCCGCAGCATCGTCAACCCGTCCATTCTCGGCATGCGGATATCGGTTATTATAATATCCGGCCTGGTCCGTTTCACCAGCTCCAGCCCGTCCTCGCCATTGGCCGCAGCTCCCGCGAACGCGATGCCGTGCTCCGCCCAATCGATCGCGGTCAGACCGTCTACTACGCTCTTGATGTCGTCTATGGTGCAGAGGGTAATTTGCTCATGTGTGTACATCCGGATTCGTTCCTTTCAAAGGCAAGGACAAACGGACGGTCGTTCCTTCGTCCGGCCCGCTCTCGATCGTTACGTCGGCCTCGTCTCCATAATAAAGCCGAAGCCGGCTGAACATATTGCCGATCGCATAGCCTCTCTCCGGCTCCGGCCTGTGCAGCGAGCGTACCGTCGTCTCGTCCATGCCGCGTCCGTTGTCCTTCACCGTAATATACCATCGCTGCCGCTCCATATCCCCGTCCGCCTCGATCGTAATGCGTCCGCCGCTCTCCATGCCTCCGAAGCCATGGAGAATGCTGTTCTCCACGAGAGGCTGCAGCATAATGCGCGGGACGGGGAGGTCCGTCAGCCAAGCCTCGCGAACCCGGATGTCGTATTCGAACAAGCTCTCATAGCAGAACGCTTGCAGCTCCAAATATTGGCGGACGTGCTGCAGCTCCTTGTCCAGCGTCGTAATTTCGTTTCCTTTATTGAGCCCGATCTGGAACAGCCTGGACAGCGCCACTACCATCTGCTGCGAAGGCTCCACCTGACCGAGCTTCAGCTTCCAATAAATCGTATTGAGCGTATTGTACAGAAAGTGCGGGTCCATCTGCGCCGACAGCGCCTTGATCTCGGCCGACCGCTTGTTCGTCTCCGCCTGCCGGACCTCTTCGATCAGCACCACGATTTGCTCTAGCATCCGGTTAAACCGGTTTCCGACCTGCGCCAGCTCGTCGCTTGAGCGGCTTTCGAAGCGGGCGGTCAGATCGTTGCCCTCCACCCGTTTCATTACCCTTTGCAAACCGAGCAGCGGCTTGAGCAAATACCGGGTGAGCGCATCGGATACGAGCACCGTCACGATAAAGCAGCAGACGGTGAGGAGCAGAATGAGCCATTTCACGTCATTCATATCCTTCAGCACGTCCGCTTTGGACTGGATCGACAGGATCGTCCAATCGTTGATGCCTAGACGGGCGTAATTGATCAAATACGTATCGCCGTTCAGCTCCTCCGACGAATACCCCGTACTCTGATCGCGATTATGGACGAAAGGAGCCAGTATGCCGCTGCCGACCGCCTGCCGGACCAACGCGTCCGGCTCGGTAGCGACCAGCCCGGCGTCCGCATCGAGCAGAAACCTGGACGCCACTTCCGCCGTATCCGGAGCGACCAGCTTCCGCAGCCCTTCCTCGCGAATATTGACGACTACATATACGTCCTTAAGCGGAAAATCCGCTATCGGCTCCAATATAAGCGATACGACGCGCGCCTTGCCCAGAAACAGATTGTCCTCGTGCCCTTCCACCCAGATGTTCCGCTTCTGCTCCGATACGCGCCCGAACAGCGGCGTATCCGCAAAGGAGGCTTGCCGGTTGCGGTTCATCGACAGCGGGTAAAATTCCCCGATCGGGGTCGACACGTAAATCGAATGAATGAGCGGCTCCGCCATTCGGGCTTGCGAGAATACGTTGTCCAGATTGGCCAGATGGGTGAAATATTGGCCTTTCTCCCCGAACAATACGTCCTTGAGCATCGATTGGAACGGTTGGCTGATCATGAACGTCATCATGACGATCATCAGCTTGCTCAGCTTCTCGTCGGCGATCTGCGCCGATTTGACGACCGCATCCTGCGTCAGCTTCATCGCATTCGTCTCCATCCGGTTCGCCGCGATCGAATAGGAGAAGACGCCCGTAATCAGAATGGACAATATCGTAACGGCCAAAAAAGCCGATCTCAGCTTGCCGCGGAACGAAAGCTTGTTCAGGTCGATCAATGAGTTCACGTCCAGCCCGGAATAATGGTTATGATGCTTCGATTATGGCACGGCGTTCCCCTATTCACAATGCCCGCGCACCCGATACAGTCGTTTTACCGCACCCGGACAGCAGTCTTGCCGCATGTACTTTTACGTTACCCAATTTGTGGAAGATTTATTATCTGTTCTTTATGGCGGCAACGGCCTGGTTCGCTTCCTCCTCGACCTTGCGCAGCATCGAATTGAGGTCTGTCGTGCCCATGGCGAGATCGTTTAAATATTTCCGGTATATCGCCGACAAGTCCGGGACGTAGATCGTTCTCGAGGAAAGCGGCGCGAATTTCGTCAGAAAGGCGGACTTCACATTCCGGTCTTTGTAGTACATATTTTTGGCGAATTCCTTGGCCCGCTCCTCGGCACGCTCCTTGACACGCTCCTTGGCACGCTCCTTGACACGCTCC
>NZ_VDCQ01000088.1:0-629 GCF_006265175.1 Paenibacillus hemerocallicola | reverse complement strand
GGCACGCTCCTTGACACGCTCCTTGGCACGCTCCTTGACACGCTCCTTGGCACGCTCCTTGACACGCTCCTTGGCACGCTCCTTGGCACGCTCCTCGTTGACGACTGCCGGAACGTTGCCGTCCCTCGACGTAATCGTTTGAAACTCGTCGGAATACAAACGGAACAAAAAGTTCCTCTATCCCTTCCGCAACTCGCCAAAATGGAGCTTAGAGGAAGATTGAGTTCCTTTATTCGCAATAGAAAGCCGTTTGAGTCAGCATTCCGCGCCAATAGAGGAAAAATTTGTTCCGTTTAAGCCGATAGTCGGTGCTTGGGCCGACCATAAAGGAAGTTTTCGTTCCCTCCCGAGCAAATAGAGGAACTCCACTTTCCGCAAGACCACCCAAAGCTGCTACCGGGCTGTAATCTGCCACTCTCAAGCCGAAATCAACATCCCCTTGCACCTATTAGTCACTTCCGACCACCATCAACTTTCCTATGCCCTCCTATAAGCAACCTCCAACCGCCATCGACTGCTTCCATGCCCCTATTAGTCACTCTCGACCTCCATCAGCCGCTTCCAACCGCATCAACTTCCTTATACCCAATTAATAACCTCCAACCGCCATCAACTACATCCATACCCCT
>NZ_VDCQ01000087.1 GCF_006265175.1 Paenibacillus hemerocallicola | reverse complement strand
TTTTTAACCTCCCGTGTCTCAACCTATGGGAGCATTATACTCTCCTTGATATTGCGTTGCTTCGTAACCGGACCTTCAGCGCAACGCTGGGTATGATATTCTTTACAACCGCGTCTATGGGCGGGATTATATTGTTCGTCAATCAGCATTTGCAGCTGGTCAAGGGATTGTCGCCCCTGAATGCAGGCTTATGGTTGTTGCCCCCGGCGGTAGCGGTCATTATCGGTACCATCTTGGCCCCAATACTCTCCAAGCGATTCGGTCCAGGTTATATAGTGAGTTTCGGAATGGCGATAGCCGGAATAGGGCTCCTCATGCTTGCATTGTATAACAGTTCATCCAGCTTGTATCTTGTAGTGGCTGGTTATTTTTTCACTTGCTTGGGTGTAGGTCCGGTCGGTGCGTTAGGAACCGATATCGTCGTAGGCTCGGCTCCGCCTGAAAAAGCCGGTTCGGCCTCCGCGATGTCGGAAACTTGCGGTGAACTCGGTGCTGCTCTCGGCGTTGCAGTGATGGGCAGTATCGGGACAGCAATTTATCGCGGTCAAATGGATGGATCTTTGCCTGTAGTGCTATCGCCCGAAGAAGCAAAAACTGCAGGGGATACGCTGGTAGGGGCCATTACCGTGTCGCAAAATCTACCGGATTCGATTGCATTCGAACTGCTGGATCAAGCACGCAATGCCTTTATCGCAGGCTTTAACATGGTATCGGCCATTAGCCTGATCGCAAGTATCTTGGTCGCTATCCTGGTATTCCGAATGCTGCACAATTTAAAACCGAGCAAGGAGACCCGGCATTAAAGCTGCTGAAATGCGCTGATAGAACCGTGCGCGGAACTTGCCGTTTGCGGCTTGTTTGCCGCTATCCCAGCGACTTCGAACGAGCTGGGCAGTGACTTCTTCGGCGGTTTCCCCATATTTCAGTAATATTCAGTACCGTTGCACAAAAGCCTGGCGCGCGATAGGCCGGGTTTGCAAGCAAAGGACCGTCAGGGTTCCCTGACGGTTTTGTACGTTTGTGGTCATGGGATTAGGTGAGCCTACAGCCGCTAACGCACAAGTTACGTGGCAAGATAACAGAGAGTAAGCAAGTTACTTAAAGAAAATGCTTATAAAATGTTCAACTGCTCCAGACATTCGAGAGTAATCGTCTTGGCAGTCGTGCCGCTGCTGTCCACGTTGGTGGCGAATACCCATGTAGCCGTATCGGTCTCCACATAGCCGATATACCATCCGAGGCCTAGATCGGATAGCCTCGTCCCTGTTTTGCCATGAATCGTGTAGTCGTCCTGCTCGTTATCGATCATGATGCGTTTGACTGTTTTCATCGTTTGCTCGTGGAACGGTAGAGATTCTTCTACGAGCTTCTCCATGAATTGAGCCTGCTCTTGTGCGGAGATGGTCAGACTGCTGTCCAACCAGAACTTATCGATTCCGCCACTGATGTCTTGATTGCCGTATTGGATCCGATTGAGGTTGCTCTGCATCCGATCAGAACCAATGTCCCGAGCTAGTGCTTGGTAATACCAGATGGCGGAATGCCTCATGGCAGAAGCCAGTGTGTGGTCCCGATTCCAGACGTCGAATTCCCGAACTACCCCGTCCCATCGTTTGACTTCGTACTCGTCCTCCACGGCATGTTCTTCCAAGCCGATTAATGCATTGGGAACTTTGAATGAGGATTCCGGTGTGAAACGCTGACTGCTCCTCTTCAGGTTATAGATGTAAATTTTATCCGTCTTCAGGTTCTTGATAACGGTTGTGCCTGAAACACCATGGAATAATTGTTCTGCACGAAGTTCCTTCACACCGGGATTCGCGTTAGCGGAGCTCGCGATACTGTCAAGGGAGCTAGTACTTGTAAACAGCATGGAAATAAAAAGCAGAACGACAACCTTAACTTTTTTCATCTTGCATTCCTCCTCCAACATCAGCATAATGGTTCAAAAAGCAACAATAGGAGTTTCTACCTGTTGAGTATACGAGTATCTGGATGAATTTTATATGGTGTTATTCTTGAATTGTACCCTTACAGTTCGGAAGGAAAGGGGATAGAAGAATGCTATATGAAGAGATCGTGGATCAGATGGTGAAACGCATCGAGGAAGGATTATTGAAGCCGGGGAACAGACTGCCTTCTATTCGTGCTTTAACCCAAGACTTCGCTTGCAGCAAGAATACGGTGATTAAGGCTTATATCGAATTAGAGAAGAGGCATATCATCTATTCCGTACCCCAGAGCGGTTATTATGTCGTAGAGGGCTACCGAGGACGGGAAAAAACGGAGGAAATGCGGGCCACAATCGACTTCCTCTCAGCTGGTCCCGATCGACATGCGATGCCCTATCGCGACTTCCAACACTGTATCAATCAGGCTATTGAACGATATAAAGAAGAAATGTTCACGTACGCGGACATTCAAGGGCTCCATTCGCTGCGAGTCCAGCTGGCCCGGCATTTGCAAGAGCTTCAGGTGTTCACGGTACCCGAGAGAATTTATGTCGTAACCGGCTCGCAGCAAGCTCTGCATCTGCTTGTATCCCTGCCTTTTCCCAATGGCAAGCATAATATATGTCTGGAGCAGCCCACGCATGCTGGGTTTATCGAATCTATTCGACAACATGGAATGGCGGCTTATGGAATAGAAGTAGGGAACGAGGGGATTGATCTGAAGCAGTTGGAACAGCTGTTCAAGCATCGCGATATCAAGCTGTTCTACACGGTCTCCCGATTTCACAACCCGACCGGTTACAGCCATACAAATGAAGCGAGGAGAAGGATCGTCGAATTAGCGCAGCAATATGATGTGTACATCATGGAAGATGACTATATGGGCGACCTCGACTCGAACGCCAAGGCTGACCCGATGTTTGCTTATGATCCTTCTGGCAGAGTTATTTATGTGAAAAGCTTCTCGAAAGTTATGCTGCCCGGTCTCAGACTCGGCTTGGCGGTGCTCCCTGACACATTGCGGGAAGCTTACCTGCGAGCCAAGTTTGCCGCGGACGTGCATACGCCGATGCTTACGCAAGGCGCGCTTGAGATTTACTTGCAGAGCGGAATGTTCAACGCGCATATTGATCGTATGAGGCAGATGTATAGCAGGAAGGCCACGCTCCTGCAGCAAGCTTTTCAAGCGTGGTTGCCTGCTGTGGCCACATACTCGGGTTCCTTATCCGGTTTTTATTCCACCGTCGGATTGCCGGTACCGATTAAGGCGAGGCAACTGCTGGAATACCTTAAGAATCAGCATGTATTAGTGGATCATGCAGAGCGCATGTACCTACCTGATTTCGCCAAAGACAACGTGATCCGTCTCAGTATCTCTCAAGTGGAAGAGGGCTTAATTGAGAAAGGAGTTCAAATAATAGCCAGAGGAATAGCCGAGCTGCTGAGCAGACGGACTGAAGTGAAGTTTGTGAGTAAGGATCCGAACGCGTGTCCTCCAGCATAAATCATCCGACATCTTGAGAATCAATCCAAAAATGCCGGGAGTCACGAACCTTGGCCGGCGTGGGTTTAGGGTAGGAAACACTAAGGGGCGTCCCGTCATGTTCGTGACTTTTGGGACAGCCCCTCTTGCCGTCCGCTTATCCTTTCAGCTTGAATTTCAAACTTCCGAATCCGGCTGCCGCCATGCTCAACCCTTTCTCGCCTATCGTATCGTCGCATGAAATGTTGTCCGATTTCTCGACAATTTCGATTTGTTTACCGAGCAACCCCGGATCAAGCTGCAAGGTAGCGGCCGAGACGGGCTGCAAAAAATCGACGCAATAATAGTTCACTCCGTTTACTTTGATCGTGTAAGCTTTCTCTGCTCCATCGCATTCCATCGGCACGTCGAGCGTATACCCGCCGCTATAGTGTACGGAATCATCTTCCATAAGCGTAATTGGCCCGTCTATCAGATGCGAGTAAATTTTATTGGATGAAGAAACAAAATGAATCGGCCCAGTCCCTTTATGCGACAAATCGCCCAATCCGCTTGCCCGGTTCGTATAGACCGCAATGACGTTGCCGGAATCGGCATAAACAAACCGGTCCCCACGATAAGGCAGCGTCCGCGAACTGTGCATGACGCCGTTCGGGGTATACTTCTCCTCACTATCGCTGAAATACACTTGCCCCGCGAATAGGTTCGTGGTCATCTGCAAGCCGATGTAGCCGTTAATCGTCAAGTCCTCCAATGCGGTCAAATGAACCGAAACCTCGATATGGTTCGGGGTAACCGTATAGGTGACGACTTCCTTCAGCGAATCCGCTTTTTCTCCGGTATGTACATTGATTTTGTTGGAGGCGGATATATAGTTTGTGACGACAAGCTTGACTTCAGCGCAATGGATGGCATCCTGATCGTTCATCATTGCCCCGTCCGCATACATGACCGCCGATATGCCTCTCGCCGTCGCAACCCCTTCCCCGCGAACTGTGCCATGATTCCCTCCGACCGTTCCGGTAAAAGAAGACGTGCTGCCCTGTAAGGCGGTAATTCCTCTATAGGGGGATACCCAGTCCGTTTTGATTTCATTCCAAAGTACCGGTGCCGCGAAATCGGGAGTCAAGCGTTCGGCCGGTTCTTTGTATATTTTCTTCGGATGAATGATTCGGTTGATACCGAGTTCGTTAAATTCCAGCACCATATTGTTGCCGGTACCGTAGCGAAACTTTACTTTGCAGCTTGTTCCGCTTTTTGCCGCGTACATCGACTTCCGCTCAGGCTGCGCCATCATTGCCCCTCCATCTGCTCTGTAATCGCGCGTGCCATTAAAAACAAGCGCTATACTAACAAAGTACCATATTCGAGTTCACGATGGTTGACTATAACTGTGCAATTGCCGATGCGGCTTGATCGTAATTGGTTCTTAAGAAAAAAAATTAAAATTAAACTTGTGACTTTTTTCCATCTTGAATTGTCTAACATGACTGGGAGGTGCACCGATCCGTGAATTGGCACGAAAATGATCTGTTAATGGAGCATTATGATCGCATCAAGCGGTATATCGCTTACAAAGCCGGAATCGATCAAGCGGAGGATTTGACGCAACAGGTGTTTCTCAAGGCGAATCAGTCGCTGAGCTCGTTTCAGAACAAGTCGAGTTTGTACACTTGGCTGTATGCCATTGCCTCCAACATCATGATGAACGAAGCAAAGAGGGCGTATCGCACCAAAGAGTTGCCGGTAGGTCAGGAGACTAGCATTTCGCGATTTATAACGACCGACTTCACGAAGGAGGTGGATTTCAAAATTGATCTCGGCACTTCCTTCAATAAACTGGATCCGATCGACCAAGAAATTCTCACGTTGCGTTATATTGCCGACTACTCCTTCCGCGACATCGCCAAGCTGTTGAAATTGAATGAAGGCGCGATCAAAAACAGGATGTACCGCTGCCTCGGAAAAATGAGAAAGGACTTGGAAAGCTGGCACATCGCGGCGCCCTTCAACCCCAAGCAGTATATTCATATGGTTAATATGCTGGAAACGGGGCAAAGCGGTCCCGGTCCGGAATTCCAGAAGGTGACCGACGATTTCACGGCCATATTGCGCCAAAACTTCCGGCGCATTACAGCTTTAAATTTCACCCCGCACACCAAAATTGCGTATGAGATTTATCCCGATCGAGAGTCGATGGTCCCGGAATATCCCTCTAATAAGAGCATCGGAAACTTCGGTAAGTTGAACGTCGTGAAGATCGTTTCACCTTTGAATCCGGAAGTTGATTATCGCAATACCGTCCGGCAATCTTTGGCTCTGTATAGCATGGCGTTAACCAAGCAATCGAATCCGCAAACACCGCTTTTTCTTGTGTATGGGATAGGAGGGTATGTCGGGCAAGGATTGACCCGCGAGCACGTCCGAAGTCGGATCACTTCCAGGTACCGGCAGCGTGAATTGCCTTCGATTACCTACTTGCGGGTAGCGGACTGGCTGAAGTTTTCAGAGATTGGAGGCTTCGATTTATGCTATACCCTGATTGATTTTATCGTAACCCGTTATAGCTGGGACGCCCTCCACCGCCTGCTTCGAGACGCGAGCAACCTCGAATCCATCTTCGGGCGCGCACCAGACCAATTTGAGGCGGAATGGAAGCAGTTCTTGATGGAACAGTATATGGAGGAGGCATGTGACTCATCAGGAGCCATAATGACCTCGGAACAGCCAAGTCCGAAAGAACGGTCTTTGAAGATTCTTGTACCCGACCATGACTCCGGATCAATCAGGTACAGAATAGCCACGTTCATCGAACATGCGCAAGCTTTCAAATCCGTCAATCCCGGGATCGAGGTTACCATTGACACAATTCCTATGTCCGATTTCCAGGGGGACAAATTTTTGGAACGAATAAGCGGCTCCAATGCGGCCGACCTCGTCTTTTGGCCTTATGATACCGCAT
Organism: Paenibacillus hemerocallicola; assembly: GCF_006265175.1. Lineage (GTDB taxonomy): Bacteria > Bacillota > Bacilli > Paenibacillales > NBRC-103111 > Paenibacillus_AB > Paenibacillus_AB hemerocallicola. The sequence goes on along the minus strand of NZ_VDCQ01000087.1, from coordinate 28,902 downwards.
TCAGCAGACAGAACCTGTTTGTCGATCTGCTTCACTTTTATAAGGAAGATGGACTAACGCCCGACGACTTATACAAACCGCTAACCGATTTGGTGACAGAGAACGGACAATTAACAGGGATCCCGATGTCTCCTCAACCGCTGGCCGTATTCTACAACAGAGATTGGTTCAACAGGGCAAACCTGCCCGAGCCGACGAAGGATTGGACATGGGAACAATTTTTCGCCATGTCGGTCCATTTGAAAGAGGCCAACACCACCCGGGGGAAGGAGATTTACGGCAGCGCGGTTCCGATCATCCCGGATTTATTTGAATCCCTTGCCCAAAGCAACGGCGGCAGCATGCTGTCACCTGACAATAGCCGCTTTACCGGATTTTTGGATAGCCGGCCTGTTATCGAAGCGTTCGCCTTGTTGCTGAAGAACAGTCAAGATATCGTAAAAAAGGTGCCCAATGGGACAAGTGCAATTCTTAGAGAAATTTCCTCCGGCAATGTGGGAATGGGCGTCGGGAGAATCGGGATCTATTCTTTTCTTGCCCGTAACCCGGAGCTGAAAGAAAGGATCGGAGTCGCTCCGCTGCCCCGCCTGGCGAGCGGAGTTCGGGCCAATGCGGTAGGGATGATCCAGGCTCTATCCATCGCCGCCGCTTCCAGGCAGCAACAACTGGCCTGGAAGTTCATGAAGGATATTGTCCTTAACCCGGAAAGCAAATTCCAAGTGGATTGGTCGAAACAGGAAACACTTGCCTCCCGGTCTTCCATACACAAGCTTAAGCTGAACGACGAGCCGGAATGGAAGGTATTCATAGACGAATTGAATCATGCCGTCAAGCCGGTCATTTACCGAAACCCCAAAATCAAAATGATCGCTGCGGCAAAAAATATGTTGAATCATCTTGTTTCTCTCAGCTCGGAAGCGGAATTGCAAATGGAACTTTCACGATTAGCCTCCGAGCTTGATGGATGGTTGGATGAGACAAATAAGCACGAATGAAGTGGAGGGCATTATTCTTTACAGGGGGAATTGACGAGTGAAAAAAATGAATATAGCTGTATGGGGGCCATTGTTGCTTCTTCCCGGTCTTTTTTTAACCGTGGCCGCGACCGGCGAATCGGGCCTTGCCGGCGCCGTTCTTGCATTTACTTCAACCCTTGTCGTCTCCGCATCGTTGCTGTTGAACCTGTACGGAGTCAATCGCAGCAGGAATAACCATCGTGTAATGATGTTTTTCATTGGCTTTTTTTTCGTTATAATCAATATGTTTCTTTACATGTACTCTTTGATCGTCGGGATAGCCAAAGTAAGTTTTTTCAGTAACGGATGGGCGCAGCTTCTATTTATACTTGCATTAATCATACCTGTCATTGTTGCTTTCATATTTGCCATGAAGGCCGGATTGCCGAGCACGAAGGACAAGAGAAGGCGATAGGGTGTCTGGTTCCCCCACGCAGAATTGACAAGTATCCGAAGACTCAAACCGAGGCGGTCATTTCCCGTTCTTTTGAAGTGAATAATTGGGGGGAGTGGAACGAATGAAAAAAGCGGCTGCGATCTATGTGTTATGCAGTGCCCTATTATCCGGCTGCTCCTGGGTGGACGAATCAGACAGTGAAGGTAGACGAAATCAAAAACCAGGAGTTATCATGCCTGCTTTCTGAGACCGACACGAATGACAAACTTCGGCTTTCTGCTTAGTTTTGTTAAACTAACGGGCAATTTAGTTTAATGATCAAGAATAATAAGCAGGAGATAATATCGTAACTCCGAATTGTTAAAGTATAAAAATATTAAGAGTTTAGAAAAGGGGTATCTACGTAATTTTATTACGTAAAACGATCATATTACGGTAATTACGAATTGAATTTCGTAGTATAAAAGTTCATTTGACATATCCGAAAACCAAATCTCACATTTTACTATACTGTGACTTATCTTTGTTATCATGAACTGTGACAAGATGTTAAATGTTTGGGAGGAATTGGTAGTTCTTGAATAGAATAAATATGAAGATGATCAGGTAATAAATTTGTACACATAAGGAGATAAAACTATGGCAAAAAACAAATTACTAAGAATGGACAATGTTGGCATCGTTGTAGAATCCCTTGATGACGCAATCTCTTTCTTCGAGGAGATTGGCTTGAAGCTCGAAGGGCGAGCTACTGTCGAAGGTGAATGGGCTGGTCGCGTAACCGGGCTGGGTTCACAGTGTGTAGAGATTGCTATGATGGTTACCCCAGATGGCCACAGCCGACTTGAACTTTCGCGATTTCTCACCCCACCTACTATATCAGATCACCGAACTGCTCCTGTAAATGCCCTCGGTTATCTACGCGTCATGTTCACCGTTGAAGACATTGACGAAATGGTATCCAGACTCACTAAGTTTGGTGCTCAGCTCGTTGGCGAAGTGGTTCAGTACGAGGACTCGTATCGGCTCTGCTACATTCGTGGAAATGAAGGACTTCTAATCGGTTTGGCGGAACAACTCGGTAATAAATAAGTGACGTTTAAAAGAAGACTTAACTGAAATATACATTACCGACTAACCGCATCGCGGCCGGCAGCAAGCTGCTTTAACTCGGTGGGACATCGTGATGCATGTAACGGAAATCAATGCAAAACCAAATTAAAGGGACTCAACTTACGGGTACGATAGCTCAATAAGCCGCCTCTTCAACGAGGCGGTTTTCTTATCGTAAAAATCAACATCAGGATTTAATATAGCCTTTATGATAAAGCTAACGGATACGATAGTGAAATCATTACGAACAGGAGTAGGGCGCGGCAGCGACCTAATCCTGTTCGTTGAAGTAACGGACAGGAACGCTTAGACTTCACCCAATCTGTGTAAACATGTATGTAACACTCAAATTTGAAAGGAGACATAAACGATGCCGAATGAAGTGAAGCTGGAGTCGGAAGCGCAGAAATTTGTGGAAGCAACGGCGAATCCGCCGTACCTGTATGAACTGGCCCCCGAGAAAGGCCGAAAGACGGTGGATGAGGTGCAGTCGATTCCTGTTACAAAGCCGGATGTGGATGTCAAGGAGCGTACGGTACCGGGTGGACCAAACGGTGAGGTGTCTGTAGTGATCTTGAAGCCAAAAAACGCCCCGGCGCTGCTGCCCGTTATCGTCTATATCCATGGTGCCGGCTGGGTGTTCGGAAATGCGCACACCCATGACCGGCTGATTCGTGAGCTGGCTGCGGGATCGCAATCCGTTGTCGTGTTCCCGAATTACAGCTTGTCCCCGGAGAACAAATACCCAACTGCGATTGAAGAGATCTATGCCGTCGTCAAATGGGTCGCTGAGAGCGGTGTGGAGATCGGAGCCGATCCCTCCAGATTGACGGTTGGCGGCGACAGCGTCGGCGGCAACATGACTGCTGCCGTCACGCTGATGGCGAAGCAACGTGGAGGGCCGGCCATCCATAAGCAGCTGTTGTTCTATCCCGTTACGGACGCCTCGTTCGATACGGACTCCTACAAGCAGTTTGCAAAGGGCTATTTCCTGAGTCGTGAAGGAATGCAATGGTTCTGGGACCAGTATACGACCGACCCCGAGGAACGGGCCCAGATCACGGCGTCGCCGCTCCGCGCCTCGATCGAACAGCTGAAGGGACTGCCGCCAGCGCTAGTCATCACCGGCGAAGCCGATGTCTTGCGTGATGAGGGAGAAGCTTATGCCAATAAGCTCCGTGAAGCCGGCGTGCCCGTGACGGCCGCACGCTTTCAGGGCATCATTCATGACTTCGTCATGTTGAATGCGTTGGCCGAAACCGCGGCTGCAAGAGGCGCGCTGGCGCTTGCGAACGCCTGGCTGAAGGGAAAGTGAATGGAGCGACTTCACCATTGCCGACACCACGATTCAAGCCGCTTACACTCCATTCTGTAAGCGGCTTTTCAGTACGAAATGAGCACCCGGCTTTCCAACGGGAAGATGCTCGCTAGCGATAATTAGGGATGAAGCCATTTCGGCACCAGAGTTGAGAGTGATCGATTTGTCGGTGCCGATTACGGACTGCATGCCCGTTTATCCCGGCGACCGGGAGGGGTAGCGCACACATACGAGTGGCACACATCGGAGTTGCGGCAGCTTTCGATGGGAACCCGGACCGGAACACACGTGGACGGGCCTTTGCACATGCACCCCGGTGCCTCGACGTTGGATGAGCTGCCATCGGTGCTATTTTTCGGAGCCTCGCGCGTAGTACGGAAGCTTTAGCATCCAGATGGAAGGCTGAATGGTTAGCTTTTTTATGGTAAAATGAAACATAGAAGGTAAAGAGATGGAGGACGATGACCTATGAAAATGCTGCCGGATAAATTCTAACGTTTACCAAGGAGAAAGTCATGCTTCATTCGAATTCGCGGACCGCCTTCCTTCGTTGTTAACATTACGGACAAAAATATGGGAGGGAGGATTCAAGATGAGAAGTGAACAAGAAATGATGAAAGTGCTAGTCGATTTTGCTGTGAATGATGATAGAGTCCGATTGGTAACTTTGGAAGGATCGCGTACAAACAAAAATATTCCCCCTGATCAGTTCCAGGATTATGACATTTCTTACTTTGTAACCGAGATGGATTCTTTCAAAGAAAATGATCGATGGCTCGAAATTTTTGGGAATCGTATTATGATGCAGAAACCTGAGGACATGGAGCTTTTTCCTTCCGAGTTAGGTAATTGGTTTTCCTATTTAATTCACTTTGAAGATGGTAATAAAGTAGACCTGACACTTATTCCAATTAACGAGCTTGAGGATTATTTCACCAAAAGCGACGGCTTAGTTGAGGTCCGGCTTGATAAGGATACTCGAATTAAAAATGAAGTGATCGCCGATGATCGTCAATATTGGATCAAGAGGCCAACTGCAAAGGAATTTGATGATTGTTGCAATGAGTTCTGGATGGTTTCAACTTACGTAGTAAAAGGATTGGCGAGAAAAGAAATACTTTTTGCTATTGACCATTTAAACGAGATTGCACGACCGAATTTGTTGAGAATGATGGCTTGGCAGATTGGATCAGAGCATGGTTATACCTTTAGTGTGGGGAAGAACTATAAATTTATAAATCGTTACCTTCCAAATGAAGATTGGGAAACACTCCTGTCTACCTATTCCGAGAATGGGTACAAGGAAATGAGGAAGTCTTTATTAACTTGTTATGAGTTATTTAGAAAATACTCAAAAGCTGTGTCAAAAAGTTTGAGTTATAAGTATCCCGATTACGATGAAGCCATTACCAAGTATACGGAAAATATTTATTCCACATTGACGTGAACTATGTATATCGACCGCCCTTAGGGGCGGTTTTCTTTTGGACCAAAAACTAATAATGAGATTTAACTTAGCTCACGCCGCGCCGCTTTACTAGGTTCCGGGAGACGCGTTCGGCGTGCGAGCGGAACCCGATTGACCTGATGTTGCGCATTGGAGTAGGTCAAGATTTCCGATTCACGGCGGCACCGCCCGAAAGGCGGGAAGAAACGGTGTAACGAAAACGAAAAACCATATCCGGTTTATAAAATAAACGTAAATATACAATTCCGGTTTATTTAAATGTAGTTTTAAAATAAAAAGCGCTGTGGTATAATCGGTTTCGAGCAAGTGAATGTATATTGTTTTAACCGGTTTATATATTTATCTTCAATTATATAAACCGGAATCGCAGGTCGAGGAAAGAAGGAGGGATTGCCTGGCGGAACCCGAATAAGTAGGGCATAACGACGATTGCACAATCGCAAGGAGAGAGCCGCCCGATGAGAGGAAGACCGACGAACGAACAGTTTCGCCAACTGCTTATGCATATGGTCCAAACGCTGAAACACGAGATTGAGGCAGGACAATACGAACCCGGAGCCGACTTGCCTTCGGAGAAGGTGCTTGCGGCCCGCTTCGGACTCAGCAATTTGTCTGCGCGCAAAGGACTCGCGACGCTCGCCGAGGAAGGCTGGATCGAGAAAATCCCGAATGTCGGCAACCGGGTGCTGCGAAGGCGGCAGCGGGTCGTCCTGACACTCGGTCTGAACGAGACGACGATGCGCAACATGGCGCTGTCCCGGCTGCTGGAGGACTTCAGCCGGCTGTATGCCTGGATCGAGGTCAAAATCAAAATCTACGCCCTGGGCGAGGACCCGGTCTATGTGGAACCGCAGGCGGAAGGGCAGCCCGACGTGTATACGATGAACAGTTTGCAGTTTCAGCAGCTGTGCGAGCGCGGCAAGGCGACATTGGTCGAGCCGCTGGACGCGCATCCCGGCGTTTTCCCTTTTCTGAACGAAGACTACAGCTTCGAAGGCGTCTGCCGGTTGCGGCCGATTATTTTTGCGCCTGTCGTGCTGGGTTACAACAAGCGGCATTTTCGCGAGAAGGGGCTGTCCGAGCCAAACGGCTCCTGGACCTGGGACGATTTGACCGCGTGCGCGGAGCAGTTGACCGAAGGGGAGCGCTACGGCTTCTGCTTCCATTTGCCGGATGTGAACCGTTGGCCGATTTTCCTGCTGCAAAGCCTCGACCCGGCACAAGGGCAGGGGGACGGCGGAGCGGACGTGGACGGCAAGGTAACGCGTCTGGTAGAAGGGGCGAAGCTGTGCAGGCGCATCGTACACAACCGGCGCATGTTTCCGCTGTACATGTCGGAGAACAACAGGGACATTGAACAGATGTTTCTCGAAGGCCGACTGTCGATGGTGCTGGCCAGCTACATGGCGATGAACGAATGGAAGGACGCCGGATTGGAATACGACATTTCGCCGGTGCCGTTTGTGTCCGAGCCGCGTACGCTGTACATTTCGGCCGGTGCCGGCATTGCGCGGACGTCCGCGCACCGGGAGGAGGCGCGGCTGCTGATCGACTACTTGTCCGGCGAGCGGGCGCAGACGCTCATCCGCGAGCATACGCTCAGCATTCCCGCGATGCAGCGCACGGGCCAGTCCGGATGGGGCGAGCAGACAACGAATCGTCCGGAGCGGTACGGCACGTACAGGGAGATACTCTTTTCCTGCCGGACGCATCGCCATTTGCCGGTGCTGCCGATGTCGATCGGCAAGCTGGCCGGTCTGATGAAGGCGTTTTGGGCCAATATGATTTCCGAGAAGGAACTGGGCGAACGGATCGGTGTTCTTGTCCGCGAGGCGGAGATGCACGGAACACAGAACGGGGGGAGTCCATATGTTCAACTGGAATAAACAAGCGGCGGTCGCCATACCGCTGGCGGCGCTGCTGGCGGTATTGCCCGCATGCGGAGGCGCGGAAAAGCCGGAAGCCGGCGGGACGGGAGCGCAGGGAGGCGGCGAAGCGGTCAAGAAGGCCGAGCCGTTCACGATGACGATTTACGCGGCGGGCGTCAAGCCGGAGGAGTTCGACAGCCGTTTTCGCGGCGCGCTGGAGAAGAAATTTCCGCACATTACATTCGACTACCAGACGAGCGACAAAGGCAATTCCATCACGGAAAAGGTGGCGCGAGGCGAAATTCCGGACATTATCCGCACGGATACGCCGACGATAAAGACCGGTTATCTGGACTTGCAGCTCGGCTATGACTTGCGCGAGATGGTCGGCAAACACAAGTACGATCTGAACCGGTTCGTCCCGTCGTTTATCCAGGACAACATCGACGCCGGACAGACGGGCGCGCTGTACGGCTTGCCGGTGCCGCCATATTTTCCGTCCGTGCTGTATTACAACAAGGATCTGTTCGACAAGTTCGGCGTCGCTTATCCGAAGGACGGCATGAGCTGGAACGAGATTTACGATCTCGCGGTAAAGCTGACCCGGGTCGACAGCGGCAAGGTAATCCGGGGCTTCAGCACGAACCTGATCGCGCAGCTGCGCGACAATCCGTTCTCGCTGCCGATTCTGGACCCGGAAAAAGACGGGTTGGCCGACCAGACGAAATGGAAAACGCTTTTCGACAATTTCAAACGCTTTCACGATATTCCGAACAACGGCGTGCAAAGTACGTTTGCGCTCGAAAACGCCCTGTTCACCAAAGGCGAATCGGCGATGTATTTGGGACAGCACAGCATTTATCTCGTCATCCCGCCCGAAATCAACTGGGACATCGTATCGGTGCCGACGCTCGACGGCGCGCCGAAACGGATGGGCCAGCGTTCGCCGGCATACTGGTCGATTACGCAGCAAAGCAAACATAAGGACGAAGCGTTCCAAGTCATCATGGAAATGCTGTCCGACGAAGTGCAGATGCAAGATTCGCGCAACGGGATTTTGACGACGCTGACCAACAAGGACATTCGCGAAGCGCTCGGCAAAGCGCATCCGGTGTACGGCACGAAAAACATGAAAGCGCTCACGTTGTATGAACCGACCGATCCGACGCCGAAGCGTGCGTCCGGAAAGGTGAATGTCTCCGGCAGCCGGCAGGAGACGATCATTTGGCAATCGTTTGTCAAAGCGGCGCAGGGCCAGCTGGACGTCAATTCGGCGCTGCGCGAGGCGGACGAACTGCTGAAGCAGGACATCGAGAAGGAGCGCGGCAAGTAAGGAAACAGAGAAGAGAGGCCGCGATAGAGGGAGAGAACGACTGTGGACATCATTCAAGTAACGGTAGCCCGCGAGGGTGAAATTCGGATCGAACAGCAGGCAAAACCGGTCCCCGGCGAGCACGAGGTGCTGGTCAAAACCGAATATTCCGCGATCAGCAACGGTACGGAGACGATGGTGCTGAACAACAAGTCAAGCGGCACGCGGCTCGGGTACAACTCGGTGGCGCGCATTGTCGCCAAGGGAGCGGGAGTCGAGCATTTGGCCATCGGGCAGCGCGTCGCCTGCTATGGTGAAGGCGCGCACGCGGACTACCGGCTCGTGCCGAAAGTGCTGGCCGTTCCGGTGCCGGACCATGTCGATGCCGAGGAAGCGGCGTTTGCCGGGCTAGGTGCGATCGCGATTCACGCGCTGCGTCAGGCGAAGCTGCAATTCGGCGAGACGGTCGTCATTGTCGGGCTGGGCATACTCGGTCAAATTACCGCGCAGATCGCGCATGCGGCCGCTTACGAGGTGATCGGCTGCGATCTGCTGCCGGAGCGCTGCGAGCGATTGCGGGCGGCTTGTCCCGGCATCACCGTATGCTCCGATGCCGCGCAGGTAAATGAAGCGCTGGAGAGGCTGGGCGCAGTCGGCCTGACGGGAGCGGACAGCGTGCTGCTGTGCGGAGGGGGCAAAGGAGACGGCTTGCTGGACCAGGCGATCGGCTGGCTGCGCGACCGGGGCAATGTGGTCATTGTCGGCGTACCGGACACGGTGTTTACGCGCAATGCCCTGTTCCGCAAGGAAGCGGAAATTCGCATTAGCCGAGCGGGAGGCCCGGGCCGTTATGACGAACGCTACGAGCGGGGCGGGTATGATTATCCCGGAGGGTACGTGCGGTGGACCGAAGGCCGAAATGTTGGCGAATTTGTTCGATTGTTGGCAAACAAACGAATTTCAATCAAACCGCTTGTACGGCACCGATTCGCATTCAGCCAGATTGCCGAGGCGTATCGGCTGTGCCGGGAGGAGCCGGAACGGACGCTTGGCATAGTGCTTCGCTACTGAACGACGCTGCGGAAAGAGCGTACCGTTCGGCTGCGGGCTTTCCGGAAGGAAGCGGACTGCGGAGCGGCGGTTCACGGCGTACCGGAACCCGGCGGCGTGTCTTCCGCCTTTAAGCGCTCAGGCGACGGGCACGCCGGCGAGCGAGGCCGATCGATCGGACGAAGGCGATTGCCGGAGACGATGGACGGCCTGTAATCCTGCCGTGTTGCCGTGCAGGCGAAGCCGGAAGGGGATATTTCGTGGGAAAACGAATCCAAAAGCTGGTCAAAGCAGGTCTGGCCGGCTGCATGGCGGTGACGATGATTCACTTTGAAATGGTTCAAACCAGCAAAGCCAGCGTGCATGCGGCCGGGATTGCCGGAACGGTTGCCCATTACGTCGACAAGCGGGCGGTTGCCCCGTTATGGAGCGCGGCGCCGACGATCGACGGCGCGTTGGACGAAGCGCAGTGGGACGGGGCAGCTGTACTGGACAATTTCCGTACAGCGTATTTCGAATACGAGCCTGAGTCCACGATCGCGTACAAGGTCGCCTACGACAGCCAGTATATGTATATCGGCGGCGTGATGGACGAGGAGGAAGCGGAGACGCTGGCGGACATCGAGGTGGTCATCAGTCCGCAGCTTGGCGGGAGCGCTCATTACGTGGCAAGGCTCACGGTGGATCCGAACGATACATCGATTACGACGACCGCTTGGAATTTGCAGCGCGACAGCTATAGCGCCAATCCCGGCCTGACGCTGCTGAGCGGTGTACAGTACCAGCTTGGAGCTTCCGGCGGCTATACGACAGTCGAGGCGGCGATCCCGCTCTCGGCGATTGCTCCGGCGGGCGTTACGACGGGAGACGAATGGCGGCTGAACGTCATTCATGTTCACCGTTCGCTGACGCGTCCGCTTACCTCGTGGGTGCCGATTCGTCATTCGGATCATTGGGACCGGTACGGCGATGGCGGCCGATTGAACGGTATGGTCGTCGATCAGGGGCGGCTGGGCGGACTGTTTTTCGGCGCGTTGCCTGAGGCGCTGACGCCAGCGGGCGGGTCTGCCGGATCGGTGGAGAGCTGGGAGCCCCAGCAGACGGAGCTTGCCTATACGGGGTTTGACGAGAAGAGTCTGTCCTTCGCATGGCCCCATGCGGCATTGACGGGCAGCGGGGATATTCGCTTGCAATGGAAAGAGCCTGACGGTGCCTGGCAGGAGCTGACGCCGACCGCACTGTCCGCATCGGGCGGAAGGCAGTCTTTAAGCTTCACGCATCCGGGGCCGCTCAAGGACGGCATGTACCAGCTGCGGCTAACCGTGCTGCCGGCGGGTGCGGCGGAGGCGCTGTCCGCCACGCTGATGATCGATCGCGAGCATATGGTGGCGGCGGGATTGGAGCTTGCGCCGGGCATGACGTCCGGAGGACCGCCGACGACGGTCACGTCCGCGCCGCCCTCTGCCAAGGTGCAGGAGCTGCTGGAGCTGATTCCGCCGCAGCCGGGCTTTATTTATGTCGGCTTGCCGGAAATGCCGGAGCTGTTTCCACAAAGTTTGTATACGCTTTCGGCGGACGGAAAAAGCATGACCGCGGTTCGAACGGGGACGGTATACCCGAATCCGGCTTATCCGGAAGACAAGGAGTATATCACCACCAACGCCAAAGGCGAGACGGTGCGCATTCCTTACTACGAGGACGGCTCGGGGAAGCGATATTTCATTACCGCCCATATGTGGTATTTGCAGAAGCAGCGGCTGCTGGCACAAACACGGGCCGTCTCCCAAAGCGATCCGCTGGGCGCTGCACGGCTGTTATATGGCATCGCCCAGGCTTACGAGAGCTACAATCCGACAATCGACCAAGCGTGGAACTACGAATCGCAGAACAAGATGTCCGGTCCGCCGTATTCGTACTGGGGCGGCATGTGGTATCGCTGGTTCGGCTTCGATCTGGATAATCTCGGACCGTTGTTCCAAGCGTATACGAACGTTCGAAAGACGAATGCGTTTGATGTGTTGAGCGCAGAAGCGGGCGAAGATGTGGAGGCGATGCTGCGCGACAAGCTGTTCGGCGCTTCGATCGACAACGTGCTGAGCCATCCGGTCTGGCTGTCCAATCTGGCGTACGGCTACTGGAGCGGGCTGGTGGAGGCGGCAAAGGCGCTTGGCGAGCCGGACTATGTGCATATGGTCGTCGCCCAAATGGAAGAAATGATGGGCCGGCTGTTTTTGTCCGACGGCTTCTGGCAGGAAGTGACGCTATCCTACCACAAGGAGCTGATCAACGGTATCCAGCAAGTGATTGACAAGCTGGAAGGCTGGACCGACCCGGTCGGCTATGTGTCGCCCCGCTCGGGCAAACGGCTGGTCGATCTCCATCTGGAGCAGGATTATCCGGTGATCGGGCGGGCGCTGCGCCATGAGAGGCAGTTGCTGTACCCGAACGGCAATTTTTATCCTCTGCAGGATACGTGGGCCTATGAAAAAGCGGGCAGCTCCGATCCCCTCGTATCCAAGCTGTGGCCGGCGGCGGGCATCGGCAGGCTGACAGGCGGCACGGGAGCGGATCAAACCCAGATTTATTTGAACTACCAGGCCAAGTACCCGACCCATGTGCACCGCGATCCGCTGCATCTCGGTCTGTTCGCGGAGCGTCAGGAACTGCTGCCCGATCTGGGTTATACGTTCAGTACGTTTTACCGTTACTTCACGCTCTCGACAATGTCGCACAATACGGTGGTTGTAGGCGGCCAAGATGCGAGGACAAGCGGAGGGGCGCTGCACGGCGGCAATGTGGAGGCGTATGTGCCGCAGGAAGGCGGCTTCAAGGCGATGCGCGCGTCGTACGAGACCGCGTATCCGGCGACGGACGAGTATCGGCGCGAGCCGTGGTTTGTGCCTTTCGCAGGCGGCGACGGCCAGCAAGGCTATGTGCTGGACTTGTTCCGCGTATCCGGCGGAAGCCGGCATGAGTACACGCTTCAGGGCGATGCGAACCGGGACGCTTACTTCGATACGGAGTTGGCGCTTGCCGATTACGGTCCGTATTTGCTGCCGCCCGGTACGAATGTCGTCCAGCCGGTGGACAATATAGACAGCGGCAGTGCGGAAGGCCACTATCCCGGTTATATTTACGTGCGCGATGTGAAGCGGGCGCAGCTGGCGGGAGACCGCTACCAGCTGACGCTGGTGACGCAGAACAACGGCGCGGCGGCGTCCCGGATGCGCATTACCGGTTTGCTCGAAGCAGGCGCGTCCAATGAGCTGTATGTGGGGCGCTCGCCGTCGCTTCGCGCGGCGCGGCTGGAGGGACGGTCCAAGGACAACAACGACGAAGCGGTGAAATACTCCATGCCCAAGCTGGTGCTAAGGCGCGACGGCACGAATGTGAAAAGCACGTTCGTGACGCTGCTGGAGCCGTATGGCGCTTCGGGGACGCCAAAGGTGGAGGCGATCGACCGCTTGGCTCCGCAGCAGGCTCCCTCCGGGGCGGTGGCGGTCAAGGTCGCTTATGGCGACACGACCGACCTGCTGCTGAGCAACCCGGATTATGCCGAACACGGACAGCCGCTGCTTGTGGACGACATCGCGCTGCACGGCGAATTGGGACTCATCCGGCTCGTGGGCGGCGAGGTGCGGGAGATGAAGCTGAGCGGAGGCACGCTGCTGCAAAAGGGAAGCCGTCAGCTGACCGGAGCGGGCGTGGTGAACGGCTCAATCGCCGGCGCGCTCAGCATGGCCAAGGGCGATGCCTACGACGGCATCTTGACCGGCGCATCTGTGCCGCAATCGGCCGCAGGCAGCTATGCGCTGGTGACGCATGCGGACGGCAGTCGGCAAGGGTTTCCGATCGCCGAGGTGCGGCAGCACAACGGCCAAACGCTGATCGTATTCGATGAGGAAGATCCGGGCTTCGCGATTTTGCCCGACGGCCGTGCGGAGCAGACATACTTCCCCCATAGAACGTGGAATGCGTCTCCGGTATTTTCCATCGCCAATGTCGAACGCGCCGTCTGGCCGCCTACCGGGGCGCCGGAGCCGGAGCGAAGCGGCTCGGTGCTCGGTACGGTGCTTGACACGGACGGATTGCCGGTGCAGGGGGCTTCTGTCCATGTGACCGGCAATCAGACGCTGCTGTCGCAAACCGACGCGTCCGGCGGCTACAGTCTGACCGGCGTACCCGAAGGCTGGCAGCGGTTCACGGCTACCGACGCGCGACATCAGCCGGTTGTGACGGACGCCGTCTATGTGATCGCCGATCAGACACAAACCGTGCCGATTTCGTTCAATCGGCGGCTTCCGCCCGTGCTGAGCGGGACGCCTGCACTCGGCGTGCAGCTCGGGGAGCCGGTCTCCGTCGTCAGTTCGGTGTATGCCGCGGCGTATCTGGTGCCCGCCGCATCGCCGGCGAATCCGGCCGGTCTGGAGGCGGCGGTCCGCACCGTGAACGGCGTGGTGTACGGGGTGAAGACGACAGTGCAGCAGGACGTTCCTGCAACGCTCGGCACATCCGGCATGGCGGAAGGGCGGTATATGCTGTATGCGGTGGACCGGTGGGGACAAGCGTCGCCCGGCAAGCCTGTTTACGTGCTGGAGGCGATCGCCGGCCGATTGGACGACGATCATGCGCGTCTTTCCTACACCGGGACATGGTCGGTGATCGAGAACGCCCAGTTGTACGGCGGCAAATCCCGGCAAACGGGAACCGCGGGCGCAACGGTCACGATTCCGTTCTATGGCAGCCGGGCCAAAGTGCTCAGTCTCGTCGGCGGCTCGCGCGGTCAGGCAGAGGTGTATGTGGACGGCGTGTTCCGTCAGACGATCGATACGTACAGCACAAGCGTCAAGTACCAGCATGTCATCTTCGATACCGGGGTCCTCGAGCACGGCGTCCATGACATTCGGATTGCGGTGACCGGTCAAAGGCAGCCGCAGGCGACGGGGACGTTTATCAATATCGACGCGGTAGAGGTTACCTCAGACTATAGGCTGACAGGCGTGACGGCGGGTCCGGTGGCGACCGGAACGCCTGTTGCGGGAACCAGTCCGCAGCAAGGACAGCTGTATCTGGTATCGGACCGGACCGAAGAGACGGTGGCCGCCGTGCAGGCGTCCGGCCAGTCGTCGGCGGGCAGAACGGTGACGGTTCAAGCCGGGGTGTACGGCACCATCGATACGACCGGCTTGCCGTCCGGCTGGTACAGACTGTTTGCGATCAATAGCGCCGGGCAATTATCCGAAGGCTCCGCACCGCTCGCCGTCGTTGACATTTCGGCGCCGCAGGGCGTGCTGGACGATACGAGTCCGCTGATCCGCTATGCCGGCAGCTGGATGATCGTAACACATGCTTCCCAGCATGGCGGCACATCCAGGCAAGCGGCATCCGCCGGCATGTATGCCGACATCGCCTTTTACGGCACCGGCGCGCAGCTGTGGAGTCTGGTCGGCACGGCGCGTGGTCAGGCCGACGTGTATCTCGACGGCGTCCTGCAAACGATGATCGACCAGTACAGCGCGTCGGCGGTCCGCTATAAGCATCCGACCTACGATACCGGCTCGCTGCAGCCGGGGCTGCACGTCGTGCGCATCGCGCCCATAGGCACCAGATCGTCCGGGGCGACCGGCGCTTGGGTGAATATCGATGCGGTCCGGATTGCCGACTAGCCGTTTGACGAAAGCGGCGTTGCCCATAGCCCGAGCCACCGCCAATCCGCGCGGTGGCCAGGCAGGGCAACCGCTTGCGAGGGTTTAAGTAGCCGAGGCAGAAGGTGTATGACGAAAAAGCGCGATACGCGAGTCGGTCATCTTACAAATATATACATAAACAAATAACGGCAGCAAGCGATGCGCCGCAACGCGACAACCCCCGCGTTGCGGTTTTTGCTTTTGGAGGCTGCGACACAGGAATGGCTAGTCCAACCCCATTTTGGGAACAGTGCCTATGTCCAATACTTCCATGGAGGCGGCTGTGGAAAGAAAATAAAGATTTAGACTGACGGTACTTCATTAAGCGAACGGGCAGATTAGATTAGCAATCTGTAAGAAACAATCCGAACTGAAATGTCTTAAAATATAGTTTATGAACAGAGACTGGAGGGCGTTATCGAAATGGCTAAACTGATCTACGCTGCTAATGTATCTTTGGACGGTTACATGGAGGACGAGCGCGGCAATATCGAGTGGTCGATCTCCGATGACGAGGTGTTTGCGTTCTGGACTGACTTCCAGCGGCCGATTGGCACCTACCTGTACGGGCGTCGAATGTACGAGTCGATGGTGTACTGGGAGACGGCGAACATCAAAATGAACCCGTCCAGCGGCGATCAACCGGAGGTAATGCGGGACTTCGCGCAGATTTGGCGAGCTGCTGAGAAGATCGTGTATTCCCGGACACTTCAGTCGGTTTCAAGCGCCAGGACTAGAATCGAGCGCGAATTCGATCCTGATGCGATCCGGAGGCTGAAGGAGTCTTCAGGAGCCGACATTACGATTGGCGGCCCCGAGCTTGCTGGGCAGGCGATGAGCGCGGGACTGATCGACGAGTGTCATCTGCTTCTTAATCCGATCGTCTTGGGTGGAGGTAAGCGAGCATTGCCGGACAACCTCCGCATGCGGCTCGAGTTGCTCGGTGAGCGCCGCTTCCGATGCGGAGTTGTTCAGCTTCACTACCGCGTGATCGTCTGACCGTGACACTAGAGTGAAATTCAGGAGATACGTTTTCGGGCTTACTTTAATCAAGTGAAATTACGCAAGCCGGAAGTTATGAGCGGCTTCCATTTTTAAACTAACGGATTACGATAGTGGAATTAGATGGGAGCAGATTGCCGCGGCAGCTGCTCCCATTTTTCATTGAAGTAACGGGCAGTTTTGCGGAGAAACTTGTAAAATATGGATTGGTATCATATGATTTAACTAAATTGAAAACTTCTCTTATCCAGAGTTCGGCGGAGGGACTGGCCCTATGAAGCCGCGGCAACCGACTTTACTTTCAAGCACGGTGCAAATTCCTGCGAAGGGTAACCTTCGAAAGATGAGAGGGCACGGTAGTTCGTTGAACTTTACTAACCCCTTTCATTGGAAGGGGGTTTTAATTTTTAAAACATCTAGTAAAAAGGAGAGATTTCATTGTCAATTAGAGTAAGAGTAGCTTGTATTTGTACTAGGGATAATAAGATTGTGTTACTGAAGAAATTAGTTCCTTCGTATTTTACCTATAATCAATTGACACCACCTGGAGGCGGAGTAGAACAGCATGAAACATTAGAAGATGCTTGCATACGGGAGTTAGAAGAGGAAACCGGTCTGAGAATTGCTAATCCCAAAATCGTTGGAGTTGCGTCATATATCTCTCACATAAGCGACTCACATTCTGTGACGTTCTTTTTTATTACTAATGAGGTTGCAGGAGAACCAATTATCAAGGAACCACATAAACATATACCTTTGTGGGTAGAGTTATCCTGTGTAAATTCAAATGAATTCGTACCTGAATACTATAAAGCAGTTATTAATAAATCCATTAATGACAAAGGATTTTTTAATGCCCGTTTTGAGTGGTTAAAACCAGATGGCCAGTTCGTTTGGTCGTTTGTTGATTAAACTAACGGAGAACGATAGTTGAATAAAGACAACACGACGGCAGCCGGCCAGAAATGATCGGCTGCCTTTGCTTAACTTACAAAGCAGGATAGCGCAACAATACCAGAGGCTGCTGAATACTCCGGCAGCCTAGAATTGTCAAAGGGAAGTAACCTCCTACTTTACTATTAGGGTATTAAGATAAGTCAAATTCGTGCGGTGCACCATAATTTACCTGATAACCGATATCGGGATGAGAGGGATTGATATGTCCCATTCAGAATGAATTAGTAAAGTAAAGGAGTGGTACCGATGCACCGAATCGAAGAAGCCGTCCCATTCACAGTGATGGAACCGAAGGCCACCCAACTAGACGCACTACGACTGAACCAAGCCTATGAAACGCTGCTCCAGACGTTTCCCAGCCTCTACAGCCTCTTGATCGTCAAGGATGCGCAGCTCGTCTTCGAACGATACGAGCCGCCGGTCAAGCCGACCGCTGCCTACAGCATTAAATCCATCACGAAGAGCGTCATGAATGCGCTCGTTGGTATCGCCATTCAGGATGGTCTGATCGCTTCCGTCGATCAGCTTATCTCCGACCTGGCTCTGAAGATGCCGGAGAAATGGCTCGCGAACATCGACGGAGTTACCGTAAAGCACCTGCTAACTATGACGCATGGCTTACATGTCGAGGAGAACAGCCAGGAGATGTTAGAGGTCTGGAAAAGCAGCAATTGGATTGGCACGATACTTGACAAGCCACTCGTCCACTCGCCGGGCGAGCGTTTCCTTTACTGCACTTGTACTACGCATCTCCTTTCAGCCATTCTGACACAAGCAGTGAAGGTTCCACTTGCATATTACGCAAGCCGGAAGTTATTCTGGCCGCTTGGCATCCAATTCCGCCGGAAGTTATTCTGGTCGCTCGGCATCCAGTTCCCGGTCCGATGGGAGCAGGCTCCTGAGGGGCTAAACTGGGGCGGCAATAATATGTTCCTTACCCCCCGCATTCTTGCGCGCTTCGGCCAGTTGTATCTAGCGGACGGCATCTGGAACGGCCAGCGACTCCTCCCTGCCGGATGGGTCGACGAATCCTTCGAAAAGCACTCCACAGGATGGTCCGGGTACGCCGCCTACGGCTACCTGTGGTGGGTCGGCTGCGTTGATGGATTGAATTATGCTTTTGCCTCCGGCTACGGCGGGCAGTACGTCTATGTCATCCCTGAGCTGAAGAGCGTTATAGTCCTGACGGCCAACTCAGACGCCAGCATCGCCGAAATGCAGGCGACGACGAATCCTGTTATTAAGGACCCGACTTGGATTCTGAGGCGGTTTCTGATTGAGAGTAGGCTCCCGGAAATTTGAGCTAACGGAGACGATAGTGGAGGAGCTCCTACCCGGCAGCTCCTTTTTTATGTTCGTTGAAGTGGTCATATGAAATGATAGCATATGCAAGGGCACTGAATTATCTGCAAGATTATTCTGACCAGACGAATCCATTTGAGCAAGCATACGGGCTGCTGCAAACTGTTTCTGATAAGGGAAATACGGACGCTGAATGGCATTTAATAATGGCTTCTGTTAGTTTTAATCAACAACTTTACGCTGAGGCAGTAAACATGCTGAACAAGCAAATACTATCATAGCTGGCTGTGCTGATGATATGCTTGCGCTGTACTCACAATATGACTAGTAGAACGCTTCTGAAATAACGTTCATGTTCAACTATCGCTCCAACCCATGTTTCCATCGATAAGGAACCCGAATTAAGAGATACGCTACTATATTTTTACTTGAGTCGAGAACGTTGGGAACCATAGGTATCATTGTTGCTCCGCAATCGGCAGTATTTTGTTACGCTAACGAGGAACGATAGTCAATGACTAAAGGGCTGCCACGTGGCAGCCCTCCAGCCCGCTCCGCGAACGGGCAGGATAGCGTGGAAACATAAGAGGCTCCCATCAACGGGAGCTTCTTATAAATATATCAATAATAATTACATTGTCTTCTTACAAGTTATTCCGCGGAGGCAGCAGGGCGGAGGAACGACCTGCCGTCGTTGCATCCACCCAACGATCCGGATCGACGACCTTGGCTTCCTGTTCGCAGGATCTATGGACGGAGGCTTTCCCCCTGTTGGGAAGCAAACAGAAACCGGCAATATCCTATTTCCGCAGCATTCTTCATAAGCTCCACATTGAGCCAGGCGGAAAGCTCATAGAACGGCTTGTCGCTGAAGGGCCAATTGGTTCGAGCGCGTTCATGGTATTCATTAGTGGACAGCGTTGCAACTGAAGCTTCCCACAACTCTTTTAACTGATAAATTCGATTAACCGCTTCGCTAGCGCTGTCGGGGCAAGGGACGGATTCCCGCTGAAGTGTTTCGTCGCCGAACGAATGGTCAAGGACCATGGACCACCAATAGATTATATGCCAGGTTAGCCAAGCGATGCTTGGAGGTCCGATTTCATAGCTCTCCGATTCGGGCCAATCGGCAAGCCAGATTCCCGAATCGTTACTTACATGTAGTCCTCGTGCTGCCGGTCTCCAGTGATATTCTTCCTCACTAAGCCCGGTTAGATGAATGTCCAGCAATTGACTTGAGATTTGATACTGGAATTGAATAATACCCCGACCAGTATCATTAGGCGAAAATAAGTTTTTTTCAGTCATTTCACTCGTTCTCCATTCCTGTAATATTGTTAATTGAGCCCATATTCCTTGCCGTCAGGTGTTCGATACATAAAACCATAGTCGACCAAATATCTCCTTAATACTGCGTGATCGTCAAATATAAAACGAAGCTGCTCGTTGATTTCATTTTCCGTATACTTTTTTCCTTGTTCGAAATGTCGTGCAATCGTCCGCAACACAACTATTTTCTTTTTTTCTCTCGAAGGAAATGCTTTTAATTTCAAAGGCGACAAGCTTATAAACGCACTTTTCAGAATTTGCAGATTTTCTTTTTCGGTAACAAGATATCGTTCGTCAACCATCGTAGCATTGGGATGAATTTGTATGAGCCGTTCTTCATCGGTCGTTTTTTTCTCGGCAACTTGCTCGTAGATCGCCAGATACAGCTTGGCTTGTTTTGCTTTTTCTCGAAACATGAATCTTTGATGCCGAACCGTTGAGGTGGAAACACCAAGCTTGCCGCTAATTTCTTTGTCGGACAACCCGTCGTGAATGAGCGATAAAAGTTGTTTTTGATTATCCGTCAAGGAATTATATTTGGAGTCCTCATGGAGCAATCGCTTTAGATTGTCTCCATGCTCCTCACCGACATGGAATTCAACAGCGCGATTGGCTTCGAAGAAGCGACCTTGAATAGGGAACACCTCTCCGTTCTCAAATCTCTGGCCGCACACATTGCAAATAAAAACCTGGGCTTCCGGAACGTAATGAAAGCCCTTCTTTAGTTCATGAATCGCGAGATGATCCGAGTTCAATGAATAACACCTCATAACGTTTATTTAAACTATAGTCAAATTATAATTTGGTTTATCTAATATGTAAACGAAAACTTGTAATACCGTAAGACGGTGGCAGCATGTTGACCTACCGAATTACCACGCAATGGGCATTAGACCAGTCTGTCAATGACGCTAACCAAGAAAAGTTGCTTAAGCTAACGGAGAACTATAGCTTAACAATCACCAGGACGAGGCTGCCGGCATGAGATGGCAGCCTCGTTGAGCTATCGGGGCAGAATAGTTAAATAAATCCTCTCTCTTGACGCTGAGACAGTCATTTCGTTATTTTGGACGTAATCGAACTTAAGATTGGAGCGCGAATTATGAATGTGCCGTACACCATTTCGAACATTGTTGACAGCCTTAAACAAATCAGCGGAGTAAGTGCTCTGGTTCTCGGCGGTTCAAGAGCCAGGGGAACTGAAAGTCCAAACTCCGATATTGATATCGGCATTTACTACGATTCCGAAAAAGGGCTGGACATTGCCCAGTTTCGTCGGGTTGCGGCTGAAATGGATGACGACCATAGAGAAAACTTAGTGACGGAACTAGGCGGCTGGGGACCATGGATCAATGGCGGCGGCTGGTTGAAAGTGAATCAGTTTGCGGTTGATTTATTATTTCGCGATCAAAATAAAGTGTCGCGTGTAATTGAAGAATGTGTCGGGGGAACGATCACAATGGATTATCAACCCGGACATCCCCATGGATTTGCCAACTCGATTTATTTGGCTGAGATAGCGTTATGCAAAGTGTTATGGGATCCTTCGGGAGTTGTAGGAAAACTGAAAAGCAGAACAACCCCATTTCCGCCCGTTTTTCAAAAAGCTACTGTCCAAAATTTTTTTTGGGAGGCAGCCTTTGCTCTCGATAATGGATCTAAAGGCATTTACAAACAAGATTTATCTTATGTCGCTGGATGTTGCTTCAGGTCAATATCCTGTTTGAATCAGGTTTTATTTGCAATCAACGAAACGTATTTGACGAATGAAAAGGGAGCTACTGCCATTGCCGATTCATTTCGCATAGTGCCGAGCCAATACTTGCATAGAATAAATGAGAGTTTCACTTTCATCACGGAAAATCAAGATGGCTTAAATCAAGCGATTAACATGATGCGTGAGCTTATTCAGGAAACGGAAAATCTTATGAAATCCAATTCGTTTTTCAACTAAACATGGCAGTATAGTTTAAGGGACTACCCAAAGATCTGCCGAGGAAAGAACAGGGGCATCGCTAACGGTAACGGCGGCCTGGAAGAGAGGACGGTGCGGAGCAATAGAACATGGAAAGTATTATTGTTTTAAGCGGGATGAAACCGAGAATATCATCAATCGTTTTGGAGAAGAGTTTTACGAAAAAGTACTACGCGATATCGTAACATACACTGAAAGATGGAAGTTGTATGATTTTGAACTTGTACATTCATATTCCGCTAACTGCGTTTTTAAATGTTGTTCGAAGTTGTATGGAAATACGGTGCTGAAAATAGGTAAACCATGCAGAGAGGCTGTAACTGAGCATAATACATTATGCGAATATAACGGTAGACGATTTTGTAAAGTTTATAACGCAGACATTCAAAACGGTGTTATCCTTGAAGAAGGCATACAGCCCGGTGATTCATTGCTCCACGGGAATCCACGTGAAGAAAGAATATTTATATTTTATTCTTTGTTTAATGGATTGCATATTGCCCCCGGTAGAATCGCTCAATATCCGACCTATATAGAGTGGATTGAAAAGAGCGTGGACTATCTAAGTAAGCGAGAGGACTGTAAGGAATTATACAAACACATAGAAAGAGCAAAAGAAATATGTTTGTCAGTTTCTGCTTTATATCCTCGTAAAATGCTGCTCCATGGTGACCTTCATCATGGAAATATTATTTTGAACCAAAGTGGGGAATACACCCTAATTGACCCTAAAGGAGTAATTGGTGATCCTATTTTTGATATGTCACGTTTTTTATTAAATGAGTTCAGCGATACATTATCGCCAGAGAAGTTTCAAGAAATTGAAGAGGTTGTGTGTGACTTAGCCAATAAACTTGATATTCCGAGCAAAATACTTAAGCTCTGTCTTTACGTGGAAACTGCAATATGGGTATGCGACGATTTGGAGAAAGGTTCATCGCTTGAAGAATGTGCTTTCCTTATCGACAATGTTATTCATGCAGAAGCGTTAATACATCATGTATCATCATGAATACTTATGGAAATCGAAGTTTATTACGCCGTGGAAAACCAAAGAGGCTCACATTTTGATGTTAATGGGAGCCTTTTGAAGATACTTCTCCACCATTTTATTCAAATAATCTCTAAATTCTTCAACATAGGTTTTTGGCTCGACTATTTCCAGATTTGTCCCGAAGCTCGCTAAAAATTGAAAGCCAATACTGTTTTGAGGAACATAGATGGTGGCTAAGAAATATTCAGCACTATAGTTTTCAATACTCTTTCGACCGAACCTTTCAATGAATTGATCTTTTATGTTAGGCGAAATCAACGCCTTAATAGCGACTAGTTGCGGTTGATAACTTGCTTCATGTTCTTGCTCCAATAAATAATCTCTAGGGTTAAATGTGTTTTCATCATCCATAGTAAGATGATCGATCCTGGATAATTTAAATGTTCTATATCTCTGACGATGTAAACAGAATCCCTTCAAATACCAACTCGACTCACTAAAATGAAGCTGATATGGCTCGACAATTCTATTCGTCGTGGTGCCATTTTTATCTATATAATCAAATGAAACTAACCTTCTCTTTAATATCGATTCTTGGTATATCTTCAAGGTTTGAAGAATCTCAGACCGTCCCTCCCAATCATAAAATGACAGTTGGATTGAACCTTTCGGAGACAATGGGCTAACCATGGCTTCTATCTTTTTTATGGTCACTTCAACTTCTTCGCTAATTAGAATTTGTTCCAATCCGCCGAGTGCAGTCAATATATTCTCCAAGTCGGAGCTGCTTAAAAGACGTTTATCAACCTTGTATTCATCCATAATGCCGTAGCCGCCATTAATTCCATTGATAGAATAGATCGGGATGTTTGATAAACTCAGTGTGTCCATATCACGAAGAATTGTTCTTTTGGAAACGTTAAATAATTGTGCAAATTCTTTTGTTGAAACGATATTTTTATTCAGCAATATCATGATGATGGATATTAATCTCTCAACCTTCTCCATATTTTCCCCTCTGTTTTTTGACTATATTTTAAAAGGTGACATACGTATGTCACCGCTTATACATTATACTTCATTTATCACAAGAAGGAGGTATGACTTAATGGCAGCTATTGCATATTTAAACTTTGATGGAATCGCAGAACAAGCGATTGAAATTTATTCGGAGGCTTTACATGCAAATGAGGTAAAAAAAGTAAGATTCAGCGATTTTCCGCAAGATCCAAACTATCCATTGCCAGAAAATGAATTAAATTTGATCTGGAGTCTTCAATCGAATTCGCAGGCGGGAAAATCATGATGTCGGATATTCTATCTTCGATGAAGAGTGTAACGGGCGAGTTGGTTAAAGGCAACAATATACTGATTAGTATCGTTATTGATGATAAGCAGACACTGGAAAATTACTTTTCTAATTTGTCTGTAGGTGGTTATGTTATCATGCCGTTATCAGAAATGCCTTGGTCTTCTTGCTTCGGAATGTTGGTTGATAAATTTGGTATTGTCTGGAAATTTAATAGTGACGCAGATAAGTTCCTTGATAAAGTGATTTCTGACAAACGGTAACTCGTTAAAAAAATGGTCTTGCAATTAAAGACCATTTTTTTAATTATAACAGGTATACTATGGGATTATGAATCAATTTAGAAAGGAAAATGTATTTTATCTATGGAAATTGAAAATCTGATTCCAGCAAAATCGAGAGAGGATCTGAGGATTTGGCTACAAGAAAATGGAAAGACTAAAAAGTCTTGCTGGGTATTGGTTAGTAAGACCCTCCCTAATATGTTGTTATATTTGGACATGGTAAATTTCTCCTATGAGAAGACGATACGAAATACGCGATGATCAATGGGATCAAATTAAAGATTTGCTTCCACCCGAACGAAAACGTCAAGGTGGACGAATTGCGAAAGATAACCGCATGATGCTGAATGCCATGCTTTGGGTCGCTAGGTCCGGAGCACCGTGGTGGGACCTGCCCGAACATTACTGCTCATGGAAAACGGTGTACACGCGTTTCCGTCGCTGGCAGATCGCAGGGATATGGGATGAAATTCTGAAGCATGTATCCGTATCCCCTGATTTTGAACCTATCATGATCGATGCCACCATCGTCCGCGTCCATCAGCATGGCGCAGGCGCAAAAGGGGGCAACAAAATCAGGCCATCGGACGATCCAGAGGCGGAATAACAACCAAAATCCTTGCTATCGTAGATGCGCTAGGCAATCCATTACGCTTTGAACTGACCGCTGGAAATAGCCACGACTGTGTGAAAGGCTTTGAAATGCTTCAGGCCATGGATCTCACAGGGAAGACCGTGATTGCCGATCGAGGCTACGACATGAACAACATTCTGGAACTATTGAGGGGCAACAAGCGATCGCCGTCATTCCGAGCCGCAAACACCGCAAAGTTCAGCGAACGTGCGATTGGTGGCTCTACAAAGAACGCCATCTCGTAGAATGCCTCTTCGATAAGTTGAAACATTATCGTAGACTGGCAACTCGTTATGATAAGCTAACCTGCACATTTGCGGCCTTTTTGTCGCTGGCCTCTATTTTGCTTTGGCTTAGGTTTGAAGACACGCTCTAGATTATTAAGATGCTCTGGGGCAATTTTCAAACCTTAAGCCAGCCAGATTAAAGCAGAAAGAGGTCCCGCCAACACTTTAACAGTAACCGTCACATCCAACCCGCCTCCTCTGGAAAGCGAGAATAAGGGCCGCGGAATCCTCATGGGTGGATTCGCGGCGCTGAACTAACGGGCAGTTTACTGCAATTGTGTCTTTCATACTGGGTAAGTGGATATCAAATTTACGGTTCCATATGGCTGGTAGGTCCTGAAATCCTGCTACATTAATAAAAACAGCAGAGTTCACGGATAACGGTAATAAGCATGGACGCAACCATTTCCAAGTGGGGTGGAATGCCTTCGCAAAGGATGATTGTTAACTATCAGAATATTTGGTATAATATGACTAAATAAAAGGTACTGCGTGTGACTGGCGGAGCATGGGGAACCATGAGGAAGCACGCGGGGTATGTGCCGTACGCCTGGGCGAGAGTGGTTAATCTTTGGATTAAGCGCTCTTTTTTGTTTTCCCAATCCAATCCAGCGAAGGAGAGTTGATCGAAGGTGGAAACGATTCAGACGTATTTGGACCTGCACGACCCCGAGGTAGCGGCCATGATGGATGCGGAAAGCATTCGTCAAAAAAGCACGCTTGCACTCATCCCGTCGGAAAACTATTCATCCATGGCGGTCCGGCTGGCGCTGGCCTCTTCATTCACGAACAAGTACGCCGAAGGCTATCCGTATTTTTGGGAAAACGGCGAACGAAGCATGCAGAAAAACGGGCGGTACTATCGCGGACAGGCGAACACGAACGCCTTAGAGCGTTTGGCCATCGAAAGGGCGCTGAAGCTGTTTACGCCGAATCCGCAAGCGTATCATGCCAATGTGCAGCCCTTGAGTGGCTCGCCAGCCAATCTTGCGGTGCTGCATGCGTTTTTGAAACCGGGGGATACGTTTCTCGGGCTTTCGTTGGACTACGGTGGACACTTGACCCACGGGCACCACGTCAACATGACGGGCGCATCATATCGAGCCGTTTCATACCGGCTGAACGTCGACTACGAGCTGGACTATGACGAAATCCGCGAGCTGGCACGCCTCCATTCACCCAAGCTGATCATCTG
This sequence comes from Paenibacillus hemerocallicola, assembly GCF_006265175.1. GTDB lineage: Bacteria > Bacillota > Bacilli > Paenibacillales > NBRC-103111 > Paenibacillus_AB > Paenibacillus_AB hemerocallicola. Next base: position 2,405 of record NZ_VDCQ01000087.1, on the reverse strand, counting down.
CGGGGCGACTGCTTATCCGTTGCAGATCGATTTTCAGCGCTTGGGGGAAATCGCCAAAGAGGCCGGCGCGTTGCTTGTCGCCGATATCGCTCACATTTGCGGGCTGTGCGTGACCGGGCATCACCCCCATCCGTTCCCGCATGCCGATATCGTCACCACGACCACGCACAAAATGCTGCGCGGACCGAGAGCCGGACTCATCCTATGCAAGAAAGAGTTAGGTCCGGCAATTGACCAAGCGGTGTTTCCGGGACTTCAGGGAGGACCGCACATGAATACGGTTGCAGCCATGGCAATCGCCTTCCGTGAAGCGATGAGCGGGGAATACAAGCAGTACGCCGGGCAGATTGTCCGCAATGCGAAGACGCTAGCGGAACATTTGCAGGCTGAGGGCTTCCGTCTGATGGGCGGACGAACTGAGAATCATCTGCTGCTTCTCGATATCGTTCATTCAGATAACGGGCTGGCTGCCAAGGATGGGCATTGGCTTTCTTTTCGCTGGGAACGGGCCGGCATCATTGCTAACAAAAACGCCGTGCCCGGCGACAAGAAGCCCTGGTACCCGTCCGGCATCCGGCTCGGCACGCCGGCCGTAACGACGCTGGGAATGAAAGAAGCGGAAATGCGGCAAATTGGGGATTGGATCGTACGTGCCACCCAAGGGGCCGATAACGACGCCGAGTTGGAGCAAATACGCAAAGAAATCGCCACTATGATGGAGCGGTTCGCACCGGGACAATTCGTTTGAGAAGTATGTGGGCGTGATTTGTAATAGTCAAGGTCCGGCTTTGAGACTCTGGGAGGGAAGGGTTTGGTCACAAAATTTAGGATTGCAGATAGCAATGACAGTGAAATCGTTGTAGATATGGTGGTTAATTTGCTTACAGAGCTTAGGGGAGCTTTGGTGGAAAAAGAAGCTTACATCCAAGCATCAAAGAAGCTACTTTCTGAAAATAAGCAGTACACAGTTTTTCTAGCGTACACTTCATCATTCGAATATCTTGGGTTCATATCGGTCTTTGAATCGTCATCTATCCGCACTTTTGGAGAATACGGAGTCATTCAGGAACTTTTTGTTTATCCAGAGTATAGATCCATCCAAATCGGTCGTGGACTTTTATCTATGGTCAAAAATTTTGCTATTGATAAAGGATGGGAACGTCTTGAAGTTGGAGCACCAAATTCAGAAAAATGGGGACGTTCAGTAGCTTTTTACCTTAGAGAAGGATTTAGTGAAGTTGGACCACGATTGAAATTAAGTATTTGATATAAAGTTGCTTGAACATCTGGAGATGGTTTACCGTATGAAAGGAAACACATTTTGTATCGTCGAACTAATAAGGCGACTTAATGCAGCAGCAGTTATTAGTGAACCCCTTTAAAAGGATGGTACCATGATGTCATATCCAATAGTCAGATATATTCAAGATCATGAATTAGCCGAAATACTTCAGTTGTATAAACATTTAAACAAAGACGATCCAGATTTAGACTTAGAAGAGATCGGAGACCTCTGGAATGCGATTATTAATGATGAAATGATGAAGATCATTGTCGTAGAATTTGATCGCAGGATTGTCGCGTCTTGTGTCTTAACTTTGATCAAGAACTTAACAAGAAGCGGAAGACCATACGGATTAATAGAAAATGTCGTTACTCATTCAGACTTTAGAAAAAAAGGTTACGGCCGAATGGTTTTAAATAAGGCCGTTGAATATGCCAGGGAGAGAAATTGTTATAAACTCATGCTTATGACAGGGTCTAAGAGAGAGGAAATCCATAAATTTTATGAAAGTTGTGGTTTCCAGCAGGGGGTTAAGACCGGATTTATTATTAAAATGATGTGATTATCGCAAAGAGTTGGGCTTCACAATTTGCTCCTATGGATGTTAAGCTAACGGGTACGATAGCTCAATAGGTGATTAAGAAGGCTGCCGGCAATCGGCGGCCTATTGAAGTAACGGGCAGTTTACGTAAATACCTTATATCTTATTGCAAACAATGTACCCGTGCATGTTTGTCATTGACTAATTCCAATGTTTAACATATAATAAGAAAAATTGTATATAACCTAAAATGCAATGATGGAGAAAAGTAGATCAATACCGCTTTACAGGGAGGAAACGCCGGAGATTGAGAGCGTTTCTAGGGATAGGGTTGATTGAAGTTCACTCCTAAGCAGTCCCTTGAAACCATTATTTGGTAAGTAGAGGGCACCGGATATTTTCCGTTATGACAAACAAGTGAGAACCTCCGTAGGGAGTGTTCTAATTAGGGTGGTACCACGGCTCCTCGTCCCTTTATGGATGAGGGCTTTTTGTGTTTTCTTACTTATCGAAAAGAACAGTTTAATTAGACAAACCAAATAAGGCTTGGTAGCTCAGTCGGTAGAGCAAAGGACTGAA